>CAZWUR010000030.1:0-48721 GCA_964637205.1 uncultured Rubrivivax sp.
ACTTCGAGAAGCCGCGCACCACGGTCGGCTGGAAGGGCCTGATCAACGACCCCTATCTGGACGGCAGCTTCCGCATCCACGAGGGCCTGCGCATCGCGCGCCAGCTGCTGGTGGACATCAACCGCCTGGGCGTGCCGGCGGGCAGCGAGTTCCTCGACGTGATCAGCCCGCAGTACATCGGCGACCTGATCAGCTGGGGCGCGATCGGCGCGCGCACCACCGAGAGCCAGGTACACCGCGAGCTGGCCAGCGGCCTGAGCGCGCCGGTGGGCTTCAAGAACGGCACCGACGGCAACCTGAAGATCGCCTGCGACGCGATCCAGGCCGCCGGCAATCCGCACCATTTCCTGTCGGTGCACAAGAACGGCCAGGTCGCCATCGTCTCGACCCTGGGCAACCCCGACTGCCATGTCATCCTGCGCGGCGGCAAGGCGCCGAACTACGACGCCCGGGGCGTGGCCGCCGCCTGCGCCGCGATCGAGGCCGCGAAGCTCCCCTGCCGGCTGATGATCGACTGCAGCCACGCCAACAGCAGCAAGCAGCATGGCAAACAGGTCGAGGTGGCCGCCGACATCGGCCGCCAGCTGGCCGAAGGCAGCCGCTGCATCGTCGGCGTGATGATCGAAAGCCATCTGCAGGCCGGCGCGCAGGCCTTCACCCCGGGCCGGGACGACCCGACCAAGCTGGTGCCGGGGCAGAGCATCACCGACGCCTGCATCGGCTGGGATGATTCACTGCAGGTGCTCGACACCCTGGCCGACGCCGTGAAGGCGCGGCGGGCACGGGGCTGAAGCGGCGCCGGTGCCTGGGCCGGCGCCGGCGACCGGCCTCAACCGAGCGGCTTCAACCCGCCGTTGACCAGCCAGGGCACGCCGAAGCGGTCGGTCACGGCCCCGAAGGCTTCGGCCCAGAAGGCTTCGCCCATCGGCATCGTGACCTGCCCGCCTTCGGACAGGGCCTCGAAGACATGGCGCGCCTTGTCCACCGTGGCGTAGCCGAGGGTCATCGAGATGCCCTGCAGCTTCTGGTAGGGCATGCCGTCGGTCGCGTCACCGGCCATGATCGCGAAGTCGGGATGCACCAGATAGGCGTGCATGACGCGGTCCAGGTCGCGCGGCGTGCAGTGTTCGGCCATGCCCGGCGCCTGAGCGTAGGTCATGAGGGTTTCGACGCGGGCATCGAGCACCCGGGCATAGAAACGCATCGCCTCGGCGCAGTTGCCGTCGAAGGACAGATAGGCGGTGAGGGTGGTGGCCATCGGGCTTCCTTTCAAGTGAATGACACCTTGACGACGCGGCAGACCCCAGGAATTCGACAGCGATCCGGGGCCGGTACCCCCGCGCTTTCCCCAGGCGTCAGGCGCCGCCGGTGCCGCCGCAGGGGCGATGAACAGCGCCCAGCTACGGTCGGTGGCGATCAGCGCGTCGTCCGCTGCACGAGGAAAGCCG
The DNA here is from genome assembly GCA_964637205.1 of uncultured Rubrivivax sp. GTDB lineage: Bacteria > Pseudomonadota > Gammaproteobacteria > Burkholderiales > Burkholderiaceae_C > Rubrivivax. The sequence goes on from CAZWUR010000030.1 coordinate 1,449, forward strand.
GCACGCCCGTGCACTGGGAATATTCGCGATGTGCCGACAGCTGCAGGGCCGCGCCGCACTTCACCAGACGCAAGCCGCTCTTGTCGGCGACGAGCTCGTATTCCAGCCAGGACTGCGCATCGAAGCGTCCGACCGGGTCCTGGAACCCAGCCCAGGCGAAGCTCACCGTGCCTTTCTCCACGCCGCGCAAGAGCAGCCGCCCGGACTTTTCGTCGCGCGGGCTCGGTGCCAGGAGTTCGACGAAGTCGCCGTCGACCCGCAGCCGATAGTCCATGTGCCCATCGTCACCGGTCCAGGGGCCGATCAGGCCCGCCGCCTTGGCGACACATTTCGGGTCGGCCTGGCTCGGCAGCCCGCGTCCGCAGGTCACCGGCGTCGGCGCAGGCTGCAGCGCGGCCGGCGCGAGGCCGGCTTCGGGCACGCGGTGGTAGCGCCACTGGCACGGACCGAGCGCCCTGAGGTCGGCAGCATTGACGGTCTGGCAATCATCCAGCCGGGACTCGTCGGCCGCCAGCTGGAACACGTACAGATACGGCAGAGGCGCGCCGCCGGCCGGTGGCACGGATTGCAGCGTCAGCGCCCGCCCGACGATTTGCCGGGCAACACTGGATGGCGCCGCCGCGCCGTTCGTCGGCTGAAGCCGCACCGTCGACTTGTCGACCACGATCTGATAGACGGTCGAGGGGTCGGCTGCCGGGGGCATGCCGGAAAAGTCTTCCACCCGCCAGCGGCTGCCGACGATCTGCAAGGCCTGCGCAGCGGCGACCGTGGCGTCAACCGCCGCCACCGCGGAGGATTGGGCCGCAGCGCCGACCGTCGAATCGGCAGAGGATGGCGACGCCTGTCGGCTTGAGATGCCCATCCACGCCGCGCCGGCGATGATCGCCACGAGCACCCCCGCTGCGATCGTGATCGGCCCGCGCCGGCCGGCCTGCGGCGCTGCGGCCGGCACGGGCGCGATGCTTGCATCCTGCAACACCTCGTCCAGCCGCCGGATCAGGGCCGCGACATCGACGTCCCAGGACGCATCACGCAGTTCGCGCGCCTGGCGCTTGCACAAGGGTCGCAGGGTCTCGGGCAGTTCGGCTGCCGCGGGTAGCCGGGCGCCACCGACCAGGACCGGAATGACACGGATGTCGCGCCGGATGAGCTGCTGGATTTCCTCGCGCACCCAGTCGTCAGGACTGTCCAGGCGACGCCGGCCCTCGGCGTCGGTGCCGGTCAGCCAGTTCGGGCCGATGACGACGAGGCCGACGCGGCAGGCATTCAGCGCGCGGCCAAGCACCTGCTCGAAGACTTCGCCGTCCGGGATGTCGTCGACATCCTGGAACACGCGAGCCCCGAAGCGCGCGCGCAGATGGTCGCGCAGGCGGCCCGCGTGTCCGCCCGCATCCTGCCGGCGATAGCTGATGAAGATGCCGTCCATGGACCGCCCTCCGCGTGCCCAGTGTAGGGCGGGCCGACTGGCGGCGCATTCAAACTAGGACGGGCCCGGGCCCTCAACCAGGATTGCCCGGAAGTCGTTGACATTGGTCAGCGTCGGCCCGGTGAGCACGCTGTCGCCCAGGGCCTCGAAGAAGCCGTGGCCGTCGTTGTCGGCCAGGTGCTCGGCCGGCTTCAGCCCGGCCGCCCAGGCCCGGGCCAGGGTGTCGGGGCCGATCAGCGCGCCGGCGATCTCCTCCTGGCCGTCGACGCCGTCGGTGTCGCCGGCCAGGGCATGGATGCGCGGGTGGCCACGCAGGGTCAGCGCCATCGACAGCAGGCATTCGACATTGCGCCCGCCGCGGCCGGCACCCCGCACCGTCACCGTCGTTTCGCCGCCGGAGAGCAGCACGCAGGGCGGCGCCACCGGCTGGCCGTGCTGGGCCACGTGCAGCGCAATGCCAGCCAGCACCTTGCCGACATCGCGCGCTTCGCCCTCGATCGCATCGCCCAGGATGACCGGTGAGACGCCGGCCTCACGCGCCACCGCAGCGGCGGCTTCGAGCGCCCTCTGCGGCGTCGCGATCAGGCGCAGTTCGCTGCGCGCCAGGCGCGCATCGCCCGGCTTCACCGATTCACCGCGGCCACTTTCGAGCAGCTCGCGCACCGCGGCGGGCAATTCGATGGCGTAACGTCTGACGATCTCCAGCGCGTCGGCGCAGGTCGTCGGGTCGGCCGCCGTGGGACCGGAGGCGATGTCGATCGGGTCGTCGCCAGGCACGTCGGAGATCAGCAGCGTGAGCACGCGTGCCGGATGGCAGGCGGCCGCGAGGCGGCCACCCTTGATCGCCGACAGATGCCGACGCACGGTGTTCATCTCGCCGATCGTCGCCCCCGATTTCAGCAGCGCACGGTTCACGTCCTGCTTGTGCGCCAGCGTCAGGCCCGGCAATGGCAGGGGCATCAGCGACGAGCCGCCGCCGGAGATCAGGCACAGCACGAGATCGTCCTCACGCAGCCCCTGCACATGCTGCAGCAGGGCCTCGGCGGCAGCCAGACCCGCGGCGTCTGGCACCGGGTGGGCGGCCTCGACGATGCGGATGCGCTCACAGGGCACGGCGTAGCCGTAGCGCGTGATGACGAAACCTTCGAGCGACCCCGGCCAGTGGACCTCCACCGCGCGCGCCATCGCCGCCGAGGCCTTGCCGGCGCCGATCACGATCAGCCGGCCCTTGCCCAAGGTCTGGGCTTCGGGCAGGTGCGCCGGGATGACGAGCGCCGGCTGCGCCGAAGCGACCGCGGCGTCGAACATCCGGCGCAACAGCACGCGCCGGTCGTTCACTTGGGTGCCTTCTGCCCGATCTCGAAGTTCGCCAGCTTCTCCAGCGCGCGCAGCATCGCCGAGTGGTCCCAGGCCTTGCAGCCATGCGCGGCGCAGGCATTGAACAGCTCCTGCGCGGTGGCGGTGTTGGGCAGCGAGACGCCGAGTTCACGCGCGCTGGCCAGCGCCAGGTTCAGGTCCTTCTGGTGCAGCGCGATGCGAAAGCCCGGGTCGAAAGTGCGCTTGACCATGCGCTCACCGTGCACCTCGAGGATCTTGCTCGACGCAAAACCGCCCATCAGCGCCTCGCGCACGCGCGCCGGGTCGGCACCGGCGCGGGCCGCGAAGAGCAGCGCCTCGGCCACTGCCTCGATGTTGAGCGCGACGATGATCTGGTTGGCCACCTTGGCGGTCTGGCCGTCGCCGATGCCGCCGACCAGGGTGATGTTCTTGCCCATCAGCGCAAACAGCGGCTTGATGCGCTCGAAGACCGCCTCGTCGCCGCCGACCATGATCGACAGCGTGCCCGCCTTGGCGCCGACCTCGCCGCCGGACACCGGCGCGTCAAGGTAGTCGCAGCCCAGGGCCTTGATCTTCTGCGCGAAGACCTTGGTGGCGATCGGCGAGATCGAGCTCATGTCGACCACCACCTTGCCCCTGGACAGGCCGGCGGCCACGCCTTCTTCGGCGAACAGCACCAGCTCCACGTCGGGCGTGTCGGGCAGCATCAGGAAGACGATGTCGGCGCGTTCGGCCACGCCGCGGCTCGTCGTGCACGGCGTGGCGCTGCTGTCGGCGATGCTCGCCGGCACCTTGCTGCGCGTGTGCACGAAGAGCTGATGTCCGGCCTTGATCAGGTGGCCGGCCATCGGCGCGCCCATGATGCCCAGGCCGATGAAGCCGATCTTGAGGGGTTGTGCGGTCATGGAAGTCTCCTTGTTTCGGGTTGTCTCAGGCCGTCAGGCGCTCGCGCCAGCCGAGCCCGGCCCCGGTGCCGGCGGCGGGCTTGGATGCGCAGCCGGTCCAGCCGCTGTCGCCGATGCGGTCGAGATGGGTGAAGCGGAAAGGGTAATTGATCTCGCCGCTGCCCGGTTCATTGCGGCCCGGGTTGTCGGCGGGCTGGATGTGGCCGATGCGCGCCAGGTGCTCTGGCATCGTCGCCGAGGGCTCGCCTTCCATGCGTTGCGCGTGATGTCAGGTTGGCGGCGAACAGGGGCATGTCTTGTCTCCTCAATCCAGCAGTGAAACGGCGGTCGGCACGTCCTGCCTGTCCCTGGCGAGTTCCTCGAACTCGACCACGTTGTGAATCTCGGTGCCGATCGCGATGTTCGTCACCCGCTGGGGGTTGATCTCGATCATCGCCGGCACCTTGAATTCTTCCATCCCAGCCTCGGCCTGTCGGGCCCGGGCGGCCAGAGCACGTCAGGTGGAAGGCCCGCTGGAGGAAGGCGCGCGGCGCCTGGCCGGTGATGCACAGGATGGGGTTGGAGTCGGCATGGGCCGAGTCCAGGCCGGTGATCATGTCGGTGCCGACCGGGCCCGAGGTGCCGATTCAGGCACCGATATTGCAAGCCCTGGACCGCATGTCGCCCTCGGCCATGTGCGAGGCGCCTTCGAGGTGGCGCGCCAGCATATGGGCGATCATCTGGCGCTCGCGCAATCGCGCGTACAGCGGGTTGATGGCGGCGCCAGGTATGCCGAAGGCCGGCGTCACGCTCGGAGCTGGGCCGGGTTCTATTGCACCGGCGCACCGGACTCGTACCAGCGCTTGACCAGCGCCCGTTCGGCATCGGTGATCTGGGTCGCGTTGTTCAACGGCATCAGCTTGAGCACGCTGACCTGCTGGTAGACGGCCAGGGCGTGCTGCTTCAGCAGTTCGGGCGTGTGCAGCGCGATGTTCTTGTTCTGCAGCGCTGCGTTGTGGCAGAGCACGCAGCGTTCGTCGATCACGGCCCGGACCTCGGCATAGCCGGCCGGCCGCGCGGCCGCCTCGCGCTCGGCCGCCGACGGCGGCGGCGGCGCCAGCCCGATCGCCAGGCCGACGAGCACGGCCGTGCCGACCACCGCATGCTCCCAGGGCACCCGCCGGCCCTGCACCAGGGCCTTGTGGCGGGCAACGAAGCTGTGACGGATCAGCGCGCCGGCCAGCATCAGCAGGACCAGCACGGCCCAGTTTTGCGCGCCCTGGTAGAGCCAGCCGTAATGGTTGGACATCATGGCGACGAGCACCGGCAGCGTGAAATAGGTGTTGTGCATGCTGCGCTGCTTGGCGCGCTGGCCGTGCAGCGGGTCCACCGGCTGGCCGGCCTTCATCTGCGCGATCACCTTGCGCTGGCCCGGGATGATCCAGACGAACACATTGGCGCTCATCGCCGTGGCGATCATCGCGCCCACCATCAGGAAGGCGGCGCGTCCGGCAAAGAGCTGGCAGGCCAGCCAAGAGGCGCCGACGATGAAGACCAGCACCAGGGCGGCGACGCCGGCGTCGCCGCCGACCTTGCCGTCGCGCTCGCCGACCCAGCGGCAGATCAGGTCGTAGAAGACCCAGAACGCGACCAGAAAACCGAGTGCAGTGACGATGGCTGCCGCCGGCGACCAGTCGTACACGCCCTTGTCGACCAGAAAGCTGCCGGCGTTGAACAGGTACAGCACCGTGAACAGGCCGAAGCCCGTCAGCCAGGTGCTGTAGCTCTCCCAGTAGAACCAGTGCAGGTGTTCGGGCAGCGTCTTCGGCGCCACCAGGTACTTCTGCGGGTGGTAGAAGCCGCCGCCATGCACCGCCCACAGCTCGCCGTCGACCCCCTTGCGCAGCAGATCGGGGTCCTGCGGCGGGGTCAGGCTGCTGTCGAGAAAGACGAAGTAGAAGGACGAGCCGATCCAGGCGATCGCCACGATGACGTGGGACCAGCGCAGCAGCAGATTGGCCCAGTCCAGAAGGTAGACATCCATCGCTTCGTCCTCGCACGCCCGGGGAAACACGGAATCTGGATTTCGTGTTTCCCCTCACCACAGCGGGCTCTGTGAGGAGCAAGCGTCGCAGTCCGCTGGATCAGGAAGTCAGGTCCGATTCCTGGCGGGCGCCGCGGCGACGTGCATGAACTGTATACACGTTGCCTGGTCACCTGTGCCCGTGTTTACCCGAAACCGGATCAGCTGCCGCGGTAGGTGCTGTAGGCCCAGGGGCTGACCAGCAAGGGCACATGGTAGTGGCCGGCGGCATCGGCGATGCCGAAATCCAGCGGCACGCTGTCCAGGAAAGCCGGCTCGGGCAGCGCCACGCCACGGGCGCGGAAATACGGCGCCACCTCGAACAGCAGCCGGTAGCGGCCGGCCTGCATCGTCGCGGCGTCGAGCAGGACGCCGCCCTCGTTGCGCCCGTCGGCGTTCAGGCGCAGGTCGGCGAGGGTCTCGGCGCGATCCCCCTGCAGGCGCTGCAGCCTGACCCGCATGCCCGCCGCCGGGCAGCCGTTCATCGTGTCGAGCACATGGGTGCTGAGCTGGCCCATTGCAATCTCCTGCGTGGGTGTCGATCGAGAACCGTCCATCGAACGGGTTGATTTGGCGACAGAAGTGTATACACTTTGCATGCACCGTCAACCCGCCGACTCCGCCGTCCGTCCACCCATGTCCCCCACCCGCTCCCGCATGAAGCGGGTCGGCGCCGTCCCGGCACCGCCGCCGGCCGCGCCCAGGGGCGCCACCGACCGCATCGTGGCGTCGATCACGGGCGCCATCGTCGAGCGCCGACTGATGCCGGGCACCAAGCTCGCCGAGCAGAAGATCGCCGACCTGTTCAAGGTCTCGCGCACCATCGTGCGCCAGGCGCTGAACCAGCTCAGCCGCGACCGCCTGGTGACGCTCGAGCCGGCGCGCGGCGCCTTCGTCGCGATGCCCAGCGTGGACGAGGCGCACCAGGTCTTCGAGCTGCGCAACATGATCGAGACGTCGATGGTGCGCCTGCTCTGCGCGCGCATCGGCGACGGCGAGCTCGCCTTGCTGCGTGCCCATCTGCGCGAAGAGCAGCAGGCGGTCACCCGCGGCGACCTGAGCGGCCGCACCCGTCTGCTGGCTGAATTCCATGTCCTGCTCGCCCAGCTGGTGGGCAACCAGGTGCTGGCCGAGATCCTGCGCGACCTGCTCAACCGCTCGCAGCTGATCTCGCTGATGTACCCGTCGTCGCATTCGGCCGACGAATCACACCGCGAACACGAGGCGGTGGTCGACGCCATCGAGCGCCGCGATGCGCGCACCGCGGTGCGCCTGATGGCGCACCACCTCGACAGCGTCGAACGCAATCTGCGCACCGATCCGCATGGCAGCGACCTGGGCCAGGTGCTGCACGTTCCTGACTGAAGTTGACTTCACATGACCGCCCTGCCGACCGACCCGCGCCCGATCTACCCACGCGACCTGCGCGGCCACGGCCGCCACCCACCGCAGGCGCAATGGCCGGGCCAGGCCCGCGTCGCGGTTCAATTCGTGCTGAACTATGAAGAAGGCGGCGAAAACTGCGTGCTGCACGGTGACCCCGGCAGCGAGCAGTTCCTGTCGGAGATGGCCAATCCGCCGGCTTTTGCGGCGCGCCATCTCAGCATGGAAGGCAGCTACGAGTACGGCTCGCGGGTCGGCGTGTGGCGCCTCCTGCGCGAGTTTCAGCGCCGCGGCCTGCCGCTGACGGTGTTCGGCGTCGGCATGGCCTTGCAGCGAGCCCCCGAAGTGGCCGCCGCCTTCGTCGAACTCGGCCATGAAATCGCCTGCCATGGCTGGCGCTGGATCAACTACCAGCAGGTCGACGAAGCCACCGAACGCGAGCATCTGCGGCTCGGCCTGGCCGCCGTGCAGCAGGCCACCGGACAGCCGGCCCTGGGCTGGTACACCGGCCGCGACAGCCCCCACACCCGGCGTCTGGTGGCCGACCACGGTGGGCTCGAATACGACAGCGACTACTACGGCGACGACCTGCCTTTGTGGCTGCAGGTGCGCAAGACCGACGGCACGCTGGCGCCGCATCTGGTCGTGCCCTACACGCTGGACGCCAACGACATGCGCTTCGCCCTGCCGCAGGGCTACAGCCACGGCGACCCGTTCTTCCAGTACCTGCGCGACGCCTTCGACGTGCACTACGCCGAAGGCGATCGTGATCCGGCCGAAGGTGATGGCGGCCCGAGCATGATGAGCATCGGCATGCACTGCCGCATTCTCGGCCGCCCGGGGCGCATGCGTGCGCTGCAGCGCTTTCTGGACCATGTGCAGGCCCACGACCGGGTCTGGGTCACGCGCCGCATCGACATCGCGCGCCACTGGAAGCAGGTACATCCCTTCGACGCCGCAACCGCCTTCCTGTGGGACTAGATCCGGCAATGGCCATGCCTTTGACGCTTGAACAGCTCAACGCCGCCGACCGCGCCGCCTTCACCGCGGCGCTCGACGGCACTTACGAACATTCGCCCTGGATCGCCGAGCGGGCCTGGTCGATGCGTCCCTTCGCCACCCTGGCCCAGCTGCGCCAGGCCCTGGTGCAGGTGGTGCGCGACGCCGGCGTCGAACCGCAACTGGCCCTCATCCGCGCCCACCCCGAGCTCGCCGGCAAGGCGATGGTCAGCCAGACCCTGACCGCCGAATCGACGAACGAGCAGGGCAAGGCCGGGCTCACCGACTGCAGCGCGGAAGAGCTCGCGACCCTCCAGCGGCTGAACGCCGAGTACAAGGCGCGCTTCGGTTTCCCCTTCATCCTGGCGGTGCGCGGCCCGCGCGGCAGCGGCCTGACGAAGGCACAGATCATCGCCACCTTCGAGCGCCGGTCGCAGCACCCCCCGGATTTCGAGCGCAACGAATGCCTGCGCAACATCCACCGCATCGCCGAGATCCGGCTCGACGACAAGTTCGGCAGCGCACCGGAGCTTGGCAATCGGGTGTGGGACTGGGCCGAGCGCCTGGCTGTGCACAGCGACCCTGGTTATGCCGAACGCGGCGAGCTGACGGTGACCTACCTCACCGACGCCCACCGCGCCTGCGCCCGGCGTCTGGCGCACTGGATGAAGGCCGACTGCGGTTTCGACGATGTCGAGATCGACGCGGTCGGCAATGTCGTCGGCGTTTACCACGGCCAGGATCCGCAGGCCCGGCGCCTGCTCACCGGCAGCCACTTTGATACGGTGCGCAACGGCGGCAAGTACGACGGGCGGCTGGGCATCTTCGTGCCGATGGCCTGCGTGCGCGAGCTGCATCGTGCCGGGAAGCGCATGCCCTACGGCATCGAGGTGGTCGCCTTTGCCGAAGAAGAAGGCCAGCGCTACAAGGCCGCCTTCCTCGGCTCGGGCGCACTGACCGGGCATTTCGACCCGCGCTGGCTCGAGCAGAGCGACGCCGACGGCGTGTCGATGCGCCAGGCGATGACGCAGGCCGGCCTGTGCATCGACGACATCGCCAAACTGCAGCGCGACCCGGCGCAGTACCTCGGTTTCGTCGAGGTCCACATCGAGCAGGGCCCGGTGCTGAATGCGCTCGACCTGCCGCTCGGCGTGGTGAGCTCGATCAACGGCAGCGTGCGCCATGTGGGCGAGATCGTCGGCATGGCCAGCCACGCCGGCACGACCCCGATGGACCAGCGCCGCGACGCCGCCGCCGGCACCGCCGAACTGCTGCTCTACCTGGAACAGCGCGCCGCTGCGGTGCCCGATCTGGTCGGCACCGTGGGCATGCTCGACGTGCCCAGCGGTTCGGTCAACGTGGTGCCCGGCCGCTGCCGCTTCAGCCTCGACATCCGCGCCACCACCGATGTGGTGCGCGACGCCTGCGACGCCGACGTGCGCGCCGAGCTGGCCCGCATCTGCGAGCGGCGCGGCCTGCGCTTCACGCTTGAAGAAACCATGCGCGCCGCCGCGGCGCCGAGTGCGCCGGCCTGGCAGGCGCGCTGGGAGCAGGCGGTGGCGGCACTCGGGCTGCCGGTGTACCGCATGCCCAGCGGCGCCGGGCACGACGCGATGAAGCTGCACGAGGTGATGCCGCAGGCGATGCTCTTCATGCGCGGCCTGAACGCCGGCATCAGCCACAACCCGCTCGAATCGATCACCAACCACGACGCCGATCTGTGCACGCGCGCCTTTGCGCTGCTGCTGGAGCAACTCGCCGAACAAGCCCCATGAACCCGAACGACACCCTCGACAGCTGGATCGACGCGCATTTCGACGAGCAGGTCGCCTTCCTGCAGGAGATGGTGCGTGTGCCCACCGACACGCCGCCGGGCAACAATGCCCCGCATGCCGAGCGCACCGCCGCGCTGCTGGCCACGCTGGGCCTGGACGCCGAGCGCCATGCGGTACCCGACGCCGACGTGAAGGCCTATGGCCTGCAGAGCATCACCAACCTGATCGTGCGCCGAAAGTTCGGCGACGGCGGCCCGGTGATCGCGCTCAACGCGCATGGCGACGTGGTGCCGCCCGGCGAAGGCTGGACGCATCGGCCCTACGCCGGCGAGATCGAAGGCGGCAAGCTCTACGGCCGCGCCGCGGCGGTGAGCAAGAGCGACTTCGCGACCTACACCTTTGCCCTGCGCGCGCTCGAAGCCGCGGGCCTGAATCTGCACGGCGGGGTCGAGCTGCTGTTCACCTACGACGAAGAATTCGGCGGTGAACTCGGCCCCGGCTGGCTGCTCGAGCAAGGGCTGACGAAGCCCGACATGCTGATCGCTGCCGGCTTCGCCTACGAGGTCATCACGGCGCACAACGGCTGCCTGCAGATGGAAGTCACGGTGCACGGCACGATGGCGCATGCCGCCATCCCGCACACCGGGGTCGACGCGCTGCAGGGCGCGGTGGCGGTGCTCAATGCGCTGTATGCGCAGAACGTGATCTACCGGAACGTGAGGTCGAAGGTGGCGGGCATCACCCACCCGTACCTCAATGTCGGCCGCATCGAAGGTGGCACCCACACCAATGTCGTGCCCGGCAAGGTGGTGCTGAAGCTGGACCGGCGCATGATCCCGGAAGAAGACCCCGCCGAGGTCGAAGCCACCATCCGCCGCGTCATCAGCGAAGCCGCCGCCGCCTGCCCCGGCATCACGGTGGAGATCCGTCGCCTGCTGCTGGCCCGCGCCTGGCAGCCCGACGCCGGCAATGCGCGCCTGGTGCAGGCGCTGCGCAAACATGGCGAGGCGGTGCTCGGCGAGCCGATCCCGGCCTGCGGCACGCCGCTGTACACCGACGTGCGCCTGTTCGGCGAACGCGGCATCCCGGCCGCCATCTACGGCGCCGGGCCGCGCACGGTGCGCGAAAGCCATGCCAAGCGCGCCGACGAACATCTGGTGCTCGAAGACCTGCGACGCGCGACCAAGGTGGTGGCGCGCACCCTGGCCGAGCTGCTGGTGGCCTGACCCGGCTCAGGCGCCGCGCCAGGCCGCCAGCCAGCCGCGCTGCGCCGGCTTCAGCGGCCCCGCCGCTTCGGCGGCGGCGGCCGCGCGACCGGCTTCGGCCCGCGCCGCCTCGCGCTGCGCCGGCGTGCTGGCCAGCGCCGCACGCAGGGCCCAGGCCTGGGCGCGCAGCAGCTGGGCATCGGCACCGTCGGCGGCGCCCAGGTCGGCCAAGGCCTGGTCCACAGCCGTGGCGGCTGCGTTGCGACGCTGCAGCGCGGCCTGGGCCTGGGCCTGCGCCAGCCGGGCCAGGGCGCGGCGCTGCAACTGCGCCGGGGTCCTGGCGCCGGCCATCGCCTGCAGGGTCTGCATCAGGTAGGGCAGGGCCTCGGCCGGCTGCCCGGCGGCCAGGCGCGCACGGCCGTAGTGCAGGGCAAAGAAGCGGCGCCGCTGCGCCCAGCTGGCATGGCCTGCGTCGTCACGCTCGAGGGCCTGCATCGTGGCCTCGCTGAGCTGCACCACGGGCAGAGCCTCGGCCACGAGGCCGGCGTCGAGCAGGGTCACCGCGAGGTTGTTGGCTTCGCCGGCCACCGCCTGTCGGTAGGCCACGTTGTCGGGCGCCAGCGCCAGCGCCTGCTGCTTGTACGCCAGCCCGCGGCGGCCATGCGCCGCACCTTCGTCCGAGCGACCCAGGCGGTTCAGCGTCAGCATGCGCGCGCCGGCGATGGTGCCCAGCTGGTACAGGGTGTCGCCTTCCTTGTCGCCGCGGCCGAGCAGGCCGCGGTACAGCGTTTCGGCCTCTTCGTAGGCGGCCAGCGCCTGCTCCGGCTGGTTCAGGCTGGCCAGCATCCAGGTGTCGTGCGCCTGGCCAATCTGGATCCAGGCCGACCCCAGTTCATGCTGCAGCAGGCTGGTCGCGGGAAGGCGCGCCACCACCGGTGCCAGCAGGTCGCGAATGCGCTGCGACCAGCGCAGCGCACCGGCGACGTCACCCTGGCGACGCAGGTGGAAGAAGCGCGTGCGCATCGCCCGCGCCCACCACATGTAGAAGTCCGCGTCGTCGCGGTAGGCGGCTTCGCCCTGCACAAACAGGTCCAGCGCGCGGGCGCTGTGGCGGTCGGCGGCTTCGGGGTCGTTGAGCGTGGCGTCGTTTTCGCTGGCCATCAGGTCGGCCAGGCGCGAGTAGGCCATCGCGACTTCGCCGGCCAGGGCCGGGTCGAGGGCGTCGTCGGCGCTCAGGCGGTCGAGATGGCCCAGGGTGTCGCGCAGCAGGTCGGCCTTGATCTGCAGGCCGCCGGGCAGGAAGGTCACCGCGTCGGCATAACGCGCCACGATGTCGCGTGCGATGGCGCGGGTCTGTGTCAGCCGCGCCCGCGCATCGTCGCGCGCGCGCGCCGCTTCGGCGCCCTGCCAGGCCACCAGGGCCAGGCTGCCGACCAGGGCCAGCGTGGCACAGGCGGCCGCGGCGACCGCCACGCGGTTGCGCCGCACGAACTTGCCGGCGCGGTAGCTGCGGCTGGCGGCCCGCGCGCTCACCGGGTAGCCGTCGAGACAGGCGCGGATGTCGGCCATCAGCGCCTCGACGCTGGGGTAGCGGCGATCGACCGGCTTTTCCAGGGTCTTGAGCAGGATGTTGTCCAGGTCGCCCTGCAGCCGGCGCCGCGTGGCCAGCCAGTCGGACGGCATCTGCGGACCCGGGCTCAGGCTGCTCGGGCGCGTGGGTTCTTCTTCGAGCACCGCACGCGCGGCTTCCAGGGCGCTGCCGGCCGAGCGGCCGTAGGGCCGCTGCCCGGTCAGCAGCACGTACAGCAACACCCCCAGGCTGTACAGGTCGGTGGCCGTGCTCACCGGCTCGCCGCGCACCTGCTCGGGGCTGGCGTACTGTGGCGTGAAGGCGCGCTGGCCGGTGTGCGTGGCCTCGGCGGCGTCGTCCTGCAGGGCCTTGGCGATGCCGAAATCGAGCAGCTTGACCTGGCCCTCGCCATCCACCAGCACGTTCGCCGGCTTCAGGTCGCGGTGCACCAGCAGATGCCGGTGCGCGTGCGCCACGGCGTCGGCGAGTTGCAGGAACAGGGCCAGGCGCGCCTCCAGCGTCAGGCCTTCGCAGGCCTCGTGGATCGGCCTGCCGTGCACCCGCTCCATCACGAAGTAGGGCAGGCCGTCGTCGCTGCGGCCGGCGTCCAGCAAGCGGGCGACGTGCGGGTGGCTCAGCCGGGCCAGCGCCTGCTGCTCCTGCGCAAAACGTGCGAGCACGGCCGCGCTGTCCATGCCGCGCTTGAGCAGCTTGATCGCGGCCTCGCCGGCATAGGCGCCGTCGGCACGCTCGGCGAGCCAGACATCGCCCATGCCGCCGCTGCCGAGCAGGCGGCTCAGGCGCCAGGCGCCCAGGCGCTGGCCGGCGCGCTGGGCCGTGGGCGAGGGCGCCGCCGGCGCCTGCAGAAAGGCCGAGGTCTCGCCGGCATGCGCCAGCAGCGAGCGCACCTCGGCAACCACGGCCGCATCCAGCGCGGGCTCGGCAAGCCGGGCGTCTCGGTCCGCCGGCGCCAGCTCGGCGACGGCATCGAAGAGCACGCGCACGGCGTGCCAGTCAGGGTGGCTGGGGTTCATCAAGGTTTCGCCAGGGGCGGGCGCGCCAATCTAGGGCCTGTTCACACTACGGGAAGGGCCGCGAAGGCCTGCCCAAGCGGGCCAATCTAGGCGCGGCGCGATGCCCGCACTGTCGTGCGGGCGAGCGCTGCAACGACGAGCGGCCCGCTTGGGCAGGCCTTCCCTTCGGGTTGAGACCAGAATGGCCGCATGCGGCGTTGCAAATCCTCGCCGGGAGGCTACCCCGGCTGCGGTTTGCGTCTTGCCTGCGGCCATTCTGGTCGTCAACGCGGTCCCTTCCCGTAGTGTGAACAGACCCTAGCCGAAGGCGCACCGGCCCCGTCGCTGTTTCAGCGCCGCAAGCCGATGTATTTCACGCTGTCGTCGAGCGCGACCGGTGTCGGGGCAGCCTGCATCGGGTCTCGGGCAAGGCCCCGCAACCACGGGGCGTGCCGGCATTCGCCGCCAGAGCGCCGCGCAGGGCTCATGGCCGTCGTGACGGGTGTCACAGCGTCCGCCTGCCGTGGCGGCCGACAATCCGGGGCATGTCGTCCGTCCTGCTCGACCCGCCGCCCGACGCCGAGATCACGCAGTGGCTCGCCCAGTTCGACCTGCCCACGCCGCACGCCGGCGAGCGCCTGTTCACCTTGCTCTACGACGAGCTGCGGCGCATGGCGCGCCAGCACCTGCGGCGCGAAAACCCGGGTCATACGCTGAGCCCGACGGCACTGGCGCACGAGGCCTGGTTCCGCATGGCCGGGCAGACGCGCACGCAGTGGAAGAACCGCAGCCACTTCCTGGCCGTGTGCTCGACGATGATGCGGCGCATCCTGGTCAACCATGAGCTGGCCCGCCGCGCCGCCAAGCGCGACGCCGAACTGGTGCCGGTGACGCTGTCGGGCCTGGCCCAGCTGGCGGCGCCGGAAGATCGCGACCTGGTCGCGGTGCACGAAGCCCTGCTCGCCTTCGAGGCGGTCGACCCGCGGGCGGCCAAGGTGGTCGAACTGCGCTTCTTCGGCGGGCTGGAGCACGACGAGGTGGCCGAGACGCTGGGCGTCTCGCCGGCCACCGTCAAGCGCGACTGGGCCGTCGCCCGCGCCTGGCTGCACCGTGCGCTGTCGGGCAGCGAGCCGCGGGCGGATGGCTGAGGAGGCGGTCGGGCTTTGGGTTGGGCCTGACCCCTAGCCCGACAGTCTAGAGCTTCAGCTCCAGCCGCAGCTGCAGGTTCAGCGCCGATGGCCCGTGCGTTCGCGTGGTCGAGCTCAGCATGCCATCGTCGTAGCGGCTGAAGTCGTCGCTCGCGCGCGGCAGGGCATTGCCCGCCGACACGCGCAGGGCCAGCCCGGGGTCGAAGGTCCACAGGCCGTAGACGTCGATCACGCGCCGGGCGCTCACGCCTTCGAGCTCCGCCAGTGTGGTCTGCGTGCGGTAGCCCGGCACCCAGTTGAGGTTGACGCCGGTCTTCAGCGGCAGGCCGGGCCAGGCGTGGTCGGCGCCCAGGTTCAGGGTCACGTCGGGCTGCTGCTCAAGCCGGTTGTCGGGGCCGGGCAGGGCGTGCACGCGCGATCGCAACAGCGAGACGCTGGCGCGCAGCTCGGTGCGCGGCGCCTCGGCCCAGGCCGGGGTGAACCATTGATCCAGCCGGCCCTTGGCCTCCAGCTCCAGGCCTTCGGTGCTGGCCTCGCCGACGTTGCCGGTGCGCGCCACCCAGCGCGGCACCGGGCTCCAGGGCACCGATTCCAGCGCCACCACGGTGCGCATCAGGTCGCGGATTCGGCGGTGGAAGAGGCTGGCGCTGAGCACGCCGCCACCGGCCGGGTAATGTTCGAAGGCCAGGTCGATGCCGGTGGCCAGCTCGGGACGCAGCCCGGGGTTGCCGGCGCGGTCGGGTGCGGTCGGGACGTTCGCGCCCTCCAGCGGATAGCGCTCGTTCGGCCGCGGACGGGCGATCAGGTTGCCCAGACCAGGGGCGCGCCAGCTGCGCGTCAGGCTCAGCCGGACCTGGCTGCGGCTGGCCGGGTCGGGTTTCCAGACTGCATGTGCCAGCGGCGTCAGGACGCGGTCCAGATGCGTCGGGTGGCTGCCGTCGCCGGGGTCGCCCAGAGTGCGGATGCCTTCCCAGCGCAGGCCGAAATGCAGGGCCCAGTTCGGCGTCGGTGTCCATTCGTCCTGTGCGTACAGCGCCAGGCGCAGGCTGCTGGCGGACAGGTTGTCGCCGAATTCGGTCAGCAGGGGCTGGCCGTCCTGCAGCAGGCTGCGCGCTTCGCTGCGCCGGTCGAGCTCGAGCTCGGCGCCGCCGACCCCGCTGTGCTCGCTGTTTTCGCGCCGCTCGTCGCCCCCGAGCAGGACGCTGTATTTGCCGCTCAGCCGCAGCGAGTCCTGGCGCACGTCGTTGTCTTCGTCGCGTGTGCGCAGCAGACCCCCGCCGGCGAACTCCTGCCGCTGGCTGCGGCTTTCGGCGCGCCAGGCGCCACCGCTCAGGCTGCTCTCGATGCGGCCCGGGCCCAGGCGCTGGCGCCACTGACCGTTCAGGCGCAGATTGCTGAAGCTGCCTTCGGACTCACCGAGCGCCGTCTCGTAGCGTGGTTCGCCGGACAGGGTCTGCAACTGCGCGCTGGAGCGGCTGCGGTTGTCGGCGTGGAACAGGCTCGGCGACAGCAGCAGCGAATCGCCGTCCGCGCCGAGTCGCCATTGCAGCCGCGCCGCCAGGTTCAGCCCGAGCCGGCGCGACGCCGACGCGCGCTGCTCGATGGTCTGCCCGGGCTCGTCGCCGCCGACGGTGTCGCTTTCCAGCCGGCTGCGGTCGACGCTGCTGCGCCGAGAGAGCCCGCCGCTGAGGTTGGTCGCCACATCCCGGACGGTGTCGTTCCAGGTCCAGAAGGCCCCCGGTGAGACCTCCCCGCTTTCGATGCCGACGCCCAGGCGCAGATCGTTCAGGCGCCGGCGGTAACCTTCGCGCAGCACGATGTTGATCGTGCCGGCGATGGCGCGGGCGCCGGTTTCGGCGGTCGGCGCGCGCAGGATCTCGATGCGCTCGACCTGGTCGGGGGTCAGCGATTCGAGCGAGAAGCCGCGCGGGATGCGCTCGCCGTCGATCAGCAGCTGGGTGTAGCCACCGCCCAGGCCGCGCAGGCGTGGCGCCCCGCCGCGGCCCGGCCCCCCCGGCGTGCTGACACCGGGCAGCCGGCGCAGCACCTCGCCGACCGAGCTGTCACCGTACTGCTCGATCTCCTCGCGGCCGATGATGATCTTCGCCGCGGTGGCGCGCCGGCGCTGCTCGGTCTCGGATTCGCGGCCGCCGGTGATCTGGACGCGCTGCGTCGGCGCCGATGCAGCCTGCGCCGGTGCGGCCGCGGTCTGCGCCACGGGCTGCGCCAGCGCCGGCCCGCCGACCAGGGCGGCGAGCAGGGCGATCGACGGGCAGGGCAGCGGCGGGCGGGACTTCACGGGCGCGGATTGTGGGGCCTGCAGCCCCTAGGCTGCCGATTGCGGGGCCTGCGGCAGCGCCGCATGCTGTGCCACACACCACATCCGCATGAGGAACCCGCCATGCCCAGTCGCAGCACCGCCCGCCCGCATGTCTGCTTCGATCGGATCCTGCCGCGCGAGCTGTTCCGCCCGCAGTCCACGCAGCCCGGCCGGCCGGGCCGCACGCGGGCCCTGTCGCCGATCGGCAAGACCTGGATGAACGGCAGCACCCTGCATGCACGCTTCCTGGGCGGCAGCGCGGCGCAACGCGACGTGGCGATGGCGCAGGCCAGATGGTGGACCGACCTGTGCAACTTGCAGATCCTGTTCGACGAGCGGCCCGGCGCCGAGATCCGCATCAGCTTCGACGCCGGCGACGGCGCCTGGTCCTACATCGGCACCGACTGCCGCGACATCCCGCTCGACCAGGCGACGATGAACCTGGGGTTTCTCGACGGCGGCACCGCGGCGCACGAATGGGGGCACGCCATCGGCCTCGCACATGAACACCAGAACCCGGCCGGCGGCATCGAGTGGAACGAAGCCGTCGTCATCCGCGAGATGGCCGGACGTCCGAATTTCTGGGACGAGGCCACGACCCGCTTCAACATCCTGCGCCGCTACAGCGCCGACCAGGTCAACGGCACCGCCTTCGACCGCGAGTCCATCATGCTGTACTTCTTTCCGGCCGAATGGACGCTCAACGGCGTCGGCACCCAAGCCAACGAGATCCTGTCACGGGTCGACAAGCAGTTCATCGCCGGCGCCAGGATGTACCCGAAGGCCGCGCCGACGGTGGTCGACGCCACCCCGCTGGTGGTCAATCCGCGCCGGCGCAGCGCCGCGTCGATCGGCCGCTTCGGCGAGGAGGACCTGTTTCGCTTCCGCGTCGCGCCGGGCGCCGAGGGCCGCCATGTCGTCGACACGCGAGGCCCCAGCGACGTGGTGATGAAACTCTTCGGCCCCGACCAGCCGACCCGCTTGATCGCCGAGGACGACGACTCGGGCTACGCCTTCAATGCCCGCATCGCCGCCGACCTGTCCGCGGGTGACTACTGGGTCCAGGTGCGCCACTACAACCGCGAATCCGGCGTCGGCGACTACAGCGTCAAGGTGCGGCGCGCCTGAGCGCCCGCGTCGCCTTCAGGGCGTCAACAAGGCGCGGTGCAGCGCGGCGCGCGCCCGGTCCGGGTCGGGCCGGGCCGCAACCGCGGCCAGCAAACGCACGTAGTCGGCGTCCAGGCCATGCGCGCGGGCGCCGGCGAGCACGATGTCGCGGTACCAGTCGTAGGGCAGGCGCGCGGCCTCGGTGCGCAGCGCGGTGTAGGTCCAGGCCTCGACGCTGCCGTCGGCGGTCGCGATCCGCACCCGGCGTTCGCTGTAGCCCACGCCCAGGGCCTCGGCCCGGTCGAGCAGGGGCTTTTCGGCCGGGTCGAGCCGGTAGACGACGCCGTGCACCACGGCCATGTCGTCGGGCACCACATCACATTTGCCCGAGCCGTCGCTGGCCGCCATATGCCAGCGCAGGCCGTGGCCGGCCAGGCGGCCGACCGCCAGCATGCGCGCCGACGGCGTGCGCGCGAGCAGCCGTGCCGGCAGCAGGTTGGAGCCGTACGCGAAGTACAGCATCGGCCCGGCCGCCGGGCTCAGGCGGCGGCGCCGTGGTAGCCGCGCGGGATCGCCGCCAGCAGGCGCTGCGTGTACTCCTCGCGCGGCGCGGCCAGGATCTGCTCGGCGCTCGCCTGCTCGACGACACGGCCGTCCTTCATCACCAGCACCTCGTCGCTGATGAAGCGCACCACGGCAAGGTCGTGGCTGATGAAGACATAGGCCAGGCCGAACTCGTCCTGCAGGTCGCGCAGCAGGTTCAGCACCTGGGCCTGCACCGACACGTCGAGTGCGCTGACCGCCTCGTCGAGCACCAGCACGTCCGGGTTCAGGGTCAGGCAGCGCGCAATCGCCACGCGCTGGCGCTGGCCGCCGGAAAATTCGTGCGGGTACTTGCCGAAGGCGCTCCCGTCCAGGCCAACCTTCTCGAGCAGGGTGCGTGCACGCTGCTCGCGCTCGGCCAGGTCCTTGCCGATGCCGTGGATCTCCATCGGCTCGATCAGGGTCTGGCCGATGGTGAAGCGCGGGTTCAGGCTGGCATAGGGATTCTGGAAGACGACCTGGATGCGCCGGCGCATCAGCTGGCGTTCGCGGTCGCTGATCTTCAGCAGGTCCTTGCCTTCGAAGATCACCTCGCCGGCGGTGGGTTCGTGCAGGCGCAGCAGGGACAGGCCCATCGTCGTCTTGCCCGAGCCCGATTCGCCGACCACCCCCAGGGTATGCCCCTTGCGCAGCTTGAAGTTCACGTCCTGCACGGCCTTGAACTCGCGCTTGCCGAACAGGCCCTGCTTGAGGAAGAAGCTCTTGGCCAGCGAGCGCACCTCCAGCACCACCGGTGCGTCGGGGTCCTTGGCCTGCGCCGCGCCGGCGGCGGCCTTGCCCGAGATGTGGTCGTCGATGACCATCAGCCGCGCCGGGTTCTCGGTCAGGCTGGGGCGGCAGGCGAGCAGGGCCTTGGTGTAGTCGTCCTGCGGGCTGGCAAAGATGCCGGCCACCGGCGCCTGTTCGCGGATGATGCCGTTGCGCATCACGACCACATGGTCGGCGATCTCGCCGACCACGCCGAGGTCGTGGCTGATGAACAGCACGCTCATGCGGTGCCTGTCCTTGAGCTTGTCGACCAGCTCGAGAATCTGGCGCTGGATGGTCACGTCCAGCGCCGTGGTCGGCTCGTCGGCGATCAGCAGCTTGGGCTCGCAGGCCAGCGCCATCGCGATCATCACGCGCTGCTGCTGGCCGCCCGACATCTCGTGCGGGTAGGAATGCAGCCGTCGCTTGGGCTCGGGCATGCCGACTTCGACAAGCAGTTCCTCGGCCCGCGCGAGCGCCTGCTTGCGGCTCATGCCCAGATGTTTGATCAGCGGCTCGATGAGCTGCGCGCCGACCGTGAACACCGGGTTCAGGCTTTGCATCGGGTCCTGGAAGACGCAGGCGATTTCCTTGCCGCGCAGGGTCTGCAGTTCGGGCAGCGAGGCCTGCAGCAGGTCGCGGCCCTGCCACAGGATGCGCCCGCTGCGCTCGGCGTTGTCGGGCAGCAGGTTCAGGATCGACATCGCGGTGACGCTCTTGCCCGAGCCCGACTCGCCGACCAGGGCGACGATGCGGTTCTCCGGAATGTCGAAGGACACGCCCTTCACGGCGTCGGCGCGCTGCGCCACGCCGTCGACACGGCCCATGCGGAAACTGACCTTGAGGTCCTGGATGGACAAGAGCATGTCAGGCCTCCCGCCGGGCCGCCCCTAGGGGGGCCTGCGACCCAAGGGCCACGAAGGGGCCCCTGGCGGGGCCATGGGGCAGCGAACGAATGTGAGCGTGGGGGTACAAAGTCACTCCAGGCCTCTGAGCTTCGGGTCGAGCGCGTCGCGCACCGCATCGGCGAGCAGCGAGAACGCGGTCACGAACAGGGCCATGAACAGCGTCGCCGCGGCGAGCTGCCACCAGTAGCCCAGGATCAGCTCGCTCTGCGCCTCGGCGAGCATCGTGCCCCAGGACACGTCCTCGACACCGACGCCCAGGCCGAGATAGGACAGGATCACCTCGGCCTTGATGAAGCCCACCACGAGCAGGCTCATGCGCACCAGGATGACGTGGCTGATGTTGGGCAGGATGTGCTTGAACATCCGGCTCGAGGTGGACGCCCCGATGGCCTCGGCCGAGCGCACGTATTCACGCGCACCATGCTTGATGAACTCGGCGCGCACCTGGCGGTACAGGCCCGTCCAGCCGGTCAGGCCGAGGATCAGGACCACGGTCAGGATGCCGCGGCCGAACACCGCCGCGAAGGCGAAGATCAGCAAGATGCCGGGGATCGACTCGAAGACGTTGTACAGCCACTCGAGGAAGTCACCGATGCGGCGGCCGAAGAAGCCGCTGAAGGCGCCGAGCACGGTGCCGATCGTGGTCGCCAGCAGCGAGGCCAGCACGCCGACGAAGACCGAGATCTCGGTGCCCTTGATGGCTTTGCTGAGCACGTCGCGGCCGAGGCGGTCTCCGCCCAGCGCCAGGGTCTCGGCCTTCGGGGTTTCGATGGTCTTGTACTTGGCCGCGGCTTCGTCCCATTCCTTGTAGCGCGGGGCCAGCGGGTCGACCGCCGACAGGTCCACGTTCGGGCCCTTGGGGACTTCGATGGTGCCGATGGCCTCGGGCGGGCGCGGGCCGAGGAAGGTCGGCGGCGCATTCGCCACCCCGACCTCGCTCTGCCACTGGGCGGCGACCAGGCCGAGCCAGGAGGCCAGGATCAGCACCAGGAAGGCGACCACGATGGCCGCCGACACGAGGCCGACACGGTCGGTCTTGAAGCGGCGCCAGGCCGCGTGCCAGACGCCCTCGGAGCGCTCGGCAGCGGCGGCGCCTGCAGTGATGGCGACATTCATTTGAGCACCACCCGCGGGTCGACCAGCTTGAACATCACGTCGACGATCAGATTGATCAGCATCGTCAGCACCGCCAGGTACACGGCGATGGCCTGGATGACGGGGTAGTCGCTGCGGTTGACGGCCAGCAGGACTTCGCGGCCGAGTCCCGGGATCGAGAAGAAGACCTCGATCAGGAAGGAGCCGACGAAGACGCTGGGCAGGGCCAGGCCGATATTGGTGAGGATCGGGATCATCGCGTTGCGCAGCACATGCTTGAACATGATCGTGTTCTCGGTCATGCCCTTGGCGCGTGCGGTGCGCACGTAGTCGTGGCCCAGCTCGTCGAGGAAGAAGGTGCGGTACAGCCGCGTGTACGGCGCCAGCGACACCACCACGGCCAGCATCACCGGCAGCGGCGCGTAGGTGATCAGGTTGGTCCACACGCTGTCGCTCCAGCCCTGCACCGGGAACCAGCCGAGCTGGAAGCCGAACACGTACTGGCCGACGATGACGTAGACCAGGAAGCTGATCGACAGCGCCACCGTGCTGATGACCATGATCGTGCGGTCGGCCAGCGAGCCGCGGCGGTAGGCCACCCACATCGCGATCGGCAGCGCGACCACGGCCTCGAGGATCAGGATCGGCAGCATCACCGTCAGCGTGGCCGGCAGCCGGGTCGCGAACAGATTGCTCACCGCCTCGTTGGTGGCCCAGCTCTTGCCCCAGTCGAAGGTGACCACGCTCTTGAGGTAGATCCAGAGCTGGTACCAGACCGGCTCGTCCAGGCCGAGCTGCTGGCGGATGGCCGCGATCTGCTCGGGCGTGGCGTTCAGGCCACCGAGGATCTCGGCCGGGTCGCCGCCGAAGTACTTGAAGAGAAAGAACACCAGCAGCACGACACCGAGGATGGTCGGCACCATTTGCCACAAGCGCCGCAGAAGGTAGGCGGCCATGACGTGAGTTCACTCCCGGGTTGGGGAAGGCGCGAGTGTACGGGCGCAGCGCGGGGCGCCGCCCCCGGGGTTTGTGCCAAGCAACCCCCGTGCCCAGTGGGTTGTCCCGGGGTGGGCGGCAGTGTCACGGGACTAGACTCGCGCCTTCGTCGCACCCTGTCGCATCCATGAAGCGTTTTGTCCTGCTGGCGCTGGCCACGAGCCTCGCGCTGGTCTGGGGCACCGGTTCGGCTCAGTCGGCGCCCGCGTCCCCGCGTGTGCTGCGCTACGCCTTCCCGGTCGCCGAGACCGGTTTCGACCCGGCCCAGATTTCCGACCTGTATTCGCGCACGGTGGCCGCGGCGATCTTCGACGCGCCGCTGACCTACGCCTACCTGGAGCGCCCGGCGCGCGCGGTGCCCAACACCGCGGTGGCGATGCCGGAGATCAGCGACGACAGCCGGACCTTCACCTTCCGCATCCGGCCGGGGATCTACTTCCACGACGACCCGGTGTTCCAGGGCCGGCCGCGCGAGCTGGTCGCGGCCGACTATATCTACGCCATCAAGCGCCATTACGACCCGAAGTTCAAGAGCCCGAACCTGTTCCAGCTCGAGAACGCCGGCATCCTGGGCCTGTCGGAGTTGCGCCGTCGGCTGATCGAGGCCAAGCAGCCCTTCGACTACGACACCGAGGTCGAGGGCCTGAAGCTGCTCGCCCGCTACAGCTTCCAGGTGCGCATCAAGGCGCCGGCGCCGCGCTTCTACTATCTGTTCACCGACGGCGCGGTGATGGGCGCGGTGGCACGCGAAGTCGCCGAGCACTACGCCGACACCATCATGGCGCACCCGGTGGGCACCGGCCCCTTCGTGCTCGCGAGCTGGCGCCGCTCGTCGAAGATCGTGCTCGAACGCAACCCACGCTACCGCGAGGAGCACTACGCCGAGAATCCGCCGGCCGGCGACACCGAGGCGGTGGCGATGGCCGCGGCCCTCGCCGGGCGCCGGCTGCCGCTGCTCGACCGCGTGGAGATCGGCATCATCGAGGAGCAGCAGCCGCGCTGGCTGGCCTTCCTGAACGGCGAGCACGACTTCCTCGACCGCCTGCCCAACGAGTTCGCCCCCAACGCCATCCCGCACAACCAGCTGGCGCCGAACCTGGCCAAGCAGGGCATCCGCATGGTGCGCTCGCCCCTGGTCGACGCCACGCTCTCCTACTTCGGCATGGAGAACCCGGTGGTCGGCGGCTACACCCCCGAGCGCGTGGCCTTCCGGCGCGCGATGGGCCTGGCCTACGACGTGCATGGCGAGATCGAGCTCGTGCGCCTGGGCCAGTCGATCCCGGCGCAGTCGGTGATCCCGCCACTGCTGTCGGGTTATGACCCGGCCTTCAAGAGCGAGATGAGCGAACACAGCGTGCCGCGTGCGCGTGCCCTGCTCGACCTCTACGGCTGGGTCGACAAGGACGGCGACGGCTGGCGCGACCAGCCCGACGGCAGCCCGCTGCTGCTCGAGTACTCGAGCCAGCCCGACCAGCAGTCGCGCAAGCTGCAGGAGCTGTGGCGCAAGGCCGCCGAGTCGGTGAACGTGCGCATCAGCTTCAAGCTCTCCAAGTGGCCCGAGCAGCTCAAGGCCAGCCGTGCCGGCA
Organism: uncultured Rubrivivax sp.; assembly: GCA_964637205.1. Lineage (GTDB taxonomy): Bacteria > Pseudomonadota > Gammaproteobacteria > Burkholderiales > Burkholderiaceae_C > Rubrivivax. Next base: position 25,635 of record CAZWUR010000030.1, read on the forward strand.
AGCTGATGATGTGGGGCGTGGCCTGGGGCGGTGTCAGCCCTGACGGCAGCTATTTCCTCGACCTGCTGTACGGCCCGAACAAGGGCCAGGCGAACCATGCGCGCTTCGACCTGCCGGAGTTCAACCGCCTGTACGAAGAGCAGAACGTGCTGCCCGACGGCCCCGAGCGCGAGGCCATCATCCGGCGCATGAAGCTGCTGTCGGTGGCCTACGAGCCGTACAAGGTCACCGGCCATCGCGTGGCCACCGACCTGATGCACGGGCAGCTGCTCGGCTACCGCCGCCACCCCTTCCTGCGCGACTTCTTCCGCTACGTCGACATCGATCCGTCGAAACTGCCATGAACACATCGATCCGTCGTTTGCTGGCCGTGGCCCTGTGCGTCGGTGCCCTGGCCGCCTCGGCGGCGCCGCAGAAGGTGCTGCGTGTCGCTTTCAACGCCGCGGAAACCGGATTCGACCCGGCGAAGATCTCGGACCTGTACTCGCGCACGGTGACGCCGCACATCTTCGAGGGCCTTTACGAATACGACCATCTGGCACGGCCCTTCAAGATCAAGCCGCTCACCGCCGACGGCCTGCCCGAGGTCTCGGACGACTTCCGCGAGTGGACGATCCACGTCAAGCCCGGGATCCATTTCGCCGACGACCCGGCCTTCAAGGGGCAGAAGCGCGAGCTGGTGGCCGAAGACTATGTCTACGCGGTCAAGCGTCTGATGGACCCGGCCAACAAGAGCCCCGTGGGCTCGGTGATCCAGGACCTGGGCATCGTCGGCCTGAACGAGCTGCGCGACGAGACGGTCGCCAGGAAGATCGCCTTCGACTACGACCGCGAAGTGCCGGGGCTGCGGAGCCTGGGACGCTACACGCTGAAGATCACGCTCGACAAGCCGCGCCCGCGGCTGCTCCAGGCGCTGGCCGCCGGCGACGTGCTCGGCGCTCAGGCGCGCGAGGCGGTCGAGTTCTACGCCGCCGACAGCATGGCCCACCCGGTGGGCACCGGGCCCTTCCGGCTGGCGCAGTGGCGGCGCAGTTCGCTGATCGTGCTCGAGCGCAACCCCGACTATCGCGAGCGCCTGTACGACGCCGAACCCGGGCCCGACGATGCCGAGGGCCAGGAGATCCTGGCGCGCCTGAAGGGCAAGCGCATCCCGATGGTCGACCGCGTGGAAGTCAGCATCATCACCGAGGAGCAGCCGCGCTGGCTGACCTTCCTCAACGGCAGTCTGGACATCGCCGCCATCCCGGCCGTGGCCATCTCGCAGGCGATCCCGAACAACCGACTCGCGCCGCACCTGGCGAAGAAGGGCATCCGGCATTACCGCTCGCTGAACGCCGACAGCGTCTACACCTACTTCAACATGGACGACCCGACCGTCGGCGGGACGTCGCCGGCGCAAGTGGCGCTGCGCCGCGCGCTGTCGCTGGCGCTCAACGTGCCCAAGCTGATCAACCAGCTCTACCGCGGCCAGGGCATCCCGGCGCAGTCCCTGTTCATCCCCTGGTGCAGCGGCTACGACCCGGACTTCAAGAGCGAGATGGGCGACTACGACCCCGCGCGCGCGAAGGCACTGCTCGACCTCTACGGCTTCAAGGACGTGGACGGTGACGGCTACCGCGAGCGGCCCGACGGTTCGCGGCTGGGCATCGAGATCGCGACCCAGCCCGACCAGTTCAGCCGCCAGTTCGACGAAGCCTGGCAGAAGGACTTCGCCGCCGTCGGCGTGCGCGTGAGCTTCTTCACCGGGCAGTGGTCGGAGCAGCTCAAGGCCGCCTACGCGGGCAAGCTGCAGATGTGGACGCTCGGCGGCTCGGCGGCCAGCCCGGACGGGCTGGACACCCTGCAGTCCTACTACAGCCAGCAGATCGGCAGCGGGCAGAACTTCGCGCACTTCCGCAGCGAGGAGATGGACCACCTCTACAACGAGGTCGCGCGACTGCCCGACGGGCCCGAGCGCGATGCCCTGTTCCTGCGCGCCAAGCTCATCGGCACGGCCTACATGCCCTACAAGTCGCTGATGAGCCGCTTCAGCAACAACCTGACCTACAAGCACCTGATCGGCTACCGCCGGCCCCTGTTCTGGAACGAGTGGTGGCATCTGGTGGACATCCAGAAGGACGAGGCGCCATGAAGTGCCTGTCTGCGCTGGTCCTCGGCCTGGCCGTCCTGGCGCAGCAGCCGGCGCTGGCGCAGACCGCCGCGAAGAAGGTGCTGCGCATCGCCTTCAACACCCCCGAGACGAGCTTCGACCCGGTGCAGATCAGCGACCTGTATTCGCGCACCATCACGCCGCACATCTTCGAGGGCCTGTACCAGTATGACCACCTGGCGCGGCCGGCGGTGATCAAGCCGCTGACGGCGGCCGCCATGCCCGAGGTCTCGCCCGACTTCACGACCTGGACGGTGCGCGTCAAGCCGGGCATCTTCTTCGCCGACGACCCGGCCTTCAAGGGCAGGCCGCGCGAGCTGACGGCACGCGACTATGTCTATTCGATCCTGCGCACCGCCGACCCGGCCAACCGCAGCGAGATCTGGACCTATGTCGCGAGCCTGAAGATCGCCGGCCTGGCCGCCAAGCGCCAGAAGCATCTCGACGACAAGACGCCCTTCGACTACGACAGCGAGCCCGAGGGCCTGCGCACGCTGGACCGCTATACCCTGCAATTCCGGCTGCTGGCCCCGGACCCGCGCTTCGGCAGCAACCTCGCGAGCTCCGACAACCTGGGCGCGGTGGCGCGCGAGGTGGTCGAGTTCTACGGTGCGCGCATCGGCGAACATCCGGTGGGCACCGGGCCGTTCAAGCTCAAGAGCTGGCGGCGCAGTTCGATGATCGTGCTCGAACGCAACCCCGACTACCGCGGGCGTTTCTACGACGCCGAGCCGGCGGCCGACGACGTCGAGGGCCAGGCCATCCTGGCCAGGCTGCGCGGCAAGCGGCTGCCGATCGTCGACGAGGTGCAGGTCTCGATCATCGACGAGGATCAGCCGATGTGGCTGAGCTTCCTCAACGGCGAGATCGACGCCCTGGTCTCGAAAACCGGGTCGGTGCCGGGCAACTTCGTGGTGCAGGCGATGCCGGGCGGCGTGCTGGCGCCGAATCTGGCCAAACATGGCATCCAGGGCCGGCAGTCGGTGAATCCCGACATCGCGATCACCTACTTCAACATGGAAGACCCGGTGGTCGGCGGCTATACGGCCGAGAAGGTGGCGCTGCGCCGTGCGATCGGCCTGGCGATGGACATCGACCGCGAAATCAGGATCATCCGCCGCGGCCAGGCCATCCCGGCGCAGTCGAACATCGTGCCCTTCACCACCGGCTACGACCCGCATTTCAAGAGCGAGTCGGGCGACCACGACCCGGCGCGCGCGAACGCCCTGCTCGACGTCTACGGCTATCTCGACCGCGACGGTGACGGTTGGCGCGACCTGCCCGACGGCTCGCCCCTGCTGCTCAACAAGGCCACCCAGCCGGAGCAGATCTACCGCCAGTTCGACGAGCTGTTCCGCAAGAACATGGAGGCCATCCGCGTCAAGGTGCGCTTCGAGACCGGGCAGTGGCCCGAACATCTGAAGAAGGCGCGCGCCGGCAAGCTGCAGATCTGGGCCCTGGGTTCGTCGGCCGCCGGCACCGACGGCCAGAGTGCGCTGTACCGGCTGCACGGCCCGCAGTCCGGATCGCAGAACCTGGCGCGTTTCAAGCTGGCCGAGTTCGACGCGCTCTACGAGCGCATGGCCAGGCTGCCCGACGGGCCCGAGCGCGAGGCCCTGTTCCTCGAAGCGAAGAAGATCGCCATTGCCTACATGCCCTACAAGCCCACGGTGCACCGCATCAGCACCGACCTCTGGTACCCCTGGCTGATCGGCTACCGGCGCCCGCCCTTCTGGAACGAGTGGTGGCATATGGTCGACGTCGACGCCGACATGCGCCAGCGCGCGCAGCAGTAGGCACCGTGCGCCGGGTCATCGGGCTCGTGGCCGCGCTCGGGCTGGCGGCCTGCACGTTGGCCGGCGCCGCCGATGCCACGTCGCCCAAGCTGCCGCCGGCCCCGGCGACACAGCCCCTGAAGGTGCTGCGCTATGCCTTCCGCGTCGCCGAAACCGGCTTCGACCCGGCGCAGGTGATCGACATCTACTCGCGCACCGTCACGCCGCACATCTTCGAGGGCCTGTACGGCTACGACCACCTGGCGCGGCCGGCAAAGATCAAGCCACTGACGGCTGCGGCGATGCCCGAGGTCGATGCCGACTTCCGCACCTGGACGGTACGCCTGCAACCCGGCATCTTCTTTGCCGACGACCCGGCCTTCAAGGGACAGCGCCGCGAACTGGTCGCCGCCGACTACGTCTACAGCTTCCAGCGCTTCGCCGACCCGGCCAGCAAGAGCCCGGCCTGGGGCGGTCTGGCGCAGCAGGGCATCGTCGGCCTGGCCGAGGCGCGCCAGCGCGCGCTGGACGGCAAGCAGGCTTTCGACTACGACACGCCGATGGCCGGCCTGCAGGCCCTGGACCGGCACACGATCCGCTTCCGGCTGGCCGCGCCGCGCCCGCGTTTCCTGGAGACCCTGGCCACCGGCGACCTGTTCGGCGCACTGGCACGCGAGGTGGTGCAAGCCTATGGCGACGACATCGCCGCCCACCCGGTGGGCACCGGGCCCTTCCGCCTGGCGCAGTGGCGGCGCAGCTCGCAGATCGTGCTCGAATCCAACCCGGCTTATCGCGAGCGCTACTTCGATGCCGAGCCGGCCGCCGACGATGCCGAAGGCCAGGCCTTGCTGGCGCGTTTTCGCGGCCGGCGCCTGCCGATGATTCACCGCGTGGAGATCAGCATCATCGAGGAGGAGCAGCCGCGCTGGCTGAGCTTCCTGCAGGCCCGGCACGATTTCATCGAACAGATGCCGGCCCAGTTCATCGACCTCGCGATGCCGGGCGGGCAGCTGGCGCCGCATCTGGCCAGAAAGGGCGTGCGCGGCTACCAGACGGTGCGCTCGGACGTCTACTTCGTGGTCTTCAACATGGACGACCCGGTGGTCGGCGGCCTGGCGCCGGCCCAGGTGGCACTGCGCCGCGCCATCGGCCTAGCGCTGGACGTGCCGCGCGAGATCGCCACCGTCTGGCGCGGGCAGGCGATCCCGGCGCAGTCCACGCTGCTGCCGCAGACCACCGGCTTCGACGCCGCCTTCAAGAGCGAGATGGGCGACCATGACCCGGCGCGCGCCAAGGCCCTGCTCGACCTCTACGGCTGGGTCGACCGCGACGGCGACGGCTGGCGCGAGCGCCCGGACGGGTCGCCTCTGCTGCTGGAGATGCTGACCCAGCCCGACAACCAGTCGCGCACGCTCGACGAGCTGCGCGCGAAGAACCTCGCCGCCGTCGGCCTGCGCCTGCAGTACCGGCCCGCCAAGTGGCCCGAAAACCTGAAGGCCGCGCGCGGCGGCCAGTACCAGATCTGGCGCGTCGGCGGTTCGGCGGCGGCGCCCGACGGCTTGCCCTCGCTGGCCCGTTTTCACGGCCCGCAGGTCGGTGGGCAGAACATGGCGCGCTTCAGGCTCCCGGCTTTCGACGCGCTCTACGAGCGCCTGGAAGTGCTGCCCGATGGCCCCGAGCGCCTGGCCCTGTTTCGCCAGGCGCAGTTGCTGGGCATCGCCTACGCGCCCTACAAGACCCTGGTGCACCGCATCGTGACCGACCTCGCCCAGCCGGCCCTCGCCGGCTACCGGCGCCCCCTGTTCTGGCAGGACTGGTGGCATATGGTCGACATCCAACCATGACCTACCGATGAACCTTCACCGTCGAACCTTGCTGCAGGGCACGGCCGCTGCCGCGCTGGCGCCGGCGACGCTGCACGCCGCCACGGCAGCGAAGAAGATCCTGCGCCTGGCCTTCCCGGCGCCGGAATCCACCTTCGACCCACCGCAGACCAACAGCGACCTGTACTCGAGCACGCTGATCCAGCACATCCTGGAAGCGCCGCTGGCCTACGACTACCTGGCGCGGCCGGTGCGGCTGCAGACCAATACCGCCGCGGCGATGCCCGAGGTCTCGGCCGACGGCCGCAGCTTCACGGTGCACATCCAGCCCGGCATCTGGTTCCAGGACGACCCGGCCTTCAAGGGCGCAAGACGCGAGCTGGTGGCCGAGGACTACGTCTACTCGATCAAGCGTTTCTACGACCCGCAGTACAACTCCGGCGACCTGTACCTGTACGAACAGGCCAGGCTGCCCGGCCTGTCGGAGCTGCGCGAACAGGCGGTCAAGTCGCGCCGCCCCTTCGACTACGACACGCCGGTCGAAGGTGTACGCGCGCTCGACCGCTACACCTTTCGCGTGACCCTGGGCGACGACGACCCACGCTTCCTCTACCGTTTCGCCGACGCGCAGATCATGGGTGCGGTGGCGCGCGAGGTGGTCGAGTTCTATGCCAAGGACATCGGCGCGCACCCGGTGGGCACCGGCCCCTTCCGGCTCAAGCGCTGGCGGCGCGCCTCGCACATCGAGCTCGAACGTTCACCCAGCTACCGCGGCGACAGCTATCGCGGCACCCCCGGCGACGCGCCGGAACTGCAGCGCATCGCCGCCTACCTCAAAGGCAAGACCCTGCCCCTGGTCGACGAGGTGCACATCGACATCGTCGAGGAAGACCAGCCGCGCTGGCTGAGTTTCCTCAACGGCGACTACGACTTCATCGCCGTGCCCGGCCCTTATGTGCCGCTGGCCACGCCGAACGGGGAGCTCGCGCCCTACCTGGTCAAGCGCGGCATCCGGCTGCAGCGCCAGCAGCAGGCCGACATGGTGATGAGTTATTTCTACATGGACGACCCGGTGGTCGGCGGCTACACGCCGGACAAGGTGGCGCTGCGCCGCGCGGTCGGCCTGGCACAGGACGGCCAGGCCTACATCCGGCATGTCTTCGGCGGTAACGGTCTGCCGGCGCAGAGCACGATTGCGCCCTACACCTCGGGCTACGACCCGAGCTATGTCAGCGAGATGAGCAGCTACGACCCGGCACGTGCGAAGGCCCTGCTCGATGTGTACGGCTACCTCGACCGCAATGGCGACGGCTGGCGCGAGGACCCGGCGGGCCAGCCGCTGCTGCTGCGCATGGCTTCGCTGGCCGACCAGCGTTCACGCGGTGCCAACGACCTGCTGCGCCGCGAGCTGGCGGCGGTGGGCCTGCGCATCGAGTTCGAGGTCTCGACCTGGTCGGAGCTGCTGAAGAAGACGCGCGCCGGCACGCTGCAGATGTGGGGCTATTCCTGGGCCGCCACCTCGCCCGACGGCGGCTTCTTCCTCGGCATCGCCTACGGGCCCAACGCCGCCGAGTCCAACGACCCGCGCTTCAATCTGCCGGCCTTCGACGCCCTGTTCCGCGAGCAGCAGCGCCTGCCCGACGGGCCCGAACGCGAAGCCCTGATGCGCCGCGGCAAGGACATCCTGGTGGCCTACATGCCGTTCAAGGTGCATATGCACCGGGTGGTCAGCGACCTGGTGCAGCCCTGGACCCAGACCTATCTGCGCCACCCCTTCATGCGCGACATCTGGCGCTACATCGACGTCGGACCCCGCTAACAGCGCTTGCAGCCTGTAACCCCGCGGGGCCCGCCGCCGTGGTCTAGTCGGCCGGGCCTTCAGGGCAGGCATCCCGACCTGCACCGATGCCGCCGGCACCTTGCGTCCATGACCTACACCACGATCGCCCAGGCCCGTCTGCCCGCCGACCCCCGTGCCGCCCTGCCGGCGGGAAGCCTGCCCGCGGCCTGGCCGCCGCCGCCCGAGCGGCTGTTCACGATCCGCATGGCGCACACGCGCGCGGCGGCGCAAGCACTGCTGCAGCGGCGCTACGCCTGGCGCGGCTACGGCACCGTGCAGCTGCCCAGCGACCAGACCGGCTGGCGCACCACGCTCAGCGCCCACGAAAACACGGCCGCCGGCGACGTCGCCATCGGCACCCTGACCCTGGAGCTCGACGGCGGCCCCGAGGGCCTGTCGGCCGAAGCCGCCTTCGGCGCCGAGATCGCGGCCCTGCGCGGCGCCGGCCGGCGCCTGGTGGAGTTCACGCGGCTGGCGGTGGACAGTTCGAGCCACGGCCAGCGTGTGCTGGCCGGGCTGTTCCACGTCGGCTATGTCGTCGCCCACCGGCTGCGCGGGCACGACACCTTGCTGCTCGAGGTCAACCCGCGCCATGTGCGCTTCTACGAACGCATGCTGGGCTGCGCGGTGATCGGCCCGGTGCGCCAGCATCCGGGCGTGATGGCCCCCGCGGTGCTGCTGTCGGCCAGCTTCGCCGACATCGGCGCGCAGATCCAGGCCCAGGCCGGCAGCGCCGGCCTGGGCGGAAAGGCGCGCTCCTTGTATCCGTTTGCATTCAGCGCCGAAGACGAAGCCGGCATCGTGGCCCGGCTGCTGCAGGCCCAGCTGGGCGCGGGCGCAACCGCCCACTGAGCCGCGGCGCTCAGCCGGCCATCGCGACGATCGCAGCCATCGACACGGCACCCGCCTGGCGCCGGGTCTCGCGCCCGCCGTCCATGCGCACCAGGGTCGGGATGCTGCGGATCGCAAAACGCGCCGACAGTTGCGGGTTGGCGTCGGTGTCCACCTTGACCAGCAGCGCGCGCCCCTTGAGCTGCTGCGCCGCCTGCGCGAAGGCCGGCGCCATGGCCCGGCAGGGCCCGCACCAGGTGGCCCAGAAGTCCACCAGCACCGGCAGGGTCGTGCGGCCGGCCACGGCGTCGAAGTTGGCATCGCTCAGTTCGACCGGTTCGCCCGCGAGCAGCGCGGCGCCGCAGCGGCCACAGACCGGATCGTCGGCCAGGCGCTCGGCCGGCACGCGGTTGAGCGCGCCACAATGGGCGCAGCCGATGTGGGGATGTGCAGACATGCAAACCAGATGGCGACGACGAATCAGGCTTCAAGTGCCGCGTCGGGCCGCCCGGCAGGCCCCGGGGGCCCGGGGAATAGGCCGCTGCGCCCGGACGTAGACCTGCCGTGAGCCCCGCGCCCGCCGCGTTCCGCCAGCAGCTGATCGGGCATATCCCGCGGCTGCGGCGCTATGCCCGCACGCTGGTGTTCGACATCCACCGCGCCGACGACCTGGTGCAGAACACCCTCGAACGCGGGCTGACCCACTGGCACCAGTTCGACCAGCGGCGCGACATGGCGGTCTGGCTGCTGTCGATTGCACACAACGCCCATATGGACCAGCTGCGACGCGACCGCCGGCTCGCGGTATTCGACCCCGGCGACCTGCAGGACCTGCAGGACCGCGGCGGCGGTGATGCCGGCGCCGACGTGGGCCTGCGCCTGGACCTGGTGGCGGCCCTGGCGAACCTGTCGGCCGAGCAGCGCGAATCGCTGCTCCTGGTCTGCGTGGAGCAGCTCAGCTACGCCGAGGTGGCCGAGGTGATGCAGGTGCCGCTGGGCACGGTGATGTCGCGCGTGTGCCGCGCGCGCGCGGCGATGCGCCAGCTTCTGCAAGGGCACGAGGGCCGCAGGTCGCCGGCGGGGCCGGCGCTGCGGCGAGTGGTATGAATCATCCGAGCGAAGAGCAACTCAGCGCCTGGCTCGACGGCGCGCTGCCCGAATCCGAACAGCAGCAGGTCGGCGCCTGGCTGGCCGAACATCCGCAGGCCGAGGCCCGGGTGCAGGCCTGGGCCGCCGACCGCGACGCGCTGCGCGCGCTCGGCGACGCCTGGGCAGCCGAGCCGGTGCCGCAGCATCTGCAGCGCGCGGCGGCCGGCCACCGCGCTGCGCCGGCCTGGCGCCAGGCGGCCGTCATGGCCGGCCTGCTGATCGCCGGGGCGGCGTTCGGCGCCGCCGGCCTGTGGCAATGGCAGCGTGTGAACGGCACACCCGCGGTGCTGGCGGCCGCCGAAGGCGCCTGGGTCCAGCGCGCCGCCTACGCCCACGCCGTCTACGTCGCCGAACCGCGGCATGCGGTGGAGGTCAAGGCGCAGGAGGAGCATCTGGCGCGCTGGCTGACGCGGCGCATCGCGGTCCCGGTGAAGCTCTTCGACCTGCGTGCGCAGGGTTTCGATCTGGTCGGCGGCCGCCTGCTGCCCGACGGCCAGGGCAAGAGCGCGCAGCTGATGTACCAGGACAGCCAGGGTGTTCGTGTCACGGTCTACCTGCGCAAACCGCCGCAGGACAGCGAAACCGCCTTCCGCTACGAACGCCAGGGTGAGCTTGGCCTGTTCTACTGGATCGAGGCCGGCTGCGGCTACGCCCTGGTCGGCCCCCTGCCCAAGGCCACCCTGCTGGCGCTGGCCGAAGCCATCTACCAGCAGCACCCCGACGCGACGCCCTGAGCCGGGGTTCAGGGCCTGTTCACGCTACGTGAACGGACCCTAGTCGCGCACATAGGGGTTGCTGCGGCGTTCGACACCGAAACGGCTCTCCGGCCCATGGCCGGGCACGAAGACCGTGGCGTCGCCCATCGGCCACAGGCGGTTGCGGATGCTGGCGATGAGCTGGCCGTGGTCGCCACCGGGCAGGTCGGTGCGGCCGATGCTGCCCGCGAAGAGCACGTCGCCGACGAAGGCGACGCCGCTGTCGCGCTCGTGAAAGACCACATGTCCGGGCGTGTGGCCCGGGCAGTGGCGCACCTCCAGCGTCAGATCGCCCAGGCTCAGCGTGTCGCCGTCCTCCAGCCAGCGCGAAGGCGCGAAAGGCTCGGCCGGCGCGAAGCGGAACATCTGCGCCTGCTGCGCCAGCGCGTCGATCCAGAACTGGTCGCCCCGGTGCGGCCCGATGATCGGCAGCCCGGTCTCGCGCGCCAGCTGGCCGGCGCCACCGGCATGGTCGATGTGGGCATGCGTGAGCCAGATCGCCTGCAGGTCGAGACCACGCTCGGCGACCGCGGCGCGCAGGCGCGGCAGGTCGCCGCCCGGATCGATCAGCGCCGCGGCGCGCGTGCGGCCGCACCAGATGAGGCTGCAGTTCTGCTCGAAGGGGGTGACGGGGAGGGTCAGGCGGTGCAGGGGCATGGACGGCGCGAGGGTCGACCCGCCACGCCCTGCGCCGGGTTCACGGCACCGGTCGTCGGCGGATCTGCCCCCCGCAGATCGGAGATGCCCGCATCCTACGGGAGGCTCGTGCGTCGACCGACGCACGGGGCAAGTCAGGCCGCGCGGCGCAGCTTGACCGCCGGGAAGTCGACCGGCACGGCGAAGGCCACGTTCACGTAGTTGGTGAACAGGTTCAGCGCCACATGGGCCAGGATCTCGACCACCGCTTCGTCGCTGAAGCCCGCGTCGCGCAGGCTCTGCACGTCGGCGTCGCCCAGCTGGGCACGCTCGCGCACCACCTTCAGCGCGAAGCGCAGGGCGGCCTGCGTCCTGGGGTCGCTGGCCTCGCCGGCCTGCGCTGCGGCCATCTCCTCGGCGCTGGCACCGGCGTTCTTGCCGAGCACGGTGTGCGCGGCCAGGCAGTAGGCGCAGGCGTTGTGGTCGGCCACGGCCACGGCGATCTGCTCGCCGAGCTTGGCGCCCAGGGTGCCGGCGCCCAAGGCGCCGAACGAACCCCACATGCTGCGCAGTGCGGCGGGCGAGTTGGCAACGGCGCGAAACATATTGGGCGTGGCGCCGAAGGCGCCGTGGATGTCGTCGAGCAAGGCCTTGCGGTCGGCGCTGGTGTCGGCACGGTCGATCAGGGGAACGCGGTTCATGATGTGATTTCCTGTGGGTCGGATGAAATGAACGGGGCGGTGACGGCCAGCGGCCGGAAGGTTTGCATCTGATCTCCTGGGCTTGGCACAGGACCCAGTGTGGGTCTGATCTGCGTATCATTGGACGCATTTCGTCCTCAATACATTGCCCATCGTCCATGACCGAGCACCCCGCAACGATGCCGACGTCCACCGTCGATCGCCTGTCCGCGCTGCTGGAGCGCTTTCGGGTGCGCGCCCACCTGTTCCATGCCGGGCCGCTGTGCGGCCTCACGCATTTCGCCGCAAAACCGGGTCGCGCCTTCCTGCATGTGCTTCGCCATGGCGACATGGAGGTCACCCACCGGCCGCGCAGCGGCGCACCGCGCAGGCTCGCCTTGTCGGAGCCGACCCTGCTGTTCTATCCGCGGCCGCTCGACCACGACTTCCACAACGCGCCCAAGGAGGGCAGCGACTTCGTCTGCGCCACGCTCGATTTCGACGGCGGCCCCCAGCACCCGCTGGTGCGCGCCCTGCCGCCCGTCCTGTCGATGCGGATCGCCGAGGTCGAAGGCATCGAGCAGACCCTGCAACTGCTCTTCGCCGAAACCGCGCGCGTGCGCTGCGGGCAACGCCTGCTCGCCGACCGCCTGTTCGACGTGCTGCTGCTCCAGATGCTGCGCTGGATGCTCGATCGCCCGGCACAAGGCGACGTTCAGGCCGGGCTGCTGAGCGGGCTGGCCCACCCGAAGCTGGCCCGCACCCTGACCGCCCTGCACGAGCGGCCGGGTGCGGCCTGGTCGCTCGACGCCATGGCCCGCGAAGCGGGCATGTCCCGCAGCGCCTTCGCCGCGGAGTTCAGAAGCGCGGTCGGCGTCACGCCGGGCGAATACCTGCTGCGCTGGCGGGTGTCGATCGCGCAGACGATGCTGCGCGACGGCAGCGCGGTCAAGACGATCAGCGACAGCCTGGGTTATGCGAGCCCGGCGGCCTTCTCGCGCGCCTTCGCGCAGATCGCGGGTGCCTCGCCCCGAGCCTGGCTGAGGGACGAATAGGCAGGAGATCCGGACGATCCGCGGCCCTGGCGCGGGTGGCTGCATCGAGACTGGACGATCGGTTTCGCGAGCCGCCGTCGAGGCCTCGCGCCAGCTTACCCCACCCTGGAAACATCACCATGACGATCGCCGTGTTCGACACCTATGTCACCCGCCCCGACGGGCGCGTGATGCACTTCGACATCCTCGTTCCCGATGCCGGCCGGAACCTCGAGCAGGTGCTCGAGTTCGGGCGCCGCTACCTGGCCGCCAAGGATCTGCCCGCGCAGATCCTGCGCACTGAAGCGTGCCGGTTCTGCCATGTCGAGCAGGCCAGCGCGGCCGTGCAGCAGGCGGTCGACCGGGATGGCTTCGCGATCCTCGAACTCGGGAACTGCGACTGACGAGCGCAGTACGGCCGCGAGGCCGCCGGCTGATTTGGCCCGGCGGACGCAATCGTATCGAAGCATGGCCAGCTGACAATTTTGGCCTCGGCTGGCACTGTGGGCCGTCCTTGCCCTCGCCGCTGCGCCTGACCCAACCGTGCTGGCCGAAAGGTAGCGGCCCGACCTGATGAGTTTCGCCGGCGGCGCGACATGCCGCGCATCAAGGTCGATTCGGTGGCGAAAGTATGCGGACATGCGATCGCGGCCTTCGACGGTGTCGCGACCGCGCGTACCGTGACAAGCGCGATACCGCCCGACGCCCGGCCGCCTCTCGCCACGGTGCCGTACCGGCTTTCAAGCCGCAGGATCCACCCGCCGCAGACACCTCGATTCACGGGGTGTCCGCGCTCTACTCAGGCTGTCACCGTCGCATCGCGGCCGATCCCGGTTTGGGCCCATCCGTGACCCAGGTAGGCTGACGAATCGCCCCAGCGTACCCCCATTCGTTGTCCGGGCGGGTGTCAGAGAAGCAGCCCACCTCGCACGGGACCACTTGGCCACCGGTGAGTGTGAACACATGCCAAAAGCGGCGCGCGTCGCTGAATCCACCCGGGATCGTGAACTCTCGCGTCACACTGCCAAGCCGCAAGACCACCGATGGCCTGGAGCCTGGAATCGTCGTTGCCCCGCCTGAGTAGTTGTGGACGTAGTAGATGTAGTCAGCGCTCGAGTCCAGATTGAACGTGACCGTCTCGGGCCCCTCGTAGGTCGTGTCATCACGATCAAGCGAGTCGTCACCATGCCGCTTGTTGCTGTAGTAGATGTGATAGATGAGATCTCGACTCGTCGTGTACTTCGACCAGTGTGAGTCGAGATCCCTGCTCACGCCCGCGGCGCCTGTATCGGCGCTCCAGCGCAGAGTGACTGCACCTGAAGCTGCCCCGAGTTCACTCAGCACGCTCAGGGTCAGGTTGTTCGCGAGCGATGGATCCACCCAGACCGAACCCTGCATCTGGCTGATGTAGCCGGGCGCCTCCACCAGCACCGTGTAGAAGCCCGGCATGAGGTCCGGGACCACGAACTGCCCGCTGGCGTCGCTGGTCACGAAACGCTGCTGGTAGCCGCCTGACTCTGGGGGCCTTGGCACTTCTCGAAGCAAGTCAGCGGGCAGCCCCACGCCTGCCTTGAAGATGACGGTCGCACCGGCGATCGCGCGGCCCTCGGTTTGCCCATCGATGACCACGCCCGCGACCTGAGTTAGTTGCGGCGTCTCGGCCAGGGTCAGGTCGATTTCGCCAAGGTCCGTAACACCCTCCGCAACAACCTGGCGGACGACCCGGCGCGCCTGGGCCAGCCCGTCGCCGACGTCAATCTCGACGGCATAGTCCGACGCCGCGACAGGCGTCGCCAATCCAGCGTTCTTGAACACCTGGCGAACGTCGATGGCGAACGTACCGTCGGTCCCGCTGAAACTGGTCTGGACGTCGACGACGGGGAGGCCGTCGATGGCCTCCACGACTCGGAAACGCAGGATTTGATTGGCCACAGCAACGAGCCCCCGCGAGGGGTCCGATCGAACCAGCCGCCCCAGCACGTCGATCGGGCCGGTGGGCACTTCTGACGGTTCGGAATCGACGCCAGGACCGTCCAGGAAACGATCACTGTGCATGAAGTCGAACAAGGGATGAAAACCCCCAGGCCCTCCATTGTCCGCGTCCAGTTTGCCGTCCAACGGATAGGTAACGATCGGGTAGTAGTTGTTCCCGCCCGAATGCAGTAGCGTGTCTGTGTGACCGGCGCGTACGGCGAAGTAGTACTCGCGGCCGTTCTTCACGACGTGCTCGAGTTCGCCTGCATTGCACTTGTCGAGTCGCGCCAGAAAAGTGTCGGTGGGGAACGACGCCGGACAGAGGTCCGTGACGTTTCCCAACTGGTCGACGATGCCGAAGCCTTCTGGGTTCCCGAAGGGCGCGCCAGAGAAGTCTGTCGGCAAGACGGCCTGCCCCATGATTCCGATCAGGCCGTCGCCGAGTTCGTAGGCCGTCGCGTCGGTGAGGTCAGGAGCTTCATCGTCGATCGGGCGGCGTTTCAGGCTCACGACCGTGGCGAAGGGCGCTGTCGTTCCGCTCGCCCCTATCAGCGCTTGCAACTTCTCGATGGTCGCTCCCGAAGCTGGCAGTGCTGTCAAGACGGGATCTATCGCCAGGAGCTTGGCGCTCATCGGCGTCAGCTCGTCTTCGTCCCAGCCGTCCGAAGCTCCCGCCATATAGCAGGTCAAACTGCCGCAAGCGCGGATGCTCGAATCGTCGCTGTCGCGGCCATAGGTCAGCGTGTTGCCGGCAATCGCCGTGGCGTACTTGTGGATACCGGAAAGTGGAGATCCCAGCGTCAGCAGGCCACCGAACAGCGAGCGCGACGCAATCGCTTTCCACTCGGCACCATTGAAGACGATGCCGCCATCTCGCAGGGCCAGGTGGCCGACGATGCCCCCGAACGAATGGGCGACGATGAAGGGCTTCCTCCCGGTCAGTTCATTGACCTTGGTGCCGAGTTGGCCGAGCGCGCCGGCGGCCTCCTCGAAGCGCATATGCGATCTCCATCGGAACTCGAACACCGGGTGGCCGCGCGCGGTCAAGGCTGCGGCGAACTGTCCCCAGGTTCCCTCGCCCCCGCCTATTTCGTCATAGGGCCAAGGCAGGTTGGGTGTGAATCCATGAATCAAGATGACCGGCATCCGTTGGGTTCCGTCAGGCGCCTTGATCGCCGCGCAAGCGTTCGCGTTTGTGCAATTGGCGTCGATCTGGACTACTTGCACCACTTTGGCACCACCACTCCTGACGTCGAGTCCGTCCCTCTCAAAGACATAGGAGAAAGCGGCTGCTCTTGTCGTGTAGACATTGACCTGCCCTTGCTCAGCCACCCGACCCAGTCCGAAGTTCGAAGCAGGGAACAAGGCCGACTGCACGCTTTCCACCAGACTTGGTGACACGCCAAGCGGTCTTGCGCTGGGTCCGCCCGCGCGGGCGGATCCTTGAGCGCTTCTTTTCTTCGGCGCGCTCAGAACGTTCGACGTGGGCTCGATAGTCGATGGCGACGCAGCGTCGAGGACATCGATGCGTGCGTTCGAACTTGCCGGCACCGAGATGTAGAACTGATACGACCCAGCGGCGGCGACCAACTCCACCAGACGCATCTGCCCCGCCGCGAGCGGCAGACTCGGATCCACCTTCGCCACTCGCAACAGGTACCGGCCCCGCTCATCGGAGAACGTCGTGCCCTCAACCAGAGGCAGCGCGCGGTCGATGACCACGCGTTCCTTGCGAACCGAAACGTGAGCCGGCAGCACGCTTTCGCCGCCCTGCTCCAGCGTGACATGGACCTGGAGTTCTTGGGTCGCCTGGAAGTCGGCCTCGTTCGGTGTCCAGACGATCTTGTTGTCGGCCGTGAGCGTCGGGCTTGCTCCGCCCGTGGTCGTGCTGGCGACGCGCGCCGAGAGCACCCGGTTGCGGCCGTCGAGCGGCGCGACCTCCAGTCCCCAGGATGAGGGCAGACCGACCACCGAGTAACCGAACGGCCCCTTGACCACCATCGCGCCCGGGACGATTGGATCGACGGGCGGTGGAGGTGTTACGGGCGGGGGCAGCGGCGGCGTCCCCCCCACCGGCTCCGACGTACTGCCTCCTCCGCAGCCTGCCGCCAACAGCGCGAGTGCGCAAACAAGCGTCGTCCATCGTGATCCAGCCATGATTCCTCCCGATCCTGTTCTTTGAACCACCCCGAACCCGTGCTTGCACAACACGCGGCAACCCGCTTCATCGCCGCCGCTTCGCGATCCGTCCGGGACAATCACCGCCTACTGCAAAGCCCGTGCGATCGCCAGCGCGAGCGGACCCGCCAACGAATTGCCATTCGTGGTTTCCTGATCCACGCCGTCCAACGCAAATCTCAGCGTGTAGTTCACGCCATCCGCCGTCACGAATACCGATTGCGACCGGTCGGTCGCCGACGAAGTTGTGGTTGGCACATTCGCAACGATCGATAACACACCCGGAGCTCGCGGCGAGGTCAAGGTCATCGAGCCGGATTGCACACTGTTGCCCGACAAGGTCACATCACTCACGACATCGACATCGGTGTAGGCGTCCGTTCGCCCGGCGCGCTCCACGGACAGGCTCGAGCTCCGCGTGGTCCCCACTGCGCTGGTCGGGCTGACGACGGTCGAAGAAAGAGGCCCCGAGCCGGCAAAGGTACTGGGGGTGCCGGCTTCGATCGCCACCGCGTTGTCAAATCTGATCGCAGCCGATGTGAGGAACCAGCCCGCTGCTGTCGTCTGGACGACCGGGTTGTCAACACGCATCGCCCCCGAGACGAGCATGGTGCGCCGGCCACCCACGACCGTGTCGCAGTTCGACACATTGAATGTGTAGCTTGTCCCGGCTCTCGAAAACGCGACGGTCCCGCCATACACGCAGGGGTAGGTCCCCGGACGATCGCCAGTGCCAATCACCGTCTCGAACGCTGCGTCGATGACGTCGACGATGAACATGATGCGATTGCCCGCCACAATCGCCAGGCCGGCGACGCGACGTCGATGTAGTTGTCCTTCGTGATGATCGTCGCGGACGGCGGAGCGCCCGGCGCTGGAATCGAACCGCCCGCCTCGCCTGCTGGCTCGCCGCCGCCGCCGCAACCTCCAAAGGTCGCGATCAGCAGGGCGACAGAAATTGAGCAAGCGAGGCGTGGAGAAGACATGACGTTGGTACTTGCGATGGTTTTTCTCGATCCGCGCCGTTTGACGACACGTGAACATTGCGCAGTCGACACGCTGGCGTGGTCGCCTTTCAGCCGCACAGCCCGGAATCGGCTGCCGCTGCACCGAAAGCTTGTGTGACCAGCGAGCGCCGGTTTGATTAGCGCGCCTGTGGGTGTCATTGCTACTCCAACCCCAACGCACTCAAGGTCGCCGCATCAAGCTCGCCCGTCGCGGGCAACCCCTTGGCCTGCTGAAACTGCCGGATCGCCTGCCGCGTCCGACCCCCGGCGATGCCGTCTGCCGATCCAGCCGGAAAGCCGAGCGCGTTCAATCGGGACTGGGCACGGGCGATCACGGCAGCGGTCGCTGAACCCGTAGCCGCCGCAGGCGCTGCTGCGGCCGCGGGTGCCGGCGCGTGAACGGCCGCTGCCGGCTGAACCGGCGCAGGTGCTGGCGGCGCTGCAGGCGGCGCCGATGGCGTAGTGACCTGGGTGCCGGACGGCGACGTTTCACGCCGCTCCAGGAGTTCTGGTTTGGCCATCAAGCTCTCCCGGCGATAGGTCTCGCTGACCTCCTTGACCGAAATGCGGGTCTCGAACTGTGTGGTTCGCAGTGGCCGACCCGCCGGGTCCAGACTCACCGGCACGTCGTAGAGGGCGATCTTCCAGATGCCCGTCATGTTCCGTGTCGCGGGCCTGAAGGCGACCCAGAAGGTCGACGTGGTGCCGGGCACGACCTCGATGTTGCGGTCGAAGATGGGATTCACCGCGAAGATCCCCATCGCCTGCTGGGTCGAAGGGCACGGCCGCTTGCTCAGCAGTTCGGCGCGCAGGTCGGACAAGGTCATGACGTTGTACTGGGTGCCGGCAGGGTCGAACATCCTGACCACGACGCCATTCAGGCGCAGGACGTTCTGGGTCCCGTTTGTGATCGCGACCTGCTGCCAGACCTGGTCGTTCGTACCCAACGTGATCCGCTCGGCCATGGTGTTGCCGTTCTTGTCGACGGCGATGCGACCCAGCTGATCGCAGCGAGCCACCGTCGCGAAGAACGACGGTGGAAGCTCATCGACGAACTTCAGCTCGACCGTAACGTTGTCGCGCTGCTGTCGGTTCTCGCGGGCGTCATAGGGCGCCCAGAGGTACGACTTGCGGGTGAAGGTGGCCGGGCCGCATGCTGCCAACAGCGAGGCGGCAGTGACAAGGGCGCAAACAAGCGGGCGAATCGAAGACATCTAGGGGCTCCCGGTTGACGAACGGATTGGACGAATCAAGAAACTCGGAAACGGCCGGGACATCGCGCCCGCCCCGATCCAGGCCGGCGGCTGTGCAATGCGCCTGAGTCTTGGCGGCGTCACGACGCCACCTCGACGCCGGCGACGAATCCGTCGTCGCAGACGCGCAAAACCTGGCCCTGCACGACAATGCGTTTGGCTCGGGCGGTAATGAGATCCAGATTCGAGACCATGTAGTCGATGAAGATGTCGGCATTGGCGCGGCAACCCAGTGCCAGCGCACCTCCGTCGGCGGCTTGTTCGCCGGGCGTCACATCGGTCGCCAAGGTGCGGGCCACAAGGGGCAGCCCGAGCGATGCGGCCTGCGGCAGCACGCTGAGCGTGATGCGCCGCAGGCCGACTTCCGCCGCCATCTCGAGAGTCAGGGATGCGCCGTGGGGCAGCCAGTTGTCATAGGCCACAAAGACGACGCTCTTGTCCCTGCCCGACCACAGCATCGATGATGGCCCGATAGCCGCCTCAATATCGGCCAGCGACATGCCAAATAGCAGTGGCCCCCAGCCTGCGGCACCCGGATCGCCGGCTGCTGCCAGTGCGGTGACCCAGGCAGGTGGCGGCGGGTTCTTTCCTGCAATAGCGGCCGCGGCCCGCAAATCCCGCGCGTACTGCGCATACGTGGCCTTGCGTGCGCGCACGATGTAGGTTTGCGCGGGCGCGGTACGTTCGCTTGGCATCAGGTGGGCGCGGCCCGAGACCGCCTTGTCCATCCATGCGGCCGCCTGGGTCGGGTCGCCCTTGCGGGCGAGGATGAAGGCCACGGCAGCTGCCCAGCGGTCCACAGGCTCGATGCGGTAGACCTCTTGCATCCAATGCGAGGCCTGCTCGGTATCCTGCACCACCCCGACGCCGTCGAGGTAGGCCCTGGACAGCACCTGCGCCGCCCTGAGGTTCCCCAGCCCGGCGGCGGCGATGAGGTCGCGCACGCCGGATTCGTTCTGCTCTCCCGTGCCGGCCAAGCGCAGAACGCCGAGCTTGTATTGCGCTTCCTGCTCGCCCCGCCGCGCCAGCACGTCAAGCCAGCGTTGCGCAACACCGAATTTGCGCTGCTTCAGCGCTGCCTCGGCCAACTGGGTTTCACTGGTGACCATGCCCGACGCGCGCAGCATGCCGGCGGCCACATCGGTGACATCGAGCGTGGCCACCTTCCACTCGACCAGCCCCTGGCGTTGCAGACCCACGCTCAAGCGCCCGATCTTCGGGTGCGCCAGGCGCAATGCAAAGGTATTCAACCCGGTGTACCCGTAGTCCACCTGCAACCCATCCTTGAGTTCTTGCAGGTACTTCGCGTCCTCGTCCGACCGCTTGTTCTGGCGGTCCGGCTTTGCTCCGAACGCATCCGGCGCAGCGAAGCGAGCCTCAAGCTCCCTGAGCCCTTCGGGGCTGAGCTGCTTCTGCATCGAGGCGGCGAGGTCCTTGCCGCCGTCGCTGGCCATCATCTGCAGCACGATCCCGGATTCAAAGCCCAGTTCGGTGTCGTCGATCACCAGTTGGCGCACGAGCTTTGCCGCGCCATCAGACAGGCTGCGCATCAAGGCATCGCGATCAACCGCGGCGAGCAACTCGCCGACCGCTCGCCGCTCGACCGCCGACTGCAACTGGTAGGCAACGATGTACGGACTGGCTGCCACGTAGCCGACTCCCAGCACAGCAATGACGGCGACTGCGGCGATTGAAAACCGCCAGCCCCGGCCTGAACCGGTATCGGCCGGGTGCTGCTGCGCAGCGCCGGTCCGATCTGGCGACCCCACCGCTGCCTGACCCGCCCGTATCGCCCCACACTCGCCGCAGAACATGGCGTCAGGCTCCAGCCGCGACCCACAGGCTCGGCAGAAATTGTTCATCCCAACATCGACCACGACACGGATTCCGGTGGCGGCGACTGCCGGATCAGGCATGCAGGCGGTGCCCGCAGGCCCCGCAGAAGATGTCGTCGCGGCCGACCGCACCACGGCATGCCGGGCAGGTCGACGGCGATATCACTGTCGGCGCCACAGGCTCTTCCCCGACCCCTGTGGGCGCCACGGCCCTTGCCGCCGGCCAGCGCGGCGTCAGCGCGGCGTCGGGCACGATCTGCGCCTGAGCCGCTGCGCGTGTGCGCCGCTCCTCGATCGCACGTTCAGCCTGCGCACGCGCCCGTTCCGTTGCCTCGCGAGCCCGGCTGCCGGCCTCGGCGGCGCGGCGCCTGGCTTCGGCGAGCCCCGTTTGCAGCGCGCCCTGAGCGGCCGATGCATCCAGGCCCTCGGTGACACGCAGGTAGATCAGGTTGAAACCCATCAGCACCACCTGCATCTCCAGGGTTATCACCAGCGCCCACAGGGCACCCGCGCCAAACATCCCGGCGATGAAGTAGCCGCCTCCTCCGCCTCCCCCGCGGCCACCGCCGAAGCCGCCGCCGAAAGCCTCGCCGAGAAGTACGGCCATTGCGCCGGCGCCCGTCGGGCTGACGCCGAGCACGTTCTCCGACATGCCCACCGCCGGCAGGAATCCCAGCGCCAACACGCTGCCCACGAAGGCCATCACCACCGAAGCCAGGAAGACCAGCGCGGCAACGAGCATCACGGTCTCGACCAGACGTTTCTGAAGCACCGTGGCGGCCTTGCCCAGCGCCTCGATGATGGAGGCCCCCTCCCAGATGGACGCCATGGCGATCAGCAGACCGAGGAACAACCCGGCGAACGTCAGCCCCGCCACCACCACCGACAGGGGGAACACGACGGCGTACAGCAGGGGACCAATGCCCGGGATCTTGCTGACCCAGAACAGCACCCCGAGCATGGCGTACACGGCGATGGCCCCCAGAACGAGCGCAATGATCAGAGCGATCGTCTTCGGCACACACATCAAACCGTACAACACCGCGTCCTGCAGCGAGCGCATCGGGATTCGCCGCGCCTGGTCCATCAGCAGCACGCCAGAAGCATGGACGCCGGTGAACATCAGGACGGCGCTGATCAGGCCGCCGGTCACCGTGACCAGGATGCTGCCGCCCGACATCTTGACCACCAGACTGCCGACGACCAGCGCCAGCAGGAAGCAGCCGAGCATGGCGGCCGCGGCGCGCAGATTGCGCAGGCCGGCCACCGACTCCAGCATGCTCGACAACGCGCTTGCCGAGAGGCCGGGCGGGACTTCCTGGGTCGGCGGGTGTTCGGTGCTCATGCTCAACGCTCCATCACGTCCTGGAATCCCCTGGGTGCCGCGTCTCGGGCGGCACTTTCGGGTGGTTTCGGTTCAATTGCCCTGCTCTTGCTGCCGCCGTCGGCTTTCCTCCAGCTCTCGGTAGCGAACGCAGACCGGGTCTCTGGCGTTCTTGCCACCAAAGCACGCCCGCACCTGGCAGGCCTCGCGAGTCAGGAAATTCGAACTTCCGGCACAGAGCGCTGCGACGCTTCGGTCGGCAGGCGGCGCGGGTAGCGGGGCCGGGGGAGGCTTCGGCGCTGCGTCGGCAGCACGCTGCGCCGCTTCTGCGGCTTGCCGGCTTGCCTCGGCTTCGCGGCGCGCCTGCTCCGCCGCACGTTGGCGCTCCTGCTGCACCAACGCTTCCTGCGCGTCCCGTTCCCGGCGTTCGCGGGCAACACGTGCCCGCTCAAGTGCAGCCTGATCCACCTTGGGTGCGGCTGGCGCCGGGGCGATTTGCGACGGAGACTCCAGGGCTGTTGTGCCACTCGGGCCGTTTGGCGGGCCTGACGCTGCGACCTCGGGCTCCGGAATGATCTCGGTGACGCCTGACGCTGCCCCGGCGGCTTCCGCCGCAGAGGCCACCGGTGCCGCAGGGGCCATCGGCTCTGCGGCGGATGCCGCTGACGCGGCTTCGGCGAGCGGCTCGAGGGCCGGCGATCCTGGCGTGCGCAGAAGCTTCCACGCCAAGCCGGCAGCGACCAGGACGATCAACGCCGCCACCAGACCCCACAGCAACAGCGGGCGAGGCCCCGCCACAGCAGGCCGAGCGCGAAGCTCCATCGGCGTTTGCTTCTCCGGCCGG
>CAZWUR010000031.1:0-48666 GCA_964637205.1 uncultured Rubrivivax sp.
ATTGGCACCGTAACTCTCCCCGGCGCGGGCCCGACCCAAAGCCCGACAGCCTCCTAGGTCGCCGCCCGGCCGGCCTGCTCGGCCGCATCGGCCACCGCCAGTGCCGTCATGTTGACGACACGCCGCACCGTCGCCGACGGCGTCAGCACATGCGCCGGCATGGCGGCACCGAGCAGCACCGGGCCGACGGTGACACCATGGCCGCTGCTGATCTTGAGCACATTGAACAGGATGTTGGCGGCGTCGATGTTGGGCAGCACGAGCAGGTTGGCGGCGCCCGACAGGCTGCTGTCGGGCAGGTAGCCGCGGCGGATCGTTTCCGACAGCGCCGCGTCACCGTGCATCTCGCCGTCGCATTCGATGTCGGGCGCACGCCGCACGAAGATGTCGCGCGCCGCGCGCATGCGCCGCGCCGAGGCGCGCTGCGACGAACCGAAGTTGGAGTGCGACAGGAAGGCCACCTTCGGCGGCATCCCGAAACGCCTCACCTCGGCCGCCGCCATCAGCGCGATCTCGGCCAGCGACTCGGCGTCGGGCTCCTGGTTGACGAAGGTATCGGTGATGAACAGCGAATACTGCGGCAGCATCACCGCATTCATCGCCGCCATCACATGCGCATCGGGCTTCTGGCCGATGACGGCGCGGATATGCTCCAGATGCGCGTCGAAGCGCCCGACCAGGCCGCAGAGCATCGCGTCGGCCTCGCCACGCTGCAGCATCAGGGCCGAGATCAGCGTGTTCGAGCGCCGCACCATCGACTTGGCCGCCTCCGGGCTGACGCCGTCGCGGCCGCGCAGCGAGCGGTACAGATCCCAGTACTCGCGGAAACGCGGGTCGTCCTCGGGGTTGCAGACCTCGAAGTCGCGCCCGAGCTCGAGCTTCAGCCCGGTACGCTCCAGCCGCATGCGGATCACCTCCGGCCGGCCGACGAGGATGGGCATCGCGAGCCGGTCCTCCAGCACCACCGGCAATGCGCGCAGCACGCGCTCGTCCTCGCCCTCGGCATAGACCACCCGCGCCGGCCGCTCGGCATGGAAGCGGCGCGCGCTGTCGAACACCGGACGCATGAACAAGCCGGTCTGGTAGACGTGGCGGCCGAGCTGCTGACGGTAGGCGTCGAAGTCCGTGATCGGCCGCGTCGCCACGCCCGACTCGGCCGCCGCGCGCGCCACCGCCGGGGCGATGCGCAGGATCAGCCGCACGTCGAAGGGCGTCGGGATGATGTAGTCGGGGCCGAAGCTCAGCTCCTGGCCGGCGTAGGCCGCCGCCACCGCATCGCTGGTCTCGGCCTTGGCCAGCGCCGCGATCTCGCGCACGCAGGCCAGCTTCATTTCTTCGGTGATTTTGGTCGCACCGCAGTCCAGCGCGCCGCGGAAGATGTAGGGGAAACACAGGACGTTGTTGACCTGGTTCGGGTAGTCGCTGCGGCCGGTGGCGATGATGCAGTCGGGCCGCACCTGCTTGGCCAGTTCGGGCCGGATCTCGGGTTCCGGATTGGCCAGGGCCAGGATGATGGGCTGGGTGCCCATGCTCTTGACCATCTCCGGCGTCAGCACGCCGGGGGCCGAGCAGCCGAGGAACACATCGGCGCCGGCCACCACGTCGGCCAGGGTCCTCGCCTCGGTCTTCTGGCAATAGCGCTGCTTGCTCGCGTCGAGCTTGTCGCCGCGTCCTTCGCGGATCACGCCCTTGCTGTCGCAGACGAAGATGTGCTCACGCTTCACACCCAGGCCGACCATGACGTCCAGGCAGGCGATGGCCGCGGCGCCGGCGCCCGACACCGCCAGCGTCACCTCGCCGATCTTCTTGCCCACCAGCTCCAGACCGTTGAGCAGGGCCGCGCTGCTGATGATGGCCGTGCCATGCTGGTCGTCGTGGAAGACCGGAATGTTCATGCGCTCGCGCAACTTCTGTTCGATATAGAAGCACTCGGGCGCCTTGATGTCTTCGAGGTTGACGCCGCCCAGCGTCGGCTCCAGCGCGGCGATGATCTCGACCAGCTTGTCCGGGTCGCGCTCGGCGAGCTCGATGTCGAAGACGTCGATGCCGGCGAATTTCTTGAACAGGCAGCCCTTGCCTTCCATCACGGGCTTGCCGGCCAGCGGGCCGATGTCGCCCAGGCCGAGCACGGCGGTGCCGTTGGTGATCACGCCGACCAGATTGCCGCGCGACGTGAAGTCGGCCGCCAGCTGCGGATCCTCCTGGATCGCCAGACAGGCATAGGCCACGCCGGGTGAATAGGCCAGCGACAGGTCGCGCTGGTTGCTCAGCGGCTTGGTCGGCGTGACGCTGATCTTGCCGCGTGTGGGGGCACGGTGATATTCCAGCGCGGCGTCGTGCAGGGCCTGTTCGGCAGGGCTCAGCGACTTGGGCATGGCGGTCTCCTGTTGTTGTGATCCGAGCCGCCTAGCGTACTGCGAATGCGCCACGGATTCGAAGCCGGCGTTCCGATCAATGCTGCGCGGCGCGTCTCGAAAGGATCTCGAAGGCCGGCAGGGTCCTGCCCTCCAGAACCTCCAGGAAGGCGCCGCCGCCGGTGCTGATGTAGCCGATCTCCCGCTCGATGCCGTACTTGGCGATCGCGGCCAGGGTGTCGCCACCGCCGGCGATGCTGAAGGCCGGGCTCGCCGCGATCGCACGCGCGATGGTCTCGGTGCCGTGGGCGAAGGCGTCGAACTCGAAGACGCCGACCGGGCCGTTCCAGACGATGGTGCCGGCCGCCTTCAGCTGCGCCGCCAGCAGGGCCGCGGTCTGCGGGCCGATGTCGAGGATCAGCTCATCGTCGGCGACCTCGGTGGCGGCCTTCACGGTGGCCGGCGCGTCGGCGGCGAAGGTCCTGGCCACCACCACGTCGGTCGGGATCGGCACCGCCGCGCCGCGCTCGCGCATGGCGTCGATCACCGCCTTCGCCTGGCCGACCAGGTCGGGCTCGGCCAGACTCTTGCCGATCTTCAGGCCGGCGGCGAGCATGAAGGTGTTGGCGATGCCGCCACCGACGATCAGGCCGTCCACGTTTTTCGCCAGGCTCTGCAGGATGGTCAGCTTGGTGCTGACCTTGCTGCCGGCGACGATGGCCAGCAGCGGGCGTTTCGGGTCGGCCAGGGCCTGGGTGATGGCGTCGATCTCGGCCGCCAGCAGCGGGCCGGCGCAGGCCAGCTTGGCAAACTGCGCGATGCCGTAGGTGCTGGCCTCGGCGCGGTGCGCGGTACCGAAGGCGTCGTGCACGAAGATGTCGCACAGCGCGGCCATCTTCTTCGCCAGTGCTTCGTCGTTCTTCTTCTCGCCCCGGTTGAGCCGGCAGTTTTCCAGCAGCACGATCTGACCGGGCTTCACGTCGACGCCGTCGACCCAGTTCGCGCGCAGCGGCACTTCGCGGCCGAGCAGCTCGGCCATTCGCGCGGCCACCGGTGCCAGCGAGTCGGCAGGCTTGAAATCACCTTCGGTCGGGCGGCCGAGGTGGCTGGTCACCATCACCGCCGCGCCGGCGTCCAGCGCCATGCGGATCGCCGGCAGGCTGGCACGCACACGCGTGTCCTCGGTGATCTGGCCGGCGTCGTTCAGCGGCACGTTCAGGTCGGCGCGAATGAAAACCCGCCGGCCGGCCACGCGGCCCTGGGCGATGAGGTCCTGGAAACGGATGACGTTCATGACGGTCGAGGCTTCGGGGGGTGAATCGGTGGCAATCGCAGGCCGCGATTGTCGCCGACGGCCACCGACGGCCCGGCCAGCGGCCGCTGCCGTCACCGGCCGCACAAGCCTCGCCGCTCAGCGGCGTTGCACGTCGCCGCTGCCGACGATCGAGCGCTTCACCGTCTGCACCCGCCCGCCGTAGCGCACGTCGCCGCTGCCGGCGATCGACACGCTGAGCGACTGGTGGGCGGTGACGCTGGCATCGCCGCTGCCGGCGATGCTGACCTTGACCTGCTCGGCCTCGACGCCGGCGAGGTCGACGTCACCGCTGCCGGCGATGCTGAGCTTGACGGCCGCGGCGCTGCCGCCGGCCCGGATGTCGCCGCTGCCCGCCACGCTGGCCTGCAGTTCGTCCACGCTGACCCGGCCCACGCGCAGATCGCCGGAACCGGCCACCGCCAGGGCCAGGCGGTCGCCTTCGATCGCCTCGGCCTCGATCGTGCCCGAGCCGGCCGCGCTCAGCGCGCGCAGGGTGCGGGCTTCAACGCTGATCACGATGTTGCCGCCGTCGCGGACCGAGGCCGACCGCTTCCAGCGCAGCACCAGGGTCGGGCGGCCGCTGCGGCTTTCGACCTCGGTTTCGATCAGGGGCAGCAGATTGTCGTCGGCGCGCAGCTCGAGCGCCTCGCGGCTGCCCTGGCTGACCTTGACGGTGAAGGAGCCTTCAAGCGCCACCGCTTCGAAAGCGGCGACGGCGCGGGTTTCGCTCACCATGCGGCCCGAGCCGGTGACGGTTTCGGCCTGGGCTGCGTTGCTCAGCAGGGCGGCGGCGAGCAGCGCCAGGCCGTGGCGACGGGACAGCTTGGGCATGCGGTTCTCCGGGATGGTTGGTCAGCATGCAGGATGCCAGCCGGGGCGCGGAATGGCGCCGCCCATGCGACGGACTGCCGCAGCGCGCGACGGACCGACGCAGCGCGCCGTCCTTCAGTGCTTGGCCGGGCGTGTTTGATCGCCGGCGTCGGCGAGCGCGGCCTCGGGCGTGGACAGGCTCGGCGGCACGGCCTCGATCTTGTTTTCGGCCATGTAGTCGTTCATCTCGCGCCAGCCGGCGAACATGGCGGCCTTGTCGGCTTTCTTGTTCAGCGCGTAGCAGTCCTCGATGGCACGGCCGGCGTGGCGGCAGGCGCTGCCGATGGCCTTGCCGTCCTCGGCGCGTCGCGCCTGCTGCTGGCTCAGGGTCTCGATGCCCAGCAGGTCGCAGCCGACCAGCAGGGCGGGGGCGAGCAGCAGTGGCAGGAGACGCAGACGGGTGGCCATGTCGGGACTATCGGCCGCCCGGCCGCCGACTTGAGCGCGCGCCGATCAGCGCAATACGCTGCCGGGCGGGACGGCCTGCATCTGCAGGAAGGCCGCCACCGGCACGCGCCGGCCACCCGGGCGCTGCAGTTCCAGCAGGTCCAGGGCGCCCTGGCCGCAGGCCACGCGCAGGGTGCCCGCGGGCGACGGCAGGACGACGCCGGGTGGGCCCGAGGCGTCGACCACGGCGGCGCGCCAGAGCTTGATCGACTGCCCGTCGGCGACGAAGTACGCCCCCGGCGACGGGTCGAAGGCACGCAGGCGCCGCTCGATCGCGGCCGCCGGCTGTGTCCAGTCGATCGCCGCTTCGGCTTTGTGGATCTTGTGCGCGGTGCTGACGCCCGCCTCGGGCTGCACGGTCGCCGGCGCGCCCGGGTCACGCAGGGCCTGCACGATCATGCGCGCGCCCAGGGCGGCCAGGCGGTCCTGCAGCGAACCCGTGCTGTCGTCGTCGGCGATGGGCACCGCCTCGGCCCGTCGCATCGGCCCGGTGTCCAGGCCGGCGTCCATCTGCATGATGGTGATGCCGGTCTGCGCATCCCCGGCCTCGATGGCGCGGTGGATGGGCGCGGCACCGCGCCAGCGCGGCAGCAGCGAGGCGTGGATGTTCAGGCAGCCCCGCGGTGGCAGCGCCAGCACCCAGGGCGGCAGGAGCAGGCCGTAGGCGGCCACCACCAGGACCTCGGGCGCCGCCGCGACCAGCGCGTCGCGGGCTGCGGCGGCGTCGGCGGGGAATTTGCCGTCCAGCCGCAGGCTGCGCGGCTGGACCAGGGACAGGCCCTGGTCGAGCGCAAACTGCTTGACCGGCGACGCCTGCAGCTTCAGGCCGCGACCGGCGGGCCGGTCGGGCTGGGTCAGCACCAGCGGGATCTGAAACCCTGCCGCATGCAGGGCACGCAATGCGACGGCGGCAAATTCCGGCGTGCCGGCGAAGGCGACCCGTTGCACCGCGGCCACCGGTGTCCGGCTCAAGCGGTGGTCTTTTCGTCGCGCGCGCGCTTCAGCATCCGGGTGCGGATGCGCTCGCGCTTGAAGGGGCTCAGGTACTCGACGAAGACCTTGCCCATCAGGTGGTCCATCTCATGCTGGATGCACACCGCGTTGAGGCCCGCGGCCTCGCGCTCGAAGACCCGGCCGTCACGGTCGAGCGCGCGCACCGCAACACGCGCATGGCGACGCACCTTGTCGTAGACCGCCGGCACCGACAGGCAGCCTTCGTCGGTCACCACCATGTCCTCGCTGCGCGCGACCAGTTCCGGGTTGATCAGCACCAGGGGCTTGTCGCGGCTGTCCGAGGTGTCGATCACGATGACCCGTTCATGCACATCGACCTGGGTCGCGGCCAGGCCCACCCCTTCGGCCTCGTACATCGTCTCCAGCATGTCGGCGATCAGGCGGCGGATGCGGTCGTCGACCGACTGCACCGGCTTGGCCACCGTATGCAGCCGGGGATCGGGATAACGCAGGATGTTCAGCAACGCCATGACGCAAGGGACAACAAGTGGTTTCAGCTGTGGGCAGCACACAACGACGTGCGCCGTGAAGGGGTGCACAAGGCGGGATTCACCCAGCTACTTTCGTTGCGATATCAAGGGTTTAGGGGCAGAATCTTCCATAACAGATGAAGATTGTGCCGCGGGTATGCCGGTTGTGCCTGCCGGCGGCGCCTTGACCCTCGTTGCGGTGCGATTGTGACACTCCTGCCCAGGGTGCGCGCCACCGGGAGACCCGCTGCATGAGCCACGACGTCCGATCCGGTCACCGCCCGGCCACCTTTGTCACCTCGGCCCCCCTGGCCCTGGCGCTGCTGGCGGCTGCCCTGGGGCTGCCGGCCGCTGCGGCCGAGCCCAACTTCCCGGTCACGCCCGAGATGCGCGACACGGCGCGCCAGGTCGCACAGGCCGGTGTGCCATTGTCGGCGCTGGCGCCGAATGCGCCGCCATCGCACACCGTGCAGCGCGGCGACACGCTGTGGGACATCTCCAAGCTGTTCCTGACCAGCCCCTGGCGCTGGCCCGAGCTCTGGGGCATGAACCTCGACCAGATCCGCAACCCGCACCTGATCTACCCGGGCCAGGTGCTGTACCTCGTCAAGAAGGACGGCCGCGCAACCCTGCAGATGGCCCGGCCCGGTGCCGGCATGCCGGACAACACCGTCAAGCTCAGCCCGCGTGTGCGCGCCGAGCTGCTCGACAACGGCGCCATCGCGTCGATTCCGCTGCACCTGATCGGCCCCTTCCTGAACGACGCCGTCGTTTTCGAGACCAATGAGCTGGCCGGTGCGCCGCGTGTGGTGGCCACCCAGGAAGGCCGGGTGCTGCTGTCGCGCGGCGAAATCGCCTATGTGCGCGGCGACCTGAACGGCGTGCGCGACTTCCGGCTGTTCCGCGAACCCAAGGCGCTGCACGATCCGACGACCCAGGAGGTTCTCGGCTATGAGGCGCGCTACGTCGGCACCACGACCTTCGTGCGGCCCGGCGAAGACCGCACCGGCGACGACGGCAAGCCGGAGATCGTGCCCGCCACCTTCCGCATCCGCGACCTGCGCGTTGAGGCCGGCGTCGGCGACCGCCTGCATCCGGTACCGCAGAGCGATCTGACGGCCTATGCGCCGCACGCACCGAACCAGCCGATGGACGGGCGCGTGATTTCGATCTACGGTGAAGCGCTGACGGCCGGCCAGAACCAGATCGTGGCCCTCAACCGCGGCAGCCGCGACGGCCTGGAGCGCGGCCATGTGCTGGCGCTGTGGCGCACCGGCAGCGAAGCCACCGACCGCACCACGGCCGACGGCCGCGCCGAACGCATCCGACTGCCCGACGAACGCCACGGCCTGCTGTTCGTGTTCCGCACCTTCGAGCGCGTGTCCTATGCGCTGATCCTGACCGTGCAGCAGCCGGTGCGCGCCGGCGACCGCTTCACCCAGCCCTGAGCGGCGCGCGGCCGGCGGTGCCACGATGGCCGAGCGCGTGGACCCGGTCGACCGCGAAGCCTGGCTGCGGCTGATCCTCTGCGAAGGGCTGGGCCGCGCCACCGCGCGGCGGCTGCTGGCCGCCTTCGGCAGCGCCGAGGGCGTTCTGCGCGCAAGGCCGCAGGCGCGCCAGCGCGCCGCTGGCCCGCAGGCCGAAGCGCTGGACATCGAAGCCTCGACCTTGGCGCCCCGGCTGGCCGCGGCGCTGGCCTGGCTTGACGGTGGCGTCGGGCGCGCCCTGTGGACCCTGGGCGACGCGGCCTATCCGCCGGCCCTGATGCAGACTGCCGACCCGCCGCTGGCCCTGTTTGCCGACGGCGACCCGGCCTGGCTGGGGCACCCGATGCTGGCCATCGTCGGCAGCCGCAACGCCACGGCCCAGGGCCTGGACCATGCGCGGGCCTTCGCGCGCCACTTCTCCGACGCCGGCTGGAGCATCGTCTCCGGTCTGGCCGGCGGCATCGACGGCGCGGCCCATCAGGGCGCGCTGGCCGGCAGCGGCGGCACCGTGGCCGTGGTCGGCACCGGCCCCGACATCGTCTACCCGGCGCGCCACCGCGCGCTCGCCGCGCAGATCCGTGAGCGTGGCCTGATCCTGTCGGAATATGCACCCGGCACGCCGGCGCTGCCGCTCAACTTCCCGCGCCGCAACCGCATCATCGCCGGGTTAAGCGCCGGCACCCTGGTCGTCGAGGCAACGCTGCAGTCGGGCTCCCTGATCACCGCCCGGCTGGCCGCCGAGGCCGGGCGCGAAGTGTTCGCAATCCCCGGCTCGGTGCATTCGCCACAATCGCGCGGCTGCCACGCCCTGATCCGCCAGGGCGCCAAGCTGGTCGAGTCGGCACAGGACATGCTGGACGAACTCGGTGCCCCGCTGCAGCGCAACCTGCCGCTGGTGACGACCGCCGATGCGGCCGAGGATGCCGAAATCCCCGGCGACGCCGATGCCCTGCTGGCCGCCCTGGGCCACGACCCGGTGACGCTCGACGCCCTGTCGGCGCGCACCGGTTGGGACGTGTCGACCCTTAGCGTGAAATTGCTGGAACATGAACTCGCCGGCCGGGTGGCCCGGCTGCCGGGCGGGCTTTTCCAGCGACGTGCCGGGGTATAGTGGTTCCATGTTCGACGTGCTCGTCTACCTGTACGAAAACTACTGGCGCCCGGACGCCTGCCCGGACCACCGGCAGCTCTCGCGCAAGCTCAGCGCTGCCGGCTTCGAGCGCGACGAGATCCAGGACGCACTGCGCTGGCTCGACGGCCTGGCCGCCGGGGCCGAGGCCAATGTGGCCAGCCAGCAGGCGCACAGCCACCGTGTCTACACCGAGGCCGAGCGTGAACTGCTGGGCGACGAGTCGATCGGCTTCATCCGCTTCCTCGAGTCGGCCGGCGTGCTGCCACCGGCGATGCGCGAGATGGTGGTCGACCGTGCCACCGCGGTCGGCGAGGGCCCGATGGATCTGGACGACGTCAAGGTCATCGTGCTGATGGTGTTCTGGAGCCTGGGCGAGGAGCCCGACGCACTGATCCTCGACGAACTCTTCGTCGCCCCCGAGGAGCGCGTCATCAACTGAGCTGGCCTGCGCAGGGCGCGGGCAATCAGGTTGTCGAGTCGAGCAGTGTCGAGTCGACGTCCAGCTTGGCCAGCGCACTGCGTGTGGCGCGCACCGTCAGCGACTCGTCCTGCGCCGGCAGGATCAGACCGGCCTGCAGGAAGGACGCCAGCCGCTGCTGCTGGAACAGCACGCAGCGCCCCTGGGCGCCGACGAACAGGCTGAGCTGCTTGCGCAGGCCCTGCCAGGCCAGCTGCACCGGCTCGTTGCGGCCGCGGAAGTCGAGCATGTACCAGCTGCCGACCTGCAGCTCGCGCGCCCAGGCCACCATCGCCTGCGTCGGTATCGAGCCGCCGTCGGTCACCACCTCGAGGTCGGCGCTTTCGTGGCCCGAGAGGTCGAGCACCATCGATTCGTCGATCGACACGTCGGCGGCCTCGGGCAGCAGCTCCTCCAGGGTCTCCAGGCGCTCCATCAGCTCCTGCAGGCGCTCGTGCGGGATCACGGCCGCCTTGGCGGTGAAGGCCGCGGCCAGCGAATCGTTGAGCTGGCGGATCTGCTCGTCCTGGCGGGCGAGGTCCAGGCCGGCGATGCCCATGCCCTCGCGCAGGGCCTTCAGCAGGGCCGGCAGGCGGCGGATCACCTCGGCGCGCTCCTCGCGCGTGACCTTGGCGCTGGCCGACCAGATCAGGTCGGCGGCGGCGCGCTTCATGGCCTTGGTCTGGTCGCTCTGTGCGCCGTGGCGCACGCCGCTGGTGGCCAGCACGTCGGCCCAGACCTGGAACAGGAACTGGCGCACGCCGTCCTGCACCGGCACCTCGTTGAGCATGCGGCGCAGCTCGATCGTGTACTGGATCGCCATCGTTTCGCGCTGCTCGACCTGCTGCGCCAGCGACACGCCCTTCTTCGTCGCCTCGTTCTCGTTCTTGAACCAGTGTTCGAGGAATTTTTCGAACTCGGTGAGCACAGTCTGGAAGACGCGCCGGCCGGTGTCCGGGTAGGCTTCGACGACCTGCACGATGCGCTTGATCTCCTTGGCCAGCGCCTCGCCGACGTTGTTGCCGGCGCCGCTGTCGAAGCCGAGCACGCAGGCACCCATGCGGTCGATCAGGCGCCGCGCCGGATGGTCGATGGTGGCGAAGAAGTCGGGTTCGGTGACGGCCACACGCAGCACCGGCATCTGCAGCCGCGCGAACCAGACGCGGATCGCCGCCGGGATGCGGTCCTCGGTGAGGATGCTCTGGAAGAGCAGGGCCACGATCTCGATCGTCGCCCGCTCCTCCGGCGAGGCTGCGGCGCGTTTCAGGCTCTGCCGGCGCTGGTGCAGCTCGTCGAGCATCACCGGCGCGGTGACCTGCAAATCGGCGCCGGGTCGGCCATCGGGCACGAAGCGCTGGCGAATGCCGACCTGGGCATTGTCGATCTCGCGCGACAGCGCCGGCGACAGGGCGCGCGGGTGCGTCGGCGTCAGGAAGTTCGGCACATGGCGGCCGACCAGCCGATTCAGCCGGCCCAGCACCGCCTCGACATGTTCGGAGCCGCGCGGCAGCGGACCGGCGCGCGTCATCAGGCGCGTCTCGTCGCCGACATAGCCCCGCGGTGCGCCGCCGCCCGAGGCGCCGCCTGAAGCGCTACCCCCCTGCCCGCCGCCCTGGCGCGACACCGGTCCGCCGCGTCCCAGGCCCGAGTCGAAACCCGAATCCACGGTCGGGAACTGGCTGGAACTGGCAAACCCCGAGCCACCCCCGCCGGAGGGCCCGCCCAGACCACCGGTGTTGGGCGCGTTGCGGTTGCGGCGGATGAAAGGGCGCAGGTCAACGTCGGGCAGCACATGGCGCTCGACCAGCCAGCGGTTGGTTTCGTGGTAGCTGGCCTCGACGAGGTGCGCGAACTCCGGGTGCAGCGTAGGCTGCATCTCGCGCCAATCGGACTGCGTGAGCCCGGCGCCGCGCCAGGCGTCGACCACGATGCGCGCCAGCACATGGGCACGCAGCAGGTCCTGCGGCTCGAGTTCGCCGCGCTGCTCGAGGTGCACGATGCGCGAGCGCAGGTCGGAGAACTCCCAGGAGGCGAGGTCCATGATCGCCAGCGCCAGCCGCGAGGTCATGATCTCGAGCTCGATGGTGTCGTCGTCGACGAGCGACATGGTGTTCACCGTCGCGCCGCCGGATGGCGGGAACTCGCCGACGCGCGAGGCCGCGACGCCGTACATCAGGGCATTGCGCAGGCCGCCGACCATGCCCCGATGCCAGGCCGGCGCGAGCTGCATGATGTGCTGCACCAGGTCACGCCGGCGCATCATCACGGCGTGCTCCGAGGGCTTGTCGAGCAGGGCCTTGGCGGTCTCGCAGGCGTCCTGCACGAGCCCCGCGAGCCCCTTCACCAGTTCTTCGGTGTACAGCCGCCGGGCCTGTCCCGCCAGGGTCTGGAATGCGGCACCGGTGACCATGGAGGCTGCGCAGGGGACTCTGTGGTGGGGATGTCGGCTGACTCTACACCACCGCTCCGGCGTTCGGATCGTTGGGGTCCAGGTCGCGCGGTCCGGCCTTGATCAGGTCCTCGCGCCTGACGCCCAACCACATCGCGGTGGCCGCGGCGACGAAGACCGAGGAGTAGATGCCGAACAGGATGCCGATGGTCAGCGCGAGCGCGAAATAGTGCAGCGTCGGCCCGCCGAAGATCAGCATCGACAGCACCATCACCTGGGTCGATCCGTGGGTGATGATGGTGCGGCTGATGGTGCTGGTGATCGCGTTGTCGATCACCTGCTCGGTGCTCATCTTGCGGTACCTGCGGAAGGACTCGCGGATGCGGTCGAAGATGACCACCGACTCGTTGACCGAGTAGCCCAGCACCGCCAGCACCGCGGCCAGCACCGCCAGCGAGAACTCCCACTGGAAGAAGGCGAAGAAACCCAGAATGATGACCACGTCGTGCATATTGGCGACGATCGCGGCGACCGAGAACTTCCACTCGAAGCGCAGCGCCAGATAGATCATGATGCCGGCGAGCGTGGCCAGCAGCGCGTAGACCCCCTTCTCGTAGAGCTCGGCGCCCACCGAGGGGCCGACGAACTCGGTGCGCATCAGCTGCAGCGGCTCGCTGGTGACCCCGCCACTGGCCACGTCGCAGGCCGGGCGGCTGACCGCCTCGCCCTGCGGCGTGGTGTAGGCCTTGGTGAGCACCTGCCCCTGCTCGGCGCGGCAGAGCTCGCTGAAGACCCGGGCGGCCAGCGCGTCCTGCTTCTGCCCGGCACGCACCGGCAGCCGGATCAGCACGTCGCGCGAGGTGCCGAAGTTCTGCACCTGCACGTCGCCCAGGCCGAGCGACTCGACCGCCGCGCGGGTCTTGTCGATGTCGGCCGACTGTGCGTACTGCACCTCGAGCACGGTGCCGCCGGTGAACTCGATCGACAGGTGCAGACCGCGCGTGACGAGGAAGAACACCGCCGCGGCAAAGGTGAGGAAGGAGATCGCATTCAGCACCAGCGCGTGGCGCATGAACGGGATGTCTTTGCGGATCCTGAAGAATTCCATCGTTCGTCTCCCGGATCAGGGCTTGGCCAGCGGTGCCGCGCCGGGTTTCCACACGGTGCCGATGGATACCGACTTGAGCCGCTTCTGGCGCCCGTACCAGAGGTTGACCAGGCCGCGCGAGAAGACCACGGCCGAGAACATCGAGGTCAGGATGCCCAGGCAGTGCACGACGGCAAAACCGCGCACCGGGCCGGAGCCGAAGGCGAGCAGGGCAACGCCGGCGATCAGGGTCGTCACGTTGGAGTCCAGGATCGTGCCCCAGGCGCGCTCGTAGCCGGCGGCGATCGCCGCCTGCGGTGCGGCGCCGTCGCGCAGTTCCTCGCGCACACGTTCGTTGATCAGCACGTTGGCGTCGATCGCCATGCCCAGGGTCAGCGCCATCGCCGCGATGCCGGGCAGGGTCAGGGTGGCCTGCAGCATCGACAGCACGGCCACCAGCAGCAGCAGGTTGAAGCCCAGGGCCAGCGACGAGAACATGCCGAACACCATGTAGTAGGCGCACATGAAGGCGACGATCGCCAGGAAGCCCCAGATCACGCTGCTGAAGCCCTTGGCGATGTTGTCGGCACCCAGGCTCGGGCCGACGGTGCGCTCTTCGATGATCTCCATCGGCGCAGCCAGCGAGCCGGCGCGCAGCAGCAGGGCCTGGTCGGCGGCCTCGTTGGTCGTCATGCGGCCGGAAATCTGCACCCGGCCGCCGCCGATCTCGCTGCGGATCACGGGCGCGGTGATGACCTCGCCCCTGCCCTTCTCGAAGAGCAGGATGGCCATGCGCTTGCCGATGTTCTCGCGCGTCACGTCGCGGAACACGCGCGCACCCTTGGCGTCCAGCGTCAGGTTGACGGTGGGCTCCTGGGTCTGGCTGTCGAAGCCCGGCTGCGCATCGGTGAGGTTCTCGCCGGTGAGGATCACCTCGCGCTTGACGATCAGCGGTGCCCCGCTGCGTTCGAGGAAACGCTCGCCGCCAAAGGGCACCGGGCCGGCGCCGCGCTCGGCGTCGCGCGCCGCGGCGCTTTCGTCGACCATGCGGATCTCCAGCGTCGCGGTGCGGCCGATGATGTCCTTGGCCTTGGCCGTGTCCTGCACGCCGGGCAGTTGCACGACCACGCGGTCCAGGCCCTGCTGCTGGATCACCGGCTCGGCGACGCCGAGTTCGTTGACGCGGTTGTGCAGGGTGGTGATGTTCTGCTTGACCGCTTGCTCCTGCACGCGGCGCGCGGCCTCGGGCGTCAGGCGACCGACCAGGCGCAGCTCGCTGCCTTCGCCGGACGCCGTCCAGCCCATGTCGGGCACCTGCACCGTCAGCAGGTCCAGCGCCTCGGTGCGCGTGGCGGCGTCGCGGAAACGCAGCTCGACGGTCTGGCCGTCGCGCGCGATGCCGCCGTGGCGGATGTTCTTGTCGCGCAGCAGGCTGCGCAGGTCGCCGGCCAGCGACTCGGCGCGCTTGTCCAGCGCCGCCTTCATGTCGACCTGCATCAGGAAGTGCACGCCACCGCGCAGGTCCAGGCCGAGGTACATCGGCAGCGCGCGTATCTGGCCCATCCAGGCCGGTGAACGCGACAGCAGGTTCAGCGCGACGATGTAGGACGGATTGGCCGGGTCCGGGTTCAGTGCCTTGACCAGGGCATCCTTGGCGCGGACCTGGGTGTCGACATCGGACAGCCGCGCCTTCACCGAGTTGCCGTCGAACTGCACGAAGTCGGGCTGAATGCCAGCCTCGGCGAGGATGCCCTCGACGCGCGGCACCAGGGCGGCATCGATCTTCAGCGTGGCCTTGCCGCTGGAGACCTGCACCGCCGGCGCTTCGCCAAAGACGTTGGGCAGCGCGTAGAGCACGCCCACGACCAGCGAGACCACGAGGATCGCGTACTTCCACCAGGGATAGCGGTTCATCGGCTGTTCCTGCGGCCGCCGCCGGGCGAAGGCCCGGCGAGCGCGGCCGCGTCGGGATTACTTGAAGGTGCCCTTGGGCAGGATCTGGACGATCGACGGGCGCTGCACCTGCAGCTCGACGCCGCCGGCCACCTCGACGCTGACGATCGAGTCGCCGAGCTTGGTGACGCGGCCGAGCACGCCGCCGCCGATGACGACCTCGTCGCCCTTGGCCAGGGCCTCGACCATGGCCTTGTGCTCCTTCTGGCGCTTCATCTGCGGCCGGATCATGATGAAGTACAGGACCACGAACATCAGCACCAGCGGCAGCAGGCTGAGCAGGGACGATTCGGTGCCGCCGGCGGCGGGCGCGGTCTGGGCGAAGGCTTCGGAGATGAACACGGTTGGATTCCTCGGGCAGGGCCGGTTGAGTCAGCGGCAGGTGCGGGCGAACCCGCGAGTTTAAGGCCCGGGAGAACCCGAGGCGTCCGGAAGTCGATAGCGGGTGGCCGGGCCACGTCCGGTCTGCACCAACAAGCCGCGCTGCATCAGTTGCGCCAGGTGCTTGGAGGCGGTGGCCGGGGCCACGCCGGCCGCATCGCCGTAGCTGGACTTGCCGAGCACGCCGTCGCGCAGCAGACGCTCGGCGACGGCGCGGCAGCGGGCTGCATCCAGCAGGTCGCCGGCAGCGTGGCGCCATTGCTCGGTGAGCGCGCCCGGCCCCGTGCGTCCACCGCCCAAATAGGCTCTGAGTCCATCCAGTTCCGGCGCCAGATCGTCGGCAAGCTTGAGGCCTTCGGCGAGCGCAAAGGCGGCCTGCCGTTCACGGTCGGCGATTTCCAGATAGGCGCGCGCGATGCCCAGCTGGGCCAGCAGCTTGTCGCGCCCCGCGGCGCCGGCGGCGATGGCTTCGCGGTGGCGCTGGATCGCGGCCACCTCCTCCAGGTGCGCCGCAGCCTCGTCGTCGAGCACATGGTCGACCGACTGCTGCGGCAGATGCCCCAGCACATAGGACTTCAGGCCGCGGGCGGTTTCCAGCAGCGTGGGCGTGACGGTGGTCTCCGGTGCATTCAGCACCTGGGCGACGAGTTCGTCGGCTTCGCGCTCGAGCGCAGGATCGCCCGTCTTCAGGAACTGGTAGTAGCAGGCGTCGGCCAGGTTGCAGCGGGCTCGATTGCCCTCAGTTGCACTTCGGGCAGCGTCTGCAATCGCAACCGTGTTGCGGTAGTGGACGATCGCCTGATCGTACCGCTCGGCAAGGCTGTAGCCGTAGCCCAGATTGCCGTGAGCGCCGATCAGGATCGCGGGCTCCAGCGTCTGGCGCGCCGCCACGGCAAAGATGCGCTGCGCGCTGGCCTCCAGCCGCGCCAAGTCCCGCGCTTCAGCGTAAAGCAGCATGAGGTTGCTGTTCGTCGCGAGCACCGAACGCTGGTCGCCCAGTCGCTCGAAGACGTTCAGCGCGAGCATCCATGCCTCGCGCGCACGCTCGGGCTCGCCGCTGATGCGCCAGTAGGCACCGCGGGCCTGGGCCAGCAGCGCGCGCAAGTCATCGGTGGCCCCCACGCCGGCCATGAGTGCCTCAGCTTCGTCCAGGGTCTCGCGCGCCGCCGGTTCGTTGCGCCGTACTTGGGCCAGGGCCAGCCAGGCCAACGTCTGCAGGCGCGTCGCGCTCACTTCGGCTGCAGGCGCCTCGCCCACGGCCGCAGCGGCGGCCAGGTGGCGCAGGCTGTCGACGTAGCAGGATCGGCTGCGCTCGCCGTCGCGCGCCTCGTGGCAACGTCCCAGCGCAAAGAAGGCCTCACCGCGCATCAGTTCGCTGCGGCTGGCCTCGGCCAGCCGCAGCGCCGCCTGACAGGCCGCCAGCTCACGCTCCGGCGCCTGCCGCGTGCGTGCCATCAAGGCGCGCACAAACCAGAGGTCGAATCGGGCCCGGGTCGGCAGATCCATGGCAGCCAGGCGCTCCAGCAGCGCATCGGCATCGGGCTCGGCGGCCAGCGCCGAAGACTGGCGCTGCACCCCACCTAGCGCCGCTTGGGCATCCCCGGCCTGCAACGCGTGCCACAGCGCCGAAGCCGCGTCCCCCCCCAGTTCACAGACCTGCATTCGTCGGTGATGCCAGGCCAGGCGTTGGGTCTCGTCTCGCCAGCACCCGGCTCGCGCCAGTTCGACCAGCAACCCTTCCCGCAAAGCCAGGCGCCGCGGCACCGACAAGGCTTGCAGCGACAACTGTGCGATGGCGGTCTGGGCGCGGTCCATGCAGCGGTAGAAGGTGCTCGGGCCCACACCCCACAGGCCGCAGAGGTTGTCCGCCGCACTTTCGCCGGCGCGGCGTCGGTAGCGCTCCGGCATCTCGGCCACGTCCAGCATGCCGGCATGGCAGGCCAGCGCCAGCACCGGCCGCCAGGCGGCCTGCCCGGCCCAGGCGGCGCGCGGAATGTCCTCCAGGCCGCGCAGCTGGTCGGGCCGCAACTGCGCCACGGCCCAGCGCAACAGCCACTGCACCTGGGTCTCCAGTCCGGCGTCGCCCGGTGGCAGCGCCTCGCCGGCCACGCCGAGCACCAGCCGCCGGGCGTGCCGCAGCATCCAACGCGCCGCGCGCGAATGCTCGCGAATCAAGGCGCCCAGCGTGCCCTGGCGCAGCGCACCAATCGCCGCATCGATCAGTTCCTCGGCCAGACGCAGCCGGTCGATGGCCGGCGTCAGTACGGGCTGCGCCAGGGTTTCGGCAAGGCTCACGTCACGCATCGGCGACAGCGGCGGCAGCGGCGGCTCACAATTCGGGGGATGGCCGAGTGTAGGGTTCGCGTGGTCTGCTGCGGGCCGCGCCGTCCCCGGCTCGTCCGGCTTCGGACACCCGCAGTGCGACCTACGAGAGGCCCAGAATGACCCGGAACTCCTCCCTGCTCCAGCCCCTGGCCCGCTTTCTGCGCAGGCGCCCACCGGGCGGCGTGCTGTTCGCGGTCTATGCCCCTTTCGGCAGCGACCCGATGCTCAGCGGATTTCCCGATGGCAGCGTGCGCCCGCTGGTCCAGCAGCCGCTGCTGAAGGCGCTGCAGCAGGTGGCGGCACAGGGGGTGGACGTGACGGCGCTGATCGACCTGGTGGACGACGACAGCTGGTTGGTCGAAATCCCGGCCTGCGCGCCGCAGGCGATGACGCTGGTCTCGGCCTGGAAGCAGGCGATGAACCGCCCACAGGCGCTGGCCGGTTTCCTGCGGCGAGCACACCAACGTTTCCCCTGCGACCACCTGGTGCTGGCCCTGGAAGGCCATGGCGCGGGCTACCTGCCCGAGATCGACGGCCAGCGCATCACGCCGGTCAGCAGCTCGCAAGGCAGCGGACAAAGCGCCGAATGGCGGCTGGGGGCGGGGGTTTCGCGTCCTGTCGATCCGGGGACGGGATTGCCGGTATTGCCGGTCAGCGGTTTCGTCATCCTGCCGGTCGACTCGCCGGAGATCCTCCCACCTTCGTTGCCCCTGTCCACCTGGGCCGTCGCCGAGGCCCTGCGCCTGGCGCGCAAGGCCGGCGTGCCCAAGCCGGCCGTCGTGCACTTCAACAACTGCTTCAACATGGCGCTCGAGCATCTGCACGCCGTGGCGCCGCATGCCGGCTGGGCCACGGCCTATGCCAACTACAACTTCTTCAGCTCGGGCCAGGCCTACCCACCGGTGTTCGAGCGCCTGCGCCAGGCCGGCACGGCCACGGCGGGCGAGCTCGCCGGCTGGTTCGCCGATGCCAACGACGCCCTGCTGTCGGCCAAGCACAACCACCCGACCATCGGTGCCACGGTTCGGCTGTCGCGCATGAAGTCCGTGGCCGCCGCCGCCGACCGTCTGGCCCTGACCCTGGTCGGCGCCCTGCGCGCCGACCGGGCCGGCCACTTGCCGCGCATTCAGCAGGCGGTAGAGACGGCGCTGCAGTACGACTCCGACGCAGACTATGCGCTGGAGGTGCCGGATCAGACCACCGACCTCGGCAGCCTGGCGGCGCAGCTCCTGTCCCTTTACCCGAACGGCGATGTGCACGACGCGGCGGCAGCGCTGGCGGCCGCGTTGAAGGGCGTCTGGCGCTACGGCGACTCGGGCAACCCGCACATGGCGCCCGGGCAGTTCTGGGACTTCCGCGACCCGCGCCTGGGCATGGGCATCCTGCTGCCGGACCCGACACGCATCGGCC
This sequence comes from uncultured Rubrivivax sp., assembly GCA_964637205.1. Classification (GTDB taxonomy): domain Bacteria; phylum Pseudomonadota; class Gammaproteobacteria; order Burkholderiales; family Burkholderiaceae_C; genus Rubrivivax. The sequence continues at coordinate 19,092 of CAZWUR010000031.1, forward strand.
TGTCCGACTGGCGCACCCCGTACTACATGGCCGGGCGCGTCGACCCGGCGCGCCCGCCGGCGCTCAAGGCCCAGGTGCCCTTCCTCGCCGACCGGCCCGACGGCAGCCGCGCACCCTGGCCCCTGTTCATCGAGGAGTACCACAAGGACGTGGTCTTCCAGGGGCTGTTGCGCATCCAGCCGCCGAAGTTCCCGGTCTTCGACGCGCGGGCCAAACCCGGCAACCCTGAGCCACCCGACCCGAATGACCCCAGGCCCGGGCCGAACGGCAAGCCGACGAAGAAGCGATGAATCGTCTGCCGATCGTCTGATCGGCACTCGGCGACGCCGCGGAATCCGCGTCGCAATGGGAAGCGTGAATCGATGCAATGCCTGTCATGGCGCCACGGTGGCGCTGTTGATACGGAGCACATCGCATCATGGTTTCCCTGCACACCCCTTCGGTTTTCCCGGCGAACTTTGCAGCATCGGACCCCCTCGAGCAGATGGCGCGCGACGACCGCGAGGACTGGATCCTGCTGCGTCTGGTGGTCTGCGTGGCCGTCGCCACCGTGTTGATGGCCGCTGCCAGCACCTACATGGTGTAAGCGCCCACAAACATTAGAGTCGTCCGGCGGCGGTGAGTGCCGTCCGGACCGTCGGCGCGGGGCGCAGTCTGTCCGCGCCCGGCTGCAGTGCGTCGATACGGCCGGACGCGGGTGCGGGACCCTGGCACAGTGGCGTGCATCGAACACCCTGTGCCGTACCGTCCATGAGCCCCGCTTCCCACCGTGCCGACCCCTGGCAGGCCTTCCGTGCCGGCACGCTGCGGGCCTTCCATCGTTATGCCAGCTGGCTGGTCGGCATCAGCTGGAAGCGATTCATCCTGCTGTCGCTGCTGCTGCTGGTCATCGCGGCGATCACGCAGTCGCTGCCGCTGTTCAGCTACACCAGCTCCGAACAGGTCGAAGTTCCGATCGAGCTGCCCGAACTGCCGGACCTGCCCGAGATCCCCGACGTACCCGAGCCGCCCAAGGCGTCCAAGACGCCGTCGATCCGCATCGAGAAGCCGGCCAGGGGCGCCAGCGCGGCGAATGGCGTGGAGATCTCGATCGACGAGCGCGGCATCCGCATCCGGCCCAAGGTCAAGGGTGGCACGGCGGCCGACACACCCGCGTCCGCTGCCTCCGCGGCCGGTGGCATCGAGATCGAACTGCCCGGCAGCGTCACCAAGGAAGTCGTTCAGGAGGTCATCGACGGCGCTCGCGAGGCGATCGAGGAGGCCGTGCAATCGGAACGCGAGGCGCGCAGCGACGCCGCCGGCGCTGCCCGCGACGCACACCGCGCCGCCCGGGACGCGATCCAGCAGGCGCGCGAGGCGCTGAAGGCCGCCAACCCCGGCGGCACGCGCATGGTGACGCGCAAGCGCACCGTGCACTGGGGCGACTTCCTGACCGACCTGGCCCTGATCTGGATCGTCGCCAGCACGATCATCAAGATGGTCTACAAGGGCCGCATCCAGGCCGAGGTGAAAGCCGCCCAGGCCACCGAAACGGCCGAGGCCGAATCGCTGAAGCGCCAGGTGGTGGAGGCGCGCATGGCGGCGATGCAGGCGCAGGTGGAGCCGCATTTCCTGTTCAACACGCTGGCCTCGATCGACCACCTGATCGAGACCGACCCGCAGCGCGCCAGCCAGATGCAGAAGAACCTGATCGCGCTGCTGCGCGCCAGCATGCCGACGATGCGCGAAGCGGCCGGCAATGGCGGCGCGGCCCAGCGCGACCTGGGCCGCGAGTTGCAGGTGATCCGGCCTTACCTGGAGATCCTGAAGGTGCGCATGGAAGAGCGGCTGACGACCGAGATCGACGTGCCCGAGGGCCTGCAGTCGGCCGAGTTCCCGTCGATGATGATCCAGACCCTGGTCGAAAACGCGATCAAGCATGGCCTGGAGCCCAAGGCCGAAGGCGGCCACCTGCGGGTGAAGGCCGAGGTGCTGCACGGCAAGCTGGCGGTCAGCGTGGCCGACACCGGCCTGGGTTTCGGCAAGGCGGCCACGGCAGGCACCGGCGTCGGCCTGGCGAACGTGCGCGAACGGCTGCAGATGCTCTACGGCGCCAAGGCCAGCCTGGCCGTCACCGCGAATGCGCCCAGCGGCACCGTCGTCACCATCACCGTGCCTTACAAGCCGGTGCAGGGGACTGCCGTATGACGCATCGCCTGGCGGCGGCGCGGCGGACCGAGCGCCGGCCCGCTCCCGAGCCGGCCCGCATTCCCCCGAGGGATCGGCCAACGTACGCGTTCGACGAGGGCCGGACATGAGCCGACGCTGGCCCTGGGTGCTGGGTGCGCTGTTGCTTCTGGCCGGCACGGCGCTGGCCCTGGCCTGGGTCGGGATCTCGGCGCTGCACCCGCTGCCCTTCAGCGTCGTGGTCGACGGTGAACGGGTGTTCGAAGGCATCGACCTCGGATCGATGGACCCGGCGCTCAAGCTGCTGCTGGCGGCCCTGTCCGCTTTCGTGCTGCTGGCTGCGCTGATCATCGTGCCGGTGGCCCTGCTGCTGAGCTTGCTCGGCCTGCTGGTGGCGGCACTGGCCGTCGTCGGCCTGCCGCTGCTGGTGGCCGGCGTGCTGCTCGCGGTCCTGCTGTCGCCGCTGTGGCTGATCGTGTGGCTGCTGTTCAAGCTGCTGGCATAGCATGCGGGCATGAACACCGAGACCCCGCCCCTGGCGGCACGCGCCGTGCTGGCCGATGACGAACGCCTGATGCGCGAGCAGCTGCGCGCGCGCTTGACCGAGGTCTGGCCGACGCTGGACATCGTCGCCGAGGCGCGCAACGGCCAGGAGGCGGTGGACCTGGTGGCCGAACACCGGCCCGAGGTGGTGTTCCTGGACATTCGCATGCCCGGGCTCACCGGGGTCGAGGCGGCGCGCCGGATCGCCCAGATGGAGCTCGGCGCCGACGAGATGCTGCCCGAGGTGGTCTTCATCACCGCTTATGACCAGTACGCCGTCGAAGCCTTCGAGCAGGGCGTGACCGACTATGTGCTCAAGCCCGCCGAGCGCGAACGCCTGCAGCTGACGGTGCAGCGCATCCAGGACCGCCTGGCCCGCCGCGGCACACCCGACGAGGTCGGCAGCGCACCGCTGCAGCAGCTGCTGCACCAGCTCGGCGCCCGCCTCAACCCGGGTGGCGCGCCGCAATACCTGCAGTGGATCCAGGCGAATGTGGGCAGCACGATCCAGATGATCCCGGTCGCCGACGTGCTGTTCTTCATCAGCGACGAGAAGTACACCCGGGTGCAGACGGCGCAGGTCGAGGCGCTGATCCGCAAGCCGATCAAGGAACTCGTCGACGAGCTCGACCCGCAGCTGTTCTGGCAGATCCACCGCAGCACCCTGGTCAACGTGAAGGCGATCGGCGAGGTCACGCGCGACTTCCGCGGCCGCCAGATCGTGCAGGTGCGCGGCCACGCACAGAAGCTCGAGGTCAGCCGCAGCTATACCGGGCTGTTCAAGGGCATGTAGCCTGGGCGCCGCTGCCCGGGCCTTCAGGCGATGGTCGAGACGAAGGCGCCGGCGCGCTTGAGCAGGCGCATCGTGAGCAGCCGCGCATGCACACGCCAGGCGCTGCCCTCGCGCCGGCAGCCCACCACCTCGACGACGCAGTCGATGTTCGGCGCGCGCACGCGGGCGATCTGGCCCTCGGGCACGGCCAGCATGGCGTCCAGGCTGAGTCCGGTAAACGAGATGTCCTGCATGCGCACCTGCATCGGCGCGCCGCCGCCCTGCTGGGGTGCGGGCTGCCAGACCGCGGTCTCGACGCGGTCGACGCGCGGGCTGCCGCGGCGCCCGGCAAAGGCTTCGCTCGGCTCGTCCAGGCGCGGCGGCGGCGTCAGCGGTGCGCCGCAGGTGTCGCAGGCACTGGCGCCCGAACCGGCATGGCCGCACATCGGGCAATCCGGCCGCCGCGACGCCAATGCAGCACCACCGCCGCCGCTGAGCGGCGCCAGGGCATAGGCGCGGTGTCCATGTTCGTTCATCCAGATTCCCGGGTCGTCCCCGGGGCTATCGGCGGCCGGACGCGGAACTTGAGGGGGCAAGGTAGGACGCGATGCACCACTGCGCCGACCAGTAGCTGGCCAGGATCCACAGCGATGCCAGCGGCAGCCCACCCGCAAACTTGTTGGTCGCGAGCAAGGCATCGCTGGCCACGAAGAGCGCGCCGCCGAGCGCCAGCACGCCGGCACGCGGCAGGCCGACGCGCCAGAGCACCGCGGCCTGCGCGGCCATCGTCGTGAGCGCGACCGCATACACCGCCGCCGGTGCACGAAGCGCCCCTGGCACGCCTGGCCACAGCTGCCACAGGACCGCCCCGGCCAGCAGCGCATAGACCGCGAAAGTCCAGGGCGACGCGGCCAGCCGGCGCTGGTGCGTGAAGCCGACGAGGTAGGCCAGGTGCGCCAGCAGGAAGCTCACCAGCCCGGGCAGGAAGCCCTGCTGCGGCCAGAGCAGGGCCACGTCGCCGACCAGCGACAACAGCAGCCCGGCGAGCAGCCAGCGGCGCAGCAGCGGCGTGCCGGCGCCGCGTGGCCAGGCGTAGGCGATCACGCCCAGCGTGGCCAGCGGCTTGAAGACGAAGTTCAGCCAGGGCGCGCCCAGCGCCCAGGGCGCCGAGATGATCGCGAGCGCCGCGGCCAGGGCCGTGCCCGCGGCGAGCCAGGCGTCGCGCGTCACGACGGCATCTCGTTCGCAGCCGCGACCGGCCGTGCCGCCAGTTCGGCGCGCAGACGCTTCAGGCGTTCGCGCGGGTCTTCCTTCGCGCCGGCTTCGTGCAGCTTCATCTCGGCGATGAAGCGGCTCGGCACGCCGGCCACGGTTTCGCGTCCGCGCTTGCGCCGACGCAGGGTGCTCACGGCCAGCGTGCGGCGCGCGCGCGTGATGCCCACGTACATCAATCGGCGCTCCTCTTCCAGCCCTTCGGCCGTGATCGCGTCATCGTCGCTGCGGTCGCTGCGAAAGGGCAGCAGACCTTCGTTGACGCCGGCCAGCATGACATGCGGCCATTCCAGACCCTTGGCTGCGTGCAGGGTCGACAGCGTGACCACGTCGGGCTCCTCGCTGCGTTCGGCCAGGCTCAGGATCACGCTGATCGTCTGCGCCACCTGGAGCACGCTCTGCTTCGATTCGCCGTCGCCGCCTTCGCAGCGGCGGGCGATCCAGTCGACGAAGTCGAGCACATTGCTCCAGCGTGCGGCGGCCAGCCTGGCGCTGTCTTCGCCGTCGTGCAGATGCTGCTCGTAGCCGATGTCCTTCAGCCAGCCGAGCAGCAGCGCCCGGGCCGCCTCGCCACCTTCGCCGTGGCGCGCGCGGTATTCCAGGTCGCCCACGCAGCGGCCGAACTCGTGCAGCGAATCGATCGCGCGGCCCTTCAGCGCGCCCGGCAGGCTGGGCGCGAGCAGGGCCGCGTAGAGGCTCAGCCTGCGCTGCGCCGCGAACTCGCCCAGGCTGCCCAGGGTCTGGTGGCCGATGCCGCGTCTGGGCGTGGTCACGGCGCGCAGGAAGGCCGGGTCGTCGTCGTTGTTGACGAGCAGACGCAGCCAGGCCGTGAGGTCCTTGATCTCGGCGCGGTCGAAGTAGCTCTGGCCGCCGGACACCTTGTAGGGCAGCTGGGCTGCGCGCAGTTTCTGCTCGAAGACCCGCGCCTGGTGGTTGGCGCGGTAGAGGATGGCGAAGTCGGCAAACCTGGCGCCCGAGGCGCGCAGCGCCTGGATGAAGGCCACCGCACGCTCGGCTTCATGCTCCTCGCCGTCGGCCTCGATCAGGCGCACCGGGTCGCCGTCGCCGAACTCGCTCCAGAGCTTCTTCTCGAAGAGTTTCGGGTTGTGCGCGATGACCGCGTTCGCGGCGCGCAGGATATGGCCGGTGGAGCGGTAGTTCTGCGCCAGCGCGATGACCTTCAGCGCCGGATAGTCCTGCGGCAGACGCTTCAGGTTTTGAATCGTCGCCCCACGCCAGCCGTAGATGCTCTGGTCGTCGTCACCCACGGCAGTGAAGCTGCTCTGCGCACCGACCAGGGCCTTGAGCAGTTCGTACTGCACCACATTCGTGTCCTGCACCTCGTCGATCAGCACATGGCGCAGGCGCTGCTGCCATTTGTCGCGGGTCTCGGCGTCGCGTTGCAGCAGGGCCAGCGGCAGGCCGATCAGGTCGTCGAAGTCGACCGCCTGGAAAGCACTCAGGCGCTCCTGGTAGCGCAACATCACCTGCGCGGCCACACGCTGATCCTCGTCCTGCGCCGCGGCCAGCGCGCCGGCGGCGTCCAGGCCCTGGTTCTTCCACAGGCTGATGGTCCACTGCCAGCGGCGCGCCAGGGCGTTGTCGGTGCTGCCGCCGGCGTCGCGCAGCACACCGAGCACGTCGTCGCTGTCGAGGATCGAAAAATTGGGCTTCAGGCCCAGGCGCGTGCCGTCTTCGCGCAGCAGGCGCACGCCCAGCGAATGAAAGGTGCTGACCAGCAGGTCCTTGGCGGCGCGCGCGCCGGTCAGCGCCTTGGTGCGTTCGCGCATCTCCTGCGCCGCCTTGTTGGTGAAGGTGATGGCCGCGATCTGCGAGGGCTGCAGGCCGTCCTGCAGCAGGCGCACGATCTTGTGCGTGATCACGCGCGTCTTGCCCGAGCCGGCACCGGCGAGCACGAGACAGGGCCCGTGCAGATGATGCACGGCCTCCATCTGGGCGTTGTTCAGGGTGTCGGACATGGCAGGCAGGGGTGGGCATCATAGCGATGGGGTTGCGCACAATCCCCGCATGCGACCTTTCCTTGCCTTGGTCCTGGTGTTCAGCACCACCTGCGCCGCCGCGGCGAGCTGGTTCGACGGCGCGCACCCGACGGCCCAGGCACGCGAGGCGGTGGCCCTGCTCGCCGACGCACCGAACCACGGCCTGGACCCGCAGGACTACGGCGCCGCCAGGCTGTCACGCGCGCTCGACGACGGCACGCCCCCCGCGAGGCTCGCGCCCCTGCTGGACGCGGCCCTGCAACGTTTCCTGCACGACCTGCACTTCGGCCGCATCGACCCGCGCAGCATGCACCCTGGTTTTCGCCCCGTGCGCCGCGCACCCTTCGACGCTGCCGCCGAGCTGCAGCGCGCGCTGGCCGCCGGCCGCATCGCCGACGCGGTGCAGGCCGCGCTGCCGCCGCTGCCCACCTACGGCCAGTTGCGCGAGGCCCTGCTGCGCTACCGGGCGTTGGCCCGGCACCCGGCCTGGGCCACGCCGCTGCCGCCGCTGCCACGCACCGGCAAGGTCGCCGCCGGCGCACCCTGGGCCGGCGACGCGATGCTGCACGACAGGCTGGCGGCCCTGGGCGACACCGACGGCGCCCCGTCGGCCGACGCCGCGCTGCGCAGCTTCCAGCGCCGCCACGGCCTGGACGATGACGGGGTGCTCGGCCGCGCCACCTGGGCCGCGCTGCAGGTGACCCCGGCGCAGCGGGTACGCCAGATCGAACTCACGCTGGAGCGCCTGCGCTGGACACCGCTGCTGCAGGGGCCGCGCATGATCGTCATCAACGTGCCGGAATACGTGCTGCGCGCCTACGCCGTGCAGGACGGCCGCATCCGCGTGCACCAGACGATGAAGGTGGTGGTGGGCAGGGCCGCCGCCACGCGCACGCCGCTGATCGACGAAGACCTGCGCGCCATCGAGTTCAGTCCCTACTGGAACGTGCCGCCGTCGATCACCCGCCGCGAGCTGCTGCCGCGCCTGCGTCGCGACCCGGCGCACTGGGTGCGCGAGGGCTACGAGTTTGTCGGCCCTGGTGGACAGGTGGAGACGGCACTGTCGAGCGCGCGGCTGGACCAGGTGTCCGGCGGTGGCTGGCGCATCCGGCAGCGGCCGGGGCCGCGCAACGCGCTGGGCGACATCAAGTTCATCTTTCCCAATGCCGAGAACATCTTCCTGCACCACACGCCCTCGGTGCAGCTCTTCGACCGTGCGCGGCGCGACTTCAGCCACGGCTGCATCCGCATCGAGCAGCCCGAGGCGCTCGCCGCCTGGGTGCTGCAGGGCCAGCCTGGCTGGGATCTCGGGCGCATCCGCGCGGCGATGACGGCCGGCACCTCGAGCACCTTGAAACTCGACGCCCCGATCCCGGTCCTGATTGCCTACGCAACGACCCTGGTCAAGGCAGGTCGGATCCACTTCTACGATGATGTATACGGGCTTGACCGGCAACTCGACGCCGCCTTGCGCCAAGCCTCTGCCCGACGATGAAACACCCTGCCCGCCGCTCCTTCCTGCACCACGGTCTGCGCGCCGCCGCCGTCGCGGTGCCGGTCTTCGCCGTCCCGGGGCGCGCCCTGGCCGCAGCGCCGCGCGCGCTGGCGATGGTGCACACCCATACGCACGAGGCGATCGACATCGTCTACGCGGCAGGCAGCGACTACCGGCCGGCTGCCCTGCAGGTGCTGAACCACTTCCTGCGCGACCACTACAGCGGCGCGGTCGCGCCCATCGACCCGAGCCTGCACGACCTGCTGCACGCCCTGCATGTGACGCTGGACGCGCGCGCGCCCTTCGAGGTGATCTCCGGCTACCGATCGCCGAAGACGAATGCTCATCTGAAGGCCACGCGCGGCGGCGGCGTCGCCACGCGCAGCCTGCACATGGACGGCCAGGCCATCGACATCCGGCTGCCCGGCGTGGCGCTGGCCGACCTGCGCGATGCGGCGCTGTCGCTGCGGCGCGGCGGCGTCGGCTACTACCCGGGCTCGCAGTTCGTGCACGTCGACATCGGCCGCGTGCGGCGCTGGTGACGCTTCGCGAGCGCGGTGCCGGGTGAAAGGGCGCCACGCATCCGAAGCGCACGGGCGCGCACGGGCGCGTGGTTCTGCTTACACCTTTTCAGGTCTGCCCTGATGCCCGCAGGCGGGTGCGGCGGCCACAATCGCGAGATGCCCGAGAAGACCGACCGCTTTCCCCTGCTGCGTTTCATCGTCTGGTTCGGTGGTCTGCTGGCCGTGGCCACCCTGCTGGCCCTGCTGATGGCGCGCGCCGAGGCGGATGCCCTGCCGGCAAGCCCGTCGGTGGCTGCGCCTGCCGATGCCGCGCCCGCCGTGTCGACCGAAGTGAAGCGCTGACGCCACAGGCGCCACGCCCCGGGGCGCAGGATCGAGAACAATCCGGGGCCCGGCCTTCGCCGACCCACGTGACCGCTTCGGCACGGCCGATGCCGGCCTCGGGCCAGCCCACGCCGCCCCAAGCCGCCGCTCGCACGCATGCAAGCCATCCTCTCGGTCACGGTTCCCTTCTTCGCCCTGGTGCTGTGCGGCTATCTGGCGGCGCACCGCCATGTGCTGCCCGAGAGCGCCATCCCGGGGCTCAACACCTTCGTTCTCTACTTCGCGCTGCCCAGCCTGCTGTTTCGCTTCGGCTCGGGCACGCCGATCTTCGACCTGCTCAACCCGGTGGTGCTGGGGGTGTGGCTGATCGCCGCCGGCGTCATCGTGTTCTTCACGATCGCGATCACGCTGGCGGCGCCGGTGGCGTTGAAGGACGCGGCCTTCGGTGCCCTGGTGGCGGCTTTCCCGAACACCGGCTTCATGGGTGTGCCGCTGCTGGTGGCCCTGCTCGGCCCGGCCGCCGCGGGCCCGGTGATCTGTGTCGTGCTGGCCGACCTGTTCGTCACCAGTTCGGTGTGCATCGCGCTGGCGCAGGCGGGCGACGTGTCGGGACATGGTGCGCGCGACGGCGCGCTGCGTGCGCTGCGCGGCGCGCTGTCGAATCCGCTGCCCTGGTCGATCGCCGCCGGCGCGCTGTTTTCCGTCGCCGGCTGGACCCTGCCCGGCCCGGCGGACACGGTGGTGAAGATGCTCGCCGACGCCGCCAGCCCGGTGGCCCTGTTCACCATCGGCGCCGTGCTGCACCGGGCCGGCCAGCATGTGCACGGCCGCACGCCGGTCGGCCGCTACCTGCCGGTGGCCGGCATCAAGCTGGCGCTGCACCCCCTGCTGGTGTTCGGCCTGGGCGCCTCGGCGCTGGGCCTGGGCCTGCCGGTCAGCGGCTTCCAGGTCAGCGTGATGGTGCTGGCCGCGGCACTGCCCAGCGCGAGCAATGTGTCCCTGCTGGCCGAGCGCTACGGCGCCGACAACGGGCGTATCGCGCGCATCATCATGAGCAGCACGGCGGCGGCCTTCGTCAGCTTTCCGCTGCTCGCCTGGCTGGCGGGGGCCCAGGGCTGAGGGCTGAGGGCTTGTGACGGAATGAGGCCGCGCACGGCCTGCCTCAGGCCTCGAACGTCAGCATGAGGCGTGTGCCTTCGCCGGGCCGACTGTCCAGAGCCATGCGGGCATCGATCAACGCGGCCTGCTCGCGGATGCCTGCCAGGCCGTAGTGCCCGGGCATCGGCGCGTCCGGATCGAACCCCAGCCCGTCGTCGGCGATCTCCAGCCTTGCCCGGCCCGGCGCCATGGTCGCATCGGCATCGACCCTGTCCGATTGACCCAGGGTCACGCTCACCCGCTGCGCCTGCGCGTGCCGCTCGACGTTGTTCAGCGCTTCTTCGACGATCCGGAACAGGGTCTCGGCACGTTCGTCGGCCATCGCCGCGGCAGCGGGCTCGGCGTGCAGCGTGGTGGTGATCCCGCTGCGTTCATGAAAGCGGTCCAGCAGGTCCTTCAGGGCCGCGCCCAGGCCGGTTTCGCGCACGCCGTTGTGGCGCATCTGGGTGATGGCGGCGCGGGCCTCGGCCAGGCCGCTGGCGGCCACCTCTTCGGCGCGCGCCAGTTCAGCCTCCAGTTCCTGTTCCGGCAGGCGGCTGCGCAGCTTGCGCACCAGGCGGATCTGCGTCAGCAAGGCCATCAGCGAATGCGCCAGCGTGTCGTGCAGATCGCGCGCCAGGCGCAGGCGTTCGCGCGTCACCGCCGCATGCCGGGCGTCGTCGGCCAGACGCTCGATGCGGGCGGTGCGTTCGGCCACGCGCGCGTCCAGCTCCGCATTCAGCTTCAGCAGCGCCTGCTTCTCGCGCTGCAGATGGGCCACGACCTCGGCCAGGCTGGCTCCGATGCGGCTGATCTCGTCGCGCCCCGCGGGCACGGCCAGGTCGCTGCGGTCACCGCGTCCGACGGCCTGGGCCTGCTCCGACAAGGCCGCCAGTCGCCTGAGCGATCGCCGGGTGGCCAGCACGGCGAGCAGAGCCGACAGCAGCCCGGCCATGAACACGGTGACGAAGACCAGATGCCGGGTGGACTGGGCCGGTGCAAGCGCCTGCGCAGCACGCTGGCGGATCACCACCGTCCAGCGCGGGCCGGCGGCCGCCGCATCACCGGCATCGTGCCGCCCGACGAGAAAGACACCGCCACCCGAGAGCGCGTCGCCCTCGGGCAAGGTGTGCCCCAGCCATGCGCGCGGGCCGCTGAGGACCGAGCCGTCGGCCGCCGCCAGGACGAGTTCCAGGCGGCGCTGCGGGCCCGGCGAAACCAGCTCCGCCGCCTGCAGGCGCTGAATCCAGGCCCATGCCAGCTGGGCGCCGAGCACACCGGCCGCTCGCCCGTCGGGGCCGACGAGGGGCACGGCCAGGTCGATCACGCGCAGCGGCGGCCCAAGCACCGCCGGGCCTTCGGGCGCCACCCCGCTCGATGCCCTGAGCTGTCCCTGGGCATCGATCAGGCCGAGCCAGGTGAACTCCGGGAACTGCGCCCGCAGCGCGTCCAGATGCCGTCGCAGCGCCTCCTTGTCGCGGTCCCCCGAGGCCAGGATCTGCGCCGCCGAAGCCTGCAGGATCGATTCGCGGCTGGCCAGCGCCGTGCTCAGCCCGCGATGGATCTGGGTTGCGAACTGGTCCAGCAGCCGTTCAGCATCGCGCTGAGCGAGTCGCTCGGCCTGCCCCGCCACCAATTGGCCCGCCGCCAGTGCGGCCAGCAGCACCACGCCGATCAGGCTCCAGCCGAGGGCCGCGGCGACGTGCAGGCGCGGGTCCAACCGTCGCCACCAGGTCATCTGCGCACCTCGGTGGGCCCGGCATGCGGGGGCAAAGATCGTGACCTGCACATGTCTTGCGTCACTGTGCCTTGGCCGCCGGCGTCGGGTAGATTCAACCCAGGGTGCTGCATGACGCGTTCCATTGTCGGTCCAGGCCGGGTGCTCTCCTGGGTTCGCAAGGCATTCCTGCATCTTGATGGAATCGGGCCATGATGAACGAACTGGTCGAGACCGTCGCGCGCACGGCGGGCCTGTCACCGGAGCAGGCGTCGCGGGCGGTGGTGGCAATGCTGAACTTCTGCACCGGGCGTCTGCCGTCGGCGCTGGTGGGTGAATTGCACGCGCGGCTGCGGGTGCCACCGACCTGCGATGCCGTTGGCACCGAACCCGAACGCGGAGCCACACCTTGACCGAACCCGCCGCCGGCGCCGCCCCCCTGCGCCTGCTGATCGTCGACGATCAGCCGCTGATCCGCCGCGGGCTGTCGATGATGCTGCAGGCCGAGCCCGGCATCGAGGTCGTCGGCCAGGCGGCCGACGGGCTCGAGGCCATCGACATGGCGCTGGCCCTGAGGCCCGACGTGGTGGTGATGGACCTGCAGATGCCACGCGCCAGCGGCGTCGTCGCCACGCGGGAGATCAGCGCGCGCCTGCCGGCCACGCGCGTGCTCGTGCTCACCACTTTTGACGAGGACGATCTGGTGTTCGAGGCCATCCGTGCCGGTGCCCGCGCCTACCTGCTCAAGGACGCGACCGAGGCCGAACTGCTGGCCACCGTACGCGCCGTGCATCGCGGCGAATCGCATCTGTCGCCGACCATCGCGCGCAAGGTGATGGACCAGTTCCGTGCCTTCTCGGGCCAGGCGGCTTCGGCAGCCGACGCAACCCCGGTGCCCGCCAGCGCGGCGACGTCAGGCCGGGCGGCGGGCGCGCTCGAAGACCCACTGACCGGGAAGGAAGAGCGGGTCCTGGGCCTGCTGGCGCAGGGCCTGAGCAACAAGCAGATCGCCAGCACCGGGTTCCTGGCCGAAGGCACGGTGAAGAACTACGTCAGCCGCATCATGGACAAGCTGCACGCGCGCAGCCGCACCGAGCTGGCCGTGCGCGCCGTCGGCCGCCGCGGCGGCTGATCTTCGCCGGCGCGCAGCCGGCCGCACTGACGGCCGCCGATGGGGTGCGTCGTCGCCCCGGCCCATGACCAAGGGCACCGGCACGACCTGGCGCATCGATGACGGCTGGCACTGTGCCGTCCCCGGCACCGCACACACACTGCCTCCAAGGTGGTGATCGTCGTCTGTGTGGCCGTATCCCTGCGGTCGCAACGCCCCGATTCACCCCTTCTTCAAACAACCGTCAACCACCCGGTGCCCATCTCGCCCATGAATCCATCGACGCCCCTGCCGCCGCTCAGCGCCGCGCCCGCCCTGTCCAAGGTTCCCGAAGTCACCCTGGTCTTCTGGATCATCAAGGTGGCTGCCACCACGCTCGGTGAAACCGGCGGCGATGCGCTGTCGATGTCCTTGAACCTCGGCTATCTGCTGAGCACCGGCATCTTTGCCGCCGTCTTTGCGCTCGCCGTCGCCGCCCAGATCCGCGCCCCGCGGTTCCACCCCTGGCTGTACTGGGCGACGATCATCGCGACGACCACCCTGGGCACGACCCTGGCCGATTTTTTCGATCGCTCGCTGGGCATCGGCTACAGCGGCGGCACAGCCATCCTCATCGGCCTGCTGCTGACGTCGCTGTGGTGGTGGCAGCGCACGCTGGGCACGGTATCGGTGCAATCGGTGAGCACACCCCGGGCCGAGGTCTTCTACTGGATGACGATCATGTTGTCGCAGACCCTGGGCACGGCGCTCGGCGACTGGACCGCCGATACCGCCGGTCTGGGCTATACCGGCGGCGCAGCGATCTTCGCCGCCCTGCTGGTCCTCGTGGTCGCAGCGTACCGGTGGACGCGCGTCTCGCGGGTGACGCTGTTCTGGGTCGCCTTCGTGCTCACCCGTCCGCTGGGTGCGGTGGTTGGCGACTGGCTCGACAAGCCGGTGGCGGCCGGCGGGCTGGCCTTCAGCCGCTTCGGCGCCTCGGCCACGCTGCTCGCCTTCATCGCGCTGTGCCTGCTTGTTTTCAAGCAGCCTGCCAGCGCCACCCAGCACTGAGCACCATGACCACCCGCTCGCGCTCGCACGCCGCCCCTTCAGGCGCCCTCGGCGCACTCGTCCTGCAGGGCGGTGGCGCCCTCGGCGCCTACCAGGGCGGCGCCTTCGAGGCGCTGGCCGCGGCGGGTCGATCACCCGACTGGCTGGCCGGGATCTCGATCGGCGCCATCAACGCCGCGCTCATCGCCGGCAACCCGCCCGAGCACCGCGTCGGGCGCCTGCGCGAGTTCTGGCAGCGCATCACGGCCGGCGTGCCCTCACCGGCGTGGGCCGGTCGGGACGGCCCCTTGCGCGCCTGGGCCAACGATTGCGCGGCGCTCTGGGGTGCGGCCTTCGGCCTGCCCGGGTTCTTTCAGCAGCGGACGTTGCCGCCCTGGTGGCCTGACGTCCAGGACGCGCCGAGCCTGTACGACAGCAGCCCGTTGCACCAGACCCTGCTCGAACTGGTCGACTTCGATCTCATCAATCGCGGGCCGACCCGCCTGTCGGTGGGTGCGGTGGACGTCGAAACGGGCAACTTCGTCTACTTCGACAACCGGCAGCAGCGCCTCGGCCCCGAACATGTGATGGCCAGCGGCGCGCTGCCGCCCGGGTTTCCGGCCGTGCGCATCGACGGCCGCAGCTACTGGGACGGCGGGCTGGTGTCGAACACGCCGCTGCGCCATGTGGCGGAGAACCTCGACGGCCGCGACGCGACGATCTTCCAGGTCGACCTGTTCAACGCCCGCGGCGCCGTCCCGCGCACGCTGGCCGAGGTCGAGGACCGGGTGAAGGACATCCAGTTTTCCAGCCGCACCCGCGCACTGACCGACATGCTGCGCGAACGCCATCAGATGCGCCGCCGCCTGCGCGACCTGGCGGCCCTGCTGCCCGCCGCACAGCGGGCGCAGGCACCGGTGCAGGCATGGCTGGCGGACGCGGGCCTGGCCGACGACGACCCGGCGATCACGCTGGTGCACATCATCCACCGCCACAAGGGCAGCGAGACGCAGACACGGGACTACGAGTTCTCGCGCACCTCGATGCAGGAACACTGGGCCGCCGGGCAGGCCGACATGACGCATTCGCTGCATGCGCTCGCCGCCTCGAGACCCCCGCGCGGCCCGGGCGAGTTCCGCGTCTTCGATTACACCGCACCCGACAAGGCGTCTTCACGATGAATGCCGACGACGTCCGCCGCCAGGCCTGGGCGAGCTGGTCGAGTACGGCCTCGAAGACGTCGTGCTCAAGGGCGCCTGGGAAGGCCCGGCGGCGCTGCAGCCCTTCGAACACGCACTGGCGCCGGTGGCCGCACTGCCGGTGCGCGAGGTGCTGGGCGGCCTGCATCTGAAAACCGACCTCATCCTCGGCCTGGGCCGGCTGGTGCACGACTACCTGGGTCGCTGACGGCCCGCCTTCCCCCCGACTTCAAGGAGCAGGACATGAGACTCGACCACAAGGTGGCCTTCGTCACCGGTGCCGCCAGCGGCATCGGCAAGCGCATCGCGCAGGTCTACGGCGCAGCGGGCGCGGCCGTCGCCGTGGCCGACCTCAACGCGAAAGGCGCCGAGGCGGCCGCGGCCGAACTGCGCACGCAAGGCATTCGGGCCATCGGCGTCGGGGTCGACGTCACCGACGAGGCCGGTGTCGACGCCGCGGTGGCGCGCACGGTGGCCGAACTCGGCGGCCTGGACGTGCTGGTCAGCAATGCCGGCATCCAGATCGTCGCCCCGCTGGCCGAGTTCAGCTTCGCCGACTGGAAGAAGCTGCTCGCCGTGCACCTGGACGGCGCCTTCCTCACCGCGCGCGCGGCGATGCGGCAGATGATCGCCTCCGGGCACGGCGGGTCGATGGTCTTCATGGGTTCGGTGCACTCCAAGGAAGCCTCGGTGCTGAAGGCGCCCTACGTCACCGCCAAACATGGGCTCGAGGGCCTGGCCAAGGTCATCGCCAAGGAAGGCGCGGCCCATGGCGTGCGCGCCAACGTCATCTGCCCGGGCTTCGTGCGCACGCCGCTGGTGGACAAGCAGATCCCCGAGCAGGCGCATGCGCTCGGCATCTCCGAGGACGATGTGGTCAAGAAGGTCATGCTCAAGGAGACGGTGGACGGCGAATTCACGACGCTGGACGACGTGGCCCAGGTGGCCCTGCTGTTCGCGTCCTTCCCGACCCAGGCGCTGACCGGGCAGTCGCTGGTGGTCAGCCATGGCTGGTTCATGCAGTGAGCGCCTCGGTGCGTCGGCGCATGCGCTTGGCGTGACGCGAGGCACGGGCGCACGGTACTGGCGCGCGGCGCACCGGCGACCGAGGCCGCATGCCCAGGTCCGTCACGGCCGTCATCGCCAATGGGCAGCGGCGAAGCGGTCGCCGCGAAACATCCGAAACATCCCGCCGGCGTTACGGCTCGACACAGACTGCGCGGCCCGGTGCGCGCACAGTCCGGCACGGACGGCCCGGGGATGCGCGACTTCGACGAATCGACGCTGTGGCGCATCAGCGCCTTTGAACAATTGCGTCAGGACACAGGCACCAGCGGCTTTGCCGTGCTGGGCCAGCGTTCGGTGTTGTCGACGACGCTCAACGCCGACCTGTCCCGGCTGCGCCACGGCGGTCAGTCGGGCGACATCCTGGTGATCCTGTCGGCCTGCCTGCGCAACCGCGAAAATGCACTCCTGCTGTTGCAGCACCGCGGCATGGTCTGGCCGCTGACGCTGTTTGCGCGCCAGGAGCTCTACCATCTGCCGCGCGCCATCCTGGGCACCCTGGGCCAGGGGCGGCGCGACCTGTCGGTGATCGCGGTCGAGCCGCCGGGGCTGCGCGCGCCGGGCCCGGCGGTGCCGCTGACCGACGGCGACGGCCCAGGGTTCCGGCTGCTGGCGCCTTTGCTCTGGGCACTGGCCCTGCACGCACCACAGCCGGCGCTGCTGGCCGCCATCGGCGGCAAGGCAGCCTACCGGCTGGCGCCGGATTTCATGCCCGACAGCCGCGAACTGGCCGGCGCCCTGGGCCCGGCCCTGCAGCGCCTGCGCGCCGAAGCGGCCTCGCTGGACCGCATCGCCGCCTGGCCTGGCATGGACGAAGAGCGCGCCGTGCGCCTGCTCAATGGCGCCTACCTGCGCGGCGGCCTGATGGTGCTGCGCCACCACCCGGCGGCACGCGAGCACCGGCGCAGCGGGCTGCGCGCCTGGTGGCCTCGGCAGCGCTGAGCCCTTGTGAAGGCATGCGCCGGGGCGCCTTCTAAAAACTCAGCGGGTCCACGTCCACCGCCCAGCGCAACAGGCGCTTGTGCTGCTGCTTGAGCGCCTGCAGCTGGGGCACCCAGTCGGCCAGCCATTGCTGGAGCAGCGGCCGCGACCGGCTCTCCACCAGCAGCTGCATGCGCTCCACGTTCGCCACCTTGGCCACCGGCGGCGGCACCGGCGCGTAGCAGACCAGGCCCGCGGGCGCAGGCACCGCGGCGGCGTCCGCCAGAAAGGCCTGCGCCACGGCCGCCTCGCGCGCCTCGGCGCGCAGCAGGGCCATGAAGCTGAACGGCGGCATGCCCACCGCCCGCCGCTCGGCCAGCTGGTCGGCCGCGAAAGCGGCAAAGTCGTGTCGCCCCAGGGCCTGGTACAGCGGATGCGTGGGGTGCCAGGTCTGGATCCACATCTCGGCATCGGCGGCCTGTGCCGCATCGCGGCCAGCGCGGCCCGCGGCCTGCATCAGCAGCGCGAACAGACGCTCCGGCGCGCGGAAGTCGCTGGCGAACAGCGCGCCGTCGGGGTTCACCGCGGCGACCAGGGTCATGCGCCTGAAGTCGTGGCCCTTGGCCACCATCTGGGTGCCGACCAGCACGTCGACCTCGCCGGCGTGCACCGCGGCAAGCTGGACTTCGAGCGACCCCTTCAGGCGCGTGCTGTCGGCGTCGATGCGCGCGATGCGCGCCTGCGGCAGCAGGGCGCCGATCTGCTCCTGGAGCTTTTCGGTACCCCGGCCCAGCGGCGCGATGTCGAGGTTGCCGCAGTCTGGGCAGGCGCGTGGCACATGCTCGGTGAAGCCGCAATGGTGGCAGCGCAGCGTACGGTCCACCTTGTGGAACACGCGCCAGGCGCTGCAATGCCCACAGCCGCTCTTCCAGCCGCAGGCGCCGCAATGCAGCACCGGCGCGTAGCCGCGGCGGTTGAGCAGCAGCAGGCTCTGCTCGCCGCGGGCGATGCGGGCCTCGATCGCGGCCTGCAGCGGCGGCGCGAGCACGGTCTGCTGCGCGCGGTCGCGCGGCAGCCGGTTCATGTCGAACAGGCGCAGGCTCGGCAGCGCGCCTCCGCCCACGCGCGCGGCCAGGGTGAGCCGGGTGTAGCGCCCCTCGTCGGCGCGCTGCCAGCTTTCCAGCGCCGGCGTGGCCGAGCCCAGGATCACCGGCACCCGCTCCAGCTGTCCGCGGTAGACCGCGAGGTCGCGCGCCGAGTAGCGCGCGCCGTCCTGCTGCTTGAACGAGGGGTCGTGCTCCTCGTCGACGACCATCAGGCCCAGGCGCGGCAGCGGCGTGAACACCGACAGACGGGTGCCGAGCACCAGATCGGCCTCGCCGCGGTGCGCCGCCAGCCAGTGGCGCAGGCGCTGGGCCGGCGTCAGGCCGCTGTGCTGGGCGACCAGCAGCCGGCCCGGGAAACGTTCGGCAAAGCGTGCCTCGAGCTGCGGCGTGAGGTTGATCTCCGGCACCAGCACCAGCACCTGGCGGCCGGCGTCCAGGGCGCGCGCGGCGGCACGCAGGTAGAGCTCGGTCTTGCCCGAGCCGGTGACGCCGTGCAGCAGCACCGTGCCCGGCGCCAGCGCCTCCAGTTGCACCAGCGCCGCAGCCTGTTCAGGCGTCAGCGGGCGCAGCGGCGGTGGCACGGCCGGCTCGGCGCTCGGGCGGGGGCGCTTGAGGCGGCGTGCGAGCTGGGTCGCGTCGAGCCGGCGCAGCTCCGGCGGCAGCACCGCCAGCGCCAGCTCACCCAGCCCGCGCTGGTAGTAACCCGCAGCAAATTCGACCAGCGCGCGCCAGGGTGCCGGCAGCGGCGGCAGGGCGTCCAGGGCCTGGGCCACCGGACGCAAGGTCAGCGCCGGATCGGCTTGCGCATCGGCCGGCCCCCAGACGATGCCGGTGACGGTGCGCCGGCCGAGCGGCACGCGCACCAGGGTGCCGGCCGGCCAGGGCTGGGCCGCGCTGTAGTCCAGCGGCGCGCCCAGACCGGTGTGCTGGGGCGCCTCCACGGCCACACGCAGCCGGAATTCGGCGTGTGAACTTGCGCACGAAAGCTCAGGCGGTTCCGACGTTTGCACGCTAAGTCACTGACACCAAAAGACTTTACGAGTTACCCACGGTTTCTGTGGACAACTTTGTGGATTTGCTGCGCCCAGAGCCGCCAAGTGCTTGATTCTTTGGGCCCTGGCCTGGAATGCCCGTTCCGAGAGCACGGCAAATCAGTCAATGAAATCAATGACTTGGCACATCAACTCGTGCGCTGTGGGCGGTTCGTCGAGGCGCCAGGGCTGCAACGCCAGAAATGGGGATAAGTCAAGCCTGAGCAAGCACTCAGCGGCTACACCGGGCCGCGCACCCGCTGCCGGCGCGAGTGCACCGACACCGCCTCCACCAGGGCCGCCACATGTTCCGTAGGTGTGTACTGACTGATGCCATGACCGAGGTTGAAGACATGGCCGTCCCAGCCGCCGTCGTGCCGCTGCGGCGGACCGAAACTGTCGAGCACGGCCACCGCCTCGCGGGCCACCACCTCGGGCGGGGCGAACAGCACGTTCGGGTCCAGATTGCCCTGCAGCGCGACGTGGTCGCCGACCGCCGCGCGGGCGCGGCCCAGGTTCACGGTCCAGTCCAGCCCGACCACGTCGGCGCCGATGCCGGCGATGAGATCCAGCCACGGACCGCCCCCTTTGGTGAAGACGATCACCGGAACCCGGCGCCCGTCGGCCTCGCGCTTCAGCGCCCGCACCACCCGTTCCGTGTAGGCCAGGCTGAAGCTCTGGAAGGCGCCATCGGCAAGCACGCCGCCCCAGGAGTCGAAGACCATCACCGCCTGCGCACCGGCGTCGATCTGCGCGTTCAGGTAGGTCGCCACGGCCTGCGCATTGATGTCCAGGATGCGGTGCATCAGGTCGGGCCGGCCGTAGAGCATGCTCTTGACGAGCCGGTAGTCGCTGCTGCCGGCGCCTTCGACCATGTAGCAGGCCAGCGTCCAGGGGCTGCCGGCGAAACCGATCAGCGGCACGCGGCCGTCCAGCGCGCGGCGGATCGACGTCACGGCGTCGAAGACGTAGCGCAGCTTGTCCATGTCCGGCACTCGGAGTGCGGCCACCGCGGCCTCGTCGCGCAGCGGGTGGGCAAAGCGCGGCCCTTCACCGGCCGCAAAGCTCAGGCCCAGGCCCATCGCGTCGGGAATGGTCAGGATGTCGGAGAACAGGATCGCCGCGTCCAGGGCGTAGCGCTCCAGCGGCTGCAGCGTGACCTCGGTGGCGTACTGCGGGTTGGTGGCCAGGTCCATGAAGCTGCCCGCCTTGGCGCGCGTGGCGCAGTACTCGGGCAGGTAGCGGCCGGCCTGGCGCATCAGCCACAGCGGGGTGTGCGCGGTCGGCTGGCGCAGGCAGGCGCGCAGGAAGGTGTCGTTTTTCAGGGGGGCACTCATGGCCGGATTATCGACGGCGCCCGGCGTCCGGTGGCGCCCGGGGCCGGTCCGCGGCGAACACCGGGCGATGCTAAGCTGCCCGCCTTGATTTCGCGGCGCCGCCCCCATCTGCGCGCCACCGAAGACCTCTGGAGGATCCCCGCATGACCACCTTTCGACGCCTGCTGCTGGCCTTCGGCCTGGCCGCGCTGCTCAGCGGCTGCGGCTACAACGAATTCCAGCGCCTGGACGAGCAGGTCAAGTCCGGCTGGGCCGAGGTGTTGAACCAGTACCAGCGCCGCGCCGACCTGATCCCCAACATCGTCGCCACCGTCAAGGGCGAGGCCAATTTCGAGCAGGAGACGCTGACCAAGGTCATCGAGGCGCGCAGCAAGGCGACCTCGATCCAGGCCACGCCGGAGCTGATCAACGACCCGGCCGCCTTCAACAAGTTCCAGCAGGCGCAGGGTGAACTGAGCAGTGCGCTGTCGCGGCTGATGGTGGTCGTCGAGCAGTACCCCAACCTGAAGGCCAACCAGGCTTTCCAGGACCTGCGCGTGCAGCTCGAAGGCACCGAAAACCGCATCACCGTGGCGCGCAACCGCTACATCAAGACGGTGCAGGACTACAACGTGCTGACGCGCAGCTTCCCGAACAACCTGACGGCGATGATCTTCGGCTACGAGGTCAAGCCCGGCTTCACGGTCCAGAACGAGGCCGAGATCTCGCAGCCGCCGAAGGTCGAGTTCGGCAAGTAGGCCGGTGCTGCGCCTGCTGATCCTGTGGCTCGCGCTGGCACTGCCGGCGTGGGCGCAGGACGTGCTGCCGGTGCCGGCGCTGACGGCGCGGGTGATCGACCAGACCGGCACCCTGCAGCCCGACCAGGTGGCCGCGCTGGAGGCCAGGCTGGCCGCCTTCGAGGCCGAGGCCGGGCCGCAGATCGTGGTCCTGATGGTGCCGAGCACCCAGCCCGAGGACATCGCGGCCTATGCGCAGCGCGTGGGCGAGGCCTGGAAGATCGGCCGCCGCGAGGTCGGCGACGGCGTGCTGATTTTGGTCGCGCTGAACGACCGGCGGGTGAACATCCAGACTGCCAAGGCGCTCGAAGGTGCGGTGCCCGACCTCGCCGCGCGGCAGATCATCGACCGCGCGATCACGCCCGCCTTCCGCGCCGGCGACTACGCCGGCGGCCTGCAGGCCGCGATCGACCAGCTCATCGCACGCATCCGCGGCGAAGCCCTGCCCGCGCCCGACAAGAAGGCCGGCCGCCAGGGCAGCGGCGGCTGGCAGGTCGAGCCGCTGCTGATCTTCTTCTTCGTCGTGGTGCCGGTGATCGGCAGCGTGATGACGGGCCTCCTGGGGCGCAAGCTCGGCACCCTGGCCACTTCGGGCATCGCCGGCGGCATCGCCTGGTGGCTGACGACGAGCCTGCTGCTGGCGGCCGGCTCGGTACTGGCTTCGGTGCTGCTGGTGGGGCTGTTCGGTGTCGGCAGCGCGGCGCGCGGCATCAGCCGCGCCGGCCGCCGGCGCGGCGGGCCGCCGATCATCTTCGGCTCCGGTGGCGACCATGGCGGCTGGGGTGGCGGGGGCTTCGGCGGCGGGGGCGGTTTCGGCTCCGGCGGCGGCGGCGATTTTGGCGGCGGCGGCGCCTCGGGGAGCTGGTGATGGCGCAGTCGACGAACCGCCTGTGGCGCATCCTGAAGCACCGCTGGGTGGACGACACCGACACCCGGCGTGCGCTGGACGGCGCCGCGCTCGACCGCCTGGCTGCACATGTGGCCGACAGCGAGACCCGCCACAGCGGCGAGATCCGCATCAGCGTCGAAGCCGGGCTGCCGCTGTCCTATCTGTGGCAGGGCCTGGGCGCGCGCGAACGTGCCGTCACCTTGTTCGGCAAGCTGCGGGTCTGGGACACCGAAGACAACAACGGCGTGCTGATCTATCTGCTGCTCGCCGACCACGCCATCGAGATCGTCGCCGACCGCGGTCTGTCCCGACATGTGCCGGCCGAACATTGGCAAAGCGTGCTCGCCGGCATGCGCGAGGCCTTTCGCGCCGGGCGCTACGAAGCCGGGCTGATGCAGGCGGTGGATGCGGTCGAGGCCCTGCTGCTGCGGCATTTTCCGCTGGCGCCGGGGCAGGCCAACCCGAACCAGCTGCCGGACGCGGTCGACCGCCGCTGAGCCGCGCGGCCGCGCCGCCTGTGTCGTCTGCTCTGCTGATGCCAGCGGGCCCGGGAACCCGGACATTGGTGCTGCCCTTGCGGCAGTCCCCATTCCAGGAGGTTCCATGTTTCATTTCACACGCCAGGATGCGTCCCTCAGGTGGGCCGCCGTCATCGCCGGCCTGAGCGCCGTCGCCGCCTGCGGCGGTGGCGGCAACGACACGCCACCGCCCGCCGCCGCCACCCGGGTGGTCGGCGTGGCCGCCACCGGCGCCGCACTCGCGGGCGCCAGCGTGCGCCTGATCGACGCCGACGCCACGACCACCGACCCGGCGCCACAGACGGCCGACGGCGCCGGCCGCTACAGCTTCGGCGTCGACGGCCTGAAGGCACCGTTTGCGCTCAAGGTCGGCTACACCCAGGACGGGCAGGCGCGCACCCTGTACGCGGTGCTGGGCAGCGCCGACGCCAACGCCGACAACACCGCCAACATCACGCCGCTGAGCCACGCCGTGGCCGCCCTGGTGGCCCCTGGCGGCGACCCGGCCGCACTCGAAGCCCCCGCGGCGCTGCTCGCCGCCACCACCGGCGCCAAGGCCGGCGCGCTTGCCGATGCCGTGGCCACGCTGGTGGCGGTGCTGGGCAGCGACCCGGCCATCCGCGCCGCGCTCGAGGCGGCGGCCGGCAGCGGTGCCGGCTTCGACCCGGTGCGCACGCCCTTCGTGGCCGACGGTTCGGGCATCGACGCGGTGCTCGAGCAGTTGACCGTGAACATCAACCCGCCGGGTGCGGCGGCCGGCACGGTGCAGATCCAGAACCATCTGCAGGCGGTCGACGGCGACGCACCGGCGGCGCCGGTGCACATCACGCCCGCCACCACGCCGGCCAGCGCCCCGACCTTGCCTCCCACGGCCAGCGGCGATCTGCCGACGGCGGCTGACCTGGACGCGTTCGCGGCCGCCTTCAACGCCTGTTATGCCTTGCCTGCCGCACAACGCGTGACGGCCAGGGACGGCGACGGCGCGGCCACGGCCATCGTCGCCGCCTGCGACTTCGCCGTCGCCGACTTCCTCAGCAATGGCTACACCTGGATCCAGAACCAGGGGCCGGGCCTGCTCAACGCCAACCTGGACGGTGCCACGTTCCAGCGTCCGCAGGTGGCGCTGGTGATCCCGCCGGTGCGGGTCAGCAACCCGAAGGAAGACAAGCACCCCTATTGCGACCAGACCCAGTGTGTCGTGGTGGACATGCGCGGCACGCTTGCGGCCGCCGGCGGCCAGCCGATCCGGCGCACCTTCCTGCTGGCCAAGTCCGGGGCGGCGTGGAAGGCGGTGGGCAACCAGCGGCCCTACGACCTGGACGTGCAGCTGCGCGTGAACCGGCTGGTCAACCAGAATGCGGCACCGCTGTCGCCGACGAGCTACTTCTCCGCCTCACGCTACGAGGGCATGCTGCGCCTGGCGCTGAACCCGTCGGGGCCAGGCGGCATCAACGACGTGCGCGCCGCGCGCGTCAGCGGGCCGGGCTTGCCGGCCGCCGGTGTGGTGCTGTCTCGCTCGTCGCGCTGCACCTCGGACCGTTTCGCCATCGCCGCCAAGAACGGCGACACCGATGTGCTGGACAACGGCAACAAGGTGCCGCGCTACTGGACGGGCAACGCCGGCAACGACTTCAAGGTCGGCGGCGCCACGCTCGACGGGGCCGACCCGACGAACTGGCCCGGCGGCAATGTTGACTACGCCGAAACCCGGGACGCCGCCGGCGCGGTCAAGCCCTGGGGCGTCTACACCTGGGAGTTCTTTTTCTTCGGCAGCACCACGCCGGCCGAGCCCGACCGCATCCACCGCCATCGCCTGAGCGTCACCGACACCAGCCTGGATGCTTTCGTCGACGCGCCAAGCGCCTGGTGGGCCGAGCCGTCGGCGGCCGGCCGGGCCGACTACCTGCAGCCCGGCGGCGCCCAGGCCGGTGCGCTGACCGACGCGGTGCTGTCGTGGACGGTGCCGGCGGCCCTCGGCCGGGTCGACAGTGCCTACCTCTTCTCGCAGAACACGCTGCCGGTGAACGGGGTCAACACCAACAAGCGCACGCTGCTGTCGCTGCAGATCGCCCAACCGGGCGACACCACGGCCAGCGTCACGGGCGGCCAGACGCCCTGGGTCTCGGGCACCTCGACCTCGACCTTTACCGCGGACATCGCCGCGGCGCAGAACCCGCGCTGCAGCGAGGCTGACCGTTCGCTGACCCCGCTGGCCGGCGTCAGCGGCGACTACCGCGAGATCGGCCTGAGCAGCATCCTGGCGAGCGGCATCCGGCTGCAGTCGATCGCCTACTGGTCGCCCTGAGCCTGCGCCGGCCAGCGCAGCAGCAGGCCGGTTTCGCGCCCGAAGGATTCCAGGTCTTCGGGCGTGTCGATGTCGGCGCGATAGTGCCGGTTCGACGTGACGAAGGGGTGCACCCGCTCAGGGTGCGCCCCTTGCCATTGCCGGGCCCCGAAATCCGCCGCCCCGGCCAGCACGTCGGCACGCACCGCGGCGGAGAAGATCACCGGGTTGCCGCGCTGGCCGTTGACCAGCGGGTGAACCACCTCGCTGCCCGCCGGGCGCTGCGTCCAGGCCTGGATCAGGTCGCGGATGTCCTGCGCGTCGAGCAGCGGCTGGTCGGCCAGGGCCACCAGGACTGCGTCAAGCTTGGCGTCGAGCGACGCCAGGCCCAGGCGCTGCGACGAAGTCTGTCCCGCGTCGGGCGCCGGGTTGCGCACGCAGCCGACCGGCAGACCCTGCAGTGCCGGCTCGACCTGTTCGGCGTGGTGGCCGGTGACCACCACGATCGCGTCGACACCCGCTGCGGCCAGGGCCGCCAGCGTGCGCCGGAGCAGCGGCACGCCGCCGAGTTCGAGCAGGCACTTGGGCCGATGGCCCAGGCGCGAGCCGCTGCCGGCGGCCAGCAGCACCGCCCCCAGGCGCGGCGGCGCCGCGCTCACGGGGCCTTCTTGCCGAACAGGCCGGCGAGCCAGCCCTTGAAGACGATCCACATCAGCGCCAGCGGGTTCAGCGCCTTGACCTCGGGCGCAGGTGCCGGTGCTGAAGCTCCGGCGGCGGGCGCCGCCGCCATGGCCGCTGCGGCACTGCGGAAGTTGCCGGCAAACTGCTGCAGCATCGCGTCCGAGACCGGCACCAGCAGCCGGCTGCCGAACTGTGCCAGCTTGCCGCTGACGGTGATCACGGCCTGGCCCACGAGCGCGCTGGCGCCGGGCGTCTCGCCGACGACCACCTGGGCCGTCAGATTCATCGACGCCGACGAACCGGCCTTGTCGGCGCCCTTGCCGAGCATCTGCAACCGCCGCGCGGAGGCGTCCAGCCCGAGCAATTCGATCTCGCCGTTGAACAGCATCGTCGCCGGGCCGACCTTGCTCTTCACCGTTCCCTTGTAATGTGTGTCGTCGAGCTGTTCGGTGATCTGCGCGCCCGGCATGCAGGCCGCCGTGGCCCGGATGTCGGACAGCACGGCCCAGGCCTGTTCGACGCTGACGCCGTCGAGCGGGTATTTCTTGTCGAGTCTGACTTCCATGGGGTCTCCGGTCCTGCAGGGCAAGGCCCGATTAGAGCGCGACCGGGCCGACCCCTGTGCCGCGGGTTGAATCGAAGAGCGCCCGGTGCGTCTGCCGCAGTTCGCGCTTGAGCAGCTTGCCGCTGGGGTTCTTGGGCAGCGCCTCGACGAAGATCACACGCTTGGGCACCTTGAAGCCCGCCAGCTGCTGCTGGCAATGGCGCAGCACGCCCGCTTCGTCGAGCGCCGCACCGGGCTTGACGACGATCACCGCGGTCACCGCCTCGACAAAGATCGGGTGCGGCAGGCCGACCACGGCGACCTCGCTGACGCCGTCCAGGCGGTAGATGCATTCTTCGACCTCGCGGCTGGCGACGTTTTCGCCGCCGGTCTTGATCATGTCCTTCTTGCGGTCGACGACGGTGATGAAACCTTCGTCGTCGATCGTCGCCAGGTCGCCGCTGTGGAACCAGCCACCGGCGAAAGCCGCGGCCGTGCGCTCGTCGTCATGGAAGTAGCCGCCGAGCAGCTGCGGGCTGCGGTGCACGATCTCGCCGACCTCGCCCGGCGCCACGTCGTGCATCGCATCGTCGACGACGCGGGTCTCGACATTGAGCACCGCGCGCCCGCAGGAACCGGGTTTGCGCAGCTGGTCCTCGGGGCCGAGCATCGTCGCCAGCGGCGCGATCTCGGTCTGGCCGTAGAGGTTCCACAGGCGCAGGCCCGGCAGGCGGCGCAGGATCTCCTGCATCACCGCTACCGGCATGATCGACGCGCCGTAGTAGCCCTTCTCCAGGCTCGACAGGTCGGTGCCGTCGAAGGCCGGCGAGCGCAGCAGCGCGATCCACACCGTCGGTGGTGCGAAGAAGCTGCTGATGCGCTGCTGCTCGATCAGGGCCAGCAGGTGTTCGGCCACCGGCTTGCCGGTGATCACATTGCTCGCGCCGACGTAGACCGCGGGGCCGAAGAAGACGTCGAGCTGCGCGCAGTGGTACAGCGGCAGCGCGTGCAGCATCAGGTCGCCGGCGTCGATGCCGGCGTCGACGACGCAGCTGACGTACTGCCAGAGCACCGCGTCGTGGCTCAGCATCGCGCCCTTGGGCAGCGACTCGGTGCCGCTGGTGTAGACGATCTGCGCCAGGTCGTCGCCGCCCAGCGTCAGCTCGGGCAGGGGCTCGGTGCAGGCCGCCAGTTGATCGAAGTCCAGCATGTCCGGCTCCGGGGTCGACGCCTCTTCGCCAGGCAGCCAGAGCAGGCGCTCGACGGCGGTGTCAGCGGCCGCCGCGGCGCGCGCCAGCGCGGCCAGGCCGCTGTCGGTGGCGAGCAGTCGCGCGCCGGCATGGCGCACGATGTAGGCCGCCTCCTCGGCCTTGAGCATGAAGTTGATCGGCACCAGCACCGCGCCCAGGCGGGCGATGGCAAAGCGCATCGCCGCGAAGGCATGCGAGTTGCGCGCCAGGATGGCCACCCGGTCGCCGCGGTTGATGCCCTGGGCGGCGAGGCCGGCCGCCAGGCGGTCGCACAGGGTGTCGAACTCGGCGTAGGTCCAGCGCACGGCGCCGCAGACGATCGCGGGCTTGTGCGGGTGGCGGGCGGCGCTGCGATGCAGCAGGTCGCCCAGGGTATGGCGACGGATCAGGTTCGTTTGCATGCGGCCAGCCTAACCCCAAGCACCTGCCTGCCAGAAGCCGGGGCGACCCGTAGACCTCGCCTCATCCGGCGGTCCTCGGCGCGTCGGACAGCACCGACAAGCACCTGCGCCGCCGTCCGACGCACGGGCGCCGCGGTTCGCACGATGCTGGACGCGTCGACGCCGAACCCGGCGCCGCAGGATCGAAGGAGTCCCTCATGCAGCACCGCCTCAGCCCCGTCGCCCGCCGTCTTGTCCTGGCCACCGCACTCGTCGCCGGTGGCGCGCTCGGCGCCTGCAGTTCAATGTCCGACACCCAGCGCGACACCGCGATCGGCGCGGCGGTCGGCGGCGTCGCCGGATCGGTGCTCACCGGCGGCAGCACCGCCGGCACGGTCGGTGGCGCCGTCATCGGCGGCGTCATCGCCAACGAGCGCAAGAAGAAGTGAACCGCTGGCCGCGGCCGCAATGACCAGGGCCCGCCGAGGCGGGCCCTGAAAACGCAGCGGTAAACCGCCAAGGCTTCACTTCTTGCGCAGCTTGGCGATCGCGGCGATCTGCGCCGCCATCGCGGCGAACTCACCTTGCGCCTTGGCGAAGTCGATGTCGGTCTTGGCGCTCTTCATCGCTTCTTCGGCCTGCTTTCTGGCCTCGACGGCCTTCGCCTCGTCGAGATCGCGGCCGCGGATCGCGGTGTCGGCGAGCACGGTCACCGTGCCCGGCTGCACTTCCAGGATGCCTCCGGCGACGAAGATGAACTCCTCCTCGCCGCTGGATCCATCGGCAAGGGCACGCTCGATGCGCACCGCCCCGGGCCGGATGCGGGTGATCAGTGGCGTGTGGCGCGGCAGGATGCCGAGCTCGCCGTTTTCACCCGGCAGGGCGACGAACTTGGCCTCGCCGGAGAAGATGCTCTCCTCCGCGCTGACCACGTCGACGTGGATGGTCGCCATGTCGGCTCCTTATTGAATCGTCTTGGCCTTCTCGAACGCTTCGTCGATCGTGCCCACCATGTAGAAAGCCTGCTCGGGCAGATGGTCGCACTCGCCATTGACGATCATCTTGAAGCCGCGGATGGTTTCTTTCAGCGGCACGTACTTGCCCGGGCTGCCGGTGAAGACCTCGGCGACGTGGAAGGGCTGCGACAGGAAACGCTGCATCTTGCGTGCGCGGGCCACGGCCATCTTGTCCTCAGGCGAGAGTTCGTCCATGCCCAGGATGGCGATGATGTCGCGCAGTTCCTTGTAGCGCTGCAGCGTGCCCTGCACGGCGCGCGTGGTGCTGTAGTGCTCCTCGCCGACGACGTTGGGGTCGATCTGGCGGCTGTTGCTGTCCAGCGGGTCGACGGCCGGGTAGATGCCCAGCGAGGCGATGTCGCGCGACAGCACCACGGTGGCGTCCAGGTGGGCGAAGGTGGTCGCGGGCGAGGGGTCGGTCAGGTCGTCCGCAGGCACGTAGACGGCCTGGATCGAGGTGATCGAGCCGACCTTGGTCGAGGTGATGC
>CAZWUR010000032.1:0-48222 GCA_964637205.1 uncultured Rubrivivax sp.
CGTGCGTGCCCTCGTGGATCATGTTCAGGCGGTTGTCGCGCCAGTACTGCTCGACCGGGAAGTCGCGCGTGTAGCCATAGCCGCCGAGGATCTGGATCGCCAGGCTGTTGGCCTCCAGGCACCACTCGCTGGGCCAGCTCTTGGCGATGGGGGTCAGCACGTCGAGCAGGATGCGGGCTTCGGCGGCCGAGGTTTCGTCGCCGGTGTGCAGTTCGTCGACCAGGCGTGCGCAGTACAGGGCCAGCGCCAGCGCACCTTCCGCATAGGCCTTCTGCGCCAGCAGCATGCGCTTGACGTCGGCGTGCTGGATGATGGGCACCGGCGGCGCGGCAGCGTCCTTGCCGGCGCCGGTGATCGGCCGGCCCTGGGTGCGCTGCCTGGCGTAGCCGAGCGAAACCTCGTAGCCGGCCATGCCGAGCATCGTCGCTGCCAGACCGATGCCGATGCGCGCCTCGTTCATCATGTGGAACATGCAGCGCAGGCCTTCACCCGGTCGGCCGACGAGATAACCCAGGGCCCCGGGCTTGCCACCGGGCGTGAAACGGCCTTCGCCGAAGTTCAGCAGGGTATTGCTGGTGCCACGCCAGCCGCATTTGTGGTTCAAGCCGGCCAGGGCCACGTCATTGCGTTCGCCGGTCAGGCGGCCCTCGGTGTCCACCAGCTTCTTGGGCACGATGAACAGCGAGATGCCGCGCGTGCCCGGCACCGGCTTGCCGTCGGGCCCGGGGATCTTGGCCAGCACCAGGTGCACGATGTTTTCGGTCAGCTCATGCTCGCCGGCCGAGATCCACATCTTGTTGCCGTGCAGGCGGTAGCGCGGGCCCAGGGGCTCGGCGTCGTGATCCGGTCCGTCCGGCAGCGCCCGGGTCGCCACGTCCGACAGGCTGGAGCCGGCCTGCGGCTCGCTCAGGCACATCGTGCCCGCCCAGCGGCCACTGAACTGATTGAGGGCAAAGACCTGCCGCTGCAGCGGCGTGCCATGCGCCATCAGCAGGTTGGCGTTGCCCACCGTCAGCATGCCGGCGCCGATGCTGACGCTGGCCTTGGCAAAAAAGGCATTCGCCGCCGCCTCGACCGTGTAGGGAAGCTGCATGCCGCCAATGTCCGTGTCCTGCGCCGCGGCCAGCATGCCCGACTCGGCATAGGCCTTCCAGGCCTCGTGCGTGGCCTGCGGCAGGATCACCTTCTCCCCGTCGAAGCGCGGCTCGTCGGTGTCGACCAGGCGGTTGAAAGGTGCGTACTTCTCGCGCGCGATGCGTTCGCAGGTGTCGAGCACGGCGCCGAAGGTCTCGCGCGAATGATCGGCAAACCGCTCGCGGCTGCACAAGGCCCCAACCTTCAGCCAGTCGTGGAGCAGGAAGTCGACGGTACCTCTCATGTCCAGGGCGACGGGCCGGTCGACTTCACAGCACCTCGAACACGCCCGCCGCGCCCATGCCGCCGCCGATGCACATCGTCACGCAGACCTTCTTCGCGCCGCGGCGCCGGCCCTCGATCAGGGCGTGCCCGGTCAGGCGCTGGCCGCTGACGCCGTAGGGATGGCCGACGGCGATCGCGCCGCCGTTGACGTTGAGCCGGTCCATCGGGATGCCCAGGGTGTCGGCGCAGTACAGCACCTGCACCGCGAAGGCCTCGTTGAGTTCCCAGAGGTCGATGTCGGCCACCGTCAGGCCCAGGCGCTTGAGCACCTTGGGCACCGCAAACACCGGGCCGATGCCCATCTCGTCGGGTTCACAACCGGCCACCGCGAAGCCGAGGAAGCGGCCCAGCGGCTTCAGCCCGTGCTTCGATGCGTAGGCTTCGTCGACCACCACGCAGGCGCCGGCGCCGTCGCTGAACTGGCTGGCGTTGCCCGCGGTGATCACGCCCCCGGGCAGCGCCGGACGGATGCCCTGGATGGCCTCGACCGTGGTGCCGGGGCGCAGGCCTTCGTCGGCGCTGATGGTGACGTCCTTGCTGCGCAGGCCGAGCGCCGCGTCGGCCACGCCCGCGGTCACGCTGACCGGCACCATCTCGTCGTTGAACAGGCCCGCCGCCTGCGCCGCGCACGCCTTTTGCTGGCTGGCCGCGCCGTATTCGTCCATGCGCTGCTTGGCAATGCCGTAGCGTTTGGCCACGTTCTCGGCCGTCTGCAACATGCTCCAGTAGATCTCGGGCTTGTGCTCGACCAGCCAGGGGTCGGCGATCATGTGCCGATTGGCCTCGTTCTGCACACAGCTGATGCTCTCGACGCCGCCGGCCACAAAGACCTCGCCCTCGCCGGCCAGCACACGCTGCGCGGCCATCGCGATGGTCTGCAGGCCGCTGCTGCAGAAGCGGTTGATCGTCATGCCGCTGGTGGTGATGGGCAGCCCGGCGCGCAGCGCGATCTGGCGTGCGATGTTGTTGCCGGTGGCGCCCTCGGGCGTGGCGCAGCCCATCAGCACGTCGTCCACCGCGGCCGGGTCGATGCCGGCGCGCTGCACCGCGGCCTGCACCGCGAAGCCGCCGAGCGTGGCGCCATGGGTCATGTTGAACGCACCCTTCCAGCTCTTGGCCAGGGGGGTGCGGGCGGTGGCGACGATCAGGGCACGGGTCATGCAACTCTCCTTGCGGATTCAGCGGGCCGCCTGGTGAACCAGGCGGTGGTAGAAGCGGATCATCTCGACCAGGTTGTCGACGGACAGGCGCTCGTCGGTGCCGTGGAAGCGCGCCAGGTCGGCGGGCCTGGCACGCACCGGAGAGAAGCGGAAGACCTGCTCCGCGAGACCGTCGAAATAGCGGCCATCGGCGCCACCGAGCATCAGGCCGGGCGCGACGATGGCCTCGGGGAAGACCTCGCGCAGCGTGCGCTCGATGAGGCGGTAGGCGTCGGAATCGGTGCTCGAAATCCGGGACGGCAGCGCTGGCTCGCCGCTGACGGCGAGTTTCACCCGGTCATCGTCGATCAGACGCGTCAGATGCGCCATCACGATCTCGGGCGTGTCGCCGGGCAGCAGGCGGAAGTTGATGATGGCGTCGGCACGGCCGGGGATCACATTGTCCTTGTTGCCACCGGAGACGATGGTCAGCGCCGTGGTCGTGCGCAGCATCGCATTCGTGCTCTGGCCCTTGGACAGCATGCGCTCGACCAGCGGGCCGGTCAGCCACAGATTGCCCAGTGCCACCCGGTTCAAGCCGCTCATCTCCGGCCCGACGACGGCCAGCATCTGCTGCGCGACGCCGGTGATGCCGCCGGGCATCGGATGGGCATCCACCTTTTCCAGCGCGGCGGCGAGCACGGCGATGGCCTGCTGGCCGGGCGGCGGCGGCATCGACGAATGCCCTGGCGTGCCCTGCACCGACAGCTGGATGGAGACGAAACCCTTCTCGGCGATGCCGACCAGGGCCGCCGGCGGCCCCAGGCCGGGCAGCATGCCGTCGGCGATCAGCAGCCCTTCATCGATCACGAACTCGATCTTCGCGCCGCGCTGCTTGAGCGCCGCGACGATCACCTTGGCACCCGCCTGACCACCGATCTCCTCGTCGTGCCCGGCGACAAGATAGACCGTGCGCCGCGGCTTGAAACCGTCGGCGGCCAGACGCTCCAGGGCCTCGAGTTCGGCGATCAGGTTGCCCTTGTCGTCCCAGGCGCCACGGCCCCAGACGAAGCCGTCCTTGATCGCTCCGCTGAAGGGCGGCTGCTGCCACAGGGCCTCGGTGCCGGGCGCCACCGGCGCCACGTCCTGGTGCGCCATCAGCACGATGGCCGGCGCCGCCGGGTCGCTGCCGGCCCAGGTGTAGAGCAGGCTGTGGCCGCTGAAGACTTCGCGCTGCGCGACGCCATGAAAACGCGGGTAGCGCTGCTGAAGATGGGCCTGCAGCGCGTCGAAGGTCGCGGCATGTCCGGGTGTGTCGAGCATGCCGGTGAGGGTCCGCGCCTGCACCGCGGCCGCCAGCGACGCCGCGGCCGCCGCGCCGTCCACCAGCAGCGGCGGCAGCGGCGACACGATCACCTGCCGCGAACCCTGGCGCAGCGTATTGATCGCAAGCGCCAGGCCCAGCGCGCCGAGCAGCGCCAGCAGCGCGACCAGAAGCTTGCGGATCATGGCCTGCGGTTCTTGGTTCAGGCGTTGAAGGTCCTGCCTTCGGCGACCAGCCTGGCCAGCAGCGGCGCCGGCTCCCAGAAGCCGGCGTCATCGTGCGGGTTCTGCGCGAAGCGCTTCATCTGCTGCACGACATTGAACAGGCCAACGGTGTCGGCGTAACACATCGGGCCGCCGCGGTGCAGCGGGAAGCCGTAGCCGGTGAGGTAGACCATGTCGATGTCGCTGGCCTTGCTGGCGATGCCTTCTTCGAGAATCCTGGCGGCCTCGTTGACCAGGGACCAGACCAGCCGGTGCACGATCTCGTCGTCGGCGATCCTGCGCGGCTGCACGCCGAGTTCGTCGCGGTGCTTTTGAATCATGTCGACGACGAGCTGGCTCGGGATCGGCTTGCGCTGCCCGGGGGCGTAGTCGTACCAGCCGGCGCCGGTCTTCTGGCCATAGCGGCCCAGTTCGCAGAGCAGGTCGGCGGTCTTGCTGTAGCGCAGCTCGGGCTTTTCGACATAGCGGCGCTTGCGGATCGCCCAGCCGATGTCGTTGCCGGCGAGGTCGCTCATGCGGAACGGCCCCATCGCGAAGCCGAAGGCCTCGATGGCCTTGTCGACCTGGGCCGGTGTGCAGCCTTCCTCCAGCAGGAAACCGGCCTGACGGCTGTACTGCTCGATCATGCGGTTGCCGATGAAGCCGTCGCAGACGCCCGAGACCACCGCCGTCTTGCGGATCGTCTTGGCCACGCCCATCACGGTGGCCAGCACGTCCTTGGCGGTGGCCTTGCCGCGCACGACTTCGAGCAGCTTCATCACATTGGCGGGGCTGAAGAAATGCATGCCGACGACGTCCTGCGGACGCTTCGTGAAGGCCGCAATCTGGTCGACGTCCAGCGTGCTGGTGTTGCTGGCCAGGATGGCGCCGGGCTTGGCCACCGCATCCAGCGCCTGGAAGACCTTCTGCTTGACACCCATTTCCTCGAACACGGCCTCGACGATCAGGTCGGCGTCCTTCAGCTCGGCGTAGTCCAGCGTCGTGGACAGCAGGGCCATGCGCTGCTCGTATTTGTCGGCCTTGAGCTTGCCCTTCTTGACCTGGGCTTCGTAGTTCTTGCGGATGGTGGCCACACCGCGCTCCAGGGCCTCGGCCTTCGTCTCGAGGATCGTCACCGGAAGGCCGGCGTTGAGGAAGTTCATCGTGATGCCGCCACCCATCGTGCCGGCGCCGATGACGCCGACCTTGGCGACCTTGCGCACCGGGGTGTCCCCGGGCACGTCGGGGATCTTGCTCGCGGCACGTTCGGCGAAGAAGGCATGGCGCAGGGCCTTGCACTGCGGCGTCATCATCAGCGCGAGGAAAGCCTCGCGCTCGTAGACCATGCCGACCTCGAAACCTCCGCGGGCGGCGTTGGCCACCGCCTGCTCAACGCAGTCGACGCAGCGCACCGGCGCCGGGAACTGCGGCGCCATCGCGCGCGCGGTGTTGCGCGCGAACTGGAAGTAGGCATCGGCGTTGGGATGTGTCAGCGGCAGGTCGCGCACGCGCGGCAGGGGGCGCTGGTCGGCCACCTGCTGGGCGAAGGTGATGGCACCGGCCACCAGGTCGCCGTCGATGATCTTCTGGAACAGTTTCTGCCCGGGCACGGCGGCGAGCAGTTCGCTCTTCACCGCATCGCCCTTGATGATCATGTTCAGCGCCATCTCCACGCCCAGCACGCGCGGCAGGCGCTGCGTGCCGCCGGCACCAGGAACCAGGCCGATCTTGACCTCGGGCAGCGCAACATGGGTGCCCGGTGCGGCGACGCGGTAATGCGCGCCGAGCGACAGCTCCAGCCCACCGCCCATCACCGTGCCGTGCACCGCCGCGACCACCGGCTTGCCGGCGTTGTCGAGCTGCTTGATCAGGGACAGCAGGTTCGGCTCGGCGATTGCCTGCGGGCTGCCGAACTCGCGGATGTCGGCGCCGCCGGAAAAGGCGCGGCCGGCCCCGGCGAGCACGATGGCGCGCACCGCCGGGTCG
Source organism: uncultured Rubrivivax sp. (assembly GCA_964637205.1). Classification (GTDB taxonomy): domain Bacteria; phylum Pseudomonadota; class Gammaproteobacteria; order Burkholderiales; family Burkholderiaceae_C; genus Rubrivivax. Next base: position 6,072 of record CAZWUR010000032.1, read on the forward strand.
TCCAGGGCGCGGTCCACGCCGTCGGCGATGGCGCGCCGGGTCGCGTAGCCCAGGCCGTTGACCGGCGGGTTGTTCAGCGTGATGACGGCCACACCGTCACGCACTTCGTAGCTCGCGCTCATCGCATCACCTCGGCAGGAAACTGGAACGATCAATCGATTCTAGGGAGTGCCGCGCCAGGGCCTCTGTCCCTGGCGCGACAAGCTGGCCGAGGCTACACCTCGAGCCATTCCTTGCGCACGTCGGCCGAGGCGCGCAGCGCGTCGGGGCTGCCCTCGAAGACGATCGCACCATGGCCCATCACCAGGCAGCGGTCGGCCACCTGCAACGCGATGGTGAGCTTCTGCTCGACCAGCAGCACCGAAAGGCCGCGGCGGCGCAGTTCGCCCAGGTACTCGGCCACCAGGGCCACGATCATCGGCGCCAGGCCCTCGGTGGGCTCGTCGATCATGATCAGGTCCGGGTCGCCCATCAGCGTGCGGCACAGGGTCAGCATTTGCTGCTCGCCGCCGGAGAGCACGCCGGCAGCGGTGTGCTGGCGCTCGCGCAGGCGCGGGAAGAGGAGGTACATGTCGTCGAAGCTCCAGCGCGGCTGGCTCCCGCGGCGCCGCCGGTCGCTGCCCTTCTGGCCGAGCATCAGGTTCTGGTGCACCGTCAGGTCGGGGAAGATGTCGCGGTTCTCGGGCACGTAGCCGATGCCGAGCTGCGCGACCTGAAAGGGCTTGCGGCCCAGGATCGCCTGCTCGCGCCAGCGAACGCTGCCCTTGGCGTCGACCAGACCCATGATGGCCTTCACGGTGGTCGAGCGGCCGGAGCCGTTGCGCCCGAGCAGGCTGACGATCTCGCCCGGACGGACCTCCAAGCTCACGCCATGCAGCACATGGCTCTTGCCGTAGTAGGCGTGAACGTCTTGCAGCTGGAGCATGTCAGTGGCGCCCGGCCGCCAGCAGCCGCTGACGGCCCCCACGGGGGGCAGCGAGCGAACGCGAGCGTGGGGGCTTCATCCCGTGGTGCCCGGCCGCCCGAGGCCACTGACGGCCCCCTCGGGGGGCAGCGAGCGAATGCGAGCGTGGGGGCTTCATTTCAGTGCTCCCCGGCGGCATGTTCCGCCAGCACCGAGCCGAGATAGGCTTCCTGCACCCGCGGGTCGGCGCGCACCTTTTCCGGCGTGTCGAAGGCGATGACTTCACCATAGACCAGCACCGCGATGCGGTCGGCGATGTTGAAGACCACACCCATGTCGTGCTCGACGGTGAGCAGGGTCTTGCCTGTCGTCACCTTCAGGATCAGCTCGATGAAGTGCGCGGTCTCGCTGCGGCTCATGCCGGCGGTGGGCTCGTCGAGCAGGACCACGTCGGCGCCGCCGGCGATCGTGATGCCGATCTCGAGTGCGCGCTGCTCGGCATAGGTGAGGTTCATCGCCGCCACGTCGCGCCGGTTTTCCAGGTGGATCATGCACATGACCTGCTCGGCGCGCTGATTGGCATCTTGCGCGCGGCTCAGGAACTTCCAGAAGGCGTACCGGTAGCCCAGGCTCCAGAGCACCGCGCAGCGCAGGTTCTCGAACACCGACAGCCGCGTGAACAGATTGCTGACCTGAAAGCTGCGCGACAGCCCGCGGCGGTTGACCTCGTAGGGCGCCAGGCCGTCGATGCGTTCACCGTGCAGCAGGACCTCGCCGCTGGTCGGCGCAAAGCGGCCGCTGATCAGGTTGAACAAGGTGCTCTTGCCGGCACCGTTGGGGCCGATGATGGCGACGTTTTCGCCCGGATTCACGGCAAGGCCGGCGCCACGGATGATCTCGGTGCGGCCGAAACTCTTGCGCAGCGCACGCAGTTCGAGTGCGGGTGGGGTCACGTCTGCCGCTCCCGCGCGCGCAGTGTCGCCTCGATCTCGGTCTGCGCCTGGCTCCAGCGCGCGGCAAAGCGCCGGCGCACCGCCTCGAACAGCAGCAGACCGACGAGCAGCAGCACGCCGGCGCCGGCCCAGGACAGGGCCGAGGTCGTGTTCAGCGGCACCCCCATGTAACGCATCCGCGGACCCAGCGCCTGGTTGAGCTGGCCGTGGTAGAGCATCTCGATCATCGCGCCGCCGCCGGCCAGGATCAGGAATGCCGTGGCCCCGAGCGCGGCATACACCCCGGCCAGCGGGCGCAGCTTGCCGAAGGCATGCATGCGCAGGTTCATCATGATCAGGCTGGCGATGCCGCCCGGCGCGTACATCACCATGAACACGAAGACCAGGCCCAGGTAGAGCAGCCAGGCCTGCGTCAGCTCCGACAGCAGCACCAGGGCCAGGACCATCAGCACCGCGCCGATGATGGGGCCGAAGAAGAAGCCGGCGCCACCGAGAAAGGTGAACAGCAGATAGGCACCCGAGCGCGAGGCGCCGACGACCTCGGCGGTGACGATCTCGAAGTTCAGCGCCGACAGCCCACCAGCCACGCCCATGAAGAAGCCCGAGACCAGGAAAGCCTGGAAGCGCACGATCTGCGTGCGGTAGCCGATGAACTCGACGCGCTCGGGGTTGTCGCGGGCCGCGTTGAGCATGCGCCCGAGCGGCGTGCAGGTAAAGGCGTACAGCAGCGCCGTGCTCGCGAAACAGTAGGCCGCGACCAGGTAGTACAGCTCGCGGGCCGGCCCGAAGCTGATGCCCAGGAAGGGCTGGCCGGCGACCCGGTTGCCGGTGATGCCGCCCTCGCCGCCGAAAAAGCCCGGGAACATCAGCGACATCGCCCAGACCAGCTCGCCCAGGCCCAGGGTGATCATCGCAAAGGGCGTGCCGGCTTTCTTGGTCGTCACGTAGCCCAGCAGCGCCGCCATCAGCAGGCCGAACAGGCCGCCCGCCAGCGGCACCAGGCTCACCGGCAGGGCCAGCCGACCGTCGGAGATCATGTTCAGCGTGTGGATTGCGAAGAAGCCGCCGAGGCCGGAGTACACGGCATGGCCGAAGCTCAGCATGCCGCCCTGGCCGAGCAGCACGTTGTAGGCCAGGCAGGCGACGATGCCGATGCCGATCTGCGTGAGCATCGTCGTCGACAGGCTGCTCGTCCACACCAGGGGCGCCGCCGCCAGCACGGCGGCGTAGGCTGCCCAGACGACCCACGGCCGTTTCATGCCACGCTCTGCACGGAACGCGGGTCACGCCGAAGGGGCCGCAGCTTCAGCCGGGCGACCGCCGCGGAACCGGCTTTGCCGGGCCGCTGGCGACGCCCCCCCAGGGGGGAGGCGCCGCAGGCGCTTCGCGGGGGGGCCATCACTCAGCCTTCCCGCGTGCCGAGCAGGCCCTTGGGCCTGAAGATCAGGATCAGCACCAGCAGCAGATAGGGCAGGATCGCCGCCACCTGCGAAATCTTGACGCTGTAGAGGGCATAGCCGAAGGTCTGGGGCGTCACCGACAGTTGCACCCAGGCGAACAGGTCGAGCAGCGAGCGGTCGCTGCCGACGGCGAAGGACTCGATCACGCCCAGGCCGATCGAGGCCACGAAGGCACCGGCCAGCGAGCCCATGCCGCCGATCACGATCACCGCGAACACGACCGCGCCGACCTGCAGCGCCATCGACGGTTCGGTCACGCGCAGGGCGCCGCCGATGACGCCGGCCAGCGCCGCCAGCGCGGTGCCGCCGCCGAAGACCCACATGAAAACGCGCGGCACGTTGTGGCCCAGCGATTCGACCATCTGCGGGTGCGTCAGCGCGGCCTGGATCACGAGGCCGACCCGCGTGCGCGTGAGCAGCAGCCACACCGCCACCAGCATCACCACCGCGACCGCCATGCCGAAGGCGCGAAAGGCGGGGAACTGGGTGCAGATCATGTCGGCCACCGCGCGGCAGGCAGCCGGCGGCTCGCCCAAGGCGAAGCCCATGCACTGGGAGGCCGACGACAGGATCGTGAACAGCGGGCCTTCCAGCTCCGGCGGCTGGCGGAAGTCCACCGCCGAGCGGCCCCAGACCAGCTGCACCAGCTCGAGCATGATGTAGCTCAGGCCGAAGGTGATCAGCAGTTCGGGCACATGGCCGAACCGGTGCACGCGGCGCAGCGCGTGGCGCTCGAACAGCGCGCCGGCCAGTCCCACCAGCGGCGGCGCGAGCAGCAGGGCCCACCAGAAACCGAGCCAGGCGCCGAGCGTGTAGGCGACATAGGCGCCAAGCATGTAGAAGCTGGCGTGGGCGAAATTGAGCACGCCCATCATGCTGAAGATCAGGGTCAGTCCCGACGACAGCATGAACAGCAGCAGGCCGACCGACAGGCCGTTGAGCAGCGAGATCAGGAAATAGGTCGCGTCCATCGCTCAGGGATCAGAACGGCAGCAACTCAGGCGCGGCGCCCTGGCAGGCACCGCGCCCGACGCAGCGGGCGAGCCCGATCAGGGCCGCTGCATCTGGCAGGAAGTGGGCGTGCTGGCGACGTAGGGCTCGATCTTCTTGACCTCGACGAAGGTCATGCCCGTGTTCTCGACGTTGTACTTGTGCTTGGCGTCGACCTTCTCCCAGGAGGAGATGACCATGCCCTGCTGCAGCTGGTGGTCCTGCTTGCGCATCGTGACCTCGCCATTGAAGCCGGGGAAGCTCAGGCCCTCCATCGCCGCGGCCACCTTGACCGGGTCGGTGCTCCTGGCCTTGGCCATGGCCGTGACCAGCATCGACATGCCGTTGTAGGTGGCATAGGTGTACCAGTCGTCGTTGAACCTGGCCTTGAACTGGTCCTGCAGCTTGCCGACGATGCCGCCCATGTTCGGCTCGCCGTAAGCGACCACGCGCACCTTGCCGGCGGTGTCGGTGCCCAGCGCGGTCGGCGTGCCGCTGACCTGGGCGTAATAGGTGTACATCGCGGCGTTGAGGCCGGCTTCCTTGGCCGCCTTGACGAGCAGGGTCAGGTCCTGGCCCCAGTTGCCGGTGACCACCACATCGGCGCCCGAGGCCTTGATCTTGGCGACGTAGGGGGCGAAGTCCTTGACCTGGCCGATCGGGTGCAGGTCGTCGCCGACGATCTGCACGTCGGGCCGCTTGCGCGCCATGTACTCCTTGAAGTAGCGCGAGACCTGGTGCCCGTGCGAGTAGTTCTGGCCGATGATGTAGACCTTCTTGATCTGCGGCTGGTCCTTCATGTAGCTGGTCAGCGCCTCCATCTTCATCGTCGTGTCGGCGTCGAGCCGGAAGTGCCAGTAGTTGCACTTCTCGTTGGTCAGCGCCGGGTCCACCGCGGCGTAGTTGAGGTAGACGACCTCCTTGCCCGGGTTGCGCTGGTTGTGCTTGGCCACGGCGTCGGAGATCGCGGCGGCGGCGCCCGAACCGTTGCCCTGCACGACATAGCGCACACCCTGGTCGATGGCGGCTTTCAGCGCGGTGAGGCTTTCCTGCGGCGAGCCCTTGTTGTCGAAGGACACGAACTGAAACTTCACACCGGCGGCGTTCTTGCCGCTGAAGTGCTCGGCGGCGAACTGCCAGCTCTTGAGCTGGTTCTGGCCGACGTTGGCGAACGGGCCAGACAGCGGGTCGATGAAGGCGAGCTTGACCGTCTCGCCCGACTGGGCAAAGGCCAGGCCTGCCGGCACGGACGCGGCGAGGACGGCGGCGGCAACGAGGGTGCGGCGTGCAATGGACATCGTCTGTCTCCTGATCGGGGTGAACGGCTGGGCCATGCACGGTAGCGGACAGCATGACCCTGGCGCTTCAGGGACTACCCCGAAGGCCTGTCACCTGGGCGACCTACACTGGCGGATCACGACCGACCCTGACCGCCATGGCAGCCCACGATCACGACGACCCGCGCTATCCGGTGAAAAAGAGCGACGCCGAGTGGCGCACCGAACTCGACCCGATGCAGTACCGCGTGGCACGCCACGCCGCCACCGAACGCCCCTTCAGCGGCCAGTACTGGGACCATTGGAAGGAAGGTGTCTACCACTGTGTCGGCTGCGGCACGCCGCTGTTCGCCTCGGGCACCAAGTTCGACGCCGGCTGCGGCTGGCCGAGCTATTTCGAGCCGATCGACGCCAGCGTGGTCGAGCGCGTGCGCGACGCCAGCCTGGGCATGGTGCGCGTCGAGGTGCGCTGCAATCGTTGCGGCAGCCACCTCGGCCATGTCTTCGACGACGGGCCGCAGCCCACCGGGGAGCGTTTCTGCATCAACTCGGCGGCGATCGGGTTCAAGCCGGGGTCCGAATGAGCGTCGCAGCCTCCGAGATCGACGCCGCGCTGCGCGCGGCCCTGCAGCCGCTGGCGCTGGCGGTGCAGGACGACAGCCATCTGCACGCCGGCCATGCCGGCGCGCGCGAAGGGCGCCATTTCACGGTGCACATCACGGCACAGGCCTTTACCGGGCGGACACGATTGGCCCGCCATCGCCTTGTGTATGATGCTCTGAGCACCCTGATTCCCAGGGGCATCCACGCGCTGGTCATCAACGCCCGCGCCCCGGGCGATGCCGATCCGGCGTCTTCTGTCCCCTCTTGACTCCTCCTTCCATGAAGATCTCCCATCTCGTGCGCGGCGTGGCCGTGGCCGTGGTCCTGACCCCGCTGCTCGTCCAGGCGCAGAACCTGGCCATCGTGAATGGCAAGGCGGTGCCCAAGGCACGCGTCGACTCGCTGCTGCAGCAGGCCAAGCGGGCCGGCCAGAACGTCGGCCCCGAACTCGAAGCCCAGGCTCGCGACCAGGTCGTGCTGCGCGAAATTTTCGTCCAGGAGGCCGAACGGCGAGGCATCGCCAAGAGCCCGGCCTACCGCGACCAGATGGATCTGGCGCGTCAGAGCATCCTGATCCGCGAACTGTTCGAGGCCCACCGTGCCGAGCACCCGGTCACCGACGCCACCGCGCAGGCCGAGTACGACAAGTTCAAGGCCGCCGCCAGCGGCCAGGAGTACCGCGCCCGCCACATCCTGGTCGAAACCGAGGACGAAGCGAAGAAGCTGATCACCGAGATCAAGGCCGGCGGCAGTTTCGAGGAACTGGCCAAGAAACATTCGAAGGATCCGGGCTCGGGCGCCAACGGTGGCGACCTGGACTTCGCCAAGCCCGACAGCTATGTGCCGGAGTTCGGCCAGGCGATGGTGGCGTTGAAGAAGGGCGAGATGACCGAGACGCCCGTCAAGACCCAGTTCGGCTTTCACATCATCAAGCTCGACGACATGCGCGAAGCCGCCTTCCCGCCCTTCGACGACGTCAAGGCCCAGTTGAAGCAGCGCCTGGAGCAGCAGCAGATGCAGCAGTTCCAGGAGGAACTGCGCGCCAAGGCGAAGACCGACTACAAGTTCGCGCCCTGAGCGGGCCCCGGCCGGCGCCGCATCATGGCGCCGGCCCGGTGCGCGTGCCGCGGGCGATCCAGCCACCGGCGCAGGACGACGCGGGCCCCGCGCAGCGCTGACCCGGCCGCGGCAGCAGCACCTGCTGCCGCTGGCCCTGTTCCATGCACAGCAGCACCGCCTGGCCCCTGGGCAGCGCCCGGTCGAGCGCCGCGCCGGCCTGCGGCCCGCTGAACAGCGGGGTCGGCTCCAGCAGGCGCACGGGCGTGGTGGCGCAGCGCGGCGCTGTTGCCGTCGGCGTCGGGGGGGCCATGCCGGCGCAGCCCGCCAGGATCAGCGCGCCTGCCGCGGTGGCGAACCGGGCGCGCATCAATCCAGCAGCCGGCCGGCTTCGATGTGCAACTGCCGGTCGCAGCGCGCCGCGATGCCGGCGTCATGCGTCACCAGCACCAGGGTGGTGCCGGCCTCGCGGTTCATCTCGAACATCAGTGCCATCACCGTTTCTCCCGTGGCGAAGTCCAGGCTGCCGGTGGGCTCGTCGGCGAGCAGCACCGCCGGCCGCATCACGAAGGCACGCGCCAGCGCCACGCGCTGCTGCTCGCCGCCCGAAAGCACCCTGGGGTAGTGCCGCAGGCGCTCGCCCAGGCCCACCCGCTGCAGCATCTCGGTGGCCTGGCGGCGCGCGTCGGCGCGCCCCGCCAGCTCGAGCGGCAGCATCACGTTCTCAAGTGCGTTCAGGTTGCCCAGCAGCTGGAAACTCTGGAACACGAAGCCCAGCTGCCTGGCGCGCACGGCGGCGCGCGCGTCTTCATCGAGCGCGAAGAGATCCGTGCCGGCGAGGATCACGCGGCCGCTGGTCGGGACGTCCAGGCCGGCAATGATCGCCAGCAGGGTGCTCTTGCCCGAACCGGAGGCGCCGACGATGGCCGCCGATTCCTGTGTCGCGAGCGTGAAACCAATGTCATGGAGAATGGTCAAGGTTCCGGTGGCATCGCTCACCTGCTTGCTGACGCCCTGGACCTCGATGATGGAATCTGACATGCACAAATGCACCGTGCCACGCGTCTCGCGCCGCACCTTGCTGGGTTGGGGAATCGCGCACTGTAGCGCCATCGCGCTGAACGCCGCGGCCGCAGGGACCAGCGGCGGCGACGCGGTCGTGCTCGTGCTCGGCGACAGCCTGTCGGCCGAATACGGCCTGCCGCGCGGCAGCGGCTGGGTGGCCCTGCTCGAGCAGCGCCTGGCCGACCGCCGACCCGCAGTGCGGGTGGTGAATGCCAGCGTCAGCGGCGACACCACCGCGGGCGGACGCTCGCGCTTGCCGGCGCTGCTGGCACGGCATCGCCCCACCCAGGTGGTGATCGAACTCGGCGGCAATGACGCGCTGCGCGGCCTGCCGCTGTCGATGACCGAGGACAATCTGCGCGTGATGGTGCGCGCGGCCAAGGCCGCGGGCGCGCGCGTGCTGATCGCCGGCATGCAGGTCCCACCCAATTACGGCCGGCGCTACGGTGACGACTTCGCGGCGCTGTTTGCGCGCGTCGCGAAGGCCGAATCCGCGGCCCTGGTGCCCTTCCTGCTCGCCGGCGTGGCGGACGCGCCGGATGCCGCGCGGCTGTTCCAGCCGGACCGCATCCACCCCAGTGTCGCGGCGCATCCGCGCATCCTGGACAACGTCTGGCCGGTGCTGCAGCCGCTGCTCGGCGGCTGATCAGCGCGGCTGCTCACGCGGCCGCGGGTCGGCCCGGCTGTCACGGCGCTCGGGCGCCGGGCGGGGTGGCTCGGGGCGCGGCGATTCGGCACGCGGAGCTTCGACATGTGGAGCTTCGGCCCGCGGCGCGCTGAAGGGCGCCGTCGTGACACCTGGCCCGGCCGGCGATTCGCTGCGCGGGCGTGACTCGGCCACCGGCGCGCGCGGCGCTGCGGGCGCCGGCGGCATCGGCCGCGCTGCCGGGGGCATCGGGGCGACTGGGGCGACTGGGGCGACAGGGGCCACCGCCGTGCCGGGCATCGGTGCTGCGGCCGGCGGCAGGGTTCGCGCGGCGGGCGCCGGGTTCACGTTCACCGGCACACCCTGAGTCCCGTACTGCACGCTGCCGCGCGGCAAGGGCCGCGCAGCAGGTGCCGCCGCCGACCCGCCGGCCGCGTCGCGTGCCTGGCGCGAGGTGGGCTCGTGCGGCGGCGGCAACCGGTAGGGCGGCGCGCCCCGGTGGCGCGGCGGCCGCGGCGCGACGATCGGCACATAAGGCTGCCAGGGCTGCAGCGGCACCCAGGCCATCGGCGGCTGCGCGCCGATGCTGATGCCCACGCTGACATGGCTGCCGCCGACCCAGGCCACCACGGCCGGCGCGAATACCGGGCGCAGCTGGCGCTGGCCCGGCCACCAGGCCCAGCGCCCATGCCACTGCAGCCAGCGGCCGTAATAACTCGGCGCGAAGCCCCAGGGCTGGGCATCGACCCAGGTCCAGCCCCAGGGTCGCATCCAGACCCAGCGGCCGTCGGTGAACGGGGCCCAGCGGGCCGACACGCCGTAGGGCACCCAGACCGCCCCGTACTCCGGGTGGCTGTCCCAGCGCCCATGCCGGTCCAGATCCTCCAGCCCGGGGATGGCCGGCGAGGCGTAGCGCCAGGCCTGGGGTGCCGCGTCTTCTTCGGCGAAGCGGGTCTCGGCCCAGGCGGCCAGCCGGTCCTCGGGCAGCCGCGCCACACGCGAGCGCGCCGTGCCCTGGCGCGCATCGATCCAGATCTCGTGGCGCTCACCGGGGCCGATGAGCAGCAGATGGCCCTGCCCGGACACCTCCAGCGCACCGCGCCAGGTGGCGGCAAAGGTCGAGTCCTGGTCCTGGTCGATGCGGTACTGGCCGGCACGCTGCGGGCGGATCAGTGCCGCGGCGGTGCGCACCTCGGTGGACTCGGCGGCGTCGCGGCTGGCCAGACGCAGCGCCAGCGAACCGGCATTCAGGGTCAGCCGAAGACGGTCGTCGTCCAGGGCATCCACGGCCAGGTCGGCGCCCTGCCCGAGCAGGAGCACGGTGCTGCCCACGCGCAGTTCGGCACGCGCACTGCGCTGCAGGACCAGCCGGTCACCGGCCACCAGGGGCCGGTTGCGCAACGCCTCGGTCCATTCGCTGGCCTGCGGGTCGTAGAGCGCGACATCGCCCTGCAGGTCGACGATGCGACCGACGCGACTGAATCCGAGGGCCTCGCCGGCCTCACCCGTCTGGCCCGCCGCCGCGAAGGGCAGGCTCAGGGCCAGGGTCAGCGAGGCCAGGGACCGGGCGAAGGATGGGATGATGTTCACGCGCGCCTGCAAGTCTGGGGCATGCACCGCTAACGGGCCTGCGGGCCCGACGGCCGACCCTTGGGATGTAAAGCAAGGTATTCACATCATGAACCCGTTGCCCCGCTTCGCCACCCTGCTGCTGCGCCGCGAGGCGTCGAACCCGCGCATCCTGCGCCTGACCCTGAACCGGCCCGAGCGACTGAACGCGATCTGCGAAGGCATGCCGGCCGAGATCCGCGCCGCGGTGGCCTGGGCCGAGGCCGACGAGACGACGCATGTGATCGTGCTCGACGGCGCCGGGCGCAGTTTCTGCGCCGGCTACGACCTGGTGGACTTCGGCTCCGGGCGCGACGCCCACCCCTGCCAGCAGGAGGCCTACCCCTTCGACGCGATGGACGACTACGCCGCGATGAAGGGCTACACCGAGAACTTCATGGCCCTGTGGCGCTGCCGCAAGCCGACGCTGGCGATGGTGCACGGCCATGCCGTGGCCGGCGGCAGCGACATCGCCCTGTGCTGCGACCTGCTGCTGATGGCCGAGGACGCGAAGATCGGCTACATGCCCACGCGCGTCTGGGGCTGCCCGACGACGGCGATGTGGACCTACCGGCTCGGCCCGGCGCGTGCCAAGCAGCTGATGTTCACCGGCGACCTGATCGACGGCCGCCGCGCCGCCGACTGGGGCCTGGCCAACCTGGCGGTGCCGGCGGCGGATCTGGAGGCCCGGACGCTGGAACTCGCCGCGCGCATCGCCGGCGTGCCGCGTTCGCACCTGGCGATGCACAAGCTGGTGGTCAACCAGGCGATGCTGACGATGGGCCTGGAACAGACGCAGATGTTTGCCACGCTGTTCGACGGCGTGACCCGCCACAACCCCGAGGGTCTGTGGTTTCGCCGCCAGGCCCAGGTGCACGGCTTCAAGTCGGCCGTGCAATGGCGCGACAGCGGCCGGCCGATCCCCGAAGGCGAGGAGGCGCGCGCCATGATTGCCGAGCTGGAGGCCCAGCTCGCGCGGCGCGCCGACGAAAAACGCTGAAGCCCGGGCGCGGCGTCAATCGTCGGCGTTCGGGTCGCTGTCGGGAAACAGCACGCTGGTGAAGCCGAGTTTGCTCAGGTCGGTCATGCGTGTGGGGTACAGGCGGCCGATCAGGTGGTCGCACTCGTGCTGCACGACGCGGGCGTGGAAGCCGTCGGCCTCGCGCTCCAGCGGCCGGCCCTGCAGGTCCACCCCGCGGTAGCGGATGCGCGCGAAGCGCGGCACCACACCGCGCAGCCCGGGCACCGACAGGCAGCCTTCCCAGCCCTCGTCCAGATCCTCGTCCAAGGCCGTGACCACCGGATTGAGCAGCACGGTGCGCGGCACCGGGGGTGCGTCGGGGTAGCGATCGACATGCTCGAAGCCGAAGATGACGAGTTGCAGGTCGACACCGATCTGCGGCGCCGCGAGCCCGGCGCCGTTGGCCGCCGCCATGGTGTCGAACATGTCGGCCACCAGGGCATGCAGTTCGGGCGTGTCGAAGGCCGTCACCGGGGGCGCCACGCGCAGCAGGCGCGGGTCGCCCATCTTCAGGATCTCGCGCACGGCCATCGTCTTCATTTCCTTCGCTGCTGCGGCATGCGCTGATTATCCCGGGAGCAGGACTTCAGCGTGCTCAGGGGATACTCGCCGCCCGTGACGACGACGATCCCGCCCCGCGCCCTGCTCCTGCTGGCCCTGCTGACCCTGGTCTGGGGCACCAACTGGCCGCTGTTCCCGCTCGCCACACGCGAGGTCTCGGTCTGGACCTTCCGCGCCGTGTCGGTCTGGATCTCGGGCAGCGTGCTGCTCGCGGTGGCCGCGGCGCGCGGCCAGTCGCTGCGCCTGCCGCGCGAACACTGGGGCACGGTGCTCGCGGCGACCCTGAGCTATCTGGTGCTCTGGAACGTGGCCAGCACCTATGCCGCCGTGCTCATCGCTTCGGGTCAGGCGGCGATCCTGGGGTTCACGATGCCGCTGTGGACGGCCCTCATCGCCTGGGCCCTGCTCGGCCAGCGCCTGCCGCCACGCCTGCTGTTCGCGCTGGCACTGGGGGCCGTGGCCGTGGGCCTGCTCATCGCGCGCGGACTGGACGACTATGCGCGGGCACCCCTGGGCTTTGCGCTGGGCCTGCTGGCCGGCATCGGCTGGGCGGTCGGCACCCTGATCCTCAAGCGCCGGCCGGTCGCCGTGCCGCCCCTGGTGCTCACCGGCTGGCAGCTGCTCATCGCCGCCCTGCCGCTGAGCGCCGGTGCGCTGGCCTTCGGCGACGGCCCCTGGTTCGTGCCGAGCTGGCAGAGCATCGCCGTCATCGGCTGGATCGCCCTGGTGCCGATGGCCATCGGCAATGCCGCCTGGTTCACCATCGTCGGCATGCTGCCGGCCCAGCTGGCCGGGCTGTCGTCGATCCTGGTGCCGGTGGTGGCGATGCTCTCGGGCGCCTGGATGCACGGCGAACCGCTGGGCCCGACACAATGGGCGGCGATGGCCTGCAGCGCCGGCGCGCTGTGGTTGTGCTTCCGTTCGCGCTGAGCACGGGACTACCATCGACCCTGTGATGGCGCAAAAACCGGGACGACAGGCATGAAACTGCTGCTCAAGTTCAACCTGATCTACCTGCTCGTGATGGCGCTGGGGGTGGCCGTCAGCGGCTGGATCAGCCGCGGCTTCCTGCAGCAGCAGGCGGTCGACGAAGTGCTCAACAGCGCGCGGCTGATGATGGAGCAGGCGCTGGCGGTGCGCGCCTACACCTCGACCCAGATCACGCCCCTGCTGGCGCCGCACATGCAAGCCGAGTTCCTGCCGCAGACCGTGCCCAGCTACTCGGCCACCGAGGTGCTGGGCAAGATCCGCGTCAATCACCCCGAGTTCGGCTACAAGGAAGCGACGCTCAACCCGACCAACCCGCGCGACCGTGCCGCCGGCTGGGAGGTCGACATCGTCAACGCCTTCCGCAACGAAGCCGCGCTGACGGAACATGTCGGCCAGCGCGAGACGCCGACCGGCCCCTCGCTCTACGTCGCGCGCCCGCTGCGCATCACCGACGGCGCCTGCCTGCGCTGCCACAGCAGCGTCGACGCGGCGCCGCGCAGCATGGTTGCACGCTACGGCCCGGCCAACGGCTTCGGCTGGCAGATGAACGAGGTCATCGGTGCGCAGCTGGTCTCGGTGCCGATGGCCCTGCCGCTCAAGCGCGCCGACGCATCTTTCCGCCTCTTCGTCGGCTCCCTGATCGGTGTCTTCGCGGTGCTTGGCGTGGTGCTGAACCTGATGATCTGGTGGGTCGTGGTGCGCCCGGTGACGCGCCTGTCGGCCCTGGCCGACCGCGTCAGCCAGGGTGAACTCGGCGCCCCGGACTTCGACACCGGCAGCCGCGACGAGATCGGCACCCTGGCCCAGTCCTTCGCCCGCATGCGCACCAGCGTCGTGCAGGCGATGAAGATGCTGGAAAACTGACGGCCACGGCCGTGCATCGCCATCGATGAACCACCCCGAACGCCTCGGCAAGTACCGCATCACCGGCGTGCTCGGCGAGGGCGCGATGGGCGTGGTCTACCGCGGCTTCGACCCCGACATCCGGCGCCTGGTGGCGCTGAAGACGATCCGCCGCCAGCCCGGCGACGCCGGCGGCAACGCCGTCGAGAGTGCGGCGCGCTTTCGCAACGAGGCCCAGGCCGCCGGCCGGCTGCAGCACCCGGGCATCGTCTCGGTCTACGACTTCGGCGACGACGGGCGCATCGCCTACATCGCGATGGAGTTCGTCGACGGGCGCACCCTGGCCTATTTCCTGGGCTCGCGCCTGGCCCTGCCCGACGCCGACATCGCAAGCCTGGTCGGCCAGCTGCTCGATGCGCTCGAACATGCCCATGAACATGGCGTCTGGCACCGCGACGTCAAACCCTCGAACGTGATGATCACGCCTCACGGTCGGGCCAAGATCGCCGACTTCGGCATCGCCCGCTTCGAGAACTCGGGGCTGACGATGGCGCAGACCGTGCTCGGCACGCCGATGTACATGGCGCCGGAGCAGTTCGTCGGCAAGGCCATCGACCACCGCGTGGACCTGTACGCCACCGGCGTGCTGCTGTATCAGCTGGTCGCCGGCCGGCCGCCCTTCGTCGGCTCGCCCGAGGTGCTGTCGTACAAGGTCGTGCACGAAATGCCGCCGCCGCCGTCGAGCATCGAGGGTGCGCACAGCAAGCGCTTCGACGCGGTGGTGGCGCGCGCCCTGGCCAAGGACCCGGTGCAGCGCTTTGCCGGCGCCGGCGCGTTTCGCCAGGCCCTGGTCGAGGCGCTTGGCCAGCCCCTGCCGGGCAGCCTGTCGGCCGGTGCGCTGCCGGCGCTCGGTGACGCCTATGCACCGACCCAGCGTTTCCCGACCGGTGTCGGCGCCGCTGCAGCGCCCACCGGCAGCGGTCTGACGGGTGCACCGCCGTCGCATTTCGAGCCGGAACAGCTGGCCGCGGTGGAGGCGGCACTGGCACGCCATATCGGCCCCTTGGCGGGCCTGATGGTGCGCCGCACGGCCCGCCAGTGCGCCGACGTGCCGGCCCTGGTGGCCGCGCTGGCCGCCCAGATCACGAGCACGGCGGCACGCGAGGCCTTTCTCGGCCAGGCCGCGCGCGGCGGCCCGGGCACCGGCGGCACGCATGGCAGCCACGGCACGCATGGCAGCCACGGCACGCATGGCAGCCACGGCACGGCGGGCACCAGCCGCAGCGGCCGCAGCACCGGCTCGGCCGGCAGCACCGGCATCGGCCGCGGCGGCGCCACCAGCCCCGGCACCCAGGGCAGCTATGCGGCGCCGATCGGCCTGGGGTCGCTGCCGGTCAGTGACGCCTGGCTCGAGCAGGCACGCAAGCTGCTGCTCGCCCATGTCGGGCCGATCGCCGGCGTGATGGTGCGGCGCGCCGGCGAGCGCAGCCGCGACCGCGCCACCCTGATGCACGATTTCGCCTCCGCGGTGCCCGAGACGCAGCGCGCGGCCCTGCTGGCGGCACTCGACAAGCTCGGCTGATCAGGGCGCCCGGTCGGGGAAGGCGCCACCGGCGAGCAGCGCACGCAGGCCGTCTTCGTCGAGCACCGGCACGCCGAGCGCCTGCGCCCGGTCCAGCTTGCTGCCGGCGTCGCTGCCGGCGACCACCGCGCCGGTCTTCTTCGACACCGAGCCGGCCACCTTGGCGCCGGCGGCTTCCAACAGCGCCTTGGCCTCGTCGCGGCTCAGCGTGGGCAGGGTGCCGGTGAGCACCAGGGTGCGCCCGGCGAGCGGCTTCGGGCTCAGGTCGGCCTCGCCTGCATGTTCGTCCCAGTGGATGCCCGCGGCGCGCAGGCGCTCGACGATTTCGCGGTGATGCGGCTGGGCGAAGAACTCGCGGATGCTGGTCGCGACGACCGGGCCGATGTCGGGCACCTCCAGCAACTGCTCCTGCGTGGCGTCCATGACCCGGTCGAGCCCACCGAAGTGGCGCGCGAGCTCCTTGGCCGTGCTCTCGCCGACCTGCCGGATGCCCAGCGCGAAGAGAAACCGCGCCAGCGTCGTGGACTTGCTCCGGTCCAGCGCCGCGACCAGGTTGGCCGCACTGCGGTCGGCCATGCGCTCCAGCGCCGCCAGCTTGGCCACGCCGAGCGTGTAGAGCTCGGGCAGGGTGCGCACCAGGCCGCCGTCGACCAGTTGGTCGACCAGCTTGTCGCCCAGACCCTCGATGTCCATCGCGCGCCGGCCGGCGAAGTGCAGCAGGGCCTGCTTGCGCTGCGCGGCGCAGAACAGGCCACCGGTGCAGCGGTGGTCGATGCCGCCCGGTTCGCGCCGCACCGGGCTGGCGCAGACCGGGCATTCGCGCGGCATGCGGAAGTTGGGCACATAAGCCAGACGCGGCGCGGGCACGCGCCCGACGACCTCGGGAATCACGTCGCCGGCACGGCGCACGATCACCGTGTCGCCGATGCGCACACCCTTGCGTCGCAGCTCGAACAGGTTGTGCAGCGTGGCATTGCTGACCGTGGTGCCGCCGACGAAGACCGGCGCCAGCTTGGCCACCGGCGTCAGCTTGCCGGTGCGGCCGACTTGGATCTCGATCGCGTTGAGCAGGGTCATCTGCTCCTGCGCCGGGTATTTGTGCGCCACCGCCCAGCGTGGCTCGCGGGTCAGGAAACCGAGCTGCTGCTGCAATGCGACGGCGTCGACCTTGTAGACCACGCCGTCGATGTCGAAGGGCAGCGCGTCGCGGCGGGCCTCGATGCGCTGGTGAAAGGCCACCAGCCCGGCCGCCCCCTGGACCACGCTGCGATCGGCACAGACCGGCAACCCGAAAGCGGCGATCGCGTCCAGCGTGCCGCTGTGCGTCGCCGGCTGCGCCCAGCCCCGCAGCTCGCCCAGGCCGTAGGCGAAGAAGCTCAGGCGCTTGTCGACCAGCGCGCTGCTGTCGAGCTGGCGCACCGCACCGGCGGCGGTGTTGCGCGGGTTGATGAAGGTCTTGCCGCCCTTCTCGCGCTGCTTGGCATTCAGGCGCTCGAAGTCGTCGCGGCGCATGTAGAGCTCGCCACGCACCTCGAGCAGCGGCGGGGCGGCGCCGAGCAGGCGCAACGGGATCTGGCCGATGGTGCGGATGTTGTGCGTCACGTCCTCGCCGGTTTCGCCGTCGCCGCGCGTGGCCGCCTGCACCAGCAACCCGCCTTCATAACGCAGGTTGATCGCCAGGCCGTCGAACTTCAGCTCGCAGTTGTAGGCCAGCGGTGGCGCGTCGGCCGGCAGCGCCAGTTCACGCCGCACGCGCGCGTCGAAGGCCTCGGCACCGGCCGCGCTGGTGTCGGTCTCGGTGCGGATCGACAACATCGGCACGGCGTGGCGCACCGGCTCCAGGCCGTCCAGCACCTGGCCGAGCACACGCTGGGTCGGCGAGTCGGGCGTGACGAGGGCCGGCTGCGCGGCTTCGAGCGCCTGCAGTTCCTGGAACAGGCGGTCGTATTCGGCGTCCGGAATCTCCGGCGCGTCGAGCACGTAATAACGATGCGCATGCCGTTGCAGCAGCGCGCGCAGTTCGGCGGCACGGACGATGGCGTCGGCGTCAGGCATCGTGAGGCGGAAGTCGGCGGGCGCCGCGGCGCGGGATCAGCTGAACAGGCGCCGCGCCGCGGCGCTGCCGGCCGCCAGGTCGAGCGTCTCGAGCTGTGCATAGAGCTGTTCGAGCTCCTTGCCGATGAGGGCGAAGGCATGCAAGGTGATCGGCTCGCCGAAGTCGTCGACCACGGTGGCCGCCAGATCGTCGGCCAGCTTGCGCGCCGCGTTGTGCCAGGCCGGAAAGGGCTCCAGCGCGGCGGCCGTCTGCGGCACGTCCAGGCTGAGCTGGCATTCGCGCACGGCGGCCTTCTGCGGGTCTTCTTCCAGCGCGGCCTGGGGGTCGAAGCTCAGCACCAGCATCGGCGGGTCGCCGTCCTGCGGCGAGGGCAGCACCATGCGGCCGGGCACGACACCCGGCACGAAGCCGTGGCGCGCCGCGCACTGCTGCACGAAACCCACCGACCAGGCCACCGCGTCGCTGCGCAGGGTCAGGGTCAGCTGGGCGTCGCGCGGACTGGCAAAGGCATCCAGCTCACGCCCCCGGGCGACCACCTCGAGCATGTCCGGCACCTCGGCCAGGGCACCCACCGCGTCGGCATAGGCCTGCAGCTTCTGCACGAACTCGGAATACTCGATCTCGTTGAGCGGCCCGCTGCGGCTGGCCAGCTGGACCCCGGCCTGCAGCTCCGAATAGCGCCGCCCGGCCAGCAGCGGCGACCAGTCGCCGGTCTCGGCGTCCAGGCCCTCGATGTAGAAAGCCTTGTTGCCGGCACGGCGTGTCGTCGGTGCGTGCTGGAGCAGGAAGTCGCCGCTGGCGGGCGCTTCCAGCGTCAGGGTCACCATCGCGTCGATCAAGGCGTCCAGGCGCGGCATGCGGCGGGCCAGGGCACGCAGGTCGGGTGGCGGCGACGGCACGGTGTCGAGCGAAGGATCGACACGCTCGCCGAAGTGCGGATCGAAGCGGCCGTCGATGCGCTCGTCGAGGGTCGGCGGGTTGGGTGCACCCGGCGGCGGCCCGGCCTCGGCGCCCGGCCCGCGGGCCATCCACCAGCCCTGCAGCGCAATCGCGACGAGCACCACCGCAGCCAGCGCCAGCAGTGCCCAGGTCAGGTCCATGCTTCAGACCCGCCCGACAGGCTTGTGCAAGCCCTGGGAGCACGGCAGGAACCCTTGGCCGACGGGTCTCATCGCCTTCAGGCGGCGTCCGCCATCGACACCGCCGACGGCATGTCCACCGCGACGATGCGGCTGACACCCTGCTCCTGCATCGTCACGCCGATCAGCTGCACGGCCATCTCCATCGCGATCTTGTTGTGGCTGATGAACAGGAACTGCGTGCTCTTGGACATCTCGATCACGAGCTTCGAGTAGCGCTCGGTATTGGCATCGTCCAGCGGCGCATCGACCTCGTCAAGCAGACAGAAGGGCGCCGGGTTGAGCTGGAAGATCGCGAACACCAGGGCGATCGCGGTGAGTGCCTTCTCGCCGCCCGACAGCAGGTGGATGGTGCTGTTCTTCTTGCCCGGTGGCTGGGCCAGCACCTGCACGCCGGCGTCCAGGATCTCGTCGCCGGTCATCACCAGCCTGGCGTTGCCGCCGCCGAACAGGCTGGGGAACATGCGCCCGAAACCTTCGTTGACCTGGTCGAAGGTGGTCTGCAGCAGCTCGCGGGTCTCGAGGTCGATCTTGTGAATCGCGTCCTCCAGGGTCCGGATCGCCTCCTCCAGGTCGGCGTTCTGCGCATCGAGGAAGGTCTTGCGCTCGCGCGAGCTGCTCAGCTCGTCGAGCGCCGCGAGGTTGACCGCGCCCAGGCCGCCGATCTCCTTGTTGATGCGGTCGATCTCGCCCTGCAGGCCCCAGAGCTTGACGGCGCCGTCCTCCACCGACTGCGCCAGGGCCTCGAGGTCGACCTCGGCGGCGCTGAGCTGGTCCAGGTACTGCAGGCCGCCGAGTTGCGCGGCCTGATGTTCGAGCTGGAGTTTGCCGATCTGCTCGCGCAACGGGTCCAGGCTGCGCTCGAGCTGCAGGCGCTGCTCGTCGGCCTGGCGCAGCCTGGCGTTCAGGTCGTCGTATTCGCTGCGCGCGGCAGCCAGGACCTGCTCGCGCGCAAGCTGCAGCGCCAGCGCCTCCTGCAGGCCGGCCTGCGCCGCGGCATCGTCGAAGCCGGCGAGCTCCTGCTCCAGGGCCTGCCGGCTGTCGGCGGCACCGGCGATCTGCTGCGCCGCGGTCTCGATGCCGCGTTGCAGTTCGCCGCGCCGTGCCGCCAGCTGACGGGCCAGGAACTGTGCTTCCTGGGCCTGGCGCTCGAGCGCGCGCAACTGCTCGCGGGCTTCGGCCAGCTGGCGCTCGGCCGCGATCACCCCGTCCTCGATCTCGGCATGGCGCTCCTGCGCGCTGCCGAGCTGCAGGTCGAGCTCCTCGAAGCGGCCTTCGCCGGCCAGGCGCCTCTCCTGGACCTCCTCGAGCTGGGCGTCGAGTTCGCCGAGTTCGTCGCCCAACTGGGCGCGGCGGCTGCTGGCCGCCTCGGCCTGCTGGCTCAGGCGCAGCAGCTCCACCTGCAGCTGGTGGGCCCGGGTCTGCGCTTCGGCGGCCTCGCGGCGCGCGCCGGCCAGGTGGCCGGCAGCCTCGGTGTAGGCCGCCTCCTGGCGCACCGAGCGGGTCCGGGCCTCGTCGGCAAGCAGCGACTGCGCACGCTGGCGGCGGTCGAGGTTCTCGATCTCCTGCGCGCGGGCCAGCATCCCGGCCTGCTCGGAGTCGGGCGCGTAGAACGCCACCGCGAACTGCGAAACGGCATGGCCGGCCCGCACCACGATGACCTCGCCATGCGTCAGCTGCGAGCGCTGCGCCAGCGCTTCGTCGAGGCTGGCCGCGGTGTAGACGCCCTCCAGCCAGTCGTTGAGCAGGGCCGACAGGCCGGCGTCGTTCAGGCGCAGCAGGTCCGACAGGCGAGGCAGGGTGCGGTGCGTGTTCTGCAGCGCCGCCGCCGGCGCACTGTAGAAGGCCAGCCTGGCCGGCGGCGCATCGGCCGCAAAGTTGCGCACCATGTCCAGCCGGCCGACCGCGAGTGAATTCATGCGCTCGCGCAGCGCGCTCTCCAGCGCCGCCTCCCAGCCCGGCTCGATCGCCAGGCGGGTCCACAGACCGGGCAGGCTGTCCAGGCCATGTCGGGCCAGCCAGGGCTTGAGCTTGCCCTCGGTCTGCACCTTGTCCTGCAGCGCACGCAGGGCCTCCAGCCGGGCGCTGATCTCGGCCAGCTGTCCGGTTTCGCGCTGCACGGCGGCGGCGGCCTCGCGCCGCCGATCGTCGAGCTGCGGCAACTGCTCCTGCAGTTCGTGCAGGCGCGCCTCGGTGCTCCGGCCAAGCGCGTCGGCTTCGGCGCTGCGCTGCTTCAGATCGTCGAGCCGGGCCGCATCGGGCAGCACCAGGGCCTGCTGCTCGCCGCCCAGACGCTCACGCCGGGCCTGCAGCTGGCGCGTCTGATCGTCGAGGTTGCGGCCTTCGGCGGCCAGCAGCTGGAGCTGCTGCTGCACCTGCAGCACGTTGCCGCGCTGGGCATTGGCCTGCGCCTGCGCGGCGCGCACACGCTCCTCGGCGGCGGGCAGCCCGGAGGCCTGCTCCTCGGCCGTCGCCGCCTGCAGTTCGGCCTGCTCGTCGGCAGCGGCGATCTGTGCGGCAATCTCGTCCAGCTCGGCTTCGGCGGCGGCGCGGCGCTCGGCCCACTGAGCAGCCTGGGCCTGCAGCGCCAGCAGGCGCTGCTGCGCGCGTGTGCGCCCGTCGACCACGTAGCGGATGCGTTCCTCGAGCCGGCTGACCTCGAGCTGCGCCTCGGCCAGCGCGCCCTGCTTGAGGTGCAGGGCGTCGCCGGCGGCATAGTGCGCCTGGCGCACGGTCTCCAGCTCGGCCTCGACCTGGCGCAGCTCGGCCAGGCGCGATTCCAGCGCATTGCCGGCCGCGGCCACGGCCTTGCCCACCCGCATCTCCTCGCCGGCCGCGTCGCGATGCTTCAGGAACCAGAGCTGGTGCAGCTTCAGCGTGCCCTGGTCCTGCAGCCTGCGGTACTGCTGCGCCACCTCGGCCTGGCGTTCGAGCTTGTCGAGGTTGGCGTTCAGCTCGCGCAGGATGTCGTCGACCCGCGTGAGGTTCTCGCGCGTGTCCTTGAGCCGGTGTTCGGTCTCGCGCCGGCGCTCCTTGTACTTGGACACGCCGGCGGCCTCTTCGAGGAACAGGCGCAGCTCCTCGGGGCGGCTTTCGATGATGCGGCTGATCGTGCCCTGGCCGATGATGGCGTAGGCGCGCGGGCCCAGGCCGGTGCCGAGGAAGACGTCGTGCACGTCGCGCCGGCGCACCGGCTGGTTGTTGATGTAGTAGCTGCTGGTGCCGTCGCGCGTCAGCACGCGCTTGACGGCGATCTCGGCAAAGCTGTTCCACTGCCCGCCGGCGCGTGCGTCAGCGTTGTCGAAGACCAGTTCCACGCTGGCCCGGCCGGCCGGCTTGCGCTGGCCCGAACCGTTGAAGATCACGTCCTGCATCGACTCGCCGCGCAGTTCGCTCGCCTTGCTCTCGCCCAGCACCCAGCGCACCGCGTCCATGATGTTGGACTTGCCGCAGCCGTTGGGGCCGACCACGCCCACGCGCTGCCCCGGCAGCTGGAAGGTGGTGGGTTCGGCGAAAGACTTGAAGCCGGAGAGCTTGATCTGGTTCAGGCGCATCGGCCAGGGCAGCAAGGCTGCTGCAAGTGCTTGTCGTGCAAGGAAAAAGCGCCGCGAATCGGGGCGCCGACAGGGTCGGATGATAGCATCGCGCCCCCGCCTGAAGGCCCCGTCGCAGCTGCCCTTGCCCACCCCGAAGACCCCTCCCCCGGGCCCGCCGTCGCGGGTCGTCGAACGCACCCACTGGGCCGCCGTGGCTGCCGTCTTCGCTGGCGGGCTGGCCATCGCGCTGAACGTCGGCAAGGTGCCGGTGGCCCTGCCGGCGCTGCGTGCCGAACTCGGGCTGACCCTGGTACAGGCCGGCTGGGTCTCGTCGATGCTGACCACCCTGGCCTTCGTCGGCGCGGCCTTCACCGGCATGTGGGTGGGCCGCGTCGGCGCCTTGCGCATGGTGCTGGCCGGCCTGGCCCTGTGTGCCGGCGCGTCGCTGATCGCGCCGATGGTGCCGGGCTGGGGCCCGCTGATCGGCTCGCGCTTCCTGGAGGGGATGGGTTTCATGGTGGTGGCGGTGGCCAGCCCGGCCCTGATCAGCGCCGCCACGGCCGGCGGCGACCGTCGCTTTGCGCTCGGCCTGTGGAGTTCGTACATGCCGGCCGGCGCCAGCCTGGCGATGCTGGCCTCGCCGGCGTTGCTGCCCCATACCGGCTGGGCCGGCCTGTGGGTGCTGACCTCGGTGCTGATGCTGCTGGCCCTGGCCGCGCTCGCCGGCCAGCGCCGGCACTTTTCCGCCGCCGCGCCCTCGGCGGCCCCGCCCGGTGCCTTCCTCGGCCCGGTGCGGGCGACGCTCGGTCATCCGCTGCCCTGGCTGCTGGCACTGAGCTTCGGCCTGTGGGCGACGCAGCATTTCGCCCTCATCGTCTGGATGCCGACCTATCTGCGCGAGGAACGCGGCGTCGGCCCCGGTCTCACCGCCGTGCTCACCGGCGTGATGCTGATGTCCTGCGTGCCGGGCAACCTGATCGGCGGCTGGCTGGTGCAGATGGGGCTCAGGCGCGGACCGCTGCTCGCCGCGGCCCATGCCGTCGCGGGGCTGGGCGCCCTGGTCTACAGCGCCGAATCGCTGCCCGATCCGCTGCGCTACGCGGCCACGGTCTTCGTCTCTTTCGTCGGCGGTGTGATTCCGGCCGCGGTGATGGCTTCGTCGACCGTGCTCACGCGCACGCCGCAGCAGATCGGCTCCCTGCAGGGCCTGTACATGCAGGGCGCGCAGCTCGGGCAGTTCGTCGGCACGCCGCTGATCGCGACGGTGGTGGCGGCGCAGGGGCGCTGGAGCAGCGCCTTGTGGGTGACGGCCAGCGCCGCACTGATCGGCGTGCTGCTGGGCCTCGTCTCGGGGCGGCTGGAGGACCGGCTGCACGGCCACCCGGCATGAGGCCCGGCCCGGCCTATCAGAAGTACGCGGTCGTGGTCGGGCCGAGCCCGATCGACGGCCAGGGGGTGTTCGCCGCCGAGGCGATCCCGGCGCGGCGCAAGATCGGCGAGATCCGCGGCCAGGCGATCAGCGTCGACGAAGCGCGCATCCGCGCCACGCGCAGTGAACGGATCATGATCGTCGAGCTGTCGGCGCGGCGCGCCATCGACTTCAGCCGTTCGGCCGACCCGATGCGCTACACCAACCACAGCTGCGCGCCGAATGCGCGGCTGAGCATCGCCAGCGGCCGCGTCGAGTTCTACGCGCTGCGCGCCATCGCCCAGGGCGAAGAACTCACGGTGGACTACGGCCCGACCCATCACGAAGGCCGGCTGGCCTGCCGCTGCGGTGCCGCCGGCTGCATCGGCCGTCTGTAGCACCGGCCGACGGTGGCGATCAGGCGGCGAAAGCGGCCGCATTTCGGTCGATCGCCGGGGCTCAAGTTGCCAAAGAATCCATTTCAGCGTGCACCCGTTCCTGGCGGCACGTGGACCGGAACGCTAGGCCGACCAGGCACGTTCGCCGGGAGTCGCAGATTCTTGTGGAGTGCTAAATGCCGCAGACGATCAATACCAACATCGCTTCGCTGAACGCGCAGCGCAACCTCAACGCCTCGCAGACGACCTTGATGACGTCGATGCAGCGCCTGTCGTCGGGCCTGCGCGTCAACAGCGCCAAGGACGACGCCGCGGGCCTGGCCATCGCCGAACGCATGAACGCGCAGGTGCGCGGCATGAACGTCGCGGTGCGCAACGCGAACGACGGGATCTCGCTGGCGCAGACCGCCGAGGGCGCGCTGGGAAAGGTCGGCGACAGCCTGCAGCGCATGCGCGAGCTGGCCCTGCAGGCGCGCAACGTCACCAACTCCTCGAGCGACAAGGAGTCGCTGAACAAGGAATACACCCAGCTCGCGCTCGAGATCCAGCGCGTGCTTGGCGGCACGACCTTCAACGGCAAGTCGATCCTGGGCGGCGAGGCCGGCACGCAGACCTTCCAGGTCGGCGCCAACGTCACCGCAAACGACACGATCGACATCATCACGACCGACCTGGCGGCGAGTTCGTCGATCATCAGCGTGGCCGGCACCGGCGGCGGCGCCCCGGCGGCGGGCATCGGCTCGGGCGCCGGCACCCTCGAGCTGGGAACGGTCATCACCAATATCGACAGCGCGCTGGACGTGATCAACGCAGAACGCGCCACCCTCGGTGCGGCGCAGAGCCGCTTCGAGTCGGTGATCTCCAATTTGCAGATCTCGGCCGAAAACCAGTCGGCGGCGCGCAGCCGCATCATGGACGCCGACTTCGCCGTCGAAACTGCAAACCTCAGCCGCGCCCAGATCCTGCAGCAGGCCGGCAATGCGATGGTCGCCCAGGCCAACCAGCTGCCCCAGCAGGTCCTGCAACTGCTGCAGGGCTGAGCCTGGACGTGAAACAGTCCCTGCGGACTGTTTCGCGCCTGGCGAAGCGGCCGAGCTCTGCGAGGCCGTGGGAGCATCTGGACGTGAAACAGTCCCTGCGGACTGTTTCGCGCCTGGCGAAGCGGCCGAGCTCTGCGAGGCCGTGGGAGGCTCCGGATCGGCCCTGGCCCAGGGTGGTTGCCACTCTGACCCGACACTGTTCTTGCGCGCCGTCTGCGCCCGAGGGAAGCACCGATAGCTCCCCGGGCGCGACGGCGCGCACCCTTTTGTGGGTCGGCAGCACCGGCCTCAAGTCCGCCGCCGGGGTGCCGATAGGCCCCTGAAGACCGGCACCGCCGAGAAGGACCACGCATGGCCACCATCACCTCCACCGGCATCGGCAGCGGCCTGGACGTCAACAGCATCGTGACCCAGCTGATGGCGCTCGAGAGCCGCCCCCTGAACCTGCTGCAGCAGGCGCAGAGCAGCCTGAACACCAAGATGTCGGCGATCGGCACGCTGCAGAGCCGGATGTCGGCGCTGCGCGACGCGTCGAATGCGCTGACCTCGGTGACCCTGTGGAATCAGACGGTGGCCACCAGCGCCAACACCGCGGCGGTCAAGGTCAGCACCGGCTCGACTGCGGCCAGCGGCAGCTATTCGGTCGGCGTGAGCCGGCTCGCCGGCGGCCAGACCCTGGCCGGACCGGCCTTCGCCGCGTCGACGACACCGGTCGGCGAAGGCACGCTGACCATCGAACTCGGCGCCTGGGACGAACTGGACCCGCCGGGCTTCACGCCGAAGAACGGGGCCGTGCCGGTGGCGATCACGATCGCACCGGGCGAAGACAGCCTGGCCGCGATCCGCGACAAGATCAACAGTGCCGGCGCCGGCGTCACCGCCACCCTCATCACCGACGCCAGCGGCGCGCGGCTGTCGCTGCGCTCGAAGGAGACCGGCGCCGAAAACGCGTTCCGCATCAGCGCCAGCGAGACGATCGACGACGGCAACCCGGCCACCGGCCTGTCGGCCTTCGCCTACGACGGCTCGGCCGGCGGGCCGATGACGCGCAGTCAGACCGCGTCCAACGCGCTGGCCACGATCAACGGCATCCCGATCGAGTCGGCGAGCAACACGCTCGAAGGCGTGGCCGACGGCCTGACCCTGACCCTTGCCCAGGTCACCAGCTCGGCGGTCGAAGTCAGCGTCGCGCCCGACACCGCCGCGATGCAGAAGAGCATCGAGACCTTCGTCTCGGCCTTCAACGACGTGGCCAACTACATCCGCGACCAGACCAAGTACAACGCGGACACCAAGGTCGCCGGCACCCTGCAGGGCGACCGCCTCGCCGGCTCGCTGCAGACGCAGTTGCGCGGCATCGTCAACCAGGGCAGCAGCGCGTCGGGGACCTTCGAGCGGCTCACCGACATCGGGATCTCGTTCACCAGCACCGGCACGCTGAGCATCAACAGCAGCAAGCTGACCGACGCCCTGGGCAATCTGCCCGAACTGCGCAAGGTGCTGGCGGCCGACGGCAGCGACAGCGACAGCTCGGGCTTCATCGACCGCTTCAAGGACTTCGCCAGCTCGGTGCTCGGGGCCGAGGGCGCGTTCGAGAACCGCACGACCAGCCTGAAAGGCCAGCTGTCGCTCAACAGCAAGAGCCAGGAAAGCATGCAGCGCCGGCTGGCGCAGACCGAGGAGCGGCTGCGCCGCCAGTACCAGGCGCTGGACACGGCGATGTCCAGCCTGAGCGGCACTGCGGACTACCTGACGCAGCAGTTGACCCTCATCGCGAACAACTCGAGCAACCGTTGATCCACCCCGCTTCCCGGCGGATCGGAGCGGCTCAAGCACAGGCCCCAGGCGACCGATATACACAGCATCACCGCTCGCGAATTACGCCTCCACCATGTTCAGCCCCCAGCTTCCCTTGCGCCCTGGCCGACCGAACCCCTTTGCCAACGCCTACCGCCAGGTCGGGCACCAGACGGGGGTCGCCACGGCGACGCCGCATCGCCTGATCGAAATGCTCTTCGAGGGCGTGATGGACGCCCTGGCGCAGGCTCGCGGCGCCCTGCGCAGCGGGCAGGTCGAGGTCAAGGGCCGGGCCCTGAGCCGGGCCGCGCGCATCGTCGACGAAGGCCTGCGCGCCGCGCTTGATCTGCGCGACGGCGGCGAACTCGCCGCCGACCTGCATGCGCTGTACGGCTACCTGACGATGCGCATGACGGCCGCCAATCTGCACAACGACGAAACCGCGATCGACGAATGCCAGCGCCTGCTGGTCCCGTTGCAGGACGCCTGGCACGCCATCGGCCCGCAGGTGGCCGGCCCCCACCGCTGAGCCCCCGATCACTGGAACCGCCATGGACACCCAACTGCTGAGCTACTACGAGGCCATCGAAAAGGCCAGCGCCGACATGCTGCACGCCGCCAAGGCCGGCGACTGGGACCAGGTCGTCAAGCTCGAGGGCGCCTGCGTGCTGCTCATCAGCCAGCTCAAGCATGCCGCGCGCAGCGGGCCGCTGGACGCGGATGCCTCGAAGGCGAAGTCGCGCATCATGCAGCGCATCCTGATCAACGACGCGGAGATCCGCCATCTGGCCGAGCCCTGGCTGCAGGACCTCGACGAGATGCTGGCCGGCAAGCGCCAGACCCTGCACTGACACGCCGCAGCGTCGCGAGCCGCCATGTTCCTGGACACCCAACCGGCCCCCCTGCCGGCCGACGGCGGCCGCGACGCCTGGCAGGAGTTCCGCGTCGACCACCCCGGCGAGATGCTGAGCTATCTGCGTCAGTTGCGCGACGGCAGCGTGCCGGTGCAGCTGAGCAGCCCCGATGCCCATGCGCTGTCGGTGTCGCTGTGGACGATCGACGAGGCCGGCGCCCGGCTGGCCTTCAGCGTCGACGCCGAGCGGCCGCAGCTGCCGGCGATGATCGAATCCGACGAGCTCGTCGCGGTGGCCTATCTGGACAGCGTGAAGCTGCAGTTCGACCTCGAACAGCCGCTGATCGTGCATGGCCGCCATGCGGCGGCGCTGCAGACCGTCTTTCCGCGCGAGATGTACCGCTTCCAGCGCCGCTGCGCCTACCGGGTGCGCACGCTGGAGCGCAGCTCGCCGACCGCCCACCTGCGCCATCCGGCCCTGCCCGAGATGCTGCTGCCTTTGCGCGTGCTCGACGTCAGCAGCGGCGGCTGCGCCCTGTTCGTGCCGCACGACGTGCCGCCGCTGGAACCCGGCACGCGGCTGAGCACGGTGCGCATCGAGCTCGACGCCGAGACCCGATTCGACGCCGGCCTGCTGCTGCAGCACGTCACCGCCATCCAGCCCGGGCAGCACGGCGCACGCCTGGGCTGCGCCTGGGCTCCGCTCGGGCCGGCCGGCGAGCGCATCCTGCAGCGCTACATCGACCAGACCCAGAAGCGCCGCCGCCTGCTGTCGCTGGGCTGAGCCTGTGAACAAGTCCCACGCAGCATGCCCCGCCGCGGTTTCACGCTGATCGAACTGCTGATCGTGCTGGCGGTCAGCAGCCTGCTGGCGGCCACTGCGCTGCCGTCGATGCTGCACCGCCTGACCGCGGCCCGCCGCGGTGACGCCACCGTGGCGCTCGAGCGACTGCAGATCGCGCAGGAACGGCACCGGGCGCTGACCGGCCTGTATGCCGGCGACCCGGCCACGCTGGGCATCGCCAGCCGCAGCCCGGAAGGGCTGTACGCGCTGAGCCTTGTGGCCGGCAGCGACGAGCGCTACCTCGCGGTCGCCCGGCCGCTGGCCGGCGGCGTGCAGGCCGACGACAGCGAATGCGCCGAGATCACGCTGCAGGTGGTGCAGGGTTTTGCCACCGCCGGCCCCAGCCGGCGCTGCTGGAACCGCTGACATGACCCCGCGTGCGCCACGTCAGGCCGGACTGACCCTGATCGAACTCATGATCGTGGTCGCCGTGCTCGGCATCCTGGCCACCCTGGCGATGCCCGGCCTGGGCGAACGCCTGGCCCGCCAGCGCCTGGCCGGCACGGCCGAGATGCTGGCGCTGGACCTGGCCGAGGCGCGCGTCGAAGCCGCGCAGTCCGGCCTGCCCCTGTACCTCGTCTTCGACCGCCGCGCCGACTGGTGTTACGCGGTGGCACGCAGCCCGGCTTGCGGCTGCAGCCGCGACGAAGCCTGCCAGTTGAAGGTGGTGCGCGCCGGCGACGCGCAGGGCGTTCAGCTGGTCGCGGCCGACGACGCCTGGTTCGATGGCGCCACCTTGCCCGTGCAGGGCGGCCGGGTCCTGCTGCGACGCAGCGGCGGCGGCGAGGAGCTGCGCATCGGCCTGTCGCCGCTCGGCCGGCCCAGGGTCTGCAGCCCGAACGGCATGCCAGGCTACCCGGCCTGCTGAGGCCATGCGGGCGCGCCGGCCGGCTCGCTTCGTGATCAGACCTGCATGTTCATGATTTCGCTGTAGGCCTGCACCAGCCGGTTGCGCACGCCCACGGCGGCGGTGAATCCGAGCTTGGCCTTCTCGCCCGCGATCATGACCTGCTCCAGGCTCACGTTCGGGTTCTCGAGCGCGAACTCGTTGCGCAGCGTGCCGACCTCGTTCTGCGCCTGGCTGACCGACTGCAGCGCCTGCGTCATCGCGTCGCGGAAGTTTGCGCCCTCGACGGCCGGTGCCGCCTTGCCCAGGGGCTGGCCGTCCGGACGCAGGCCGGCGCGGGCGACGGCCTGGTTGAAGTCGAACGGCTTGAGCTTGAGTTCCATGACGCGGACCCGGTACGCCCTTCGCGGGCTTTGACATGCAGGCTCACTGTACGCAGCCCCCTCGGCAGCGATGGGCGGAACTGAAGCCCGATCGCGGCGCTATTGACCCCTACGTGCTGCGCAGCGGCGGCCAACAATCCCGTCCCATACGACCAACCTCGTCCGGGGAACGCCCCGCACTCATGGACCACTCCGCTGTCGCCACCGCTGCCCCGATGCTCGTGCCCGCCCAGCCGGGCTTTGCCGCACGCCTGGGCGCCCTGCCGGCACGCAGCAAGATGGCGCTGGGCGTCGGCATCGCCGCCCTGCTGGCGGTGCTGATCGTGTTGTCGATGGGCGCGCGCCAGGGCGAGTACCGGCTGCTGTTCACCGGTCTGGGCGAAAAGGACGGCGGCCAGGTGATCGAGAAGCTGCAGCAGCTGAACGTGCCCTACCGCATCGGCGAGGGCGGCAACATGATCCTGGTGCCGGCCGACAAGGTCTACGAGCTGCGCATGAAACTCGGCGCCGCCGGCCTGCCCAAGGGCGGCGAATCCGGCTACGACGCGCTGGAGAAGGTGTCGCCCTTCGGCCGCACCCAGCGCCTGGAGTCGATGAGCCTGCAGCGCGCCCGCGAAGGTGAACTGGTGCGCACGATCACGACCCTCGAATCGGTGGCTGCCGCCCGGGTGCACCTGGGCATGCCGAACCAGAACGGCTTCTTTCGCGAGCAGGAGAAGGCCTCGGCTTCGGTCGTGCTGACCCTGCACCCGGGGCGCACCCTGGACCGTGCGCAGATCGCCGGCATCGTGCATCTGGTCTCGCGCAGCCTGCCCGAGCTGAAGGCCAGCGACGTCAGCGTGATCGACAGCAGCGGCGCCCTGCTCAACCCGCAGGAAGGCGGCAACGGCCTGGACTCGGTGCAACTGGACTACCGCCGCAACATCGAGACGGCGGCCGTGCAGCGCGTGCTGGAGCTGCTCGAGCCGGTGGTCGGGCGCGGCAATCTGCGCGCCACGGTGAGCGCCGACGTCGACTTCTCGCAGGTCGAATCCACCGCCGAGGAATACCGGCCGAACGCCGGCGACGCGCCGGCCACCATCCGCGCCACGCGCACCGAAGAATCGACCCAGCCGGGCAGCGTGGCGCCGGCCGGCATCCCCGGCGCGCAGAGCAACCAGCCGCAGGCCGCCGCGGCCGCACCGATCACCGGCGCCGCCGCGCCGCTGCAGGCCGCGCAGGTCGGCCAGACCGCCGGCAACGGACGCCGCGAGGCCGAAACCCGCTACGAGGTCGACAAGACCGTGCGCGTCACGCGCGGTGCCACCGGCAGCGTGCGCCGGCTGAATGCGGCGGTCGTCGTCAACCACCGCGTCGCCACCGACGCCAAGGGCAAGATCAGCAGCACGCCCCTGCCCAAGGAGGAGATGGACAAGCTGGTCGCCCTGGTGCAGCAGGGCATCGGCTTCGATGCCGAGCGTGGCGACAAGGTGCAGGTCATCAATGTGCCCTTCCACACCGACACGCCGACGCCGGTGGCCGAGCTGCCGCTGTGGGAACAGCCCTGGGTGCAGGACCTGCTTCGCACCGGCGCCACCCCGGTGGCGATGGTCCTGGTGGCCCTGATCGCGCTCTTCGGCTTCGTGCGCCCGGCGCTGAAGGCGGCGGCCGCGCCGGCCCCGGCACCGGGCGGCCAGATCGACGCCGTGGTCGCCGACGAGGAGAGCCTGCCCGAACTCAGCGCCGAGCCGCCCCAGCTCGAGGCCCCCGCGAACAGCGACAAGCTCGACGCCGCGCGCCGACTGGCCAAGGAAAACCCGGCTGCGGTGGCCAACATCATGCGCAGCTGGGTCAACCCCGAAGCCGCCTGAGGACCGCGCAGCATGGCCGGCAGCAATATGGACGAAGCGGGGCTCGAGGACGCGGCGATCCTCCTGATGTCCCTGGGCGAGGAGGAGGCGGCCGAGGTCTTCAAGCACCTGGGCCCGAAGGAGGTCCAGCGCCTGGGCGAGACCATCGCGCGCATGAAGAGCGTGCCGCGCGACCGCTTCATCGCCGTGCTGGACAAGTTCGAGGCCGTGGCCCAGGACCAGAACGTGCTCGTCGCCGACACCGACGAGTACGTGAAATCGGTGCTGCGCAAGGCCCTGGGCGAGGACAAGGCGAACCTGCTCATCGACCGCATCCTGCAAGGCAGCGACGTCACCGGCATCGAAAGCCTGAAGTGGATGGACGCGCAGAGCGTGGCCGAACTGCTGCGCAACGAACACCCACAGATCGTCGCGGCCATCATCGTGCATCTTGAGGCCGACCAGGCTGCCGAGGTGTTCAAGCTGATGACCGAACGTCAGCGCAATGAGGTGCTGGTGCGCGTGGCCACGCTGGACGGCATCCAGCCGACGGCGCTGAAGGACCTCAACGACGTGATGAGCAAGGTGCTCGCCGGCGGCGACCGCATGAAGAAGGCCAACCTCGGCGGCGTGAAGTCGGCGGCCGAGATCCTGAACCTGCTGGGCAGCGCCATCGAGACCTCGGTGCTTGATTTCGTGCGCGAAAGCGACAACGACCTGGCACAGAAGATCATGGACAACATGTTCGTCTTCGACGACCTGGTGAACCTTGATGACAAGGGCATCCAGTCGCTGATGAAGGAAGTGCAGACCGAGTCGCTGGTGGTCGCGCTCAAGGGCGCGCCGCCGGAGCTGCGCGAGAAGATCCTGCGCAATATGTCGACGCGCGCCGCCGAGACGCTGCGCGAGGACCTCGAGTCGCGCGGCCCGGTGCGCCTGTCCGAGGTCGAGGCCGAGCAGAAGGAAATGCTGAAGATCGTCCGCCGCCTGTCCGACGAGGGCCAGATCGTGCTGGGAGGTGGTGGTGATGAGCAGTTCGTCTAGTCGCGGCCCGATCAAGAACGTGCCGCCGCCGCCAGGCAGCAAGGCCGGCAACGCCTACACGCGCTTCATCCCGCGCGAGGAACTGCAGGACTTCGAGGCCTGGGCGCCGGACTCCTTCGGCGGCGAGGCGCAGCCACACCCGGCGATGCAGCCGGGCGAGACCGCAGCCACCACCGAGACCGACTGGCAGGCCGAGGTGGCTGCGGCGCGCCAGGCCGGGTATCAGGACGGCTACCGCGACGGACTGGTCGCCCTGGAAGGCTTCAAGCAGAGTTTCGCCGCCCAGGCGACGGCCCAGGTCGGCGTCCTGCTGCAGGGCCTGGACAGCGCCTTCGACACCCTCGAGGCGCAACTGGCCGCGGCGGTGACGGAAACAGCCGTGCGCCTGGCGCGCCAGGTGCTGCGCAGCGAACTCCAGGTGCAGCCGGCCGTGGTGGCCAGGGTGGCGGGCGAGGCGGTCAACGCGGTGCTGCTGTCGGCCCGCCAGATCGTCGTGCAACTGCACCCGCAGGATCTGCCCCTGGTGGCCGAAGGTGCCGGCGAACTGCTCGCCGCGCGCGCCGCCCGGCTGGTCGCCGACGCGTCGATCGAACGCGGCGGTTGCCGCATCGAGTCAGACCTGGGCGCAGTGGATGCGCGCATCGAAAGCCGCTGGGCACAGGCCGCCGATGCCCTGGGCCAGAACCTGGCCTGGGCCGACCCGGACGCGCCGGAGGCCGACGCATGACGGCCCCGGCACAACGTGCGCAGCGCTGGGAGCGCTACCTGGCCGATCTGCAGACCTATGCCGCCCTGCCTCAGCCGCTGGACACCGAGGGCTCCCTGGTCCGCGTCACCGGCCTCGTGCTGGAGGCGGCCGGGGTGCGCGTGCCGGTCGGCTCGGTCTGCGAAGTGCGCAGCGAAGGCCAGGCGCCGGTGCTTGCCGAAGTGGTGGGATTCAACGGCGACCGCGCCTTCCTGATGCCCACCGGTGAGGTCCACGGGCTGGCCAGCGGCGCCCGCGTGCTGCCGCGACCGGTACCCAACGAGCCGCCTCGCTTCGGCGCCGAGAACCACCCCTGGCGGCGCAGCGAGGACCGCGGCCTGCACCTGCCGATGGGCGACGGCCTGCTCGGCCGCGTCGTCGACGCGCATGGCGAGCCGATGGACCGCGCCGGCCCGCTGCAAGACACCGTCGCCCGGCCGATGGCGCGCCGCCCGATCAATGCGATGGACCGCGACCCGGTGCGTCAGCCGCTGGATACCGGCGTGCGCGCGATCAATGCCCTGCTCACCGTCGGCCGCGGCCAGCGCCTGGGCCTGTTCGCCGGCACCGGCGTCGGCAAGTCGGTGCTGATGGGCATGATGGCGCGCTTCACCGCGGCCGACGTGATCGTCGTCGGACTGATCGGTGAGCGCGGCCGCGAGGTCAAGGAATTCATCGAGGACATCCTCGGCGACGACGGCCGTGCGCGCAGCGTGGTCGTCGCCGCACCGGCCGACGCGCCGCCCCTGGTGCGCCTGCAGGGCGCGAGCTACGCGACCGCCATCGCCGAGAACTTCCGCGACCGCGGCCGGCATGTACTGCTGCTGATGGACAGCCTGACGCGCTACGCGATGGCGCAGCGCGAGATCGCGCTGGCGATCGGCGAGCCGCCGGCCACCAAGGGTTATCCGCCGAGCGTCTTCGCCAAGCTGCCGGCCCTCGTCGAGCGCAGCGGCAACGGGCTCGCCGGCAACGGCTCGATCACCGCCTTCTACACCGTGCTCACCGAGGGCGACGACCCGCAGGACCCGATCGCCGATGCGGCGCGCGGCATTCTCGACGGCCATATCGTGCTCTCGCGCGAGCTCGCCGAAGCCGGGCATTTCCCGGCCATCGACGTCGAGAAGTCGATCTCGCGCGTGATGGGCTCGGTCGCCGACCGCGGACATGTGGCCGCGGCCCGCCGCGCCCGCCAGATGCTGGCGCGCTACAACAAGGCGCGCGACCTGATCCAGCTTGGCGCCTACGCCCCCGGCCACGACGCCGAACTCGATCTCGCGGTCAAGCTCCAGCCGCAGCTGGTGACGCTGCTGCAGCAGGACATGCACGAGCAGGCCACGCTGCCGGCGAGCCTGCAACAGCTGGCGCGCACCGTGCCGGCCGCCTGACCCGACGCCGGCGCAACACGATGACCCCCGCTTCGCTGCAATCGCTGCGCACCCTGCTCGAACACGCCGAGGGCGAACGCGACGCGGCCCAGGCCGTGCTGCGCGACGCCGAAGAAGGCGCACGTCGGGCCGCGGCCCAGGCCGGCCAGCTCGACGACTACCGCGGCCAGTATCGCGAGCGCTGGATGGCGCAGTTCCGGCAGTCGGCCAGCAGCACCTTGCTGCAATGCCACCATGGATTTGCGCAGCGCCTGGACCAGGCGATCGACCAGCAGCGCCAGCAATGCACGCAGGTCGACCAGCGTGTCGCCAGGGCACGCCAGCAGTTGCAGGCCCGCGAGCAGCGCGTGGCTGCGGTGCGCAAGCTCATCGAGCGCCGGCTGCAAGCCCTGCAGCAGCAGGCCGACCGACGCGAACAGAAACACACCGACGAAGCCGCACAGCGCGCCGTATGGCAGGCACGACTGGCGGCCGACCCCCACTGAACATGTGCTGGAGATGCCCGTGAACCTCGCCCCTGCCGCCATGGCGGCTTCGACGCTGCCGGCCGTCGCCAACCCGTCGGCACCTCAGGCGCCGTCGACCACGCCGGATGCCGGCGGCGACGGTGGATTTGCCCGCGCATTGCAGCAGGCGCGGCAGGGCCAGCGCGACGGCGCACCGCCGGCCAAGGCCCACGCTGACGCGACGAAAAAGACCTCCTCCGAGCGCCGCGGCGAGACCGCCAAGGCCGACAAGGCCGACAAGGTCCACAAGACCGACCAGGCCGACCAGGCCGACCAGGCCGGCGAGGCCGATCGAGGACCGCCCGCCGGCGGTCTGCCGTCCAGCCCCGAGAGCGACGCAGCCCTGACCACCACCACGAGCGCCGGGCAGGGTGCCCGGAGTGACGCACCGGTGCAGCCAATGCCGATCGACGATCTCCTGCCGCCCTGGCTGACGGCGACCACGCGGACGTCCGAACTGCTGCCCACCGAGGCCGGCGACGGCCGCCTGCCGGTCGACGGCGAAGCCACTTCGCCTGCCGCCGCAGCCGGGCCGGCGCACAGCGCGCCGGGCGCCGCAACGGGGTGGGCCGGCGATGCGGCGCGGGCTGCGGGGTCGACGCCGGCCGCGGGCGACGACGATGATGGCCTGGGCGCCAGCCTCGACGGCGCCGTGTCGGGCCGGCGCGAGCCGCTCGCGCCCGCCGCCGCGGCAAGCCCGCAGGCTGCCGTGCCCGGGGCGGTGGCCGCCGGTGCGGCTGCCGCGCCGGCCGGCCTGGCGCCGGCCGCCTCGGCGGACGCGCCGGCGCTGCCCGAACACACGCTGCACACGCCGCTGCACAGCCCCGGCTTTGCACCGGCCCTCGGCGCACAGCTCACCCTGCTCGTCAAGGACGGCGTCACGGCCGCACGACTGCACCTGAATCCGGCGGAGATGGGCCCCATTTCAGTGCAGATCCAGCTCGATGGCAGCCAGGCCCGGATCGAGATGGCGGCGGAGATGGCCGCCACCCGGCAGATCCTGGAGCAGTCGATGCCGGCCCTGGCCGGCGCACTGCGCGACAGCGGCCTCACGCTCAGCGGCGGCGGCGTCTTCGAGCAGGCGGCACGCCAGGGCCAGCCAGACGCCGATCAGTCGCGGCAGGGCGGCGAGTCGCGTCCCGGCGGGTCGGCCGCATCGGCCTCGGACGCGGTGGAGGTGGCAGCAAGGCCCGTGGCCCTGTCGCGCGGCGTGGTCGACGTCTACGCCTGAGCCGCAGGGCGCCCGCCCGGGGCGCGGCCGGCTGGGACGGAAATCGACCGCTTATCCCGGCATCGGCGCGGGCAACCCTTCGAATAATCCACTTCAGGATACGAAGGAGTCTGCATGTCTGCTGCTGCCACCACCACGGCCGATGCCCCGGCGCCCAAGGGCAAGAAGAAGCTGCTGGTGATCATCGTCGCCGCCGTTGTCGTGCTGGCGATCGGCGGCGTCGGCGCACTGCTGGTGCTGAAGAAGGGCCATGCCGCCGACGACGACGGGGAGGCCGATGCCGACCACGCCAGGCCGGTGGCCGCCCAGGTGAAGGACCCGAAACATCCGCCGCTCTTCGCGCCTCTGG
This sequence comes from uncultured Rubrivivax sp., assembly GCA_964637205.1. Taxonomy (GTDB): domain Bacteria; phylum Pseudomonadota; class Gammaproteobacteria; order Burkholderiales; family Burkholderiaceae_C; genus Rubrivivax. The sequence goes on from CAZWUR010000032.1 coordinate 43,024, forward strand.
AGCCCTTCACCGTGAACCTCGCGGACCGGGAAGCCGAGCGCTACGCCCAGGTCGGCATCACCCTGGAACTCGACGGCTCGGCCACCGGTGACGCGCTCAAGGTGTTCATGCCCGCGGTGCGCAACAACATCCTGATGCTGCTGGCGCACAAGACCTCGGCCGAGCTGATGGAGCGCGACGGCAAGGACCGGCTGGCCAAGGAGGTCGCCCGCGAAGCGGCGCGCGGCCTGGGCGTCGAGGTCGAGGACACGGCGGACGAAGACGAAGACGAGGACCACCGGGCCGCCTCGAAGAAGAAGCGCAAACGGCGCGCGCAGCCCGAGCTGCCCATCGTGGCGGTCTACTTCTCGACCTTCATCATCCAGTGACCGACATCGGGATCCGGAAATGAACCAGCAGATCCTGTCGCAGGACGAAGTCGACGCACTGCTCCAGGGCATCACCGGCGAGAGCCAGAAGCTCGAGCAGGAGGAAGCGCCCAGCGGCGGCATCCGCGAGTACGACCTCGCCAACCAGGAGCGCATCGTCCGTGGTCGCATGCCGACCATGGAGGTGATCAACGAACGTTTCGCGCGCAACATCCGCATCGGCCTGTTCAATTTCATCCGCAAGTCGCCCGAGGTCGCCATCGGCGGCATCAAGGTGCAGAAGTACAGCGCCTTCCTGCGCGAGATCGTGGTGCCGACCAACTTCAACATCATGACGGTCAAGCCGCTGCGCGGCAGCGGCCTGATCGTCTGCGACCCGAACCTCGTTTTCGCCGTCATCGATTCGCTGTTCGGCGGCGCCGGCAAGTACCACACCCGCATCGAGGGGCGCGACTTCTCGCCGACCGAGCAGCGCGTGATCCTGCGCCTGGTGGAGGTCATCTGCGCCGAATACCGCAAGGCCTGGACCGGCGTGTACCCGCTGGAGCTGGACTACCAGCGCTCGGAGATGCAGCCGCAGTTCGCCAACATCGCCACGCCGAGCGAAATCGTCGTCGCCACCAGCTTCACGCTGGAGGTGGGCGACACCACCGGCACGGTGCACTTCTGCATCCCGTACTCGACGCTGGAGCCGATCCGCGACGTGCTGTATTCGACGATCCAGGGCGACTCGGCCGAGCCCGACCGGCGCTGGGTCAAGCTGCTGCAAAGCCAGATCCAGTCCGCCGAAGTGGAACTGGTGGCCGAACTGGCGAATGCGCCGGCGACGGTGGAACAGCTGTTGTCGTTCAAGCCGGGGGATTTCATCGAGCTCGATCTGGAGCCGGTGATCGAGGCCAAGGTGGACGGCGTGCCGATCTTCGACTGCCACTACGGCACCTCGAACGGGCACTACTCCGTGAAGATCGATCAACTGCTGACCACGGGTTCGCCGGTGGGCTGGCTGGGAGAAGCACGCCATGGCGGCTGAACCGCAAGAGACGAGCGAAGAGGACAAGATGGCCGCCGAGTGGGCCGCTGCGCTGGCCGAAAGCAAGGGCGGCGCCGAGGTGGCCAGCGAGCTGGCCGCCCCTGCGGAAAGCGTGGCGCCGGCCGCGTTCGCCAACTTCACGCCCACCGGCGCCCATCCCGGCGCCGGCAACGACATCAACATGATCCTGAACATCCCGGTCCAGCTGACGGTGGAGCTCGGGCGCACCCGCATCCCGATCAAGCACATCCTGCAGCTGGCCCAGGGTTCGGTGGTCGAACTCGACGCGCTTGCCGGCGAGCCGATGGACGTGCTCGTCAACGGCTTCCTCATCGCCCAGGGCGAGGTCGTCGTCGTCAACGACAAGTTCGGCATCCGGCTGACCGACATCGTGACGCCGAGCGAGCGCATGCGCAGGCTGTCCAAGGCATGAACGGCTCGTCGCTCACGCCCCTGCTGTGGCTGGTCGGCGTGGTCGCGCTGATCCCGGTCGTGCTGTGGCTGGTCCGGCGCAGTCCGATGGGCGGGCAGTTCGCCAACGGGCCGCTGCGCCCGGTGGGCACGCTGCCGCTGTCGAACGCGCAGCGCCTGGTGACGATCGAGGTCGGCCAGGGTGAAGACCGCCTGTGGCTGGTGCTCGGCGTCACGCCGAACAGCATCACCACCCTGCACACGATGGCTCCGCAAAGCGCCCCGCCCTCGGCGGCCGGTGGCCCGGGCGCCAACCCGCAGAACACCTTCGCGCAACTGCTTCAGCGTCTGCAGGGCCGGGGGTCCGATGCACGCTGATCCCGGTGCGCACAAGGCCTGGTTCGCAGCGCGGCGCTGGCTGCGGCCGGCCCTCGCCTTGTCGGTGTTGTCGGCGCTTTCTGCAGCCGCTTTAGCGCAGGGGGTGGCGCAGGGGGTGGCCCAGGGCAGCAATCTGCCGCTGCTGATCGGCCAGGGGCCCGGCGGCACCAGTTACTCGGTGCCGATCCAGACCCTGCTGTTCTTCACCGCGCTGTCCTTCATCCCGGCCCTGGTGCTGATGATGACCGGCTTCACGCGCATCGTGATCGTTCTCTCCCTGCTGCGCCAGGCGATGGGCACGCCGGCGGCGCCTCCGAATCAGGTGCTGATCGGGCTGAGCCTGTTCCTGACCTACTTCGTCATGTCACCGACCTTCGATCGCGTCTACGAGCAGGCCTACGCACCCTTCGCCGCCAACCAGATCGCCTTCGACGAGGCCCTGTCGCGCGGCGAAATGCCGATGCGTGAGTTCATGCTCAAGCAGACACGCCAGGGCGACGTGCAGCTGTTTTCCAAGATGGCACGTCTGCCGGCCGGTGTGAAGGGCGAGCAGGTGCCGATGCGCGTGCTCGTGCCCGCCTTCGTCACCAGCGAGTTGAAGAGCGCCTTCCAGATCGGCTTCCTGGTCTTCGTGCCCTTCCTGATCATCGACATGGTGGTCGCCAGCGTGCTGATGAGCCTGGGCATGATGATGCTGTCGCCGGTGCTCGTCGCCCTGCCCTTCAAGCTGATGCTCTTCGTGCTCGCCGACGGCTGGAACCTGCTGCTCGGCTCGCTCGTCGCTTCTTTCGCCACCTGAGCGCCCCAGGCGCACCACGTCATGGACTCGCAGCAGGTCTTTACCCTCGGCCAGCAGGGCCTGATGATGCTGCTGACCGTCTCCGCGCCGATCCTGCTGACGGTGCTCGCCGTCGGGTTGCTGGTCAGCATCTTCCAGGCCGCCACGCAGATCAGCGAGGCCACGCTCAGCTTCGTGCCGAAGATCGTCGCCGCGGTGGCGGTGCTGGCCATGCTCGGGCCCTGGATGCTGACGACCCTGGTCGAGTACCTGCGCGAAATGCTGCTGGCGATCCCTGGCGCGGTCGGCTGAACACGAGCGTGGTCCAGTTCACCGAGGCCCAGTTGCTGGCCTGGATCACGCCGCTGATCTGGCCCTTCCTGCGCGTGCTGGCGATGTTCTCTTCGCTGCCGGTGCTCGGCACGCGCACGGTGCCGATGCGCGTGCGCGTGGCGCTGGCGGCGCTGGTGGCCATCGCCGCGCAGGGTTCGCTGCCGTCGATGCCCCTGGTGCCCCTGGATTCACCGGCCGCCTTGGGCATCGTCGCGCAGCAGGTCGTGATCGGCCTGGCGGTGGGTTTTTCGGTGCGCATCGTCTTCGCCGCGATCGAATACGCCGGCGAGATGACGGGCCTGCAGATGGGCCTGAACTTCGCCGGCTTCTTCGACCCGGTGAGCGCCAGCCAGGGCACGGCCACCGGGCGTTTCTACGGCACCATGGTGGCCTGGCTGTTCATCGTCATCAACGGCCATCTGCTGGTGCTGGCGGCGCTGCTGCAGAGTTTCGAGACCTTTCCGGTCGGCCCCGAACCGTTTGCCTTCCTGCGCGAGACGCTTCCGCACCGCTGGGGTGCGGAGATCTTCCTCACCGGCTTGTGGATCGCGCTGCCGCTGATCGCGATGCTGCTGTTCGTGAACCTCGTGCTCGGCATGGTCTCGCGCGTCGCGGCACAGATTCACATCTTCGCGGTGGGCTTCCCGATCACGGTCGGGGTCGGCCTGATCGGCATGCTGCTGACGCTGCCGATGCTGGAAGTGCCGTTCACGATGGCGCTCGAGCGCCTGCTGTCGGCCCTGCGCTGATCTCCGCGCAGGATGCTGCCGTTACAATCGGCGACACACGTTGCGGTGCACGGCGACTACGCAGGGTGAATCCCCCCCGTCGATAGGTGATGCCCCATTCCGGGGCCCCTGCAAGGGCAGCTATAGTTCGCGCCTTCGCGGCGCCGTCAGGGTGCCGTCAGTGACGACAACAGTGCTGCGCTTTTCGCTTCGGCGTGCGCCGACTGGAGGACGCGAGTGGATTACGCCCAGCAACAGAGAAATCCCGGCAAGCACACGATCGGCATCGGCATCGTCATCCTGATGCATGTGCTGCTCGCATGGGCCATCGTCAGCGGGCTCGCACGCAAGGTCGTGGACGTGATCAAGGCCCCCATCGAGACCAAGATCATCGAGGAGGTGCAGCCCCCCCCGCCGCCGCCGCCCGAGAACCTGCCGCCGCCACCGAAGTTCGCACCACCGCCGCCGTCCTTCGTGCCGCCGCCCGAGGTCGTCATCAACAACCCGCCGCCGGCCCCGACGATCACCGTGACCCGCGAGGTGCCGCCACCCGCGCCGCCGGTGTCCATCGCGCCGCCGCCCGGCCCGCCAACGCCGCCGGCACCGGCGGCCCCGCCCGCGCCGCCGGTGCGTGTGGCGCCGAAGATGGACTTCTCGATCTGCGAGAAGCCGGAGTACGCCTCCGCCGCCCGCCGCGCCCAGGCCGAAGGCACGGTCGAGGTCGAGTACACGATGGACACCACCGGCAAGGTCGTCAAGGCCGAGGTCGTGCGCTCGGCGGGCATGTCCCGCGAGCACCGGCTGCTCGACCGCGCCACGCTGGCGGCGGTCGAAGCCTGCCGCGGCACGCCTGGCAGCGTCGGCGGCGTCAAGCAGACGCTGACTTCGCGCGTCATCTACGTCTGGAAGCTCGAGTGAACCCCGAACCCGATCGGAAACCGACGTCGCCCCCGCTGCCTCCCTATCGCCACCCGCGAGCCCCCACAAATGTCTGATTGCGCGCCTGCACCCCTTGGCGCACCCCTAGTCGGAGAGAACATGTCCAAGATCCAGACCCTGCGCACCACCCTCGGCGCCGCCCTGATCGCAGCCGCCGCGCTGTTCACCCTGCAGCCTGCGCCCGCCCTGGCCCAGGCGGCGTCCGAGCCGGCCGCCGAGCCGGCGGCCGCACCG
>CAZWUR010000033.1:0-48093 GCA_964637205.1 uncultured Rubrivivax sp.
CGAGCTGGGTCTTCAGCAGCCTGCACACCAGCGTCGGCCTGGCCTTCGTCGGCGCCGTGGTCGGCGAATACCTGGGCTCCAGCCAGGGCGTGGGCTATCTGATCCTGCAGGCCGAAGGCACCTTCGACATCAATACCGTGATGGCCGGCATCATCGTGCTGACCGCCTTTGCGCTGGCGCTGGACGGCGCGGTGGGCCGCATCGAGAAGCGGCTGATGAAATGGCAGCCGCGCATCGGCGAGACGGAAAAGCTCTGATGGCGCAGGACTTCGGCACGCCGGAGGACAGCAACCGCAGCGCCAATCCGAGCATCCACGAGGTCTCCGACCCGGCCCGGCGACAGTGGCTGAGGCTGTCCACCGGCGCCGCCGCCGCAGCCGTCTACGGCCCCTTGCTGAGCGCCTGCGCCAGCCTGCCGGCGCGCCTGGGCTTTGCCGGCGTGCCGCCCTCGACGGCCGACCGCGTGGTCGTGCCCGCCGGCTACGTGGCCCAGGTCATCGCGCCCTGGGGCGAGCCGGTCGGCGTGCCCGGCGCGATGCCGGCCTGGACGCCCGACGCCTCCAACAGCGCCGCCGAGCAGGCCCTGCAACTGGGCATGCACCACGACGGCATGCACTACTTCGCGCTCGACGGCGCACGCCGCGGCCTGCTGGTGATGAACCACGAATACGTTGACGAAGGCCTGCTCTTCGCCGACGGCATGGCCGGCTGGACGGCGCAGAAGGTGGCCAAGGCGCAGGCCGCACATGGCATCTCGGTGCTCGAGGTCGAGCGTTTCGATGGCGGCTGGCGCCTGCTGCGCCCGTCGCGCTTCGCGCGGCGCCTGACCGCCGACTCGCCCTTTGCCGTCGGCGGCCCGGCCGCCGGCCACGCGTTGATGCGCACCGCGGCCGACCCCGGCGGCCTGGGCGTGCGCGGCACGCTGAACAACTGCGCCGCCGGCATGACACCCTGGGGCACCTTCCTGTCGGGCGAAGAAAACTGGGCCGGCTACTTCGACGGCGGCGCCACGATCTCCGAAGATCAGCGGCGCTGGGGCCTGCGTGCCAGCGGCTGGTCGCGCTGGGCCGAACACGACCGGCGCTTCGATGCCCGGCAACATCCGAACGAGTTCCACCGCTTCGGCTGGATCGTCGAGCTCGACCCGATGGACCCGACGAGCACCCCCGTCAAGCGCACCGCGCTCGGCCGCGGTGCGCATGAAGGTGCCTGGGTGGCGGTGACGAAGGACGGCCGCGCAGTGGTCTATTCCGGCGAGGACGCGGCCTTCGAATACATCTACAAATTCGTCAGCCGCGACCGCATCGCGCCCGCTGGCGCGGGTCTGTCGAAAGCCCAGGCGAATGCCGACCTGCTCGACCACGGCACGCTGTACGTGGCACGTTTCGACGGCGACGGCACCGGCCGCTGGCTGCCCCTGGTGCACGGGCAGGGGCCGCTGACCGCGGCCAACGGTTTTGCCGACGCCGGCGAGCTGGTGATCAAGACCCGCCAGGCCGCCGACCTGCTGGGGGCGACGAAGATGGACCGCCCTGAATGGCTGGCCATCGATCCCAACAGTGCCACCGTCTACTGCACGCTGACCCACAACAGCGCGCGCGGCGCACCCGGGCGGCCCGGCGTCGACGCGGCCAACCCACGCGCGAACAACAGCATGGGTCAGATCATCCGCTGGACCGAGGCCGACGATTTCGACGCGACAAGTTTCCGCTGGAACCATCTGCTGCTGGCCGGCGACCCGGCCAACGAGCGCCCCGAAGCGCGCGGCACGATCCGGGGCGACTTCTTCGGCAGCCCCGACGGCCTGGCCATCGACCCGCGCGGCCTGCTCTGGATCCAGACCGACGTCGGCCCCTCGAAGATCGGCCAGGGTGAATACGCGCGCATCGGCCACAACCAGATGCTGGCCTGCGACCTGGCCAGCGGCGAGGTGCGGCGCTTCCTCACCGGCCCGGCCGGCTGCGAGATCACCGGCGCGGCTTTCACACCAGATGCGACGACGATGTTCGTCAATGTGCAGCACCCGGGTGAAGCGCCGCACGCACGCAACGACCCGGCCGACCCGATGAAAAATTCGCGCTGGCCCGAGGGCCCCCGCGCCAGCCGGCCGCGATCGGCGACGCTGGCGATCCGCCGCCTCGACGGCGGACCGATCGGCAGCTGAGGGCCTGGCCCGCGTCGGCGCGGCCCTGCGGTGCCGCGCTCAGGCGGTTTCGATGCGGTTGCGCCCGGCGCGTTTGGCCGCGTAGAGCGCGGCGTCGGCGCGCGCGCTCAGCTGGGTCTCGTCGTAGGGCGGTGAGGTGGCCAGCCCGATGCTGATCGTCACCGCCAGCCCCGGCGCCAGCGTCGCCCAGTCGTGGCCCTCGATGCGCGCCCGGATGCGCTCGCAGACATCGCCGGCGCGGCCCGGCGGTGCGTCGGGCAACACGGCGAGAAACTCCTCGCCGCCGGTGCGCGCGACGAGGTCGCTGCCGCGCACGCTGTCGCGCAGCAGCTGGGCGATCGTGACCAGCACACGGTCGCCCACGAGGTGGCCGAAGCGGTCGTTGATCTGCTTGAAATGGTCCAGATCAAGCATCGCCAGGGCCACCGGGTGCGCGGCGACCGAGGCCTCCTGCAGCAGGGCCGGCAGACGCAGCGAGACCTCGCGCCGGTTGCCCAGCCCCGTCAGCGGGTCGCGCAGGGCATGCGCCTGCATGCGGCGCGCAAGTTCACGCTGCTGTTCGGCCTCGCGGCGCGACTTCTCGGCTTCGACGCGGGTGATGAACTGCTCGGACTGCGCGCGCAGCTGGTGCACGACACGCTGGCGCACCAGCTCGGCATACGTCTCCAGATGTGCCAGTGCCGCAGCGCCATCGCCCAGCGCCTTGTGCGCCTGATACAGCGCGTGCTGCGCGCGCACCGCGGTCATCGGCATCAGCGGCACGGCGTCGGCCTCGGCCACAAGGCCCTGCAGCAGGCCCAGCGCCCGCGCCGGGTCACCGTGGCGCAGCTCCCATTCGGCGAGCGAGCAGCTCACGCGCTGGTGCTGCGGCCTGAAGCCCAGACGCAGGGTCTCGGCCTGCGTGGCGTCGAGCAGCCGGCGCGACTGCTCGCGTTCACCCAGGTGCACGAGCACCTCGCCAAGGTTGCCCTCGGCGATGACGCGGGCATAAGGTTCGCCCAGCTGTTCGAGCAGGGGGAGCATCTCCTGCGCCAGCGGCAAGGCACGCTCCAGCGCGGCCTGCGACTCCGGCGTCACCTCGGCGCCGCGCTGCAGGTAGTAGGCCCCGATGAGCACCGCGCACAGATTGTTCAGGGTTGCGAACAGGTCGCGCGGCGTGGCCCCCTGGCGCGCGATGCTCAGTGCCTCGCGCTGCAGGCGTTCGGCCTGCCAGGGGTCACCCATGCGCTCGAAACAGGCGCCGAAGGCATTCAGGGCCTGGGCCCGCGGCCCGGGCAGGCCGCTGGCTTCGGCCAGGGCATGCACTTCGTAGGCCGCCGGCAGCGCGATCTCGAAGCGGCCGAGCTCGCAGGCGGCCAGGACCACGCAGCGCCTGAACTCGCGGAAGATCTCGCCGCCGCGTGCACGCAGCATGGGGTCGAGGTTTTGGGCCAGGGCCAGCAAGCCGGTGTAGTCGCCACGGCGGTAGACCAGCTGGGCCTGCAGCCAGCCGGCGCGGGCGCGGGTCTCGTCGTCCCGCGCCCGTGCCAGCGCCTGCTCCGCGGCCGCCAGCCCGGCCGCCAGATCGCTGCGCGCGAGGCCGGCTTCGGCCGCCTGCAGCAGCGCATTCAGCTCCGAATCCGGCATGGGCGAGCGTTCAGCGCAGGCGGTAGACATCGAGCACAACGAGCCGCGCCTCGCGCCGGCCGATCGCGATGGCCATCACCTTGTTCAGCGGCAGCCAGTCCGGGTGGCCGGTGGTGAAGCGCATCAGGGTGCGGAAGAAGTATTCGGCCGGGTCGACGTTTTCGCCGCGCGCCAGCCGCGCCATGACCTCGGGCGGGCCGTGGCGCAGGCCATTGCTCTGCACCTCCACCAGCGCGCCGTCCGGGGTCTGGATCACGTAGTGGGCGCCGATGTCGCGCACGCCGTCGGCGCGCGCCACCTGCCAGTCGACACCGCCGGGCACCAGGCTGCCGCTGAGTTCGGGGCCCTGCACCGTGCCGCCGCCCAGCGGCACGTAGCGCCGTTCGCCATAGGGGCCCGGGCCGAGGCTGACCAGGGCCTGGACCTCGCAACGCACCTGGCACATCGGCACGAAGCCGGGGGTTTGCACGTCCATCGTCTCGGTCTCCGTCGACATCAGCCGGCCAAGAGGTCGGCGCGCCTCACTTCGACACCGGCATCGTGAACTCGGCGCCCTTGCCGATGCTGTCGGGCCAGCGCTGCATCACGCTCTTCTGCCGGGTGTAGAAGCGCACGCCCTCTTCACCGTAGGCGTGCAGGTCGCCGAACAGGCTCTTCTTCCAGCCACCGAAGCCAAGCCAGGCCATCGGCACCGGGATCGGCACATTGATGCCCACCATGCCCACCTGCACGCGCCGCGCAAACTCGCGCGCCACGCCGCCGTCGCTGGTGAAGCAGGCCACGCCGTTGCCGAATTCATGGTCGTTGATCAGCGCCAGTGCCGCGGCCATGTCGGGCACGCGCACGCACACCAGCACCGGGCCGAAGATCTCCTCGCGCCAGATTCGCATCTGCGGCGTCACATGGTCGAACAGGCTGCCGCCGGTGAAAAATCCCTGCTCATGCCCGGGCACGTTCAGCCCACGCCCGTCGACGACCAGGCTGGCGCCTTCCTCGACCCCCAGGGCGATGTAGTTTTCGATGCGCTCGCGCGCCTCGCGGGTGACGATGGGGCCCATCTCGGCCTCGGGCGCCATGCCGTTGCCGATCTTCAGCGCCCTGGCGCGTTCGGCCAGGCGCGGCACGATGCGCTCGGCCACGTCGCCCACCAGCACCGCCACGCTGATCGCCATGCAGCGTTCACCGGCACTGCCGTAGGCGCTGCCGATCAGCGCATCCAGCGTCTGCTCGAGGTCGGCGTCGGGCATCACGACCATATGGTTCTTGGCCCCGCCCAGGGCCTGCACACGCTTGCCATGGGCCGCGCCGGTCTGGTAGATGTGCCGCGCGATCGGCGTGCTGCCGACAAAGCTCAGGGCCTTCACGTCAGGATGCGTGAGCAGGGCGTCGACGGCCACCTTGTCGCCCTGCACGACGCTGAAGACGCCGTCGGGCAGGCCGGCGCGCTGCAGCAGCTCGGCCATCAGCAGGCTGGGGCTGGGGTCGCGTTCGCTGGGTTTGAGGATGAAGGCGTTGCCGCAGGCCAGGGCCACCGGGAACATCCACATCGGGACCATGCAGGGGAAGTTGAAGGGTGTGATGCCGGCCACCACCCCCAGGGGCTGGCGCACGGTCCAGTTGTCGATGCCGGTGGAGACCTGTTCGGTGTAGTCGCCCTTGAGCAGCTGCGGGATGCCGCAGGCGAACTCGACGATGTCGATGCCGCGCGTGACTTCGCCCTGGGCGTCGCTGAAGACCTTGCCATGTTCGGCGGTGATCATCGCCGCCAGGCTGTCGCGATGCTGGTTGAGCAGGGCCAGGAAATGGTTCATCACCCGCGCGCGGCGGATCGGCGGCATGTCGCCCCAGGCCGGCTGGGCGGCCAGCGCGGCGGCCACCGCGGCGTCGACATCGGCGGCTTCGGCCAACCGCACCTGGCGCGCCACCTGGCCGGTGGCCGGGTTCCACACGGCCTGCGTCCGACGGCCGACGCCGTGCACGGCGCGGCCGCCGATCCAGTGGCCGACGTCGGCGGTCTGGGTGAAGGGGTCGGGCGCGCCCATGGCAATCTCCTCGGTGCAGTCGAACCGGGAGTCTATGCGGCAAAAAAAGGAGCCCGGACACCACGCGGCGCCGGGCCCTGACAAGTCCCCTTGCGGAGACTTCGTTGGGAGCGACGCGCCGGCCAGGGGCCGACGCTGGGCGCATGCTAGGCCGCCGGCCCGGATTCACCCATCCTGCAAGGTTGGGGGGCAGGCGACAATCGTGCATGCCCGCCGACACCCAGCCGCTCACCGACGCCGACCTCGACCGCCTGCAGGACCTGCTGGCCGCGCTGCCCGCGCCGCTGGAGCCGATGGACGTGATGGCGATCGACGGCTATCTGTGCGGCGTGATCCTGCAGCCGCGCGCACTGCCGGCGGCGCACTGGCAGCCGGGGCTGCTCGATGTCGAGGGCCGGGCGCTGCCGGCCGGCTGCGACGCCGCCGAACTGCTGGCCCTGGTGGCGCGCCGCCACGCCGAACTGCAAGGTGCCATCGACGCCCGCGACTGGTTCGACCCCTGGATCTACCCCGACGACGACGCATCCGTGTCCGACAGCGTGCTGCCCTGGGTCGCCGGGTTCGCCGCGGCGCTGGACCATTTCCCCGAGCTGCAGGCGATGGCGTCGCCCGAGCTGATCGAACCCCTGGCCCTGATTTATCTGCACTTCGACGCCGAGGATCTCGAGGACGCTGACGCGCTGGCAGCGGTGATCGAGACCATCGAGCCGCCGGCCGATCTGGCCGAGGCGGTGCAGGACCTGGTGCGTGCGGTGATGCTGATCGCCGACGTGAGCCGGCCGCGCGCCAGGCCGCCGGCGCCGCCGGCGCCGCGCAAGCTCAGGCCGGCGAAGCGCCCGCCGCCGCGCCGCCGCTGAAGACCCGCCGGGCGTGAAGCCCGAGCCCGGTGGCGACGCTGGCAAAGCGGTCACCGCGCACCGGGGTCGCGTCGGGGAACACGGCGGCGATGCCGTCGACCAGGGACGCCAGGCCGGTGGAGCCGCCGGTGAAAAACACCGCCTGCACCGCCGACGCCGTGACGCCGGCCTGGCGCAGGGTTTCGTGCGCCGCGTCGACGATGCGCGCCTGGTCGGCCTGCAGCACGCGCGCCGCGGTGGCGGCGTCGAGCGTGGCGGCCAGGCCAGGTTCCACGATGTCCAGGCCGATCACGGCGCGGCCGCTCGTCGCCACGTCGATCTTGGCCTGCTCGGCCGCGGACGCCAGCGCGTGGCCCAGACGTTCCTCGAGCACCGTCATCAGTCGGCGGTGCTGGCGCGGCTGGGCAAACCAGCTGCGCATCGCGCGCCACTCGGCCACCCGCGCCGGCGCGTAGACGGTGTTGATCAGGTGCCAGGTGGCCAGGTCGTGGTACAGGCCGCTCGGGATCTCGCGCGGCGACTCGCCGGCACGCGCCGGGCCATGCCCACCATGGCCGAACAGGGGCAGGATGCTGGCCAGTTCGACGCGGCGGTCGAAGTCGGTGCCGGCCACATGCACCCCGTGGTTGGCCAGGATGTCGTCCTGCCGGTCCAGGCGCTGCCGGCGCCTGGGGCCGACGCGCACCAGCGAAAAGTCCGAGGTGCCACCGCCGATGTCGGCCACCAGCACCAGCTGTTCCTGGGTGGCCGCGGCTTCGTGGGTGAAGGCGGCGGCGATCGGCTCGTACTGGAAGCGCACGTCGACAAAACCAACCGCCCGCGCCGCGTCGGCCAGCGCGCGTGCCGCCTCGCGGTCGCGCGCGGCGTCGTCGTCGACAAAGAACACCGGGCGGCCGAGCACCGCACGCATCAGGGGCCCGCCGGCCTCGGCCTCGCCGCGACGCCGCAGGTGGCGCAGGTAGCCAATGATCACGTCGACGTAGCGCAGCGCGCGCCCGCCACCGACATCGGTGCGCTGCTCGAGCAGGGCCGAGCCGAGCAGGCTCTTCATCGAGCGCATCAGCCGCCCGTCCAGGCCGTCGACATAGGCGGCCAGCGCCGCGCGGCCGTAGAGGCGCTCGGGCTCGGCCGCATGCACGGGGCCGTCGGCGAGATAGAAGACCGCGGTCGGCATGGTCGCGAACCCCGGCTCGAGCTCGACCAGCGCGTCCGCGCCGGGCAGCGCCAGGGCCGAGTTGGAGGTGCCGAAGTCGATGGCGCAGAAGTCGGGACGGGTCGGGTGCGACATGGGGGCGGCGATTCTAGAACTGCATCACGTTGTCATCTCTATTCATGATTACAGAACCCTGTCACAGCGCCGAAACTGCATCCAGACACAATCTCGCCGACCAGGGAGACCCCCATGACCCAGCCTCGACCGACGATGCACAGCTTCTGGCGCCGGCGCGCGCGGCCGGTGGCAGCCCTGATCGAACTCGATCCGGCCGACATGGGCACCTGCTTCGGGCTCGAGATGTGCCTGGACCTGCCGCGCCCGCCGGCCGAACCCGCACGTACGGCGGTCGAGCCTGCACCCTGGTGGGAACGCGCCGGCGCACGCAGGGCCTTCGGCGCCTGAGGGCCTGACCCGACGCCTGGCGTCCGGGCCATGGCGCGGGGGTCGTCCCGCGTGCAAGTCCTGAAGGCCCGCGACGACGCCATCGTGTCGGCGGTCAACCGCCTGCGGGCGGAACAGGGCTTCGACCCGGCGCCGGGCAGCTGCGTCAGCGGGCGCCGGGCCCGCGGGCCGTCAGCGCACCAGCAGGACCGGCGTGCTGCAGCGCGCGAGCACCTTGGTCGCCACCGAGCCCATGACCAGATTGGTCAGCGAGCCATGGCCATGCGAGCCCATCACCAGCAGGTTGAACTTGCCCTTTTCAGCGAAGGAGGCGATGGTGTCGGCGGCCGGCCCGACCTTGAAGACGAACTTCGCGTTCATTTCCTGTTTGTCGAGGAAGGTGCGGATCGGCTTGAAGACCTTGTCGGCCTCGTCCTGGTAGTAGGTGTCGAGCGTGGCCTTGTCGAGCACGGCGGCGGCACGCGGCGGCACCGGCGACACGGTGTGCAGCACCGTGTATTCATGGCCACGACCGGGGAACTCGTCGTGCGCCGACAGATAGGCCAGCATGCGCTTGGTGAAGGTACTGCCGTCGACGGCGATGAGGATCTTCATGGTGCGGTCTCCTGCTTGTGAACCTGTGCCATCAGTGTCCCACAGCACCCCTTCGGAGCCTTGACGACCCTCAAGCGTCGATCCGCTGCAGCGGGTCCCAGCCGATGTCCTCGCCCTTGCTCGCCAGGCCGCGCGCATTGCAGACGACGCGGGTGCTCGTTGCGCCGTGGTCCACCCGGTAGTCGTGGCGCCAGTGCAGATGCCCATGCAGCCACAGTACCGCCTGCGGCAGCAGGTCGTCGTCGGCATTGCAGAAGCTGGCCGTGCCGGGCTGGCGGCCATAGCGTGGGTCGGCGCTGCGCAGGCTGGGCGCAAAGTGGGTCACCACCACGGTGGCGTCCCAGCCGCGGTCGCCCGGCGGGGGCGGTTCGGCCAGTGCCTCGGCCAGCCAGGCGCGGTCGGCCCGGCCGAGTTCGCGCACCGCGTCGGCATCGAAGGGCCGGCCATGCCGGCTGGCGCCCATCACGCGCTGGAAGTAGGCGCCGGCGCGCAGCGCACGTTCGCGCCCGGCCGCGCCGAAGAGCTCGAAGTCGCTCCAGCGCACGACGCCGACGAACCGCAGACGGCGGCCGTCGGCGGCGTCGATCATCACGCTGCGGCGTTGCAGCCAGATAAAGCCCAGGTCCTCGACCAGATCGCGCAGGCGCGGCTCGGCGTCGTCGATGTCGCGGCCGTCGAACTCATGGTTGCCGGGCGTGAACAGCACCGGCACCGGCCAGCCGCGAAAGCGCTGCAGGCCGGCCCAGCGGCTGTCGATGTCGCCGGCGAGCACCAGCAACTCGGCGCCCGGTGCCGGCTCGGGGTCGAAGCTCTCGGTTTCGAGGTGCAGGTCCGACAGGACCTGCAGGGCCATCATCCTGCGCTCAAGCCTCGAGCGCCCGCACGATGCGCTGGCGCGCATGTTCCAGCGCCGGCGGCAGGTGGTGGGCCAGCTTCGAGAACAGCTCGGCGTGCAGCGACATTTCCTGCACCCAGGCCGGGCGGTCGATCGAGATCACGCTGTCGTACTGCGCGCGCGTGAAGTCCATGCCGTCCCAGCGCAGATCCTCGTAGCGCGGGCTGGTGCCGAAGATGTTCTCCGCGCCCTGCGCCTGGCCGTCGACACGACCCAGGATCCAGTGCAGCACGCGCATGTTCTCACCGTAGCCGGGCCAGACGAACTTGCCGTCGGCGCCCTTGCGGAACCAGTTGACGCAGAAGATCTTCGGCAGCTTCGCGCCGTCGGCCTCGAGCCTGGCGCCCAGGTCCAGCCAGTGCTGGAAATAGTCCGACATGTTGTAGCCGGTGAAGGGCAGCATCGCAAACGGGTCACGGCGCACCACGCCCTGCTGGCCGGCGGCGGCGGCGGTGGTCTCGCTGCCCATCGTGGCCGCCATGTAGACGCCCTCGGTCCAGTCGCGCGCCTCGGTCACCAGGGGCACCGTGGTGCTGCGCCGGCCGCCGAAGATGAAGGCGTCGATCGCCACGCCGGCCGGGTTGTCCCACTCGGTGTCGAGCACCGGGTTGTGGATCGCGCTGACGGTGAAGCGCGCGTTCGGGTGGGCGGCGGGGCGCGGCTTGCCGTTGACCGGGTTGGCCCTGGCGATCTCCGGCGTCCAGTCGCGGCCCTGCCAGTCGATCAGGTGCGCCGGCACCTCGTCGCTCATGCCTTCCCACCAGATGTCGCCGTCGTCGGTGAGGGCGACGTTGGTGAAGATCACGTCGCGCTTGAGCGAGTCCATGCAGTTCGGATTGGTGTGGTGATTCGTCCCTGGCGCGACGCCGAAATAGCCGGCCTCGGGGTTGATGGCGTAGAGCCGGCCGTCGGCATGCGGCTTGATCCAGGCGATGTCGTCGCCGATGGTGGTCACGCTCCAGCCGTCGAAGCCCTTCGGCGGCACCAGCATCGAGAAGTTGGTCTTGCCGCAGGCGCTGGGAAAGGCCGCGGCGACGTGGTACTTGCGGCCCTGCGGCGAGGTGACGCCCAGCACCAGCATGTGCTCGGCCAGCCAGCCGCCGTCACGGCCCATCGTGCTCGCGATGCGCAGGGCGAAGCACTTCTTGCCGAGCAGGGCGTTGCCGCCGTAACCCGAGCCGTAGGACCAGATCTCGCGCGTCTCAGGGTAGTGCACGATGTACTTGGTGGCATTGCAGGGCCAGGCCACGTCCTTGCTGCCCCGGCCTTCGGCGTCGACCAGCGGCGCGCCCACGCTGTGCACGCAGGGCACGAACTCGCCGTCCTCGCCGAGCACGTCGAACACCGCCGCGCCCATGCGCGTCATCGTGCGCATGCTCACCGCCACATAGGGGCTGTCGGTCAGCTCGATGCCGATGTGCGCGATATGCGAGCCCAGCGGGCCCATCGAAAAGGGCACCACGTACATCGTGCGGCCGCGCATGCAGCCCTTGAACAGCGCCTGCTCGCCGGTCTGCAGCAGCGCGCGCATCTCGTCCGGCGCCATCCAGTTGTTGGTCGGGCCGGCGGCTTCCTGGGTCGCGCTGCAGATGAAGGTGCGGTCCTCGACGCGGGCGACGTCGTTCGGGTCGCTGCGCGCCAGGAAGCTGTTCGGGCGCCTGACCGGGTTGAGCTTGAGCAATGTGCCGGCGGCCACCAGCTGCTCGGTGAAGCGCTGGTACTCGGCCTCGGAGCCGTCGCACCAGTGGACCTCGTCGGCCTCGGTGAGGGCAGCGATCTGGGCCACCCAGGACACCAGGCGGGCATGTTTGACGTAGGCGGGCACGTTCAGCCGCAGCCCTTCCATCACGGGTCGGTTCATCGGTTCTCCAATCAATAAAGGCAAAAGCGGGATTCGGTCAGCGCCGCCGCCAGGGCCGACGAAGCTCAACGAATACCGCCCGGAGAAACCAGGGATAGGGATTCTCGCGCCATTGCCATCACCCCGTAACCGCCCTCGCCGCGGGGGGTCATGCAGAAACGGAATAGTTTGATGCGGGTACGGCGCCGCCGTGCTTGGCCACAGGGCGCTGGAGAAAATGTAGGCCGCCGGCCCGGAACGATCGGCAAACGCGCGGCGCCGTACAACGTGTGCATGCGCACACTTCCATGGAGACCAAGTGCCGTCGATCGTTTCACGAAGCGATCGGCTTGCCTCCCGCCTTGAACATCGGCCCGGTAAGCATCAGCACCGCCACATAGCGTACGACATGGAAGGCGGTGACGGTGGGCACACCGAGTTCGAGCACCTTGGCCGTGATCGCCATCTCGGCGATGCCGCCGGGCGAGGTGGCAAGCACCGCGGTCGCCGGGTGCAGGGCGAACCCCTGGGCCAGCACCCAGGCGAAGGCCGCCGACAGCGCCAGCATGCCGACCGTGCCGGCGCCGACGGCGACCAGCCAGCGTGGTGCGGCGCGCGCAAACTCGGGCGTGAAACGTGCGCCGAGCGCCATGCCGATGAAGAGCTGGCCGGCACTCGCCGCCCCCGGCGGCAGGCCGGAGAGCTCGACGCCCGACAGGGTCAGCGCCGAGGTCACCGCCAGGGCGCCGAGCACGAAGGGGTTGGGCAGGCGCAGGCGCCACATCAGCGCCACGCCGGCCAGGGTCAACGCCACCAGGGCCAACAGTCCACCCGCGTGCACCGCGTGCAGCGCCGGCGGAACCGGGTCGGCGCCCCGCGCGCCGCTCCACTGCATCGCAAACGGGACCGCGACCACCACGATCAGCACGCGCAGCGAATGGGCGGCGGCGACCCGGTCGACACGCGCGCCGGCGCGCTCGGCCAGCACCGCCATCTCGGAGGCCCCGCCGATGGCGGCGGCGAACCAGGTCGTGGCGCGCGCCTCGCCCGGGTGGGTCCAGGCCAGCCAACGGTGGAAGGCCCAGCCCAGGCCCAGGGCCCAGACCACGCCGAGCCCGATCGCCGGTGCCAGCGCAGCAATGCGCGCGGCGACCTCGGGCGTGAAGTACAGGCCGAGCGCCACCCCGATGATCCATTGGCCGGCATTGCGCAGCCGTGGCGAGGCGGCCGGCCGCACACCGGCGATGCCGGCCAGCGCGGTGCCGAGCAGCGGGCCGATCATCCAGGGCAGCGGCAGCTGCAGCCGGGCGGCCAGTGCGCCCGCCAGCGTGGCGCCAGCCAGCGTCAGCGCGACGCGGCGGACATGCGCCGAAGGAATCAGCCGATGACCTCGAAGGCCAGCACCGCGGCGCCGAACTCGTCGGTGCAGGCGGTGCCCGCGTCGCACACCGGCTGGCCCGCGAGCAGCGGCAGGCGACCGGCGTTGGCGCTTTCCAGTGCCGCCGCCACGCTGCCGGTGGGAAAACTGGCGAAACCGCCCTCGATGCGCGGCGCAAAGGCCGTCATCTCGCGCGGCCAGCGCGACACCAGGACCAGGACACGACCGGTACCCGGCGGGCCACCGACGTCGAACTGCAGGCCGCGCTGCGGCAGGGTCAGCGACTGGCCGGCCTGCACGCGCAGTGCCGGGGCCTGCGCATTCGGGTAGAGCTGCTGCAGGGCGCCATCGGTGCCGTGGTTGAAGACGTAGACATGCCCGGCATGCGGCGCGTTGAGCGTGAAGACCAGCTTGTCGCGGTCCATGCGCAGGCGGGTCGAGGGTGCCGTCAGCGTCGGTGCCCAGCCCGGCGAGCCGGCGTCGACCACACGCCGGAAGGCCTCGGCGGGGTCGAAGCCGGCCGCCGGGGCCGCAACGGCGACCGCCGGCGGCGTGGGTTCGGTGGTCGTCGGTGGCGCTGCCGTGGCGAGCGGCGGTTCGGTGGCGGTCGCCGGCACCGTGCCGGTCGCGGGTGCGTCGCCACGGCGCCACCACCAGACGCCGCCCAGCCCGGCCAGCGCCAAGCCGGCCGCGCCGGCGAGCAGGCCACGCCGGCCGCCGGGCGAAGCCACCGGCGCCGGTGTCGGCCCGGGCATCGGCGCCGGCGGCAGGTCCGGTCGCGGCAGCACCCGCGTGCGCTCCATCGCCGAGGGCATCGCCACCGTCGGCGCGTCGGCCGACGTCGCGGGGCTGGCCGGCACCGGCACCGGCACCGACGTCGGCGCCGGTACGGGTGCGCTGAGCGGCAGATCGAAGTCGGGCAGGGTCGCGGCCGGCTGGCTGGCCGGAAACATCGCCTGCGGGTCGACCGGCGACGGCGCGAGCCCGAGCTCGGACTTGAAGATGGCGATCGAGGGCGTGCGCTGCTCCGGCCGCACGGCCAGGGCGCGGTCGATCGCGCGCAGCACACGTTCGCTGCAGCGGCCCGCGGCCACCGTCGTCAGCGGCTCGTAGCTGTCGTTGACGACGCGCCCGACCGAGGGCGGCGGCGTGCGCCCCCGGATCGCGGCGTAGGCCAGCGCGGCCAGCGCATAGACGTCGGTCCACGGGCCCTGTTTCATGCCCGGGATCTCGGCGTACTGCTCCAGCGGCGCGTAGCCCGGCTTCAGGATCACCGTCAGATCCTGCGTCATGTCGCCGATCACGCGCCGCGCGGCGCCGAAGTCCAGCAGCACCGGGCGCCGCGAGCCGGCGAGCAGCAGCACGTTGTCGGGTGCGATGTCGCGGTGGTAGTAGTACTCGGCGTGGATCACCGCCAGCGCGTCGGCGATCGGGCCCAGCCAGCCGAGCAAGGTGGCCTCGTCGGGCGGCGTCTTGCGCTCGCGCAACTCCTGGCGCAGGGTGATGCCTTCGTAGAAGGGCATCACCATATAGGCCGAGCCGTTGGCCTCCCAGAAGCGGAACACCTTGACCAGGGCCGGGTGGTCGAACTGCGCGAGCATGCGCGCTTCCTTGACGAAACTCGCCTTGCCGGCTTCGAAGGTCTCGCGGTACTTGTCCGAGCGCACCGAGACCATCAGCCCGCCGCTGCGCTGCGCGAGCGACGAAGGCATGTATTCCTTCATCGCCACCTGGCGCTTCAGCGAGTGGTCCCAGGCCCGGTAGACGATGCCGAAGCCGCCTTCGCCGACGACGCCGAGGACTTCGAATTCGGCCAGCCGCGTGCCCGCGGGCAGTGCATTGCCGACATCCAGGGTCGGCTGCGGCGGCGGTGGTGCTGGCGGATAGGCGCGCGTCGGCTCAAAGCCGGTGGCGTCGTCGTCTGAGGAAGAACTCATCGGGTGCGCACTCGACGGTGGGGCTGGGATACCGGCGCGATGGTACGCCGTGAACCCCGTCACGCCGCCCCTCCACCGAGCGAGGGAGTGACGCCTTGCGCAGCCGCGCCGACAATGAGGCCCCCGATCACCCCCGGAGTTCGCCATGTGCCGCATCCCCTTCCGCCCGCTTGCCGCCGCGTTTGCGCTGGGCCTGGCCACGGTGGTTGGCTACGCCGCCGAGCCTCTGCTCAAGCCGGGTCAGATCACCGAGTCGGCCCTGCTCGACGCGCTGACGCCCGCCGATGACAACGCCGTGCGCTCGCGCTCGATCCGTCCGACCTTGACGCCGGGCGCAGCGACGCAGACCGCCAGTGGCCGCGCCGGCCTGCTGATCACCTTCCAGACCGGCTCGGCCGAGCTGTCGCCGGAGACCCGCGCGGCGCTCGACGAAGTCGGCAAGGCGCTCAAGTCCGACCGGCTGGCGGGGTTCTCCTTCCGCATCGAGGGGCATGCCGACCCGCGCGGCGGGGCGGACTACAACCTGCGCCTGTCGGAGGACCGTGCGCAGTCGGTGGTGGCCTATCTGGTGGACCATTTCGGGCTGCAGACTTCGCGGCTGCAACCCGTGGGCAAGGGGTCGAGCGAACTGCTGCGGCCCGACACACCGACGGCGCCGGAAAACCGCCGCGTGACCATCGTCACCACGCGCTGACGGGCGCGCGCAGGGCCGCGCCGCCCGGCGTGGCACCATCGCGCATGCTCGCCTACCGCCACGCCTTCCACGCCGGCAATCATGCCGACGTGCTCAAGCACCTCATGCTCGTCCAGGTGCTGCGGCACTTCAACCTGAAGGACAAGGGCTGGCGTTTCGTCGACACGCATGCCGGCGCCGGCGGTTATTCACTGCAGGGCGGCCCGGCGCACAAGCGCGACGAGTTCGAGCAGGGCATTGCACGCCTGTGGGGCCGCGACGACCTGCCGCCGGGCGTGGCCGACTACGTGGCCCTGGTGCGCCAGTTCAACGGCGGCCAGCGGCTGGAACAGTACCCCGGCTCGCCTGCCTTCGCCCACCTGCTGCGCCGGCCGCAGGACAATCTGCGCCTGTTCGAGCTGCACCCGACAGACCACAAGATCCTGGCCAGCTATCTCGGCGAGGAGCCCGAGGTGCAGGTGACGCTGGGCGACGGTTTTGCGGCGCTGAAGCCGCAGCTGCCGCCGCCGACGCGCCGCGGCCTGGTGCTGATCGACCCGTCCTACGAGATCAAGGCCGACTACGGGCGGGTGCTGGCCGCCGTGCGCGAGGCCCTGGCGCGTTTTGCCGACGGCACGATCATGGTCTGGTTGCCCCAGCTGCAGCTGCTCGAGGCGGCCCAGCTGCCGCAGCGCCTGAAGGCCGCCGCGGCCCCGGCGAAGAAGGGCTGGCTGCTCGCGCGGCTGACCGTCGCGGCCCCCGAGGCACGCGGCTTCGGCATGCTCGGCAGCAGCGTGTTCGTGCTCAACCCGCCGCACACCCTGGCCGCCACGCTGCGCGCCGAACTGCCCTGGCTGGCCCAGGCGCTGGCGCAGATCGACCTGCCGCAATGGGCGCTGGAAACCGGCTGATCAGCCGATGCCGCGCTGGCGGTCGCGGCGGACGTGCGTGAACAGGCGGCCTCGGGGGATCTTGCGCTGGGCATCGCGGCGTCGATCAAGTCCCCGCCGTGGTGAATGGTCTCGACCTTGTCTTCGGCACGCCCACGCCCATCCGCTAGCGCCGCCTGCACGCGGGCGGGTGACCTCCGGTCCCTGAGCTTCACCCCCTGAACGCGGGGGAACGCTTTGCGCTGTCCGACGATGACGCCGCTCGGCTGCCTGATAGCGTCTGCGACAGCTCGGCAAAAAGCCGGGCACTGTCGCTAGATTCAAGGAGCTTCCATGAGAATTCTGTCCCTGCTGGCCGCCGCTTCGGCTGCCGTTTCCGTCCTGCCCGCATGGGCCGACGGCACGGCCTCGGCCTCCGCAACGCTGAGCGGTCTGCGCATCACATTGTTCGACCTGGCGCCAGGCGACGGGATCGCGCCGAGCATCCTGTTCCAGTCGTTTCCTGGGGCCAACGGCGGCAATGCGGCGGTGAGCTACAGCACCCTGACGCAGTCGGGCTCGACGACGGAGTCGTTCAGCAGCCCGGGCAGCCCGTGGGCGGGAGGCAGTGCCGGCGGCCACTTGAGCTACGGCGATGCAGCGTCCGCCATCACCGGCAGCCCGTGGAACGGCAGCTTGTCGCTGACGGCCAGCGGTTCGGTCATGGCGCCGCCTGACGAGACTACAGCGTACTGGTACTCGCCGCCGATCGCCTCGTTCTCGGCGCAGGCCCATGTCTACGCGTATGGCACCAGCTTCAGCCTGAGCGCGAACACCCTGGTGCTGTTTTCGGCGCAGGCCGACGTCTCTGCCGAGGCCCTGGGTGGCGGCATTGTGGATTCCGGGTACGGCTGGGCCTACACCTACGGCAACAGCGCAAGTGCCTGGGCCACGATGGCTGCGGAAGGCCCGGCGGCAGGGGGGGGTAGCGGCTATCAGAGTTCGTCCGATGGTCGCAACGTTTCCGCCTGGGCGAACTACGACTACTACGGTGGCGGCTGGATCCCGCAGACGGCCAGCGACGCGGGCCCCGTGGCCGTTTCGTTCACCAACGCCACCGGCGACTGGCTCGACGGCTCCTTCCATGCCGAGGTGTCGCTCGGTGGCGCCGCCTACGGCAACGCAGCGGCCGTGCCGGAGCCCGAGAGCTACGCGATGATGCTCGGCGGCCTGCTGATGCTGGGCTTCATGACCCGTCGCCGTCAGGCCTGAACGGCTCGACACCCCCGAGGGCCGGCATCGCCGGCCCTTCTTGTTGGCGCCTGCCGGCAGGCTACGGACCGATGCCGCGCTGGCGGTCGGCATGGAACTGCGCGCGGAACGGCTCGAAGCGGCCGGCGTCGAGCGCCGTGCGAACTTCGCGCATCAGGTTCAGGTAGTAGTGCAGGTTGTGCAGGCTGGCCAGCATCGGCGCCAGCATCTCGCCGCAGCGTTCCAGGTGGTGCAGGTAGGCGCGGCTGAAGTGGCTGCAGGCGTGGCAGGCGCAGGTCGGGTCCAGCGGGCGCTGATCGGCCTTGTGGCGCGCGTTGCGGATCTTCAGGTCGCCGAAGCGCGTGAACAGGTGGCCGTTGCGCGCGTTGCGCGTCGGCATCACGCAGTCGAACAGGTCGACGCCGTGGTGCACCCCCTCGACCAGATCCTCGGGCGTGCCGACACCCATCAGGTAGCGCGGCTTGCCGGCAGGCAGGCGCTGCGGCGTGTGCGCCATGATGCGGCGCATGTCCTCCTTGGGCTCGCCGACGCTGACGCCGCCGATCGCGTAGCCGGGCAGGTCGAGCTCGGCCAGGGCCGTCAGCGAAGTCTCGCGCAGATGCTCGAACATGCCGCCCTGGACGATGCCGAAGAGGGCGTTCGGATTCTCGAGCCGCGCAAATTCGTCCTTCGAACGTTGCGCCCAGCGCAGGCTGAGCTCCATCGAGGCCCGCGCCGCCTCTTCGCTGGTGATGTCACCGTCGGTTTCGTAGGGCGTGCACTCGTCGAACTGCATCACGATGTCGGCGTTCAGCACCGTCTGCACCTGCATGCTGACCTCGGGCGTCAGGAACAGCTTGTCGCCATTCACCGGTGAGGCGAAGCGCACGCCTTCTTCGCTGATCTTGCGCATCTTGCCCAGGCTCCAGACCTGGAAACCGCCGCTGTCGGTGAGGATGGGGTGCGGCCAGCCCTCGAAACGATGCAGGCCGCCGAAGGTCTGCAGCACGTCCAGCCCCGGGCGCAGCCAGAGGTGGAAGGTGTTGCCGAGGATGATCTGCGCACCCATCGCCTCCAGGTCGCGCGGCAGCACCCCCTTCACCGTGCCATAGGTGCCCACCGGCATGAAGACCGGCGTCTCGACGACACCGTGGTTCAACGTCAGCCGGCCGCGCCGCGCATGGCCCTCGGTGGCCAGGACCTGGAAATTCAGCATGCGGCATTGTCGCCGGGGCGATGCCGGCGACGCCCCCGGATCAGGTGCGTCCGGTGACCCGATCCAGCAGCATCGCGTCGCCGTAGCTGAAGAAGCGGTAGCGGCTCTCGATGGCGTGCCGGTACAGCGCCATCACATGGGCATGGCCGGCAAAAGCCGAGACCAGCATCATCAGCGTGCTGCGCGGCAGGTGAAAGTTCGTCACCAGCCGGTCGACGACCTGGAAGTCGAAACCGGGCCGGATGAACAGCGCCGTCTCGCCCTGGCAGGCGCGCAGCGTGCGGCCTTCACCGGCCAGCGCCGCCGACTCCAGCGCGCGCAGCGCCGTCGTGCCGGCGGCGACGATGCGCCCGCCGGCGGCGCGCGTGGCCTGGATGGCGGCCACCGTGGCCGCCGGCACCGCGTACCACTCGCTGTGCATGCGGTGCTCCGACAGGTCCTCGCTGCGCACCGGCTGGAAGGTGCCGGCGCCCACATGCAGGGTCACGCTGGCACGCTGCACACCGCGCGCCGCCAGCGCCGCGAGCACCGCTTCGTCGAAATGCAGCGACGCCGTCGGCGCCGCCACCGCGCCGGGCTTGTCGGCAAACACGGTCTGGTAGCGCGCCTCGTCCTCGGCGCCGTCGGGGTGGGTGATGTAGGGCGGCAGCGGCACATGACCATGCCGCCAGAGCAGGGTGAAGGGGTCGTCGGGAAAGCGCAGATGGAACAGTGCGTCGTCCGCCCCGGCACGGCCGAGCACCAGGGCGTCGAATGCATCGCCGAAGCGCACCACGCTGCCCGGCCGCGGCGACTTGCTGGCGCGCAGATGGGCCCAGACTTCCCGGGTGCCCGGGAACACCCGTTCGACGAGGGCCTCGACGGCGCCACCGGTGGGTTTTTCACCCAGCAGGCGAGCCTTGATGACGCGCGTGTCGTTGACCACCAGCAGGTCGCCCGGGTCGAGCATGTCGGGCAGGTCGCGGAACACGCGGTCCACCGGCAGCGCGGCGCTGCCGTCGAGCAGGCGCGCGGCGCTGCGCTGCGGCGCCGGGTGCTGGGCGATCAGCTCCGGCGGGAGCAGGAAGTCGAAATCGGAGAGGGTCGGCGAAGAGGTCACGGAGGGATGGACCGCCCAGGGCCCAGAATTGTTCCATGCCCGACGCGCCGAAGTCCGGACCCGCGAAGGCCCTGGAAAAACTCGGGCTCAGGCGCGACATCGACCTCGCGCTGCATCTGCCGCTGCGCTACGAGGATGAGACCCGCCTGGTGCCGCTGCGCGCCGCCCACGCCGGCCAGACGGTGCAGCTGCAGGGCATCGTGCGCGATTGCCGCATCGAGACGCGCAGTCGCCGCCAGCTGATCGTGCAGTTGCAGGACGGCGCCGAGTCCCTGGTGCTGCGCTTCCTGAACTTCTACCCGACGCAACACAAGACCTGGGGGCCGGGCCGGCTGCTGCGCGTGCGCGGCGAACTGCGCGACGGCTTCTTCGGCCGCGAGATGGTGCACCCGACGGTGCGCGTGGTCGACGAGGACACGCCGCTGCCGCAGGCGCTGACCCCGGTCTACCCCACCAGCGCGCAGCTGCCACAGGCTTATCTGCGCAAGGCCGTGGGCTCGGCCCTGCAGCGCGCCGACCTCGCCGAACAGCTGCCGCCGCAGGTGCATCCGCCGGGCCTGCCCGCGCTGCGCGAGGCGCTGCAGTTCCTGCACCACCCGCCGCCGGGCACGCCGCTGGCGGCCCTGGAGGAGCGCAGCCACCCCGCCTGGCAGCGGCTGAAGTTCGACGAGTTGCTGGCCCAGCAGCTGTCGCAGGCCCTGGCACGCGCCGAGCGCGCCCACCTGCGCGCACCGGTGCTGGCAGCGTCCGCCGACGGGCTGCCGGGGCGCCTGCGTGCGGCCCTGCCCTGGGGGCTGACGGCCGCGCAGAGCCGGGTGGTGAACGAGATCGTCGCCGACCTGGCCCGCACCCAGCCGATGCACCGGCTGCTGCAGGGCGACGTCGGCGCCGGCAAGACCGTGGTCGCCGCGCTCGCGGCCGCGACCGCGATCGACGCCGGCTGGCAGTGCGCCCTGATGGCGCCGACCGAACTGCTGGCCGAGCAGCATTTCCGCAAGCTCGTGCAATGGCTGGAGCCGCTGGGCCTGCGCAGCGCCTGGCTGACCGGCAGCCGCCGCGGCAAGGGCCGGCGCGAACCGCTGGTGGCGGCGGCCGACGGCAGGGCGCAGCTGATCGTCGGCACCCAGGCCATGATCCAGGAAGGCGTGCGCTTCGCAAAGCTGGGGCTGGCCATCGTCGACGAGCAGCACCGCTTCGGCGTCGCTCAGCGCCTGGCCCTGCGCGCCGGGGATGGCGAGGTGGAGCCGCATCTGCTGATGATGACCGCGACGCCGATCCCGCGCACGCTGGCGATGACCTACTACGCCGACCTCGACGTCAGCACCCTCGACGAGCTGCCGCCCGGGCGCACGCCGGTGGTGACCAAGGTCTTCGCCGACAGCCGGCGGCCCGAGGTCCTGGCGCGCATGCGCGACGAGGTCGCGGCCGGCAAGCAGGCCTACTGGGTCTGCCCGCTGATCGAGGAGTCAGAAACCCTGGACCTGAAGAACGCCACCGAGGCGCATGCCGAACTGGTTGCGGCCCTGCCCGGGGCCACGGTCGGCCTGCTGCATGGGCGCCTGCCCGCGGCGGAGAAGGCCGCGGTGATGGCCGGCTTCGCCAGCGGCGACACGGCGGTGCTGGTGGCGACCACGGTGATCGAGGTCGGCGTCGACGTGCCCAATGCCAGCCTGATGGTGATCGAACATGCCGAACGCTTCGGCCTGGCGCAATTGCACCAGCTGCGCGGCCGCGTCGGCCGCGGCGCGGTGGCCAGCGCCTGCGTGCTGCTGTACACGCCGCCGCTGGCCGATGCCGGCAAGGCGCGCCTGCGCGCGATGGCCGAGACCGGCGACGGCTTCGAGATCGCGCGCCGCGACCTCGCCATCCGCGGCCCCGGCGAATTCCTCGGCGCACGCCAGAGCGGCGACGCCCTGCTGCGCTTCGCCGACCTGGCCGAGGACGACGCCCTGCTGCAGGCGGCGCGCCGGCTCGCACCGAGCCTGCTGCGCGAGCACCCGGATGCGGCTCAGGCACATGTGGCCCGCTGGCTGGGCAGCCGGGCCGAATTCATGAAGGCCTGAGACACAATCCCGCGATGACCCTCACCGAGCTGCGCTACGTCGTCGCCGTCGCGCGCGAACGCCACTTCGGTCGCGCGGCCGAGGCCTGTTTCGTGTCGCAGCCGACCCTGTCGGTGGCGATCAAGAAGCTCGAGGACGAGCTCGACTGCAAGCTCTTCGAGCGCGGCGGCAACGAGGTCTCGGTGACGCCGATCGGCGAGGAGATCGTGCGCCAGGCGCAGCAGGTGATCGAACAGGCGCAGGGCATCAAGGAGATCGCCAAGCGCGGCAAGGACCCGCTGTCCGGGCCCTTGCGCCTGGGTGTGATCTACACCATCGGCCCTTACCTGCTGCCCGACCTGGTCAAGCAGACCATCGCGCTGACGCCGCAGATGCCGCTGATGCTGCAGGAGAACTTCACCACCAAGCTGCTCGACATGCTGCGCACCGGCGAGCTCGACGCGGCAATCCTGGCCGAGCCGTTTCCGGACACCGGCCTGGCGGTGGCGCCGCTCTACGACGAACCCTTCATGGTCGCGGTGCCGAAGGCGCATGCGCTGGCCGCACGCGACACGATCCCGGCCGAGGAGCTCAAGCGCGAGACGATGCTGCTGCTCGGCACCGGCCACTGCTTTCGCGACCATGTGCTCGAGGTCTGCCCCGAGTACGCGCGCTTTTCCAGCGATGCCGAGGGCATCCGCAAGAGCTTCGAGGGTTCATCGCTGGAGACCATCAAGCACATGGTCAGCTCGGGCATGGGCATCACCGTCGTGCCGCAGCTGTCGGTGCCGGCCGAGCCGCAGTCGCACCTGGCCTTCGTGCGCTTTGCCGACCCGGTGCCCACGCGCCGCGTGGTGCTGGCCTGGCGGCGCAGCTTCACGCGCTACGAGGCGATCGCGGCCCTGCGCAATGCGATCTACGCCTGCCCGCTTCCGGGGGTCCGGCGGCTGACGGCCTGAATGCCGTGCGGGTCAGCTTGACGCGGGCCCCGTCGCTGACGGGGCCCAAGGGAAGATCACCGCTCAGCCGCAAGGACGCGGCGCTGCTGGCCGTGCTGGCCCTCGACGGCGCCTGTGCACGCGACACGCTGGCGCGCATGCTCTGGCCCGACAGCAGCCCGGTGCATGCGCTGGCCAATCTGCGCCAGCGCCGCTTCAGGCTGGCACGCGCCGCCGGCGGCATGCTGGTCGACGGCGACCAGACCCTGCGCCTGACCGACACCGTGCGGCACCCGGCCGCCGAAGCCGACCATCTGTTGCAGGCCGACCCGGCCGCGCTCGACGGCGACCTGCTGGAGGGCCTGGACTTCGCCGACTGCCCGGACCTCGACCATTGGCTGCAGTCGGCGCGCGAACGCTGGCAGGTGCTGCGCGCACAGGCGCTCGGGCGGCTGGCGAGCCAGCTGGAGGCGGCGGCGCAGCTCGCGGCCGCACTCACCGTGGCGCAGCGCCTGGCCGCCGACGAACCGCTGTCCGACCATGCCGCGCGCCGGCTGATGCGCCTGCACCATCGGCGCGGCGACCTCGGCGCCGCGATCGAGGCCTACCGCCGCTTCGCCGAGCGGCTGGACGCCGAGCTCGGCGAACGGCCCGACGACGAGACCGCCGCGCTCGCAGCCAGTCTGCGCCAGGGCGTGGCGCCGGCGCCGCGTGCGGTGCCGCCGACCCTGGCACGACCGCCGAGACGCATCGGGCGCGACGCGGCCTGGGCGGCGCTGCAAGGGGCATTGGTGGACGGACGGTCGCTGATCGTCGAGGGCGCGCCGGGGGTCGGCAAGTCGCGCCTGCTCGGCGACTTCGTCGCCGAGTCGGCCCTGCGCGGCCTGCACCTGGCGGCGCTGGCCGGTGACGCGGCGCGCCCCTACGCCCTGCTGGTGCGGCTGCTGTCGCGCCTGTGGCTGGATCCGCGGGCACTGCGGCCCGGCGGCGCCGCGGGCCTGCCCACCTGGGCGCGGCGCGAACTCGCGGTGCTGCTGCCCGAGCTCGGCGACGCCGTCCGGCAGGCCAGCACCCTGCGTCTGCAGCGTGCGGCGGCGCTGGCGCTGCGCGAGGCGGGCCTGCGCCTGGTCGCGCTCGACGATATCCAGCAGGCCGATGCAGCGACGCTGGAACTGCTGCCGGCCCTGGCCGAGGAGGGCGGGCTGTGCTGGCTGCTCGGCCTGCGCAGCGACGAGACACCCCCCGCGCTGCAGCCCTGGCTTCAAGCATCGAAACCACCGCAGCTTGTGCGCCTGGCCGCTCTGGACCGCGCCCAGCTGGCCGAGTTGCTGGGCGACCTGGCGCTGCCCGGCATCGACGGCGCCGAATGGGCCGAGGCACTGGCGCGCCACACCGGCGGCCTGCCGCTGTTCGTGCTCGAAACCCTGCGCAGCCTGCACGAGACGCCGACACCGGCGCTGGATGCCCTGCCGCCACCGGCCGGCGCCGCGCAGGCGGTGCGTGCACGCGCGGCGCGTCTGCCCGAGCCGGCACGGCAGCTGGCCCATGCCGCCGCCGTGCTGGCGGCACCGCTGGCGCTGGAAACCGGCGCCGCCCTGTTCGGTGGCCGGCCGGCCGACTGGGCCGGCGCTTTCGGCGCGCTGGAGTCGGCGCAATGGCTGGACGCCGGCGGCCGCATGCACGATCTCGTGGCCGCGGCGCTGCGCGAGGCCATGCCGGCGGCCGAAAGGCGATGGCTGCACAGCCGCATCGGCGAGCGGCTGGCCGCAGGCGAGGGCGATCCGCTGGCGGCCGCCGGGCATTGGGAGGCCGCTGGCGTGCCGGCGCAGGCCGCACCGCTGTTCGAAGTCGCCGCGCAGCGCGCCGGCCGGGCCGGGCGGCCGGCCGAACAGATCGCACTCTGCGACCGGGCCATGGCCTGCTGGGCCGCCGCAGGCCGGCCCGATCGCCGGTTCGCGGCCTGGCGCGACAGCGCGCAGCCGCGGCTGTTCCTGCTCGGCCCCAGGCTGCTGCGACCCCAGGCGCAGCTTCGGCTCGACGAGGCCGGGAACGCTGCGCAGCGGCTTGACACCCTGATCGTGCTCGCCGAGACCTGCCTGGTGGCGATGGACCTGGGCGCCGCCGAGCTCGCCGCAGCCGAGGCCCTGGCCCTGGCCCGGCGCCTCGCGCAGCCGGCGCTGTGCGTGCGCGCCGTCTGCAGCCTGGCCGCCAGCCAGGCCCAGCAGGGCCGGGTGAGCCCGGCGCTGACCGTTCTGGAGGCCGAGGACGAGGCACGGTCGGCTCTGCCGCGAGCGGCGCAGCAGGCCTGGTTCAGCACGCGCAGCTACCTGCTGCACCGGGCCGACCGGCTGGTCGAATGCGCCGAGCTGCTCGCCGAGGTGATCCGGTTCGCCGCCCTCAGCGACGACGGACCGGAGTTGTGCACCGTGCTGAGCAACCGCTCGATCCTGCTGTCCAGCCTCGGCCGCTTCGACGAGGCGCTGGGCGACGCCGAACGCGCCGTCGGGGTGCTCGGCCAGTTCGGCGAGACGGGCGAACTTCATGAGGTCGGCAGCGCGCATGGCGGCAACGTGCACCTGGCGTGCACTTACGCGTTGACCGGGCTCGGGCGTCTGGACGAGGCGTCGGCCGCCGTCAACCGCGCCGCACGGGCCTTCAGCACCCTCGGCCAGCCCTGGACTGCGATCGCGGCCAATGCGCAGGCCAGCGTGCAGCTGCTCGCCGGCGACCCCGATGCCGCTGCAGCCGCGCTCGGCGCCCCGCCTGCGGCGCCGGCCTATGTGGCCGCGCGCCACCATCTGCTGCGCAGCCGCATCGCGGCGCTGCGCGGCGAGGACCCGGCGCCGGCGCTGGCCGGCGGTCACGCGGCCCTGGCCACGGCGCCGGACGCCACCGCGGCCCTGCAGCTCGACGGCGACGCCGCACGCCGGCTGCCGCCCCGGCCGCGCAGCGCCAGGCTTGCCGCGCTGGCGCGACGCGCGGCGCAACGCCAGCAATTCGCGATCGCAGCCCGGCTGCGCTGGTGGCGCGTGCAGGCACTGCTCGATGCCAACCGGCCGGCCGCCGCGGCGCGCGCCGTCCAGGCCCTGATGCGCAGCAGCGCGGCCCCGAGCGACTGGCGGCCCGCCGACTGCGCCGCGCTGGCCCGCGAAGTGCAGCGCCGGGCGCAGGCCGCGTCGCGGTAACGACCGGGTAACGCCGGGCTTGCACAGTCGTGGCGATGAAGCGCCCCTCAGGAGCATGTGCATGACCCTTCTTCGTCTGCCCCGACTCGGCGCGGCCCTGCTGGCCGTCACCATGTTGGCCATCGCCGGGCCCGCACGGGCCGAAGACTGTGCCTTCGGCAGCGCCTGCCAGGAGACCGCGCACTTCAGCGCCACGCTGACCGACTTCCGCGTCCTGCAGACCGGCGACGCGAACCGGCCGCTGGCGGCCACGCTGCGCCTGCGCAACAAGACCGACGCGCCGCTGACCCTGGTCTATGTCGACGGCTCGGCCGCCGCGATCGACGACCAGGGCCATCGATACCGGATGCAGAACACGCGCCGCGACCTGCACGGCCTGGGCGCGGCGACACGCCGCGAGTTCGACCCCCGCTTCACGCTCGGGCCGGGCGAGGCGGCCGACACAAGGCTCGAAGTTTCGAGCTACATCAAGGGCGTGCACGGCACCCGCTTCGACCTCAGCCTGGCGCTGCGCGAAGTGGATCGCGAAGCCGGCAGCGCACCCCGGCTGGGCCGCGAGACCCTGCTGCGCTTCGCCGGGCTGCAGGATGGCGCCGGTGCCGCGGCCGCCGCTGCGCCGCCGGCTGTGATCGCCACGCCGGCCACGCCGCCGCCCGCCGCGCAGGCCGACGCTTGCCAGGGCCGTCCGAACTGCGTGGTCAACGGCCCGCTGGCCGCAAACATCACCCGCCTTCAGGCCGAGGCGGTACAGAACAACAACCACGGCATCGTCGTCACGATCGCGTTTCGCAACCTGTCGGACGCACCGATGGTCCTGAACTACAAGCAGAGCAGCGGCGAGATGCTCGACGAACATGGGCAGCGCTATGTCGTGGACTGGCGCTACGACGCGGCGGTCCAGGGCATGCCGGTGTCCACGCACAACCGCGCCAGCTCGGCCTTCACCCTGGCCCCGGGTGAGCAGCGCCAGGCCCAGTTCCGCTACTCGCGCTACGTCGGCAGGACGGCGATCGGACTGCGTTTCAGTCCCATGCTGGCGGTGGAGCAGTACACCCTGCTGCCCTCGAATCAGTTGCGGCTGGAACGCGAATACGCGCTCGATTTCGGCGCGGCATCCGCAGGCGCCCAAGCGGCCGGCGCCCAGGACCTCCAGCGCGCACTGCAGAGCCTGGGCGAAATGCTGAAGAAGCGCTGAGCCGTCGGGCTGTCAGGCCGCGTCGGAGAGCAGCCGGCGCAGCAGGGTGTCGAAGACCGACACGTCGATCGGCTTGGCGATGTACTCGTCGAAGCCGGCCTGGATGGCGCGGCGGGCGTCGCTGGGCATGGCCTGCGCCGTCACGGCCACCACCGGGATGTCGCTCGTGAGCGGGTCGCCGCGCAGCCGGGCCAGCAGTTCGTAACCGTCCATCACGGGCAGGTGGATGTCGAGCAGGATCAGCGCCGGCAGCTGTGCACGCGCCATCGCCAGGCCCTGGGCACCATCGCCCGCGCTGATCAGCCGGATGCCGCTGTGGCGGGCGACGATCTGCTCCACCAGGGCCAGGTTGGCCGGGTTGTCCTCGACGTACAGGACCAGGGACTCGGACAAGGCCTGCCAGCCCGAGGCCGCGGCCTCGGCATCGGCCGGCGGCGCCGGCGCCACCAGGGCGCTGGCGGGCAGCTCGATCCAGAAGTCGGCGCCTTCGCCGGGCCGGCTGTCGACGCCGATGCGACCGCCCATGAGCTCCATGAGCTGGCGGCTCAGCGCCAGGCCGATGCCGGCGCCCTCGACCGTGCCGCGCTCGGCCCCCAGGCGGCTGAAGGGCTTGAACAGCTGGTCCAGCAGTTCCGGTGCTATCCCGGGGCCCTGGTCGCTCACGGTCAGGCGCACCCGGCCCGGCCCCGAGGCGGCGGCTTCCAGCAGCACCTGGCTGCCCGGCCGGCCGTACTTCGCCGCGTTGGACAGCAGGTTCAGCAGCACCTGCTTGAGCCGCATGCGGTCGGCCAGCACCACCAGCTCCGGCGCCACCCGGCGCTGCAGGCGCAGCCCGCGCGGGCGCGCCATCGGGTCGGTCAGCATCGCCGCTTCGTCGACCAGCTCGTGCAGGCGCAGCGGCTCGGGCGACAGCGCGAGCCGGCCGGACTCCACCTGCGCCAGGTCCAGGACCTCGTTGATCAGGCGCAGCAGATGGCGGCCGGCGCGCAGCACCTCGCGCAGATGGCCACGCGACCGTTCGCCGAGGCCGCGGTCGAGCTCGAGCAGCTGCGAAAAGCCCAGGATCGCATTCAGCGGGGTGCGCAGTTCGTGGCTCATGCTCGACAGGAACTCCGACTTCGCGCGGTTGGCCTGCTGGGCGGCGTCACGCGCGGCGACCAGCTCGCGGGTGCGTTCGGCCACCTGCTGCTCAAGCGAATCGCGCTGCGCCTGCAGCGCGCGTTCGGCACGGCGCCAGTCGGAGATGTCCTCGACGACCGCGAACACGCGCGCCAGGCTGCCGTCGTCGGCGCGCTCGCAACGCACGGCGAGCCGGCATTCGAGCGCTCTGCCGTCCTTGCAAAGATAGCGCTTGTCCATCGTGTAGCCGTCGATCTCGCCGGCCAGCAGGCGCAGGTAGTTCGCCTGGTCGGTGGGCAGGTCGTCCGGGTGCGTGAAGTCCACCCAGCTCAAGCGGCGCAGCTCGTCGGTCGTGTAGCCGAGCATCTGTGCCATGCGCGCGTTCACACCGAGCCACTGCATGTCCGGCTCGGCGATCGTCATGCCCACCAGGCCGGCCTCGAAAAACTGGCGGAAGGCCTGCTCGCTGCGCTGCAGCGCCTGCTCGGCCTGCTTGCGCGCATCGATCCGCGTGATGAATCCATGCCACAGCGTGCCGCCATCGGCCAGCCGCTCGGGCATCGCGCGCCCGTGCAGCCACTGGGTGCGGCCGTCCGGCAGGCAGACGCGGTACTCGCAGTCCCACAGCGTCAGGCCTTCGGCGGACCGGGCGATGGCCGCGATGACACGTTCGACGTCGTCCGGGTGGCCGAGCGCGAACAGCGCGCTGGCGTCGTCGAGCACGGCCTCGGGCGCCACGCCGTAGACCTCGTGGATGCCGTCGCTGGCAAAGGGGAAGGCACTGTGCCCGTCGGGGTACAGCCGGTACTGGTAGAGCATGCCCGGCACCTGCGCGGCGATGCGCGCGAACTGCCGCGACTGCGCCGCCAGGTCGATCTGCGCCGCCAGGCCCCGGCCGAGCGCCGCCAGCCGCCCGGGCAGGGCCGGGTGAACCTGCGCACCGGGCGGTCCGAACACGGCGAGCAGCCCCCCGCGGCCTGCATTCGAGGGCAGGGCCTGAACCACCACCGGGCCCTGCGCCGCATCGTCGCGCGCGCCGGCGGCCGAAACCGGCGCGCCGATGGCCGCGGCGCGCGCCCGCGCCAGGGCGCCGGGCAGATCGTCCAGCCCCTGCGCCGCCAGCGGCGTGGACTGATCGTCGAAAGCAACCAGGGCCGCCGGCCAGCCGGCCACGGCGGCAGCCATCGCGGCCGTGTCGGCCGCAGCGCGGGCCAGGCCAGCGTGCGCGTGATCCATCGGGTCGGACATCGTCGCCAGTGTAGAAGGGCCAGCCGGCGACGGTGCCCGAATCCGGTCAGACGCCGAGGTCGATTTCGCCGCTGGCGGCGAAGCGTGCGCCACCCAGCCCGCCGCCGAGCCGGCCGCGCAGCGCATAGGCCACCTTGCCCACCGGACCGGCCTTGCCGTCGCGCACCAGGCCGAAAACCTGGCGCGCGATGGCAAGACCCGAAACCGTCACCGGCACGGCGAGCAGCACTTCACCGAAGCCTGGCACGCTGCCCTTGAGTGGCGCCACGCCGCTGGCGAAGGCCTGGCCGCGCAGATCGAGCTCAAGCGACACGCCGTCGTAGGCGATGGTGCTGTGGTTGGGGTTCTGCACCCGCAGCCGCACCACCAAGCGCAGTTCCATGCCTTCGCCGGGCAGGCTGTCGATGCCCGCCAGCTGCACCCGCGGCGGCTCGCCGAAGGGCGACACGGCACAGCCGCTGGCAAAGACAGGTATCAGGGGGGAAATGGCCAGCGCGCGCAACAACGGTCGTCGGGTGGGCATGCACGGAACTCCTGTAAGCGGGGAACGCCGATAATCCTCGGTTTTGCCCCGCAGCGCCGAGAGCCTTGCTCGACGCGCCACCCACCTTGTCCGCCGACCCTGCCCAAAGTGCGCCGAGCGCTTCGCACGCCCTGACCAGGGCCGTGCGCCGCCGCCGCACCTTCGCCATCATTTCCCACCCCGACGCCGGCAAGACCACGCTGACGGAGAAGCTGCTGCTGTTCTCCGGCGCGATCCAGATCGCCGGCAGCGTGAAGGCGCGCAAGGCCAGCCGGCACGCCACCAGCGACTGGATGGAGATCGAGAAGCAGCGCGGCATCTCGGTGGCCTCCAGCGTGATGCAGATGGAGTACCGCGACTGCGTCATCAACCTGCTCGACACCCCCGGCCACCAGGACTTCAGCGAAGACACCTACCGCGTGCTGACCGCGGTCGACGCGGCGCTGATGGTGATCGACGCGGCCAACGGCGTCGAGCCGCAGACGCGGCGTCTGCTGCAGGTCTGCCGCGCGCGCAATACGCCGATCCTCACCTTCGTCAACAAGATGGACCGTGAGGTGCAGGAGCCGCTGGCCCTGATGGACGAGATCGAGCGCGAGCTGGGCATGGAGGTCGTGCCCTTCACCTGGCCGGTGGGCATGGCCAAGTTCTTCGGCGGCGTGCTCGACCTGCGCCGCCAGCAGATGCGCGTGTTCTCGCCCGGCGAGGACCGGCGCGACGATGCGCACGAGATCATCGACGGCCTGGCCAACCCGGTGCTGGCAAAGCGTTTCGGCCGCGCCTTCGAGCAGGCGGCCGGCGAGATCGAGCTGGTGCAGGAAGCCGCGGCACCCTTCGACGAAGCCGCCTTCCTGGCCGGCCGGCAGACGCCGATGTTCTTCGGCTCGGCGATCAACAACTTCGGCGTGCGCGAGGTGCTCGACGCCCTGGTCGACCTGGCGCCGCCGCCCGGCCCGAAGCCCGCGATGCAGCGTCTGGTCCAGCCCACCGAACCCAGGTTCACCGGCGTGGTGTTCAAGATCCAGGCGAACATGGACCCGGCGCACCGCGACCGCATCGCCTTCGTGCGCGTGGCCAGCGGGCATTTCACGCGCGGCATGCGGCTGAAGGTGACGCGCAGCGGCAAGGAGCTGCGGCCGAACACCGTCGTCACCTTCCTCAGCCAGCGCCGCGAGCTGCTGGAGGAAGCCTTTGCCGGCGACATCATCGGCCTGCCCAACCACGGCGTGCTGCAGCTCGGCGACACGCTGACCGAAGGCGAGGCGCTGCAGTTCACCGGCCTGCCCTTCTTCGCGCCGGAGATGTTCCGAAGCGTGGAGGTGGCCGACCCGCTGAAGACCAAGCAGCTGCGCGCCGGGCTGACCCAGCTCGGCGAGGAGGGAGCGATCCAGGTCTTCCGCCCGGTGGCCGGCACGGTGCTGCTGCTCGGCGCGGTGGGCCAGCTGCAGTTCGAGGTGGTGGCGCACCGGCTGGAGCATGAATACGGCGTCAAGGCGCGCGTGCTGCCGGCGCGCTACAACGTGGCGCGCTGGGTGAGCTGCCCGGATGCCAAGGAGCTGCAGCGTTTCATCGACGGCAATGCGCACCGCGTGGCGCTGGACGCGGTGGACGCACCCTGCGTGCTGCTCGAATACGCCGGCGAGCTGCGCGCGATGCAGGACAACTGGCCGAAGATCCAGTTCCACGCCCTGCGCGAGCATGCGGGGCTGGTGTTCCAGAAGCAGCTGGAGGGCTGAGACGCGCCTTGGGCCGCTGCTCAGCGAGCCCCGTCCAAGCGGCTCATCAGCACCTGTACCTGCGGTCGCAGACGAGGAATGCTGTCTGTGATGATCATCCAGAGCGTGCCGAAATCCAGCGTCAGGTAGGCGTGCGCCATGCGATTTCGGGCACCGATGATTTGCCGCCACTCGATTTCGGGCGCCAACGCGCGGATGGCTTGCGGCACTCGGGAGGCCGCCTCGCCGATCAGCTCGATATTGCGCAAGGTCGCATCGAAGCGCATCTGATCGGCAAGGAACGCCTCCTGGCCGACGCCTGTCGTGTACAACAGGACACGATCGCAAAATTCGAGCATGTCTCCCAGAAACAGGATCGGATCGCGATCTTCCATGGGCTCGGGCAAGGAAGTCACGGCACGGCGACGGCATCGCGCTCGACGTAGGGGCGCAGTCGCGCCCGCAAGGCGGTCTCGGTGACGAGGTCGACCTCGCGCTGCAGCAGATCTTCGAGGTAGAACTGGGCGCCAAAGAATTGCGCAGGCGTCGGCACATCGTCAAAGGCCACCAGCACGTCGACGTCGCTGTCGGGCCGCGCCGTGCCGCGCGCGAAACTGCCGAACAGGCGCAGCGACTTGACGCCGAATCGTTCAGCGAGCACCGGCTTGTGCTCGGTCAGCAAGGCGAGGATGCGTTCGCGGTCCATGCCGGGATCATGCACTGCGCGCGCGGGGCGGGCAATCAAGCGGCGCGGACGGCCGCGCGCCAGGGCCAGCGCAGCGTCTGCGATCTCGACATTGCCGGCGGCGGGCCAACATTTTCAGGCTTCCCCTGATACCTTCGGCGCGGGCTTCGCACAACACTGCGGCGTCCCCCATCACCCTCAGGAGAATCCATGAGCGACTACATCGCCGACATCGCCAAGTACAGCGCCAAGCCCAATGAGGCCGCCGTGGCCGCCATCGTCAAGTACTGCGGCATCGCGCTGCGCAACGCCGACTCGTCGATGGTGGCGATGTCCGACAAGCAGGAGGTGGCCACCGTGCGCGACGGTTTCGCGGCCAAGAAGCTCGGCCTGGACGCCGCCGCCGCCGAGGCCGGCCTGAAGACCGTGGCCGACAAGATGAAGGGCGAAAACCGCAAGAGCCGCGTCACCGTCTACTACCTGCTGGCCGAAGCCACCGGCACGCTGGGCAAGCTGGCCTGAAAGTTGGCCCGCTTGTGCCGCAGCCCGGCTATTGACGGCAGGGCCGCGGCGTCAGGCAATCCGGGCAGGCCACCGCATCCCAGGCCAGGCTGCGCGTCGGGTCGAGCATGCCGGTCAGCCAGGTCGCCACGCTCGGCTGGGCGCCCATCGGCGCATAGAAACTGTCGTCGGCAATGATGGTGTGGCTGCTGCCGGGCGCGACGTAGGCGCGCAAATTGGGCTGCTGCGCGCTGTCGGTCGCCAGCCGGGCCAGCATCTGGCGGTTCCAGTCCGGCACCACGCCGCGGCAGCTCGGGTCGTCGCTGGGGCCGTAGCGCAAGCGCATCACGCCGTAGAAGCCGATCTGCACGCTGTCGGTGGTGGTCGTGTACTGCGCGAAGCGGCCGCCCGGAAAGGCCGCCGCGCCGCGCTGCATCATCTCTGACGAACGCACGGCCAGCGGATCGTCGCCGAAGA
The DNA here is from genome assembly GCA_964637205.1 of uncultured Rubrivivax sp. GTDB lineage: Bacteria > Pseudomonadota > Gammaproteobacteria > Burkholderiales > Burkholderiaceae_C > Rubrivivax. Next base: position 33,688 of record CAZWUR010000033.1, read on the forward strand.
CCCAGGGCGCGAGCTGCGCGTCCCACGAGCCGCGGCCCGGCGTGCCTTCGTCGAAGGCGAGCGTCGACACCCCCTGGCTGGCGTCCGCCAGCACCGACAGCCGCGCCTGCGGGTAGGCCTGCGCGACCCACGGGAACAGCCCCGCGGCGCCGTAACCGCCGGCGCTGGCACCGGTGACGAGCAGGTCCGACAGACCCTGCGGCACATTGCGCGTGATCCAGTCGAGCACGACCATGAAGTTGTCGTAACCGCCGTGGTGCAGCGTGAACTGGCGCGGCAGCCCCCGATGACCGCGCATGCGGTAGACGCGGTCGGTGGCACCGAGGTGCACGTCGCCGGTGCAGTAGGGGATGGCGACCACGGTCCAGCCCTTGACCGGGTTGGCCGGGTCATCGAGGTTCAGCAGCCCGCCGTAGCGAGAGGGGTCGGCGTCGGCGGGGATGTCCGGCGAATAAAAGGTCAGCAGCCCGTCGCCGCCGAAGGGGTTGCTGCAGGTCAGGTCGTCCCAGCAGGCGCCGCCGCCGTCGAAGACCAGCGCCAGCTTCTTCGGGTCGCCCGGGCGCACCCAGAAGCGAAACGCCGGGTCGGTGCCCGGGTAGCCGCTGCAGCTTGCCTTGTGCGGCTGGCCATCGGCCCCCAGCACCGGCGGCGGGTTGGCGATGGTCTGCCAGGCGCTCTGGCTCGAGGCGGGCAGTGCGCCCAGCGACAGCAAGCTGGCCAGGGCCAGACGGGTGATGATGCGGTGCATGGGGATCCTTCGCAGGGGCCGGTCATCCTACGCCGGCACCCGCCGTTCGCCCCATCCCCGCGAACCCGGGGTCCGCCGGTGGCGCGCCGTCAGCGGCGGCCGATGTGCCGGTCCAGGAAGGTGGCCAGCCGGTCCCAGAAATCGGCCTGGGTCTCGTCCCGACTGAAGCCGTGGCCCTCTTCGTAGTTCACCCGCTCCACGGCGACCCCGGCGGAGCGCGCGGCGCTGACGAAGCGGTCGGCATGCTCGGGGGAGACGCGCCGGTCGAGGCGGCCCTGGGCGATCAGCAGCGGCACCTTGATCTCGGCCACGCGGTTCACGGGAGACTGGCGGCGCAGCCGCTCGGCCTCGCGCTCCGGGTCGCCGACCAGGCGACCCCAACCGTACTGCTGGCCGGCCGGCGTGATGTCGGTCCAGTTGCTGCTGAACATCAGCGTCAGGTCGGTGACACCGACATGGCTGACCGCGCAGCGGTAGGCGCCGGGTTGCCGCACCGGACCCATCAGGGCCGCATAGCCGCCGTAGCTGGCGCCATAGATGCACACCCGGTCGGGATCGGTGTGCCTTTCATTGATCGCCCATTGCAGCGCGTCGGCCAGATCGTCCTGCATGCCGAGGCCGAATTCGCCCCAGCTGGCGCGGAAATGTTTCCAGCCCAGGCCGGTGGTACCGCGGTAGCTGACCTGCAGCACGCGGTAACCCCGGCTGGCCAGGAACTGCGGCTCGGCCTCCCAGGTCAGCATCGACCCGTCCACCCAGGGCCCGCCGTGCACCAGGAGCACCGTGGGCGCAGGCTGGCCCGGCGGCAGCGCGGGCGGGTGGGTCACCACCACCGGCAGCGACAGGCCGTCGCGCGCCGCCACCCGGTGATAGCTGCGGTGGGCCTGCGTGGCTTCGTCGAGCCAGGGGCGCGAGACCGCGAAGGCCGTCAAGCGGCCTGAAGCGGCGTCGAACAGGAAATATTCGCCAGGCTGCCGGTCGCCGGTGGAGTGCACGACAAACCGCGTGGCACCGGCGCAGCGGCCGCACAGCAAGGTGTTGCTGCGCCCCGCGGGCAGCGCCTTGTCGACGGCCGCCTGGGCGCGGGCCAGTCCCTCGTCGAACCAGACCGTGGTCGGTTGCTGCGCATCGACCGGTACGCCGACCACGCGCTGCTGCGCGCTGTCGAAGCGCAACTGTTCGACGTCGTAGCCGGCCACGCCGACCAGGGGCTCCTTGTCGATCTCGCCCTTCTTCAGGTCGAAGGTGTAAAGCGCCGTGGTGTCGCGGCCGACGCTGGCCGACACGATCAGCGTGCCGTCGCCTTCCAGCGCCTTCGGCCACAGCCCGCCGTCGCCATGCATGGCCCATTCACGCACGCTGCGCCAGGGTTCGCCCGCCGCCGGCTGCCACCACAGCCGGTGCTGGTCCTTCACCGTCGTCTTGACCACCGCCAGCCGGCCGGCGGCATCGAACAACCAGCCGTCGGCGTTGTCGGGCTGGCCCTCGGAGACGGTCAGGGTTCGCACCGTACGCGTGTCCAGGCGCGCGATCGCCAAAGGCTGGTAGCCGCGGTTGACGGTGTCGGCCCAGCGCTTGACATAGACGTCGTCGCTGTCGTCGCCCACCGGTTTCCAGAACGTCCACTCGCGCGGGAGCACCCGGAACTTGATCTTGCTGCCGGTGGCGGCCTCGGTGTCGGAGCGCGCGGTGATCAGCTGACGCTGATCCGCGCCGTCGTGGTCAACCGCAAACGTGCCCCACTTGTCGTAGTCGATCATCGGGCCCGGCTGCTGGGCCTGGTAGACGAGGCGTTTGTCGTTGACCCAGGCCACACGCACGATGTCGACGTCGTCGTAGGCGGCAACGACCTGCGGGCGGCCCGGCTGAGCGAGGTTCACGGTGGCCAGTGCGATGCGTCCGCTCGGCGCCCTGACCAGCATCGCGGCACGCGTGTTCGACGGCGAAACGATCACCGAGCTCAGCTCGGGGGACCGGGCGAAGTCGGCCGCCGAGGGCGGCGCGGCGACGGCCGCCGTACCGAGGGCCCAGATCAGCGCTGCGGCGGCACACACCGCGCGTGAAAGGAAAGATCTCGTCTGCATGCCTGTGGCTCCCCCGTTGCCGATGTCCGGGCGCCCGCGATCCTACCCGCCAAGCGGATCGGGATAATCCCCGCATGACGATGGCAGCCCCGCCGACACGCGCCCCGCCACGCCTGGCACTGCTCCTCGACCTGATCCGCTGGAACCGCCCCGCGGGCTGGCTGCTGCTGCTCTGGCCAGGTCTGTCGGCGCTGTGGATCGCGGCCGACGGCTTCCCGGGCTGGCACCTGGTGGGGGTCTTCGTGCTCGGCACCTTCCTGATGCGCAGTGCCGGCTGCTGCATCAACGACGTCGCCGACCGCGACTTCGACCGCCACGTCAAGCGCACCGCGCAGCGCCCGGTCACGCGCGGCGCGGTCTCGGTGCGCCAGGCGCTGGTGCTCGGCGCGCTGCTCGCGCTGGCGGCCTTCGGCCTGGTGCTGACGACCAACCCGCCGACCATTCTGCTGAGCTTCGCCGCCCTGGCGGTGACCCTGGCCTACCCCTATGCCAAGCGGGTGGTGTCGATGCCGCAGGCGGTGCTCGGCATCGCCTTCAGCTTCGGCATCCCGATGGCTTTTGCGGCGGTACTCGGCGGCCACGCCTGGGGCCTGGCGGCGGTGAACGACGCGGTGCCGCCGCAAGCCTGGGCCCTGCTCGGCGGCAACCTGTTCTGGGTGCTGGCCTACGACACCGAATACGCGATGGTCGACCGCGACGACGACCTGAAGATCGGCGTGAAGACCTCGGCGATCACGCTCGGCCGCTACGACGTGGCGGCGGTGATGGGCTTCTACGCCGCCTATCTGCTGAGCTGGTGGTGGATCGGCCGCAGCCTGGGCCTGGGCGGCTGGTACACGGCCGGCCTGGGCGCCGCCGCGGCGCAGGTGCTGTGGCACGCGACGCTGATCCGCGGGCGCACGCGCGACGGCTGCTTCAAGGCCTTCCGCATGAACCACTGGCTGGGCGCCAGCGTGTTTGCGGGGGTGGTGCTGGACCTGAGCTTGCGCTGACTCGTCGCGCTAGAACTCGTCGCCCAGTTCAGCCGCCCTGTGCTGCGCCGCCCGGATCGCAGCCACGATCGCCGGGCCGACTGCGGCCGCCTCCAGCGATGAAATGGCGGCGTGCGTGGTGCCGCCCTTGGACGTGACCTGGGCGCGCAGCGTGGCCGCAGACTCGGCCGACTGTCCGGCCAGGGCCGCCGCGCCGGCCACCGTGGCCTGGGCCAGGGTGCGGCCCTGGTCCGGCGGCAGGCCCATCGCCGCCGCGGCGGCTTCCATCGCTTCGAGCAGGTAGAAGACATAGGCCGGGCCCGAACCCGACAGCGCCGTCACCGCGTCGAGGTCGGCTTCCTGCGCCACCCACAATGTGCCCCCGGTCGGTGCCAGCAGCGCCTCGACCCGCGCCCGTTCGTCGGCGGTCACGGCGTCGCGCGCAAACAGGCCGGCGATGCCCTGGCCGATCAGCGCCGGCGTGTTGGGCATCGCACGCACGACGCGCTCGCTGCCGGTGGCGGCCACCAGGCGCTGGCTGCGGATGCCGGCCATCACCGACAGCTGCAGCGCGCCGGACACGAAGGCGCGGCAGGGTGCGGCCGCTTCGGCAAAGCTCTGCGGCTTGACCGCCCAGATCACCGTCGAGGCCTGCGCCAGTGCCGGCCCGGCCGCCGCCAGCGCCGTCAGGCCGAACTGCGCGGCGAGCTTCTCGCGCTGCGCCGCCCAGGGCTCGACGACGATCAGCTGCTCGGCCTTGCGCCCACGCTTGAGCAGGCCGCCGATGAGGGCGCCGGCAATGTTGCCGCCGCCGATGAACGCCAGAGTGTCGGGTCTCATGCGGCCAGTGTAGAACTCACCCCATAGCGACGGTCATGCGCAAGACGCATGATCGACCGACAGAGTTTCGGAGGCCGCCCGCCTACAGTGTCGCGGTCACGGATGTCGGGCCCTGCGGCCGCACACCGGCATCGAACGATTTCAGGAGACCCCATGAACGAACCCCTGTCCTTCGTCCAGCCAAGCGCCGAGAGTCCCTGGGGCACCTTTCAGTCCCAGATCGACCGCGTGATGCCCTATCTGGGCCACCTCGCGCGCTGGGCCGGGACGGTGCGCCGGCCCAAGCGCTGCCTGATCGTGGACGTCCCGATCGAGATGGACAATGGCACCATCGCCCACTTCGAGGGCTACCGCGTGCAGCATTCGCTGACGCGCGGCCCCGGCAAGGGCGGCGTGCGCTACCACCCGGACGTCACACTGGAAGAGGTGATGGCGCTGTCGGGCTGGATGAGCATCAAGACCGCGGCCGTGAACCTGCCCTTCGGCGGGGCCAAGGGCGGCATCCGCGTCGACCCGAAAAAACTCTCGCCCAAGGAACTGGAAAAGCTCACCCGCCGCTACACCAGCGAGATCGGCATCATCATCGGGCCGCAGCAGGACATCCCGGCGCCCGACGTGAACACCAACGGGCAGATCATGGCCTGGATGATGGACACCTACTCGATGAACGTCGGCGCCACCGCCACCGGCGTCGTCACCGGCAAGCCGATCCATCTCGGCGGCAGCCTGGGCCGGATCAAGGCCACCGGCCGCGGCGTCTTCGTCACCGGCCGCGAGGCGGCGCGCCGCATCGGCATGGACCTGAACGGCGCGCGCATCGCGGTGCAGGGCTTCGGCAACGTCGGCGCGTCGGCCACCGAGCTGTTCTTCCAGGCCGGGGCGAAAGTCGTCGCCATCCAGGACCACACCGGCACGATCGCCAATGCCAAGGGCTTCGAGCTCGCCGAGCTGATGCCGCATGTGCACGAAGCCGGCGGTGTCGGCGGTTTCCGCGACGGCGAGGTGATGGACAACGAAGCGTTCTGGGATGTCGACTGCGACATCCTGGTGCTGGCCGCGCTCGAAGGCCAGATCGGCGCCGAACGCGCCAAGCGCATCAGGGCCAAGCTGGTGCTCGAAGGCGCCAACGGCCCGACGGTGCCCTCGGGCGACGACGTGCTCACCGACCGCGGCGTGCTCGTGATGCCCGACGTGATCTGCAACGCCGGCGGCGTCACGGTGTCCTACTTCGAGTGGGTGCAGGACTTCAGCTCGTTCTTCTGGACCGAAGACGAGATCAATCTGCGCCTGGACAAGATCATGGTCGGCGCGCTGCGCCACATCTGGGACACCGCCGACCGGCACAAGATCAGCCTGCGCACGGCCACCTTCGCGGTCGCCTGCGAGCGCATCCTGGCGGCGCGCGAGGAGCGCGGGCTCTACCCCTGACCGGAGGCCGCCTCGACCCCCGGCCGCGGCCCGGCCGGCGGGGATCAGGCCGACGGTTCGCGCAGGAAGATCTCCACCCGGCGGTTTTTCGCGCGGCCCGCGTCGCTGCCGTTGTCGGCCATCGGCTGGCGCGAGCCGCGGCCCTCGATCATCATGCGCGAGGCGGGTACGCCGCGGTCCTCGAGGTAGTCGCGCACCGTGCGCGCGCGCTCCAGCGACAGCGGGTCGTTGATCGCGTCGCTGCCGCTGCTGTCGGTATGGCCGACGATGCTGACCAGGACCGTCCTGTCCAGCCCCTGGGCGAACTGGTCAAGCACCGGGCGCAGCGACGGGTTCAGGTCGGCACGGCCGACCGCAAACGACAGGTCGCTGGGCACGTTCACCTTGAGCTGGTTGTCGGCCGTCTTGGCCACCTCGATCCCGGTGCCGGCGGTGGCGCGCTCCATCGCGCGCTGCTTTTCTTCCATGCGCTTGGACCACAGGTTGCCACCGATGGCGCCGATCGCCGCGCCGGCCACCGCACCGGTGGCGGCCTTGCCACCCGTGGCGCTGGCGATCACGGCCCCGGCGACGGCGCCGATACCGGCGCCCTGGGCCGTGCCGCGCTGGCGCTCGCTCATGTTCTGGCAGCCGGCCAGCGCCAGGGCGCCGGCCGTCAGCCCCAGGATGGTCAAACGATGGGTGGACTTCATTCTTTTCTCCAGGGTCACGACGGACGCCCAGCGTAGCACCGGGCGACTACCATCCCGCCGGTGCGCGATTTGCCGCACCTTGCCGACTGTTTCAACATGCAACGACGCCCCCTGATCCTGTGCTCCGTCATCGTTCTGGCCGGCACCCTGTCCTGGGCAGGCCACGCCCATGCCCAAGCCGCCTGGCCGACGCAGACGGTGAAGATCGTCGTGCCCACGGGTGCCGGCAGTTCGCTGGATCTGATCGTGCGCCTGCTCAGCGACAAGCTCGCCGCGCGCTGGGGGCAGACCGTGGTGGTGGACAACAAACCCGGCGCCGGCGGCCTGCTGGGCGTGGACATCGCCGCCAAGGCCGGCGACGGCCACACCCTCGCGATCGGCTTCAACGGCCCGCTGGCCTATGCGCCCTTCCTCTACAGCAAGACGCCCTACGACCCGGCGCAGCATCTGCGCCCGATCGTGATGACCAGCTCGCAGGCGAATGTGCTGGCGATCAACGCCGAAAAGGTGCCGGCGAAGACGGTGGCCGAGTTCGTGGCCTGGGCCAGGGCGCAGGACGGCAGGATGAACTTCAGCTCGCTCGGCCAGGGCAGCTCGGCACACATGACGATGGAGCTGTTCCTTGCCGAAGCCGGCATCAAGGCGGTGCATGTGCCCTTCAATGGCAGCCCGCCGGCAGCGATGGCGGTGGCCCAGGGCACGGTCGACGCCACCTGGATGGTGGCGCCGGCCCTGCTGCCGCATGTGCACAGCGGCAAGATCCGGCTGCTCGCGGTCAGCGCCGACAGCAAGCCTGCCGGCCTGCAGAACCTGCCCGCGATGGGCGAGGCGGGTTATCCGGCCGTCAAGGCCCTGGCCTGGAACGGTCTGGTCGGGCCGGTGTCGATGAGCGACGCGGCCGTGGCACGCATCAATGCCGACGTCAACGAGCTGCTCAAGGACGCTGCGGTGCGCGATGCGATGGCGAGAAGCGGCCTCACCGTGGTCGGCGGCAGCGCCGAGGCCTTCCGCCAGTTCATCGCCGACGACGTGGCGCGCTGGGGCCCGGTGATCACGAAGCTGGGCGTCAAGCTGAACTGAGCGCCGCAGCATGGACGACGGCGCCCGCCCCATCGACAAGATCGACCTGCGCATCCTGCGCGTGCTGCAGGCCGACGGCCGCATCAGCAACCTGAAGCTGGCCGAGGCCGTGCACCTGTCGCCGACCGCGGTGCTCGAGCGCGTGCGGCGGCTGCACCGCGAGGGCTATATCCTGGGCTACGAAGCCAGGCTGAACCCGGACAAGCTCGGCGCCGGGCTGCTGGTCTTCGTCGAGATCCTGCTCGACCGCACGGTGCACGACGTGATGGACACGTTCAGGGCCGCGGTGCAGACACGGCCGGAGATCCTGGAGGCGCATCTGGTCGCCGGCGGCTTCGACTACCTGCTGAAGACACGCGTGCGCGACATGGCGGCCTACCGCGAATTCATCGGCAGCGTGATCTGGACCCTGCCCGGCGTGCGCGAGACGCGCACCTATGCGGTGATGGAAGAAGTCAAGAACAGCGCCCGGCTGCCGATCTGAAGCCAGCCGCGCTGCGCTTGCGGACCTGAGCGTCAGTGCAGCAGGATCTCGGCGTCGCCCAGGGAGGTCGGCACGAAGCGGCCGAAGTCCGACGGCCGCGCGTCGGTGGCCGGCCAGCGGCGCTCGACCGCAACCACCGCCGCGGCACTGTCCGGGCTCAGCGGCCGCGCCAGCAGGTAGCCCTGGCCGAGTCCACAGCCGAGCGCACGCAGCTGGGCCAGCTGGTCCGGGGTCTCGATGCCCTCGGCGATCACGGTCTTGCCCAGGGCATGGCCCAGGGTGATCACCGCCTTCACGACCTCGGCATCGCGCGCCTCGTCCTGCAGACGCTGCACGAAGCTGCGGTCGATCTTCAGGCTCGTGATCGGCAGCGTGGACAGGTAGGACAGGGACGAATAGCCGGTGCCGAAGTCGTCCACCGACAGGCCGACACCGAGCTCGCGCAGGCGGCCCATCACGTCGAGCGCACTGTCCAGGCGCTGCATCAGCGTGCTCTCGGTGATCTCCAGCGTCAGCTGGCCCGGCTCGAGGCCGTTGGTCAACAAGGCCGTGGCCACCTGGGAGACGAAGTTCGACCGGCACATGTCGGTGCCGGAGACGTTGACATGCACGCGCGGCCGCGGCTGGCCCACCGGGACCGCGCGCTGGAACTCGCGCAGCTGCGCGCAGGCGCGCTTGAGCACCCATTCCGTGAGCTGGCCGATCAGCGCCGACTCCTCGGCGATCGGGATGAAGGTGGTCGGCGGCACCGGCCCGCGCTCCGGGTGCATCCAGCGCACCAGGGCCTCGAAGCTGTCGACGCGGCCGGTGGCCAGGTCGTAGATCGGCTGGAACACCAGGCTCAGCTGCTGCTGCTCGAGCGCGCGGCGCAGATCGCGCTCCAGGTTCACCTGCGAGGCGAGCTGGGCGCGCAGGCTGGCGTCGAACAGCGCGGTGCGTGCGCGGCCGGCGGCCTTGGCGCGGTACATCGCGATGTCGGCATCGCGCAGCACGTCGCCCGGCGTTTCATAGCCCACACTGCTGAAGGTGATGCCGATGCTGGCACTGCTGGTGACTTCGGTGCCGTCCAGCGCATAGGGCTGGGCCAGCACCTGCTGCAGCCGCTCGGCCATCACCAGCAGGGCACCCTCGTCGCCCAGGCGGTCGACGAGGATCGCGAACTCGTCGCCGCCCAGGCGTCCCACCGTGTCGCAGGGCCGCACCTGCTCGCGGATGCGCTGCGCCACCTGGGTCAGGAAGCGGTCGCCGGCGCTGTGGCCCAGGGTGTCGTTGATCAGCTTGAAGCGGTCGAAGTCCAGGTACATCACCGCGAACTCGTAGCCGGGTTCGGTGTGGCAGCGTTCGATGGCCGCGGCCAGGCAATGCCCGAAACGCAGTCGGTTGGCCAGCGAGGTCAGACCGTCGTGGTAGGCGATGTGCTGCAGCTGCGCCTCCGCCTTGCGTCTTGCGGTGATGTCCTGCGCCTGCAGGATCAGGCAGGGCTGGGTCGCATCGTCGTCCGAGAAATGTCCGCTGTGCAGGGCCACATGCACGGTCTGCCCGCCGACGCGGATGCAGCGCAGCTCGACCGTGGTGTCGGAGCCGTCGCGCGCCCGCACTGCGCACCACTGGCGCTGCAGTGCCGGCCCGTCCTCGGGGTCGACGAAGTCCTGGAAGGGGCGGCCGACGATGTCGGCCTCGCCGGCGCCGAGCAGCGCACACAATGCGCCGTTGACCTGCAGCACGCGCCCGTCCACCTCGACCAGGGCCATGCCGATCGCCGCGTGCGAAAAGGCGCTGTGGAAGCGCTGTTCACTGCTGCGCAGCGCCTGCAGGTGGCGTGCCGCCTGCGCGGCCTCGCGCTCGGCGGCATCCAGGCGCAGCTGCTGCGCGCTGTCGTCGGACTCGCGCTGACGGAAATGGTAGTGCAGCATCACCAGGAGCACGATGATGATCGGCACCGCGCCGGCCATCACGCCGATGCCGGTGGCCTTGAACGCCACGTACAGCAGGCCTGCGATCAGCGCGCTGGCGGCATAGGTGATGCCCACCCAGCCGAAGCTGGCGATGAAGGCCCGCAGGTCCAGCGGCAGGTCCTTCTTGAGCTGCAGCACGGCCGTGATGAGCAGCATGTTGAGCAGGAAATGGGCCACCGAGAAGAGCATCGCCAGCAACAGGATGCCGGCCTCGCCGAGCGCCGTGTGCGGGGCGAGCAGACCGATGCAGGCATGCATCGCACTGCCCATCAGAAACATCGACAGTGCCGAAGCCGCCGGGCTGATGATGCGGCTGGTCCAGCGCCGCGAGGTGCGCCAGGCGCCGACGCCGGTCTCGCAGGACGCGGCCAGGACCGCCGCCTCCGGCCCGTAGACCAGGAGCAGCAGGATGATGAAGATCTCGCCGGCGGCGAAGGAGTTGTTCGAGCCCGGGATGCGCACCGGGAACATCCCGGCCAGCATCGTGATCACGCAGCCGACGACGACCTGCAGCGCCAGCGTCGGCGGCATCATCGCCACCCGCGTCAGCGACCAGACCAGCGCCAGCGCGCCGAGCAGGCTGACCGTCCACCAGTAGGCACTGGCGCGCCGGTTGTAGTCCGGCATCAGGCCCGCGTTGAGACGCCCCCAGGCCGTGCGTGGCACGGTCTCGAGCGGGGCAGTCTGCGGCACGGACATGTATGGTGATCCTGAAACGAATGGGGGGTGCCTTGTTGTCGGCACCCCCGGTTCGGTCTTGAGGACTGTCCAGCCCTCAGGGCTGGGATTCGCTGAGGATGACCCCTTCGCTCAGGATCACACCCTCGCTCAGAATCACACCTTCGCTCAGGATGACACCTTCACTGAGGATCACGCCCTCGCTCAGGATCACCCCTTCGCTGAGGATGACCCCTTCGCTCAGGATGACACCCTCGCTGAGGATCACACCGCTGCCGGCGATCAATGCGCCGCTGATGCTGGCGGTGGGGGCAAAGGCGCCCGACACGCCGGTCAGCGACGTGCCGAACACCACGCCACTGCTGAGCAGGGCTCCCTGGCTCACGACGCTGGCGCTGAACACACGCGGCACGGTGTTGGCTGCCACGGTCGTGTTCTTGGGCCAGTAGGTGATGGCGGTGCGCGTCGCCGTAGCGCCGGCCCAGGTCAGCGCCGGATCCCAGATCGCCTGGTGCTTGCTGAACAGCTGGCTGCCGCTGGCGATCTGGTTGCCGCCGACAAACACCAGGCGCGACCAGTTGAAGGTCTGACCGGCCACCGTGGACTGCGGCGACGGCAAGACTTCGTCCGCGTTGAGGGTGATGCGCTCGCCCAGCGCCAGGGTGCCCGCGGCAATGCGATCGCCGATGTCGGTCTTCAGCGCCTTGGCCAGCCGGATGGCCCCTTCGACGTTGAGCAGACCGGCACCCTGCTCCACCAGGGGCGACCCCGCGATCGGCTGCGCCGAGTACTGCAGGATGGCCTTGATCAGCGGCGGTGTCAGGCCCGGGTTGGCCTGCAGGAGCAGGGCCGCGGCGCCGGACACCACCGGTGCCGAGACCGAGGTGCCCGACAGGAGCATCAGGGTCTTGCCATAGGAATACACCGTCGGCATGCCGTCCAGCAGCGCCGGGTAGGACGTCGACAAGGCATTCCACTGCCCCGACGCGCTGGTCGACGCCGCGCCGATCAGGCGGTTGCCCGGCGCCACCAGATCCGGCTTGAGCAGGTTGTCCACACGCACGCTGCCGTCGGGCATCGACCGGCCGCCGCGCGTCGGACCGCGCGAACTGAACAGGTTGACGGTGTCGTCGCTGCGCGCCTGGGTCAGACGCATGTTCACCGCGCCCACCGTGATCACCGAAGGATCGTGCCCCGGCGACCCGATGCTGCCGTAGCGCTTGGTGCCGCCTCCGGCGTCGCCGAAGTTGCCGCCCGAGACGACCACCGTGATGCCGGCCGCGGTGGCCGCCCGCGCGGCACGCGCCAGCGGATCGGTCTCCCACGATTCGGTGGAGTCGCCGGCCAGGCTCAGGTTCATGACCCTGATGTTGTACTGCTTGGCGTTGTAGATCACCCAGTCGATGCCGCCGAGCGCGTCGCTCATGTTGCCTGTGCCGTCGGCACCGAGCACACGCACGTCGATCAGCTTGGCACCCGGCGCGACACCGCCGGTCTGCAGCAGGGTGCCGACACTGCGACCCGCCGCGATGGCCGCCACATGGGTGCCGTGACCGTAGCGGTCGGGGTCGGCCGAACCTGCGGTACTGATGCTGGCCTCGAAGTTCAGGCGCGCCGCGCTTCCGGGCTCGTAGTCGGCCGCCTGCATCGCCGCCGTGCCCATGCCGACGAAGTTGACGCTCTTGACCACGCGGCTCGTGCCGTCGTTGGCCTTGAAGCTGTCGTGGGCGCTCATGATGCCCGAGTCGAGCACCGCGATGCCGACGCCCGAGCCGTCGAGCCCGGCTCCGGGCGTCGTCGAGTTCGAGTTGGCGCGCACCCCCGTGGTCAGCGTGCCGGTGGTGTTCTCGAGCAGACTGCCCATGCGCTGCAGCGGGCGGTTCGGCGACACCGAGACGACATCGTCGCGGTCGCCCAGGCGGCGCAGGGCGCGTGCCGGCATCGTGACCGACAAGGCGCGCACCGACGCGAAGCGGGCATGCACCGTGCCGCCGGCGCGCTCGACGAATCGGCGCAGCGCCTTCAGTTCGGGATCGCTCGAATTGCTGACGACCACGGCCTCCAGCATGCGCTTGCCGCGCTTCTTGCGCTCCCAGCGGTGGCGCAGCGGCGCGCTGTCGCTCGCGTCCATCGCCGGGGCGAGGTCGCGGGCGAACTTGCGTTGCGCCTTGCCGTCCTGCCCGGCGTGGGCTTGCGTCAAGACGCCGGCGGCGAGCAGCAGGGAGGCCATCAGCCAGCCCAGGCGCTGCTTCAGACGCCGGCGTTCGATCAGCACGATGAACGGGGTCAACACGGTCATTCTGGTTTCCTTTTCGGACCTTCGTCCCAATGCGGGGCGAGTGGTCGCGATCATCTGAAAAACCCGGTCTTTCAGGGGCATCTCACATTTGGAAACGTGAACGAATCGGCGTGAACAAAACACGCCGAAGCACGTGAATTTTGCCGCTCGGCATTCGCCGGCAAAACTTGAGGGCAGGTTTCGTGACCGAATCACGCCCGCGGACGCGGGGTCAACCCTTGCGCCGGCCGAAGATCGCGGTGCCCACCCGAACCAGGGTCGAGCCTTCGACGATCGCCGCCTCGAGGTCGTCGCTCATGCCCATCGACAAGGTGTCCAGATGCAAGCCTTGTGCACGCAGCTCTTCGGCCAGTTCGCGCAGGCGACGGTGCGGCAGCCGCTGCGCGTCGGGGCTGGCGGCCGGCGCCGGGATGGCCATCAAGCCACGCAGACGCACCCGCTCGGCCGGCAGCGCCGCCACCGCGGCGGCCAGCGCCGGCAGCTCCTGCGGCGTGACGCCGCTCTTGCTCACCTCGCCGCTGACGTTGACCTGCAGGCACAGCTGCAGCGGCGGCAGATGCGCCGGCCGCTGATCGGCCAGCCGCTGCGCGATGCGCAGCCGGTCCACCGTGTGCACCCAGTGAAAGGTCTCGGCCACGGCACGCGTCTTGTTGCCCTGCAAGGCCCCGATCAGATGCCACTCCAGGCCCAGGGCGGCGAGGGCGGCGATCTTGTCCAGGCCCTCCTGCACATAGTTTTCGCCAAAGGCCCGCTGGCCGGCCGCGGCGGCCTCGCGCACCGCGTCCACACCCTGGGTCTTGCTCACCGCCAGCAGCGTGACGCCCTTGGCGTCGCGGCCGGCGGCGAGGCAGGCCGCCGCCACGCGGCCCTTCACTTCTTGTAGGTTACTGCCGATGCTGCTCATAATCCCCCGAGCTTAAGGCGCGCGCACACGCGCCCTTCCCGCATGGACATCACTCAGCTGCTGGCCTTTTCGGTCAAGAACAAGGCGTCGGACCTGCACCTCTCGGCCGGGCTGCCGCCGATGATCCGCGTGCACGGCGACGTGCGCCGCATCAATGTCGAGGCACTGGACCACAAGATGGTGCACGACATGGTGTACGACATCATGAACGACGCCCAGCGCAAGCACTACGAGGACACGCTC
>CAZWUR010000034.1:0-48033 GCA_964637205.1 uncultured Rubrivivax sp.
CGCAGGAAGGCGCCCTTGGGCAGGCCGCCGAGGAACATCGCCTCGTCGACCTCGACCTGCCAGTCCATCAGCGTGCGGATCGCGCGCTCGTGCGCCGGGGCACTGCGCGCCGTGACGAGGGTGGTGCGCACGCGCATGCCGTCGACCGGCGAGCGCTGCAGCCGATGCAGCGCTTCGAGCATCGGCTTGAAGGGGCCGGGCGGCAGCGGGGTGGCCGCACGTTCACGCTCGTGGCGCTGGAAGGCGTCCAGCCCCTGGTCCTGGTAGACCCGCTCGGCCTCGTCGGAAAACAGCACCGCGTCGCCGTCGAAGGCGATGCGCAGCTCGTCGGGGTGGGTGTCCGTGGCCTGCACCGAATGGGTCGCCACGCGCGCCGCCGGCACGCCGGCCGCGAGCGCGCTGCGCACATCGGCTTCGTTGGCCGACAGGAACAGATGCGCCGCCAGCGGCTTCAGGTAGCGCCAGGGGCTCTGCCCGCGGGTGAACACGCCGCGCTCGATCGGCAGCGCGTAGTGCTGCGCCGAGCGGAACACGCGCATGCCCGAGACCGGGTCGTTGCGCGACAGGATCACCACCTCCACCTGCGGCGTGTCCGGTGCCTTGCGGTTGAAGGCCAGCAGCTTGTGCACCAGCGAAAAGGCCACGCCAGAGCGCGCCGGCTGCTCCAGGCGCGCCAGCTGCAGCTGCATGTAGGCGTGGTCGTCCCCGGCCTCGAAGAGCTGGTTTTCTTCCTCGAAGTCGAACAGAGCGCGCGACGAGATCGCGACGACGAAGCGGCCTTCGAGCGAACTGGGCATGGGCTCATGATAGGCGCGGCACAATCGTTGAATGCGATGCCAACGCCCGGGCCCACGAACCCTCACCGGCCATGTCCGCTGACCACGAAGCCGGCGCCGCGCGCCTGGCGCTGGCCCAGACCACCCTGGGCGTCCTGGCCCTGGCCACCCTCATCGGCGCGTCGCTGTGGGTGCTGCGGCCTTTCATCGGGCCGACGATCTGGGCGGCGATGGTCGTCATCGCCTCCTGGCCGCTGATGCGCCGGGTGCAGGCCGCCGTCGGCGGCCGACGCTGGCTGGCCACCTTGGTGATGACGCTGGCCCTGCTGCTGCTCTTCGTGGTGCCCCTGGTGGTGGCCATCGGCACCATCGTCGGCAATGCCGACCTCATCGTCGGCTGGGCCAAGATGGCCGCCTCGTACCGCATGGCCGAGCCGCCGACCTGGCTGGCCGCGCTGCCCCTGGTCGGCACCCTGCTGGCCGACCTGTGGCGCCAGCTCGTGGACGCCGGCGCCGGCGGCCTGCTGCAGCGCCTGTCACCCTATGCCGGCAACCTGACGCGCTGGTTCGTCAGCGAGGTCGGCAGCCTGGGTTTCCTGGTCCTGCAGTTCATGCTCACCGCCGGCGTGGCCGCGGTGATGTACCACGACGGTGAGGTCTGGGCGCACAACGCGCTGCGCATCGGCGAACGCCTGGGCGGCGAGCGGGGTCGACACCTCGTCGAACTGGCCGGCGATGCAGTGCGCGGCGTGGCCCTCGGCGTGGGCGGCACGGCCCTGGTGCAGTCGGTGCTCGGCGGCATCGCGCTGAAGATCACCGGGGTGCCGCTGGCCGGTCTGCTGACGGCGGTGATGCTGATGCTGTGCCTGGCCCAGATCGGCCCGCTGCCGGTGCTGCTGGCCGCGGTCGGCTGGCTGTTCTGGCAGGGCGAGACGACCTGGGCGGTGGTCCTGCTGGTGGCCTCGGCGGTGGTGGGCACGATCGACAACGTGATCCGCCCGGTGCTCATCCGCCTCGGCGCCGACCTGCCGATCCTGCTCATCCTGGCCGGCGTGGTGGGCGGTCTGTTCGCTTTCGGCCTGGTGGGCATCTTCGTCGGCCCGGTGGTGCTGGCCGTGGCCTGGACCCTGCTGGCGGCCTGGGTCGGCGACGCGGACCCGCTAGCCCTTGACGCCGTCCCACAGCAGCTTGAGCCCGGTGAGCAGCATGCCGATCTCGAACAGGCCGTAGAACAGCCTGGGCGGGATGATGCGCACCGCGCGCACGCCGAGCCAGACGCCGACCGGCGCCAGCGGCAGGAGGACGGCTGAGGCCAGCAGGTTGCGCGTGTCGAGCAGACCCAGCCAGGCGTAGGGCAGCCACTTCGAGGCGTTGATCGCGGCGAAGAAGACCGCCATCGTCGCCGTGAAGCGCAGCGGCGACAGCTTCAGCGGCAGCACATAGAAGCCGATCGGCGGGCCGCCGGCATGGGCCACGAAGCTGGTGAAACCCGAGGTCATGCCCAGCAGCCAGCCCAGCCAGCGCGGCGGCGGCGGGGCGTCGCGCCGCGGCGGGAAGAAGCGCCGGATCGCCAGGAAGGCCAGGGTCAGCGCCCCGACGAGGCCGGCCACCACCGGCGCCGACAGCCAGCCGAAGAGCACCGTGCCGAGCACGGTGCCGGCCAGGCCGGCCGGCAGCAGCAGGCGGATCAATGCGCGGTCGCGTTCGCGCCACAGCGACGCCAGGCCGAAGGCGTCCATCACTGCCAGCAGCGGCAGCATGATCGCCGCGGCCTGCGGCACCGGCATGACCAGGGCCATCAGCGGCACCGCGAGGGCGCCGAAGCCGGCACCCACACCGCTCTTGGCCAGCCCCATCATCAACACCGCCGGCACGGCGACGGCGTAGAAGAAGGGGTCGTCGATCACGCCAGGCTCATGTCTCCACGGGCTCAGGCCAGGGTGCAGGCGGTCTCGAAAGGCAGGCGCGGGTTGCGCGGGCGGACCTTGGCGTGGTCGGCGTGGCCCAGGGTGCAGATGAAGTTGCTCGTCACCGTGGTACCGGCGAAGAAGGCGGCGTCGACCTTGGCCGCGTCGAAGCCGCTCATCGGCCCCGCGTCCAGGCCCAGTGCGCGCGCCGCCAGGATCAGGTAGGCGCCTTGCAGGCTGCTGTTGCGCAAGGCGGTCTCCTGGATCAGGGCGTCCTTGCCCAGGTACCAGCTGCGGGCGTCGGTCTGCGGGTAGAGCAGGGGCAGCTGCTCATAGAAGCTCAGATCCATGCCGACGATGGCGGTGACGGGTGCGGCTTTCACACGCGGCGCATTGCCCACCGACACGCAGTCGGCCAGCCGCGCACGGCCTTCGGTGCTGCGCACGAAGACGAAGCGCGCCGGGCAGCTGTTGCCGGCGGTGGGGCCCCACTTGAGCAGCTCGTACAGCGCGTGCAGCGTCGCGTCGGAAACGGGAGTGTCGAGCCACCCGCCGGGCGTGCGGGCATCGGTGAAGAGTTGGGCAGTGGTGAGGTTCATGGCCCGACAATTGTGCGATGTTTGCACCCAGCCAAGACGACGTGCGGCGCTTCTTCTGCGCCGCTGCCGCCAAGTTGCGCGCCGGCGAGATCCTGACGCCGATGGAGGCCGCGGCCGCGACCTGGATCGCCGAGCACCCGGAATACGCCGACGACCTGGCCGATGTCGAGGCCGCGCTGGCTGCCGTCTTCACGGTCGAGGACGGGCGCAGCAACCCCTTCCTGCACCTGTCGATGCACCTGTCGATCGCCGAGCAGTGCAGCATCGACCAGCCGCGCGGCATCCGCCAGGCGGTGGAACTGCTGGCCGCCCGGCGCAATTCCCTGCACGAGGCGCACCACGAGGTGATGGAATGCCTGGGCGAGATGATCTGGACCAGCCAGCGCAGCGGCCTGCCGCCCGACGGCCTGGCCTATCTGGACGCGGTGCGCCGGCGGGCCACCGCCTGAGGCGGTTCAGGGCGTGCCCAGGAACAGGTAGGCGTTGTTGCTGCCGGCGGCCGAGTGGCCGACACCGATGTAGACCGGCCCGAAAGGTGTCTCGCCGCCGAGGTAGATGGCCACCGAATTGAGCCTGCTGCTGCGTTCCGTTGCGGTGTAGGCGTGGGAGGTGCGTCCGCCTTCCAGCGCCAGGCCCAGGCGCATGTCGCCGCGCAGGCCCAGGGGCAGGCGGCCGATGATGCGTTCGCCGCGCAGGTGGGCGTAGTGGATGGTGTCGGCGACGAACTGGCCGTTGGCATAGGCCGACAGGTTCAGGAAGCCGCCCAGCGTGCCGGCCTCGAAGATTGGCAGCTGGCCGCTCAGTGAGCCGGTGTAGGCCGCCCTGGCGCCCAGCACCCAGGGGCCCAGCGAGAACGCCCCGCGCAGGTCGGCGGCGAGCCGGGTGTAGCCACCGCCGTGGTCGCGGTACGCGTTTGCGCGCAAGGCCCAGCCATCGGTCGGGAAGTACAGGCGGTTGAGCTGGTCCAGGTCCAGGTTGACCAGGGTGCCGCTGCTGCGCCGGCGCAGGTCCTGCAGGACGTCGGGCCCGATGTCCAGGCTGGCGCGGCCGTCCACCGCCTGCAGGCCGATGCGCAGCTGGCCCCACTCGCGCAGGTCGACGCCGGCGCTGACCGCCAGCGCGGCGCGTTGCACGTCGTAGCGCGCCAGGCGCTGGTTGCCCTGGTAGAGGTCGCGCGGCGCCGTCGACAGCCCGGCGTCGAACTGGACGAACCAGCGCTGGGCCGGCTCCAGCGGCTGGTACCACTGCAGGTCGATCCCGGTCTGGCGGCCGAGCTCGACACCGAGCAGCAATTCGCCACCCAGCGGGTTCAGCCAGGTGCGCTGCAGCGCCGCGCGCAGGCTGAAGGTGGAGCCCTGGTTCAGCGTCGAGTCCAGATTCAGCGCGAAGCGCAGGTAGTCCGGCCCCCAGGGTTTCTCGGTCGGCAGGATGCGCAGCACATGGCGCTGGCGCGCCGTGATCAGGCCGTAGTCGACGCTCTGATACCAGCCGTCGCCATACACGCTGAGCAGGTCGCGCTGCAGCCGATCGGCGTCCAGCGGCTCGCCGCTGGCCTGGCTCAGGTGGCGCGCGACCACCTCCGGTTGCACACGCTGCAGGCCCTCGATGCGGATCTCGTCGACGCGCGGCGGCGCTTCGCGTTCGCCGCGCAGCGCGTAGGACCATTCGCGCCAGTCGCCGGCGTCCAGGGCCAGCGGCTGCAGCGCGTAGGCGACGAAGTCGGCGGCCTCGGCGCCGGCCTGCGCACTGGCCTCGAAGCGCGCAAAGTCGCTCGCGCCGATGCCGTCGAGCAGGGGCCGGATGTAGATGTCGCGCGGGCCCAGCAGCTGCAGCGAGCGCGAGACGTTCTGCTCGGTGAGCAGGGCCACCATCTGCGCCGACACCGACAGCAGCGACTCGATGTCCGAGGCGTTGAGCAGGGGCGAGCCGACGTTGACCGCGATCACGACCTCGGCGCCGCAGCGTTCGCGCACCTCGGAGATCGGCAGGTTGTCCACCAAGCCGCCGTCGACCAGCTTGCGCCCGTCCAGGGTCAGCGGCGCCACCAGCCCGGGCACGGCCATGCTGGCGCGCATGGCCTGGGTCAGGCTGCCCTCGCGAAACACCACGCGCCCGCCGCTGCCGATGTCGGTGGCGATGATCGACAGCGGCAGCTGCAGCTGTTCAATGCGGCGCTCACCGCGGTCGGCGCGCACCAGCCGATTGATGAAGAGCTGGATCTTCTGCCCCGAGACGGCGCCCGAGGGGTAGGTCACGCCGTCCAGGCCGATGCCGGCTTCGCTGCCGGGCAGATAGCGCTGCAGCAGGCGCTTGTTGCGCAGCGCCAGCTCGCGGTAGTCGGGGTTGTCCTGGAAGGTGTCGATCCAGTCGGCGACGGCCATCGCACGCCGCATCTCGGCCGGCGTGATGCCGGCGGCCCAGGCTCCGGCCACCAGGGCGCCGAAGCTGGTGCCGGCCACGCAGTCCACCGGCACCTGCAGACGCTCCAGCGTTTCCAGCACGCCGATGTGCGCCGCGCCACGCGCGCCGCCGCCACCGAGCACCAGGCCGACCTTCGGCCGCGCGAGCGCCGCCGAACTGGCGATCAGCAGGCCGCCGATCAGGGCGCAGGGCAGGGCGAGTCGGAACATGGTCGGCGCATTGTGTGCGCTGTGCGCCCGCGCACCGCGGGGCGCGCCCGCCGCCGCGCTCAGCCCAGGGTGTCGTTCAGGATGTTCACCGCCCAGGCCATCGCGTACAGACCTTCGGTGGCCGACGCCGCCGGCGACAGTCCGCCGGCCCCCTTGACGGCGACCATGGTGCGCTTCTCGGGGTCGAAGCGATGCACCGATGCGACGTGCATCGCCTCGTTCTGCGAGACGAAGCTGTAGCAGGTATTGGCGATGATCGGTTCGGCCGGCACCGGCTGTCCGAGCGACAGCGCCGCGATCGCACCGGCGCAGACCTTCGCTTCCTGGTTGGCCATATGACCGGACTTCGGCATGCCCGGCGCACCGGCGATCGCGTCGCCGATGACGTGGATGTTGCGCTGGCGGGTCGACGCGTAGCTGAGGAAGTCGACACCGCACCAGCGGCCACCGACGCTGGCCAGGCCGGCCTTGCGCGCGATCGCACCGGCACGCTGCGGCGGAATCACGTTGAGCACGTCGACCTTGTGCCTGCCGTGCACCTTGAGTTCGATGCTGCGTGACGCGGCATCGACGCTGTCGATGTCGGCGTTGGGCAGGTACTCGATCACCTGGGCGTACTTTGATTTCCAGGCGGCCTCGAACAGCCCTTTCTTGGACTGGATCTCCGGGTTGGCATCGAACACCAGCAACTTGGCCCGCGGCTTGTACAGCTTCAGGTAGTAGGCGATCAGACTGGCGCGCTCGTAGGGGCCGGGCGGGCAGCGATACGGAACCTTGGGGATGTGGATCGCCACCGTGCCGCCCTCGGGCATCGCCTGCAGCATCTCCTTGAGCCGCTGCGTCTGCGGCCCGGCCTTCCAGGCATGCGGCACCAGGGCCTGTGCCGAGGCGCTCTCCAGGCCGGGGATCTCGCTGTAGTCGAAATCGACGCCGGGCGCCAGGATCAACCGGTCGTAGCCGATGCGCTCGCTGCCCACGCGCAGTTCGCTGCGCTGCGCATCGATGTCGTCGGCGCTGGCCTTGATGCGCCGCAGCGCGTAGCGGTCCAGGAAGCGCTCGTAGCCGCGCGAGATGTCGGCCAGGTTCAGCCCGCCATGGATGACGCGGTTGCTCATCGGGCACATCACGAACTGGTCGGCGGGCTCGACCAGCGTGATGCGCAGCGCCGGGTTGAAGCGCCTGAGGTACTTGGCGGCCGT
This sequence comes from uncultured Rubrivivax sp., assembly GCA_964637205.1. GTDB lineage: Bacteria > Pseudomonadota > Gammaproteobacteria > Burkholderiales > Burkholderiaceae_C > Rubrivivax. The sequence continues at coordinate 7,112 of CAZWUR010000034.1, forward strand.
GGCGCCGCCGAAGCCGCCACCGACGATCACCATATGTTCGCCGGCCTGCGCCTTGGCGGCGAAGGGATGGGCCAGCAGCGCCGCGGCGCCGGAGGTCAGGACGAAGCTGCGACGCGTCACGCTCATGATCGCCTCACTTGACGCGGGAGAAGTGCTGCGCAATGCGCTGCAGCTCCTCGTCCGAGTAGCCGAGTACATGCTGGCGCATCACGGTGCTCTGGCGCTGGCCGCTCTTGAATGCACGCAGCATGTCGAAGAGCTTGTCGGCCGGGCGGTTGCCGATCGTCAATCCGGTGCCCTCGGCCAGCCCGTCGGTGCCGTGGCAGGCCATGCAGCTCGACGCCCACAGCGTCGCCTGGAAGTCGGCCGCGGGCGGTGCGGTGGACTGCGCGATGGCGCTGCCCAGGCCGAATGTGCAGATCATGGCGACCGACGCGTGGCGGATCATGCGGCTCCTTCGCAATAACGCTGTCTTCGGCACATTGTCCGGCCTGGGAACGATGCCGGGGGCACCGTCGTCGGGCGCATATGACCTTGTGCACGGCCGCTCGCAGTCTCGGCGCGCCCGCATTGATGCAGGTCAGCAACGTCGTGAATCCATTGGATCGTCAGGCGGAGTCGCAAACAATTCCAACGATTCGATGCAAAGGCGTCAAGCGTAAATGGTGTCGCCCTTGGCAGACCGCGCCCGATGGGCCGCCTTCTTTGCACCGCTCGGCGACAGTCTCCTAGGGCGGCAGCCCCAGGCTGCCGGCGACGCTGACGAGGCGTTCGCGCCCGGCGACGAAGCGTGCATCGGGCGCGACCCAGTAGTTCGTGATCCAGGCCTGGTTGAACTTCGGGTGGCGCGCCAGGGTTTCGGCGAGCAGCTTGGCGGCTTCGTCGCGGCGGCCTTGCTCGGCCACCGCCGCCGCCAGCACCACGCCGTAAAAGGGCACGCGCGGGTTGGCCAGCACCGACTGGCGCAGCGCCTGTTCGGCCTCGGCATGGCGCCCCAACTGGAACTGGTTGAAGCCGCTCAGGCCCTGCCAGACCGTGACGCGCGAATCGCGCGGGCTGATGCGCGTGGCGCGCGCGCAGGCGGCCAGGCTCTCGTCGAAGCGCCCCAGGCGCAGCAGCGCCGAGCAGCGGTGGTGGTGCGATGTCGGCTCGTTGGGGTAGTGCGCGGCCAGCGCGTCGCCGATGAGCAGCAGCCCGGGATAGTCGCGGTGCAGATGCGCCACGCTGGCGCGCGCGAGCTGCGTGATCAGCAGGTCCGGGGCAATCAGGTCCAGCTGCGCCAGCACCTGTTCGGCACGCGCGATGGACGCGGCGCGGTCGTCGGTCCAGTCCCACAGGACCAGGTTGGCGCTGGCCAGGGCCACGCCGCCCAGGCCGCGTGGCGAGCGCGGGTCGAGGCGCAGCGCCTCCTCGAACAGCCGGAGCGATTGTTCCCAGCTTTCACGCGACACGTTGCGCAGCAGTTCGGCGATGCCCTGCATCGCCAGGTCGTCGGCGCGCACCTGATCGGGCGCCAGCGTGCGCGCGTCGGCGGCCACCGCGTCGCCGTATTCCACCGCCAGGGTGCGTGCGATGCCGCCGGCGACGTCGCCGACCAGGGTGTCGAGTTCGGCGCGCGGCATGTCGCGCAGTTCCGACCAGGCCAGATGCCCGGTGCGTGCATCGATCAGGGACACGGCCAGGCGCACCTGGTCGCCGTCGCGCCGGGCGCGCCCGGTCAGCACATGGCGCACGCCGAGTTCGCGCCCGATCTGGCGCGGGTCAATGGCCTTGCCCTTGTAGCCGGCGGTCGAGCCGCGGCCGACGATCTTCGCTTCCGGCCAGCTGGCCAGGATCGCCGTCAGGTCGGCCGTGACGCCGTCGACGAACCAGTCCTCGGCGCCGGCTTCGCCCTCGAAGGGCAGGACGGCCAGCGAGCGCGGGGGTGCGCCGTCGACGGGCAGCGCCCACCACAGGGTGATGCCGATCACGGCCGCCAGCAGCGCGGCGCCGGCCGCCCAATGAGGCCAGCGCCGTGCCGGACTGGCGGATGGTGTCGGCGCGCCGACCTCGACCGCCAGCAGGTAGCCGCGCCGCGGCACGGTGCGGATGCGCGCATGCGACGGGTCGCCAAGCACGCGGCGGATATCGCCGATGGCCTGCACCAGCGAGTCCTCGGTCACCACCACCTCGCCCCAGACGCGCTGCATCAGCTCGTCCTTGCCGACGACCTGTCCGGCGCGCTCGCCCAGCACGAGCAGGACCTTCAGTGCCTGGGCGCGCAGCCCGGTCGGTCGGCCGGCTTCGTCGAGCAGTTCGCCGCGCGCCAGGTCGAGCACAAAGCCCGGCCAGGCGAGCGTTGCGGTTCGCAGCAGGGGAGCTTCGCTGTCGCGTTGCATGGGTTGCCGGCAGGGCGGTGCCCACGAGCGACCGGGCTGGAGGCCGGTGGCCTGCGGACGATCGATCTTCGCGCATGGCCTGAGGTCCTGCAAGCTGGCGCTGGCGGGGCAGGACATCCTGCCTGAGGTCGGGTTTCGGCCAGATTTCGGCCTTCGTTCGGGACAAAACCACTTCGCGCGCCGAAAGTTCAGTCGACGGCAGGTGAGTTCAGGCCGGCCGTGCCAACCGGAGAACAGACATGACACAGGCAGAACATGCGCCGAGCGAGGCGCGGATCGTGGGCAGCCGGCGGCTGTTCCTGGCAGCGCTGGCCCTGGCCGGTACCCGGTCGCTGGCGGCAGCGGCCACCGACGAGGCGGCGCTGCGCCAGGCGATGGCGCGCTATGCGCAGGCCTGGAACCAGCGCGACGTCGCGGCCTGGAACCAGCTGGTGACCGATGACCTGCACTACAACGAGAGCTTTCTGCACACCGACGAAGCGCGCCAGATGACGACCCGCGATCGATCGCGCCGGGCCTTCGAGAGTGCCATCACCGGATTCGATTTCGAGTGGCAGCCCTTGCGCATCCACTTCAAGCCCGACGGCAGCGCCACGGCCGTGATGCGTGTCGTGCAGCTGGCGCTGCCGAAGACCAAGGGCAAGTACGCCGCCACGTTCGAGACCAACCCGGCCATTTCGCGCTGGCGCGTGGAGGACGGGCGCTGGAAACTCTACCACTATGTCACCTACGCGCCTTATGCCCGCACGATCGTCAGCGCCGAGGGCTTGATGAAATAGTGGGTCTGGCGTGGTCAGCGCGAGGCCAGGCGCCGACCGGCGCGGTTCAAGGGATCGTCCGTCGCCACCCCACCCCGCGCCTCGTCCAGCCAGAGCAGGGTCTCGACCTGGGTCACGAAGGCGCCCAGATAGTCCGGCGCTGCGGCCTGCATCTGCTGCAGCGCGCGCAGCAGCAGGTGCTCTGAGTTCAGCGGGCCGGGGTTGTCCGGCCCGCGGGCCTGGGCCCGGGCGATCTGGCGCTCCACGCGCCAGCGCGCCAGCGCCGGGCGGAAGCGGCGAACAGACTTCAGTTCGTCCGCCGCATCCGCGCCCAGCGCCTGCCGCAGGGCGAGCTGCGCCGGCGCTGGCGCCGGCGCAGCGGCTTCCTGCCGCGCTGCGTCGACCCGCCCTGCCAGGTCGGCGATCGCTCTGTCCAGTCGCGGCGCCAGCCAGCGGCGCACGGCCTGGTCCTGCCGTGCGCCGCGTCGCAACAACGCCTCGGCCAGGGCCAGGCCCGCCGGGTCGAGCCTGGCGGCGCCGCGTGCACGCAGGGCCTGCAGGGTCTGCGCGGCGCTGTCGAAGGTATGGTCCGCGTCAGCGGGCGGCATGGTTTCAGCCACCGCGGCTTGCGCGCGGCACCGGCGCCATCTCGACGCGCCGGTTCTGGCCGCGGCCGGCTTCGTCGGCATTCGACGCCACCGGCTGCTCGGGCCCGAAGGCGGCGGCGAACAGCGCCGACGCGGGCAGGCCTTCTTCGATCAGGGTGCGTGTCACGGTCAGCGCGCGCTGGGCCGACAGCTCGAGGTTGTCGTCGAAGCGGCGGTTGCCGTCGCGCACCGGGCGGTCGTCGGTGAAGCCGCTGACCATCAGCAGCTCGTCGCGACCCTGCAGATAGCTGGCCAGCGGGCCGGCCAGACTCTTCAGCAGCGCGCGGCCTTCGGGCTGCAGATGGTCGGAGTTGAGCGCGAAGAGCACGCTGCCGCTGATGCCGATGCGGCCGTTGACCAGGGTCACGCGGCCGGCGGCCAGGGGCGCGGCCAGGGCCGCTTCGAGGGCCTGGCGGCGCTGTGCCTCGACTTCGAGCTCGCGCGCCAGCTCGAGCTGCACGCCGATCACCGCCACCAGCAGGAGCACGAAGACGCCGACCAGACCGGCCATCAGGTCGCCGAAGACGCCCCAGACCGGCGCCGCTTCGTCGCTTATGCCGTCCGCCTGGTCGAGCCCGATGTCGTGCATGCGCTCAGGCGGCCTGCGCGGCCGCAGGCGCCGCGATGCGCTGCAGCGCCTCCACCAGCGGCTGCTGCGCGCTCAGGCTGAGGTCGATCACTTCGCGCGCCTGGGCCACGTAGTAGGCCAGCTGTTCGTCGTGGCGCAGGGCCGACTGGTCGAGCGCGGTCTCGATGCGTGCGAGCTGCGTCGCCAGGGCATGGCTGTTGGCGCCGAACTGCTGCACCGCGGCGCCGAAGGCTTCGCCCAGGCTGGCGACCTCGACCGCGCTGCCGTTCAGGCGCACGGCGACTTCGGCCTGCTGCTGCGCTGCGGCCTGCAGTTGCCGACCCAGGTGGTCGGCGCTGCGCTGCAACAGGCCGTCGGCGCTGCTCACCAGTGACTGCACCGCACCCTGCTGCGCCGCGCTGGCGCGCTGGGCGTCGTCGATGAGGGCCGTCAGCGCCGCGCTCAGGCGGCTGCGTTCCTGCAGCAGCGCCTGGTCGCGCTGCAGGCTGTCGCTGAGCTGGCCGCGCAGCTGCGCGATGACCGCGGCCGCGGCGCGCGGCGCCTCGGCGGCGGTCTGGGTCAGGCGGTCCACCTGGGCCAGGGTGTCGCGGGTCTGCGCCGCCAGTTGCTGCTGCAAGCTGGCGGCGTGTTCCTGCAGCGCCTGCGTCCATGCCACCTGGCGCGCGCCGTCGCGGGCGTCGGCCTCGGCCTGCTGCCGGGCATGCGCCCGGGCGACGCCGTCGGCCAGCGTGGCGGCCTGCTGGCGCAGGGTTTCGCCAAGGCTGGCCAGGCTGGCCTCGGCGCGTGCGCCCAGGCCGTCGAGCTGGGCCTGCGCCGCCTGCGCCAGCCGCGCCTGCACGGCGGCGCTTTGATGGGCGATGGCGGCCATCGTCGCTTCGGCCACCGGCTGCAGCGTGGCGCCGGCGATGCGCGCGCCCTCGGCCAGGCTGTCGCGCAGGTCGCGGCCCACCGAGTCGGCGAGTGCCGTCAGCTGGGCCTGCGCCTCGCGGTGGAACCGGGCCTGCTGGTCGAGCAGTTGCGCCTGCTGCGCCGCCTGCTGCGTGTCCAGCCGCGCCAGCAGGGCCTGCACCTGGTGCACGACGCCGGGCAGCAGCGTGGCCTGGGCCTGCAGGGCGTCGGCGACCAGGGTCAGCTGCCGGCTGCGCTGGGCGTCGCGCGTGTGGCCGCGCAGGGTGGTCGAAATGCCACGGTCCAGCGCGCGCACGCCGGCGGCGCGCTCGCGCCGTGCCAGCGACGCCATCAGGCCGAGCATCGCCGACGCCGCCACGCCGGCCACCGAGGTGCCGAAGGCCAGGCCCAGGCCCTTCACCGGGGCGGCCAGGGCGGCGCGCATCGCGCCCAGGTCGCTGGTGCGCTCGAGCGCCATGACGGTGCCGTTGAGCGTGACCACCAGGCCGAGAAAGGTGCCCAGCATGCCCAGCAGCACCAGCAGGCCGACCAAATAGGGTGTCAGCGCCGGGCCGGGCAGGCCGACGCGGTCGCCTTCGATGCGCCGGCGCACGGCGTCGCGCAGCGCTGCGGGCAGGCCGGCCAGCCAGGCGGGCAGGTCCACGACGTCGCCGGCAATGCCGGCCAGGGCGCGGTGCAAGGCCAGCGTGTTGCGTTGGAATCGCCAGAGCTCGGCGGCGCCGGTGGCATAGGCCAGGCCGATGCCCAGGGTCATCGCCAGCGCCAGCGGGTGGGTGCCGGCACTGCCCAGCGCCACCCAGAGCAGGGCGGCGGCGCCGAGCGCGAAGGCGAGCGCGGCAGCTACTGTGGCCCGGGTCATGCCGCGCCTTGCGCGCCGCGCAGGCTGGCCACCATGCCGGCCACCGGCTGCAGCCGATGCGCCAGCTCGGCGAGCAGCAGCGGCTGCATCAGCGACGCCGGCGCTGCCGGATCACGCTGCAGCCGGCGGTCCAGCCAGGCCGGCAGCGCGGCCAGGAGCTGGCGCTCGCGTCCGCCCAGGGCCTGCGCCAGGTGCTGGTCCAGCATCGCCACGCGGCCCAGGGCCGGCGACTGCGCGGCCAGCGCCGCGCGCACGCGCTCGCGCAGCGCACCGATGCGCGATGCCATCGCCTGCTGGTGGGCGCGGTAGCGCTGGCCCGGCGTCGCGTCGGGCGGCCATGCGTGCTCGTCCAGGCCCTCGGGGGCGTCGTCTTCGATGGCCCGCGTCAGCGCCAGGCGCGTGGTCTCCAGGCTGGCCACGGCGCCGCGACGCGCCGCCGCCGCCCGCGCCGGCGACGCGGCCGCCGGCGCGGCGCCGTCCAGGGCGCCGGCCAGCGCGATGGCGTCGGTCCAGGCCAGCCAGGGTGCCAGCCGTTCAGCCAGGCCGGGCCCCGGCGCATCGCCGCTGCGGCCGGGCCGGGCCAGGCCGAGCGCGAGCAGCTGGCGCAGCAGCGGCGGCTGGTGCAGGACGGTGGTCGGGGAGGGGGTCATGCGCGCTGGGGTCAGAATCGGCGAAAAACCGCTGAGTTTAAGGGACCGGTCTTGAACGCCAGGGTTGGCCCGGCGTCGGCCCGACGTCGCCCTGGCGCCCGGCCACCGATCCACTGACCCGATGCAAGCCCTGCTCGACACCATCGCCGCCGCCGAACCGGGCCCCGACGCCCGGCGCCTGTTCCATGGCCGCGGTGGCCGCCACCCGGCATTGGCGCATTGGTCGCTCGACGCCTACCCGCCGGTCTGGCTGACGACCAGCTTTCGCCCCGCCGAGGCGACCGAGCTGGACGCGGTCGGCGCGGCGCTGGCGGCGCGCGCGCCGGGCTGGGCCTGGGTGCACCAGGAGCGCCAGCCCGGGCGCAGCGAAACCCGGCTGATGGCCGGCCGCGTGCCCGAGCAGCACTGGGTCAGCGAAGCCGGCACGCCAGGCACACGCTACCGCGTGCATCTGCAGCGCGGGCAGAACCATGGCCTGTTCCTCGACATGGCCGAGGGCCGGCGCTGGGTGCGCCAGGCCGCCGCCGCGCAGCCCGGCATGAAGGTCCTGAACCTGTTCGCCTACACCTGCGCCTTCTCGGTGCTGGCGCTGCAGGGTGGGGCGGCTTCGGTGCTGAACCTGGACATGGCCGCCGGCGCGCTGGCCATCGGGCGCGAGAACCATCGGCTCAACGGCATCGGCGGCGGTGCCACCTTTCTGGCGCATGAGCTGTTCAAGTCCTGGGGCAAGTTGCGCCGCGGCGCGCCCTACGAGCTGATCATCGTCGACCCGCCGAGCTACCAGAAGGGCAGCTTCGTCGCCGCCAAGGACTATGCGCGCCTGCTGCAGCGCCTGCCCGATCTGCTGGCGCCCGGCGGCCAGGCCCTGCTGTGCCTGAACGCGCCGGAACTGGACACCGCCTTCCTGCTCGCGGCGCTCGCCGAGCGCGCCCCGGGCCTGCGCGTCGTGCAGCGCCTGCCCAACCCGCCGGCTTTCGACGACGTGGCGCCTGAGCGCGCGCTGAAGGTGCTGCTGGTGCAGGCCTGAGCGGGTGCGCCGTGGACAATCGCGCGCATGCAGATCCGGGACGGCGACAGCGCGCGGCGGCGCAGCCGGTGGTGGCGGCCCGGGGCCCTGCCGCGCGCCCGGCGTGCCGGCGCTGAGTGGTGACGCCTGCCCCGCGACCCCCGGCGCCGGCGCGCCCGCGCGCGCGGCGGCCGAGCCGACGGCGGCAGCGCGAACGCCGGCGCCTGCGGATCGCGTTCTGGGTGTCGCTGGGCCTGCATCTGCTGCTTGCCAGCCTGACCCTCGGCGGCGAGGGCCTCGGGCTGCCGGGTTTCAGCCTGCCCTGGCAGGACCGACGCGCCGAGGTGCCGGCGCTGCGTGTCGTGCTCATGCCGGCGCCAGTCGCCACGCAGCCCGAGCCGCTGCCGGTGGAGGTGCCGGTGGAGGTGCCGGCGCCGCGGCAGGATGTCGAGCCGCCGCCGCGCCCGCGCGTCCCCGCCGCGCCGCCGCCGGCCGATCCGGTGGTCGTTGCCGAGGTTGATGCCGCGCGCCCGGACGCGACGGTGGCGGCGCCCGCCATCGCCGATCCAGCGCCGGACATGGCGCCAACGCCGACGCCCGAACCCGAGCTCCTGGCGGTGCCTGGCGCCGACGAGGCCTTGTGGGAGCTGCCGGTCGCCGACCCGGCGCCAAGGCCGGTCGCCGCCGCAGCATCGGCAGCGTCGAGCGCCCAGACCACGCTTGCACCCGACCCCGGCACGGCGACGCCGGCACCGGTGCATGAACTCCCCGAACCCGAACCCGAACCCGAACCGGCCCGGCAGGAGGCTGCCCGCCAGGCCGCGGCACTGGCCGAGGCGGCAGCAAGCGCGGCCGAGCGACGGGAGGCCGAGCGACAGGCTGCCGAGCGGCTGGAAACCGAGCGACTGGCCACGGCACAACTGGAAGCGGCGCGCCAGGCCGCGGCCGTCGAAGCAGCGGCCGCAGAAGTGGCGCGCGCCGAGGCCGCGAGACGGGAAGCCGAGCGTCTGGCGGCGGAGCGCCTGGAAGCCGAGCGGCGCGAGGCGGCGCTGCGCCAAGCGGCGCTGGCGCAAGCCGCCGCGGACGAGGCCGCACGCTTGCAGGCCGAGCGGCAACTGGCCGAAGCCCAGGCTGCCGAGGCGGCCGCCCGGGAGGAAGCCACACGCCAGGAAGCCGCACGCCAGGAAGCCGCACGCCAGGAAGCCGCACGCCAGGAGGCCGCACGCCAGGAGGCCGCGCGCCAGGAGGCCGCGCGCCAGGAGGCTGAACAACGCGCCGCCGAACTGCGCCAGGCCGCAGCCCCGGCGGCCGCGCCGCTGAGTCCGGCACAGGCCGCGGCGGCCCGGCGCGAAGAGGTGCTGCGGGCCATCGGCCGGCAGCTCGACGAAGACGCCGCGCGGCGCGACGCGGCGGCGCGTTCGGCGGCATCGCTGCCGTCCTCGGTGAGCAGCCTGCGCCGGGGCCGGCTCTTCGGCCGCAGTGACCCGAACGCCGAACTGGTGCTCTACGCCGAAGCCTGGGCGCGCCGCATCCAGCTCAACATGAACATGGAGCGCCTGCGCGAGGCCGTGATGCAGCCGCACCATGACCCGATGGTGACGGTCGCGCTGCGCAGCGACGGCACGGTCGAGTCGGTCACCTTCGTGCGCTCCAGCGGTGTGCCCGCGCTCGACGCGGCGATCGGCGAGGTGATCGCGAGCCTGGCGCCGCACCCGGCCTTCCCGCCCGCGCTGGCGCGCCAGTTCGACGTCGTCGAGATCCGCCGGACCTGGGTCTTCGACAGCGCAATCCGGCTCTACTGAGCAACCATCCCGGCGCTCAGTGCGTGAACCCGATCGGCGCGCGCTTGCCCTGCGGCAGCGGCAGGTCGGCGGCCTGCAGCTCGTCGCGCCCCGCCAGCCGGGCGTTGCCGAAAGCCGTCATCCAGGCCCGCCGCATCTCGCGCGGCACGAGGGTGCCGACGCGGTCGAGCAGTTCGTCGCTCGGTTCCGGCGCGAAGCGCCGGCCCCAGTCGTGCGCGCCGCGGATCGCGGCGTAGAGGCGCCGGGCGATGCAGCGCGCCGCGTCGTGGTCGGGCATCTGCACCTCGAACACGTTCATGCGGTTGAGGATCGGGTCCGGGATGCCGCGTTCGTCGTTGGCGGTGGCCACCCAGATCACCTGGCTGGCGTCGATCTGGACTTCGGCGAACTCGTCGGTGAAGGTCTTTGCGGTGTCGTGTTCGAGCAGGCTGTAGAGCGCGCCGAGCGGGTCGTAGGCATGTTCGCCGCGCGCCTTGTCGATCTCGTCGACCACCATCACCGGGTTGGCATAGGTGCCGTCGATCAGGGTCTCGAAGACCTTGCCCGGGCGTGCGCCCTTCCATTGGCTGGACGCGCCGCTGAGCACCCAGCCGGCGGTCAGGCTGCTCATGCTGATGAAACCCAGGCCGGTGCCGAGCAGTTGTGCGATCTCGCGCGCCAGATGCGTCTTGCCCACGCCCGGGGGGCCGAGCAGCAGCATCGGCGCGATCTCCAGCGCGTCGCGGCTGTCGTGGCACAGCGCGAGCTGGCGCCTCAGGTCGTCGAGCACGTCGTGGAAGTTGGGCAGCTCGTCGTACAGATGCTGCATCGCCGGCAGGCCGCTGGGCTTGACCTGGAATCGCTCCGGGCCCTTCTCCAGCATGCGCTCGTAGGTGCTGCGCAGGCTTTCGTGTTCCTTCGGCGGCAGCTTGTCGAGCCGTTGTTCGACCTCCTGGGGCCGGAACACCGCGCGCATCTGCGCGATCGGGATGTGGCCCGCGGTGCTGCGCACGGGGACCAGTTCGGTGCTACTGCTCATCGACACTCCTGCGCGTGAAGCCCGGCCTGCATGCATTCAAGCAGCAAGACTGCCATGTTGAAGCGTCGAAGTGGGTCAGGCTTGACCCGCTATCCCCGGTTCTCGCATCAGCAGCCGTGCGCGTCGGCTGCCAACGGCGGACTCAGTCCACGTCCATCCAGCGCCAGAAATCGCGTGCGAAGGGGTGCGGCCGATAGCCGTGCACCCAAGGCTGGGTCAGGTACAGCGCCAGTGGGTGATAGGTGGGCACATAGGGCATGTAGGCCACCGACAGGCGCATCGCCTGGGCGATCAGGGCGTCGCGTTCGCGGCCGTCGGGCAGGGCCTGCTGGTCTTCGTAGAGGCGGTCGAAGGCCGGCAGGCTGAAGCGCGGCGTGTTCGACTGGCCGGCGTTGGGGCCGTAGAGCAGGTCCAGGAAGTACTGCCCGTCGGGCAGGGCGGCGACCCAGCCGGTGTTCCACATCATCAGCCGGCCGGCGCGTGCGGCCTTGATGTTCTCCTGCCACTGCGCCACGCGAAAGCCGATGCGCAGGCCGACCGCGTCCATCGCGCTCTTCCACAGCGCCTGCTGCGCACGCGCCTTCTGCGACGGCTCGGTGCTGAAGATGAGTTCGAAGGGCCGGCCGTCGGGCTGCTCGCGCCAGCCGTCGCCGTCGCGGTCGATCCAGCCGTAGAGGTCGAGCAGGGCCCTGGCGCGCGCCGGGTCGTGGTCGCCGGCTTCGGTCTTCAGCGCGGGGTCCCAGCCGCTGACGCCGGGCGGCATCACGCTCTGCGCGCGCACGCCGGCGCCCTGGGCGACGAGGTCGATTTCGCGCTGGGCGTCATAGGCCAGCGCCACCGCGCGGCGCAGGGCCACCCGCTCGGGCGCATTGCCGCCGACCTCGGGGTGATTCATCGCGAAGTACACGAACCAGGTCTGCGGCAGGGCCAGCGGGTGCAGCTTCACGCCGCGCCGCGCCAGATGCGGCGCCAGCCGGCCATGCGGGGCGGCCAGGGCCGAAAACTCGGGCGGCACCGTCACCTGGTCGAGTTCGCCATTCAGGAAGGCCAGCCAGCGCGGCTGCGCCTCCTGGATGATCGTGATCTCGACGCGGTCGACCAGCGGCAGCGATTTCCCGCGCAGGCGCGCGGCGATCAGCTCGCCCTCGGCGTCGCCAGGGGCGGGCGTCTCGTCGAAGACCCGCCGGCGGTAGGCCGGGTTGCGTTCGAGCACGATGCGCGCGCTGCGTGTCCAGGCGCCGAGCCGGTAGGGCCCGGTGCCCACCGGGAGCATCATGCTGCGCCCGGGTTCGGCCTCGATCACCTCGCGCGCCAGCGCACCGGCCAGCGCCGGGCTGGCGAAGACCCAGGGCAGGCGCGGCACCGGGCGGTCGGTGCGCAGCTCGAAGCGGTAGCGGTCGAGCACACGCAGGCCGGGCACCTCGCGGTCGTAGTCGAAGCGGCCCGTTTCGCGCGCCTGCCGACGCAGTTCAGGCAGGCCCAGCAGCCCGGCGTTCTGGTAGTGGAAGAGCACCGGACTCGGTTGCGCCGGGTCCCAGTAGCGCTTCAGGCTGTAGACGTAGTCGGCCGCGACCAGCTCGCGCGCGCGGCCGCCGAAGGCCGGGTGGTCGGCGAACAGGGTGCCGGGGCGCAGCCTGAAGACGAAGCGCTGGTGGTTCTCCGACACCTCGGGCAGGGCCACGGCGGTGTTGGGCACCAGGGCCGCCGGCCGCGCCAGGTGGGCGTAGGCCAGCGGTGCGTCGAACAGGCTGCCGACGATGGCGGTGGACACCGCGTCGCTGAGCTGCACCGGGTCGAAGCCGGCTTCGCTGCCGGCGAAGGCGATGCGCAGGACCTTGGCAGCGTCGGCGGCGGCCGCCCCGCTGCCGAGTCCGGCCAGCGCCGCCGCCTGCAGCAGGCGGCGCCGCCTCAGCGCACCCACGTGTTGAGCTGGATGATCGGCAGCAGCACGGCGAGCACGATGATCAGCACCACCACGCCCATCGCGACGACGAGCAGGGGCTCGAGCAGGGTGGCCGCGGCCAGCGCGCGGCGCTGGACTTCGGCCGACATCTGCACCGCCGCGCGCTGCAGCATGCGCGGCAGGGTGCCGGTCTGCTCGCCCAGGCGGGCAAACATCGCCAGCAGGCCGGGGAAACGCGGCTTGCTGGCCAGGGCCGAAGCCAGCGGCGCACCTTCGCGCACCTGCACCAGGGCGTCCAGTGCGTCGGCGCGCATGGCGCGGTTGCCCAGGGTCTCGGCGGCGGCCTGCAGCGCCTTCAGGATCGGCACGCCGGCGCCGGCCAGCATCGCCAGCGTGGCGCCGAAGCGTGCCGCGTTGTAGCCGCGCGCCAGGCGCCCGGCCAGGGGCAGGCGCAGGAACATCGCGTCGCTGCGTTCGCGGAAGGCCTCGCCGCGGCGCAGCCAGCCGAAGCCGAACACCGCGGCCGCGCCAGCGAGCACCAGCACCCAGCCCCACTGGCGCGCGAAGGACGAAAACGCCAGCAGCGCCACCGTCAGGAAGGGCAGCGAACGCCGCGAGCTGGTGAAGACATTCGCCACCTGCGGCACCACATAGGTGACAAGAAAGGCCACGATCAGCATCGCGATCACCGAGATGATGGCCGGGTACAACATCGCGCCGATGAGCTTGGCGCGCAGGGCCTGGCGTTCCTCCAGGTCGTCGGCCAGGGACTCGAGCACCGCGCCGAGCGCGCCGCTGGCCTCGCCGGCCGCCACCACCGCGCGGTAGACCTCGTCGAACTCGCGCGGCGCCGAGGCCAATGCGCGGGCAAAGGGGCTGCCGGCATTGACCTCGCTCTTCAGGTGCGCGATCAGCTCGCGCTGGCGCGCATCTTCCGACTCGTCGGCGAGCGCGGTCAGCGCGCGCTCCAGCGGCAGGCCCGAGCCCACCAGGCCGGCGATCTGGCGTGTCCACACCGCCAGCGTGGTGGCCGAGAACACGCGCCGCGTGAAGCGTACGCCGGCACCGTCGGCCGCCGCCATGAGCACCGGCGATACGTCCATCGGCACCAGGCCACGCCCGCGCAGGCCGGCGCGCGCGGCCTTGGCGTTGTCGGCCTCGACCAGGCCGTCGACGGTCTTGCCGGAAGCGTCGAGGGCCTCGTAGCGGTAGGCGGGCACGGGCGCTGTCCTATTCTCGAGTGACGCGCAGCACCTCTTCCGCCGAGGTCGTGCCGTCGACGATGAGCCGCTGCCCGTCCTCGCGCATCGCGCGCAGACCACCGGCACGCGCGGCGGCCAGGATCTGCGCCTCGGCGGCCTGCTCGTGGATCAGCGACTGCAGCGGGGCGTTCACCGTCATCAGCTCATAGACCCCGGTGCGGCCCTTGTAGCCGGTCATCGCGCAATGCGCGCAGCCCACCGCATGCCAGCGCCCATCGTCGCCGGGCTTCTTGCACTGCGGGCAGAGCTTGCGCACCAGGCGCTGGGCGAGCACGCCGAGCAGGCTCGAGCTGAGCAGGAAAGGCTCGATGCCCATGTCCACCAGGCGCGTGACGGCACTCGGCGCGTCGTTCGTGTGCAGGGTGGCCAGCACCAGGTGGCCGGTCAGGCTGGCCTGCACCGCGATCTGCGCCGTCTCGTGGTCGCGGATCTCGCCGATCATGATCACGTCCGGGTCCTGGCGCAGGATCGCGCGCAAGGCCTTGGCAAAGGTCAGCTCGATCTTCGGGTTGACCTGGGTCTGGCCGATGCCGGGCAGTTCGTATTCGATCGGGTCCTCCACCGTCAGCACATTCGTGGTGCTGGTGTCGACGCGGCCCAGGCTGGCGTAGAGCGTGGTCGTCTTGCCGCTGCCGGTGGGGCCGGTGACGAGCAGGATGCCGTGCGGCTGCTGGATCAGGCGCTCGAAGGCGGCGAGCACCTCGCCGCTCATGCCCAGGCCTTCGAGCGTGAACTTGGATTCGGTCTTGTCGAGCAGGCGCAGCACCGCACGCTCGCCGTGCGAGCCGGGCAGGGTCGACACGCGCACGTCGATCGCACGGCCGCCGATGCGCAGGCTGATGCGCCCGTCCTGCGGCAGGCGCTTCTCGGCGATGTCGAGCTCGGCCATGATCTTCAGGCGCGAGATCAGGGCCGCGTGCAGGGCCTTGTTCGGCTGCACCACCTCGCGCAGCGTGCCGTCGACGCGAAAGCGCACCGCGCTGGCGCGTTCGTAGGGCTCGATGTGGATGTCGCTGGCGCCGTCCTTGGCGGCCTGCGTGAGCAGGGCGTTGAGCATGCGGATGATCGGCGCGTCGTCGGCGGCCTCGAGCAGGTCGGCCACCGCCGGCAGCTCCTGCATCATGCGGCTCAGGTCGACCCCGCTTTCGACCTCGCCGATCACGGCCGCGGCGCTGCTCTCGCCGCCGGCGTAGACGGTGGCGATGCGCTGCGCCAGCGGCGCCTCGGCTTCGTGTTCGTGGCGCGCCACCGCAAAGCGGCGGCCGACCTCGGCCAGCGCCGACCAGGGCGTGCGCTCGCAGGCATGCAGCACCAGCTCGCGGCCGTCGTCCTCGAGCAGCAGGGTGTTCGCCTTGGCGAACATATAGGGCAGGGGGTGGCGCAGCGACATGCGCGCGCTCAGTTCGGTACCGCCGGCGGCGGCAGCGGCGACGCCAGCTCTGCCTCGGGGGACGAGGCCGGGGCCAGCGGCGGCAGCACCGGCGCACCCTGGATCGGCAGCACCGGGTTCTGGGCCGGCTGTTGCTGCTGTTGCTGCTGGCGAAGCTCCTCGTAACGCTGCTGCGACACGCGGTCGGCGCCGGCCTGGTCGCGCATCACCACCGGGCGCAGGAAGACCATCAGGTTGGTGCGCTTCTTCTCGCGGCTCTCGCTGCGGAACAGCGCACCCAGGTAAGGGATGTCGCCGAGCAGCGGTACCTTGGACTTGCTCTCGATGAAGCGGTCCTCGATGAGGCCGCCGAGCACGATGATCTGGCCGTCGTCGACCACCACCTGCGACTCGATCGAACGTTTGGTCGTCGACGGGCCAGCATTGCTGGTGCCCACCGCGGCGGTCTCCTTGACGCTGCTCTGCTCCTGGTAGATCGTCATGCGCACGGTGCCGTTTTCGCCGATCTGCGGCCGGATGCGCAGCGTGATGCCGACGTCCTTGCGCTCGATGGTCTGGAAGGGGCTGGTCGTCGCGGTGCCGGTGTTGGTGAACTGGCCGGTGATGAAAGGCACGTTTTCGCCGACCACGATCTTGGCTTCCTCGTTGTCCAGCGTGATCAGGTTCGGCGTGCTGACGATATTGGTCTGGGCCTGGCTCTGCAGCATGCGCGCGATGGCGGCCAGCGCATAGGTGCCGCCGAAGTTGCGCACCAGGCCGATGTTGAAGCCCTGGCCCAGGGCGTCGGCCGACAGGGTGCCGGCTGCAGCGCCGACGTTGATGTCGACGATGTTGCCACCGGCCTTGCCGCTGAAGTTGGTGCCGACGCCGACCAGGTTGGAGTCGCCGCGCTGGCCCAGCAGGCCCTGCCACTGGAAGCCGAAGTCGGCCGCGTTGTCGCCGCTGACCTCGACGATCATGCTTTCGATATAGACCTGCGCGCGGCGCTCGTCGAGCTGCTCGATCATCGCCTTGACCTGCCGGTACAGCGGCTCGGGTGCGCTGATGATCAGCGAGTTGGTGGCCGGGTCGGCCTGGATGAAGCCGCCGGTCGAGGGTGCCGCGGCGGCGGCCACCGGCGAGGTGGACTGCACGCTGGCCCCGCTGCTGCCGCTGGCCACGCTGCCGCCGGCCGCGCTGGTGCCGGTCAGACCGCTGCTCAAGCCGCCGGTCGCAGCGCCGCCGCCCGCCGTGCCGGCCGAGAAGGCGGCGCGCAGCACGGTGGCCAGGCGCACGGCGTCGGCGTTCTTCAGCCGCACGACCCAGATGCCGCCGGCCGGGCCGCTGCTGCCCGGCACGTCGAGCTGGGCAATCACGGCGCGCATCGCGGCCAGGCGGGCGGTGTTGGGGGCGCGCACGATGAGCGCGTTGCTGCGCGGATCGGCGACCACGGTCTCGGCACCGCCGCCGCCCGCCGCGGCGCGTGCCGCCGGGTTGGCGCCGACCACGCCGGTGGCCACCAGGCGCTGCACCAGGGGTGCGAGTTCGGTGGCCACCGCGTGTTTCAGCGGGATCAGGTCGACATCGGTGTCCGAGGGCCGGTCGAGCGCGGCGACGATCTGCGCCAGCCGGCGCAGGTTGTCGGCGTAATCGGTGATGACCAGCGAGTTGCTGCCCGGGTTGGCATTGATCGTGTTGTTGGCCGTGATCAGCGGGCGCAGCACGGCGACCAGGTTGTTCGGGCTCTGGTGCTGCAGCGTGAAGATCTGGGTGATGACCTGGTCGCCGCGCGGGCCGACCTCGCCGACCGAGACGGTGCCGGTCTGGATCTTCGCGTCTGCCTCGGGCACGACCTTCAGCAGCCCGCCGTTGTCGACCATCGCAAAACCCAGGCCGCGCATCGACGACAGATAGGTCAGGTAGGCCTCGCGCACGCTGATCGGCTGCTCGCTGTAGACCGTGATCGTGCCCTTGACGCGTGGGTCGACCGCGATCTGGCGCCCGATCATGGCCGCGAAGGCGCGCGTGACGGCCTCGATGTCGGCGTTGACGAAGTTCACCGTCACCGGCGCGCGCGAGCGCGCGGCCGAGTTTTCGCCCGGGGCGCGGCCCGGCGCCTGTGCCAGGGTCGGGACTGCGGTGGCCAGGGCCAGGATCAGCAGGCCGGGGCGCAGGAGGGGGCGCAAATGGCGTAGGCGCAAGGTCATGGTCATCCGATGGCGATGATCGACCGCGCACCCTGGCGGCGGCCGATGATGTTGAGCAGGTTGTCGAGCGCGGCCTCGGCGCCGGCGGCGGCGCTGGCCTCGCCGCGCAGGCGCAGTCCGGCCGCGTCCCAGCTGCCGTCGCCCGACAGGCGCAGCGCACCCGACAGCGTGGCCAGGGTCAGCCGCGCGCCGGCGTCGCCGGCCGTGACGTCGAGCCGGTAGCTGCCGAGCACGGGCAGGGTGGACAGGCGCGAGGCCACGCGCTGGAGCTCGAGCACCGCGTCGCCGGCGAGCCGCCAGCGGCCCTGGGCAAGGCCTACACGCAGGCCGGGCGTGCTCAGGCGCAGCGCACCGTCGAGCTTCAGGGTGTTCCAGGGTGTGCCCAGACCCGCCAGCCAGGCGGCCGGCCACTGGCCGATCAGGGCTGCGGCCGGGCCGCCGGAGCTGCCGCCGGCCAGGCTCGGCTTCAACTCGAACTGCCAGGTGCCGAAACCCGGGCGCAGGCGCAGCCGCGGTTCGCCGCGCAGGCAGCACGCCTGGCGGGCGCGCAGCTCGAAGGCACCGTCGGCCCAGCCGAGCGACCACCCCAGGCGGCCGGGCAGGGCCACCGCGGTGCGGCTGTCGGCGCCGGCGCTGAGCACCGCCACCGCGCTGCCCGACCAGACCGTGCCGCGCGCATCGGCGAGCAGGAACTGGCCCTGCGTGGCGCGCGCGACGCCACCGGCCAGCCAGGCGGCGGGCAGGGACATCAGGCCGCCGGCGACCGCGCCGAGCAGGCCGCCGGCCAGCGCCCAGCGGCGCAGGCTGCGGATCAAAGGTCGGCTCATGCGCCGGCCCCGATGGCGACGGTGATGCGGCCGCGGTAGCCGCCGTCGCCGAGTTCGAGTCTGGCCTCGACCGGCCGTGCGCGGGCGCCGCGCCGCACCTCGGACAGCCAGGCCATGATCGCCGGGCCGCTTGCCCCGTCGAGCGTGAGCACCGCGCGTTCACCCTGCAGGCTGAGCTTGCCGGCCGCGCCCAGGCGCGCGGTGGCGGCCTGCAGCGACTGCGTCGCCAGGGCCGGCGCCACCGGCGGCAGCGCGCGCAGGCGTGTCGCTTCGGCAGCTTCGCGCTGCATGCGCTGCCAATCGTCGTCCAGGCGGGCCTGTTCCGCCGGGGCGCTGCGCAGGGTGCGCCAGGCCGGTTGCACGGCCAGTGTCCAGACCAGGGCCAGGCCGACCAGCAGCGCGGCGAGCGTCACCAGCGCACGTTCGCGTGCGCTCATCGCCGCCCATCGTTCACGCCAGGCGTTCATCGTGCCCCCTGCGGCGCGGCGCGGCGCGACAAGGTCAGCTGGCTGCCCTCGACCACGACCTGCCAGCCGGCCGGCTCGGCCAGCTCGCGAAAGCCGGCAATGCGGGCGGCGTCCCATTCCTCGAGATCGAGCACCAGCCGCCCGGGCTCGAACTGCAGGCCGGCGACCTGCGGTTCGTCCTCCGGCCAGGCCGCGGCGGCGGCGGCGAGCAGGGTCTCCAGGTCGTCCTCGCCGGGCTGGCCGGCGGCGGCGCGCAGGCGCTCGGCTTCACGGCTCATCTGCAACGGCGCGTCGAGCACGGCGCGCACCTGGGGGTGGGTGCTGCGCAGCAGGTCGACCATCGCCTGCCGGCGCTCGCCGAGCGCCTGCCGCTGCTGCCAGGCCCAGGCGTTGAGGCCGACCAGGTTGATCGCCAGCAGCGCCACCAGTCCGAGGTGCACCGGGCGCCAGGCCGGCGCCAGAAAGCGGCGCCAGCCGTCCTTCAGCGCGCCGGCGCCGCGGTGCCGCGGCGCAAGCTCGAACTGGCGCAGGTTCCAGCCGCCGGCCAGGGCCTGCAGCACATGTTCGGCCTCGCCGAGCACGACCACCGGGTGGCCGAGCCAGGCCTCGGCGGCGGCGGCGCAGGCCGGTGTCGCGGTCCATTGCAAATCGGGCGGCGCGGCGGCGGCGCGGGCGCGCGCCAGGCTGCCGTCCAGACGCAGCTGGGCAGCGCCGCCGGCGTCCGACCAAGCCAGCCGCAGGCGATTGTCATCGTCGGGGTCGGGGCTGAAATGGCCGCGCGGCGGTGCCATCGCGGGTTGCAGCGACGGCACCACGCGGTTCACCGGCACGCCGGCCGCGTCCAGGCGCTGCAGGATCTCGGCCAGCCAGGGGCGGTGCAGGGCGGCCACCCAGGTCGGCTGCCCGCCCCTGGCCCCCGGCGCGAGCGCGAAGTGCAATTCGTCGTCGTCGAGCAACTGGTCCTCGAGCAGACCGAGCAAGGCCTGGCGCATGCGCGCCGGCGGCGCCTTGGGCAGCGTCGCCGGCAGCCAGGCGACGTCGCCGGCGTCGAGCAGGGCCACGCGCTCGGTGGCTGGCGGCCAGTCGGCCGGCGCGCCACGGCCCTGGCGCGCGACGCTGCGGCCGTCGACGCTGTAGACCCAGGACCACTCGGCCGGCAAGGGCGCGGCGTCGCCGTCGCGATGGGGCGGGCGCGGACGTGGCGGGATCAGGACGACGAGGACGTTCATGCGGTGCGGGGCAGGCGGCGCCGGCGGAGGGCCGGCTGCGCGATGGGGCCCCATTGGACCAGAAGCCCGGGGCTTTTCATGGCAGGGTTCCCGGCGGGATGCTGCGTCGTTCACGCAGGATGGCCACCACTTCGCCACCGCGTTCGGGGCTGCGTTCGACGATGGAGCGCTCCTCGAACACCCGTTCGTCCAGGCGCAGGCGGCCGATGACCTCGAAATACTTCGAACCGGTGTCGAGCGCGGAGGCGGGCAGCTCGGGCAGGCCCTGCGGCAGCTCGGCCCTGAATTCGTCCGGCGTCTTGAACGGGGCACGCGCGCGCCGCTGCACCAGGCGCTCCGCGCCGCCGAGGTCCAGGCCGGGGATCACGGCCGCGAGCACCTCGCGCGGCGCGGTGTTCACGTTGATGGCGGTGTGCTGCGGCAGCAGCGTGGCATAGGGCTGCAGGCGGGCCAGGGTGGCCTCGTCCAGGCCGAGCCAGCGCAGCTGGGCGAAGCGCGTGGGCAGCAGGGGAGCGTCCGGGTCGTCCTCGCGCACCGCCGCGGCCAGGCCACTGGCGATGCGCAGGGCGACGTCGTCGCCCAGGCCGAGGATCAGGCACAGGCGTTGCAGCGCGAAGATCTGTTCCGGATCGGGCTTGCCTTCAAGGTCGACCACGTTCTGCAGGTTGAAGCGCGCCTGCAGGTCGCGCACGACGCCGCTGAGGAAGGCCTCGGGGCCCTCGTCGGCGTCGGGCGCCTCGCGGTCGGCGGCGAGGAAGGTCGACAGGCGGGCCTCGGCCAGCGGCACCGCCCAGGGTTCGCCGAGGTCGTCGACCTTGCCGCTGCGCGCGTCCGCGCGCAGCACCAGGCGCGCCCAGTCGAGCGCGCCCGACAGGATCCATGCCGACTGGGCGCGCGCGCGCTCGGCCGACTCGACGGCGAGTGCACGCTGCTGGCGGCCGATCATCGCCGCGGCCAGCGTGGCCACCAGGGCCAGCAGCACCAGGGCGAGCAGCAGCGCGGTGCCGCGTGCGTAGCGGCGGCGGTTCACAGCGGCTGTGGCGGGACCGCCAGGTCCCGCGTCAGGCTGCCTCCGGGCAGGGCCAGCACCAGGCGCACGGCGTCGGGCAGGTCCTCGCGATCATCGACATCGGGCTTGTCGGCCTTGCGTGATGCCGCCCGGTTGCCGCTGGACTGCGCATTCGTCCAGGCGTTACCGCGGTAGTAGTAGACCTGCCAGCCCTCGACGGCGTCGATCAGCTTCAGCTCGCCGCTATTGCCCTGTCCGCCGCCCTGCAGCTGCTGGCTGGCCAGCCAGCTCTGCTGCAGTTCGCCGCTGCGCAGCACCACCGGCCCGGCCCAGCGCCACCAGGCGCCGTCGCGATGGGTCCAGGCGACGATGCGCAGGCCGTCGCCGGCGTCGCGTGTCAGGCGCAGCGTGCGGCCATCGAACTGCATCGGCGGCACGGCCACCGTCTCCTGGACGGCCGCCAGATCCTGCTCCCACTGCAGGAGCACGGTCGACAGCCGCAGGCTGCGGTCCATCGCCGCCTGGGTGGCGTCGCGCGAACGCACCATGCTGTCGACGCCCATCCAGCCCAGGCCGGCGAGCACGGCCATCGCCGCCAGCGCCACCAGCAGCTCGACCAGCGTGAAGCCGCTTTGCCGCCGCGGGTGTCGATGGCCGGTGGCCCCCCTGGGGGGTACCGAGCAGGAGCGAGGTTGGGGGCCCATCAGTTTCGGCCCAGGATGGTGGTCACCGTGACCAGAGGCTGCCCGGCGTCGTCGCGCACACTGGCGTCGACGCGACGGAAATTCGGGTTCGGAGTCGGACGCGTCGCCAGCGTGCCGCTGTAGGTCCGGCCGAGCTGCTCGCAGCTGAAGTCGGCGTCGCCGACGCCGGGCAGCTGGTGCGCCAGGCGCAGGTTGGTGAGTGCGTTCTCGGCGCACCACTGGCCCGCGGTGACGGCCGCCAGGCGCTCGGCGTTGCCGGTCAGGGCGCCGGCCGCCCGCATCCCGGCGGCCAGGGCCACGGCAACGATGGCCAGCGCCACCAGCACCTCGACGAGCGTGAACCCGCCAGCGGCGCCCGGGCGAGATCTCATTCGCCGGCCACCGGCTGCACCTCGAAGGGGGCGAGGCCGTCGGTGGCCACCGCGATGCGCTTGTCGCCCAGGCTCAGCCACACGCGCTGCGCGCCGATCAGGGCTTCCGGACCCAGGGGCAGCGGCCGACCGCCGTCGACCTCGGCCTGCACCTCGTCGTCCAGCCACCCGGTCGGCAGCTTGAGCGCCGCCGGCAGGCCGACGAAGCGGAAGCCGCGGGGCTCGACGCTGCCCGGCTCGCCGGTGGGCCGCCACCACACCGGCAGGCCGCTGGCCCGCGACTCGGCGCGTGCCGTCTCGAGCAGCATCGCGAGCCGGTCGGCCTCGCGTTCCAGGCGCTGCACGCGGCCGTCGCGCAGTGACAGGGCGACCATCGACGTCGTCAGCGCGACGATCGCGATGACGACCAGCAGCTCGATCAGCGTGAAGCCGCCGCGCCGCTGCCGGCCGGGCCGGCGCCTACTGCCAGGAACCGATGTCGGCATCCGCGCCCTCGCCTCCGGGCTGGCCGTCGCCCCCCAGGCTGAAGACGTCGATCTCGCCCTGGATTCCGGGGTTGGCGAACTGATAGGGCCGACCCCAGGGATCGGGGGGGAGCTTGTCGAGGTAGGGTTTCCAGTTCGGCGGTATCGGCCCGCTGGTCGGCTTGCGCACGAGTGCCTCCAGACCCTGCTCGCCGCTCGGGTAGCGCTGGTTGTCCAGGCGGTAGATCTTGAGCTGCTGCATCAGCATGTTGACGTCGGCGCGCGCCGCCGTGAGCTTGGCGTCGTCGGCGCGGTTGATGACGTTGGGCACGATCAAGGCGGCGAGCACGCCGATGATCGCGATGACCACCAGCAGTTCGATCAGCGTGAAACCCCGCGCGGCGTCGCCGTGCTGGCGGCACCCGCCGGGGGCGCGGCGGCGGTTCTTGGGGCTCATGGGCAGTCCGTCGGCGGGCCGCAGAGACCCGCATCACAGTGAATGGCTGCATGATAATCGGCCGATGCGCCTGCCATCCGTGACACATTGGGCCGCACTCGCGGTCTGGGCCGCCGTGGCCGCCTGTGCCGCCTTCTGGGCGAGCCGGGTGCTGGTGCGCCCGCCGCCGCTGCCGCCCGGCCTGAGCACGGTGCCGACCGCGCAGGCCCTGCACGGCGACGTCGAGCGCCTGCTCGGCGGCGCAGCGCTCGAAGCCGAGGCGCCGCTGGCGGTGGCACCGTCGCGCTACAAGCTGCTGGGCGTGGTCGCCGCACGTTCACCGAAGGCGGCCAACGAAGGGGTCGCCCTGATCGCGATCGACGACAGGCCGGCGCGCGCCTACCGCGTCGGGGCGGTGGTTGACGGTGCGCTGGTGCTGCAGAAGGTGCATGCACGCGGCGCCGAACTCGGCATCGCCGACACGGCGCAGAGTTCGGTGTCGCTGTCGGTGGCTCCCCTGCCGCCGCCGGCCACCGGTGTGCCCACGGTGCGCACGGCGGTGACGCTGCCGCCGTCCTTCGTCCCGCCGCGCCCGGTCATGCCGCGGCCTGTCCCCGCAGCGCCGCAGGTCAGCGCGGGCGACCCGACCGGCGAGTCCGACACCGGCGCCGACGAGATCGAGCTGCCGCCGCCCTCGCAGTCGATGCCGGGGCATGTGACGCAGTAGGGCCCCGCCTGCAGGCCCGCCGGGCTCAGCGCGGCGGCAGGTCGGCCGGCACACCCTCGGGCACCGGCCAGAAGCTGTCGGGCTGGGTCGGGCCCGGGTCCTCGCCCTCGGCAACATCGGTGAGCAGGGCCGCGGCACTGCTCACCAGGGACCAGGACAGCGCCGCGCCGGTGCCGTCGGCGCTTTCCAGGCCGAGCTCGAGCAGCGCGCTGGCGCGGAACAGGCCGAGCGCGCGGTCCAGGCCCTGGTGCGGGTGGCTGCGGCAGAACACGCAGTAGTCGGTCACCGGGGTGGCGATGCGCGCGGCCAGCATCAGCGCCGCGCAGGCCGCCAGGCCGTCGATCATCAGCAGATGGCGCTTGCTCGCGGCCACCAGCATCACACCCACCATCACGGCAATCTCGAAGCCGCCGAAGGCGGCCAGCACCTCGATCGGATCGCTGATGCCGCGGTGCCGCCCCTGCGCGCCCTGCAGCACGACCATCAGATGCCCGATCAGGTCGGGCGGCATCTGCGGGCCGGAGACCGCCAGTTCGCGGATCGGCGTGTCGGTCAGGCGCGACAGCACCAGGGCCGCGCTCTGCTGGCTGCCGATGCCCAGACCGGCGCACATCAGCACGTTGCCGCGCAGCGAATCGCCGATTTCCATGCCGGCGCGCATCGCCGAATGGGCCTGGTCCAGCGTCATCGCCATGCCGACCCGCGCATTGCGCGTGCCATGCGCGATCTTGCGCATCAACAGCCGGTCATGGGCCGGCATGTTGACCGCCAGGCCGCAGTCGACGACGCTGAGCTCCACCTGCTGCGAGCGTGCGAACACCGCCATCGGCCACTGGCCGGACAGCAGCTGGTGGACCTGCTCCTGGGTCTGGCGATGGCCGGGCTGGCTGAGGCCGTCCACCGCGATGCCGTGGTCGGCGGCGAAGACCACCAGCTGCGGGTCGTAGAAGCGCGGCTTGAGCGTGTTCTGCATCAGGCCCAGGCGCAGGGCCAGCGGTTCCAGCTCGCCGAGCCGGCCGGCAGTTTCGGCGCGCCGCTGCAGTTTTTCGCGCAGGGCGCGCTCGAGCAGCGGGTTGGAACTGGGGGCGATCAACGAACGGCTGGCCATGTCGACTCCGTGGGGCGTAGGGACGCTAACGCAGGAAAAGCCGGTACACCGGGTTCATCGTCTCCTCGACGCAAGGATAGGCCAGCGAAGCCAGAAAACCCTGGAACGCGGCTTCGTCGGCCGCCGGCACCTGCAGGCCGACCAGGATGCGGCCATAGTCGGCGCCCTGGTTGCGGTAGTGGAACAGGCTGATGTTCCAGCCCGGATGCATCCGGGCCAGGAAGCGCATCAGGGCGCCCGGCCGCTCGGGGAAGACGAAGCGAAACAGCCGTTCGTCCTGCGCCAGCGCGGTGCGCCCGCCGACCAGGTGGCGCAGATGCTCCTTGGCCATCTCGTCGTCGGTCAGGTCCAGGGTCGGGAAGCCGTGGCGCTCGAAGTTGCGCGCGATCTTCGCCGCCTCGTCGCGGCGCTGGATGCCGATGCCGACGAAGACATGCGCGACCTGCGCGTCGGAGATCCGGTAGTTGAACTCGGTGACGGGGCGCGGGCCGATCAGCTCGCAGAAGCGCCTGAAGCTGCCGCGCTCCTCGGGAATCGTCACCGCGAACAGCGCCTCGCGCTGCTCGCCGAACTCGGCGCGCTCGGCGACGAAGCGCAGGCGGTCGAAGTTGATGTTGGCGCCGCAGGTGATGGCGACGAAGGTCCGTCCCTTCAGGGCATGCGCCTGGGCGTACTGCTTGACCGCCGCCACGCCCAGCGCACCGGCCGGCTCGAGGATGCTGCGCGTGTCCTGGAACACGTCCTTGATCGCGGCGCAGACGGCATCCGTGTCGACGACCACGAAGTCGTCGACCAGCTGGCGCGTGATGCGGAAGGTTTCCTTGCCGACGAGCTTGACCGCGGTGCCGTCGGAGAACAGCCCCACGTCGTCGAGCTGCACGCGGCGCCCGGCGCGCACCGAGCGCAGCATGGCGTCGGAATCCTGGGTCTGCACGCCGATGACCTGGATCTCCGGGCGCACCGCCTTGATGTAGGCGGCCACGCCCGAGATCAGGCCGCCGCCGCCGATGGCGACGAAGACGGCGTCGATCGGGCCCTGATGCTGGCGCAGGATCTCCATCGCCACCGTGCCCTGGCCGGCGATCACGTCCGGGTCGTCGAAGGGGTGCACGAAGGTCAGGCCGCGCTCGGCCTGCAGCGTCATCGCCTGGCCGTAGGCATCGGAGTAGCTCTCGCCATGCAACACCACCTCGCCGCCGAGCGCCTTGACGGCGTCGATCTTCAGCTTGGGCGTCGTCACCGGCATCACCACCACGGCGGTGCAGCCGAGTTTTCGTGCCGCCAGCGCCACGCCCTGCGCATGGTTGCCGGCGGAGGCGCAGATCACGCCGCGCGTGCGCTGCTCGGCGTCGAGCTGGACCATCTTGTTGTAGGCCCCGCGCAGCTTGAAGCTGAACACCGGCTGCTCGTCCTCGCGCTTGAGCAGCACCTGGTTGCCGGTGCGGCGCGACAGCACCGGCGCCGGCTCCAGCGGCGACTCGATCGCCACGTCGTAGACCCGTGCGGTGAGGATCTTCTTCAGGTAGTCGGCCGCGATGCGGGCTGCCGTGGTCTTCATCGGGGCGGGGTGCGTGAGGCTTCGGTGCAGGGCCGCGCATCATAGGCCGAGCAGAAAAAAGGCCCGGAGCCGTGAGGCACCGGGCCAAATCCACCGTTTGGGGGTGGAGGAGACAATCGCTGGCGACGCTTGCGAACCGCCTTGCGATGCAGTCTAGCGCTTGCCATGCTGCACTGCAATATCCGTGTCGCAAATCGGACTAGAGCCGCGACTCAAAATCAGCACCCCGCCACCCGCGAAAGCAACCCATGGAATGCATGATCAGCTGGCTGCCGGCCCACGGCATGGCCTTCAGCGCAGAAACCGGCAGCGGCCACCTGCTGAACATGGACGGCGCCCCGGAGGGCGGCGGCCGCAACCTGGCGCCGCGCCCGATGGAGACCCTGCTGGCCGGCGCCGGCGGCTGCACCGCCTATGACGTGCTGCTGATCCTGCAGCGCGGCCGCCACGACGTGCGCGGCTGCACCGTCAAGCTGCAGGCCGAACGCGCCGAGACCGACCCCAAGGTGTTCACCAGGATCCACCTGCACTTCACGATCACCGGCCGGGCCGTGCCCGAGGCTGCGGTGGCGCGCGCCGTGCAGCTGTCGCACGAGAAGTACTGCTCGGCCACCCTGATGCTGGCCAAGACCGCCGACATCAGCACCAGCCACGAGGTCGTCGAGGGCTGAACGTCAGATCCGCTGCGCGGTCGCGGTCATGAGCCGGGCCGCCGCCCGCATCGCCCAGCGCACCGGGGCCGGCAGTTCGACGCCCCCGGCGTCGCGGGCCATGTCGGCGTGCCGGCGTTCATCGGCCTGCATCACGTCGACCACGGCGCGCGACTCGGTGTCGGCGGCCGGCAGGCGGTCCAGATGGCCGGCCAGGTGCTGCTCGACCTGGCGCTCGGTCTCGACGACGAAGCCCAGGCTCAGCGCGTCGCCGGCGCGCCCGGCGAGCAAGCCGATGCCGAAGGCCCCGGCGTACCACAGCGGGTTGAGTGCGCTGCGCCGGTCGCCCAGCGCGTCCAGGCGCTGCTGGGTCCAGGCCAGATGGTCGGTCTCCTCGCGCGCCGCCTGGGCCATGCGCTCGCGCAGGGCCGGGTCGCGCGCCGTCAGCGCCTGCGCCTGGTACAGGGCCTGCGCGCAGACCTCGCCGACATGGTTCACACGCATCAGCGCGCCGGACAGGCGGCGCTCGTCCTCGGTCAGTGGCGCGGGGGGCGGCAGCGCCGGGACGGGCAGGGGGCGGGCGGCGTGCACCGCGCCGGACAGGGTGCGCAGCGCGTTGTCGAGGCTGATCAGCAGGCGGTCGGTATGCATCGTGGCTTGAAGGATAATCCCGGTCGTATCACGTTGTTGCCAGACAACAGACAGGCCGGTTTTGCGGGTCAAGGCTTGGCATTGGCGCCTGCCGTCTGGTGCAATACGTGCAACTTCCGCTGAGGAGGTTGGCTCGATCAACCCCTCGAAGGGGTTCCTCGTCGATCGGGGCCCTCTTGTTCAACCTAGGAGATCATTGCAATGAAAAAATCTCTGCTTGCCCTGGCTGCGCTGACCGCGTTCGCCGGTGCTGCTTCGGCCCAATCGTCGGTCACCCTGTATGGTCGTGTTGACCTGTCGGTCGGCAAGAATCTTGGCAGCGACACCAAGTTCATGTCGAACGGCTCCGGCAGCCGCTTGGGCCTGCGCGGCTCGGAAGATCTGGGCGGTGGCCTGTCGGCGCTGTTCAATATCGAGCATCGTTTTGAAGCTGACACGGGCATTGTCGGCTCGGGTGCGAGCGGCGGATCCAGCCCGCAGGCGCGGTTCTGGCACGGCCGTTCGCTGGTCGGCCTGAAGGGCGGTTTCGGCCAGGTCGTGTTCGGCCGCGAGTACAGCACCGCCTTTCTGGGCACCCAACTGTGGTCTGACCCGTGGGGCTGGGATACCGTCGCTTTGCAAGCGGGCCTGACCGGCCTGGGCATTGCCGAGGTGCGCTACGACAGCTCGGTGACCTACAACATCGCCGCGGGTGGCTTCTCGTTCGCCATTCAGACGGCCGAGGCGACTGATACATTCGCCGCCAAGCAATCCAAGCCCCTGAACTTCAACGTCGGCTACGCTGCCGGCCCGCTGCGCGCTTCGTTCGGCTACGAGAAGACCGGCGACGAGGATGTCGAGAAGGAAAAGATGTGGTCGGCTGGCATCAGCTACGACCTGGGCATGGTCAAGCCGGGCTTCTACTACGGCAAGGGCACCCGCGCCGCGGGTGATGACCGCAAGTCGTGGATGCTGACGGCCACCGCCCCGATGGGTGCCGGCGAGTTCCGCGCGTCCTACGGCAACCTGAAGTCCAACGACACCTCGATTGCCAAGATCCTGGCGATGGGCTACCACTACAGCATGTCCAAGCGCACGACGCTGTACGTCGACTTCGCCAACAACAGCGAACTCAACGACAACAAGTCGGGCTACGACGTCGGCATCAAGCACAACTTCTGATCCCCTTCGCCGCAAGGCGAATGGCTCAGTCGCAAGGCCGCCCCTCGGGGCGGCCTTTTTCATGAGATGAACCCATTCCTGCGACCGCTGGCGCTGACGGCCCTGGCCCTGGCCGGCTGCGCGACACCGAACCCCGTCCCCGACGCGGCCGGCTGGCACCCGGTGGCCTTGCCGGGCAAGGCGGCGACGCGCTACGACTGGGTGCAAAAGGACGGCCGGCCGGCGCTGCGCGCCCAGGCCGACCGCTCCGCCAGTCTGTGGCGGCGCACCCTGGCGATCGAGCCCGAGGCGCTGGGCGAGGTGCGTTTCTCCTGGTGGGCCGACGCGCCCCTGCCCGGCGCCGACCTGGCCGCACCGGGCCTCGGGGATTCACCGGCGCGCATCCTGTTTGCCTTCGACGGCGACCACGCCGCGCTGTCGCCGCGCAACCGGATGCTGTTCGACCTGGCGCAGACGATCCTCGGAGAACGGCCGCCCTATGCCACCCTGATGTACGTCTTCGGCAACCAGGCGGACCATCTGGGTCGCACCCTGGTGCATGCGCGGACCGACCGCGTGCGCAGCATCGTGGTCGACGCCGGGGCGCAGCACGCCGGCCGCTGGCGCGAGCACCGGCGCAACCTGGCGCAGGATTACCGCGCTGCCTTCGGCGAGCCGCCCGGGCGGCTGCTGTCGGTGGCGCTGATGACGGACGCCGACAATACGCAGCAGCGGGCGCTGGCCTGGTACGGCCCGATCCAGTTCCTGTCCGGCGCCGATTGACGCCACCCGGGTAGTCCCCCGTGCATGCGGCATCCGAATTGCGCATCATCGCGCGTTCGACATGGCCGGCCGTGCCGCCGCGCCCATTGCGGCACCGACCGGCGGCGATGCCGCGCCGCCCCCTGATTCCCAGATGCTCGCTTTCATCCTCCGCCGCCTGCTGCAAGCCGTGATCGTCATGCTGACGGTGGCCTTCACCGCCTTCATGCTGTTCCAGTACGTCGGCGACCCGGTGAACAGCATGCTCGGCCAGGACGCCACCGAAGAGCAGCGCCTGTCGCTGCGTGCCGACCTTGGCCTGGACCAGCCCTTCCCGGTGCAGTTCGGGCGTTTCATCGGCAACGCGGTGCAAGGCGAGTTCGGCCTCAGCCTGCGCCAGGGACGCAAGGTTTCGGCGCTCATCGTCGACCGCTTTCCGGCGACCATCGAACTCGCCGTCACGGCCGCGGTGATCGCGCTCCTCGT
Source organism: uncultured Rubrivivax sp. (assembly GCA_964637205.1). GTDB lineage: Bacteria > Pseudomonadota > Gammaproteobacteria > Burkholderiales > Burkholderiaceae_C > Rubrivivax. The sequence continues at coordinate 37,058 of CAZWUR010000034.1, forward strand.
CGGCGTGCCCCTGGGGGTGTATTCGGCCCTGCGCCGGGGGCGCTTCGGCTCGCAGCTGGTGATGACGGCGTCCCTGCTCGGCGTGTCGCTGCCGACCTTCCTGATCGGCATCCTGCTGATCCTGATCTTTGCCGTGCTGCTGAATGTGCTGCCCAGCTTCGGTCGCGGCGAGACGGTGGCCTTCGGCAACTGGACCACCGGGCTGCTGACGGTGGACGGCCTGCAGCATCTTCTGCTGCCGGCGCTGACCCTGTCGATCTTCCAGCTGGCGCTGATCCTGCGCCTGGTGCGCGCCGAAATGCTGGAGGTGCTGCGCACCGACTACATCAAGTTCGCGCGTGCACGCGGCCTGCCCGACCGGGTGGTGCATTTCGGCCACGCGCTGAAGAACACCCTGGTGCCGGTGATCACGATCACCGGCCTGCAGCTCGGCGGCCTGATCGCCTTTGCCATCGTCACCGAGACCGTGTTCCAGTGGCCGGGCATGGGTCTGCTCTTCATCCAGGCGGTGCAGTTTGCCGACATCCCGGTGATGGCGGCCTATCTTTGCCTGATCGCCTTGATCTTCGTGGTCATCAACCTCGGCGTGGACCTGCTGTATTTCGCGGTCGATCCGCGGCTGCGCATCGAGCGCCCGACGACCGGGCATTGAACCCCATGACCGAAGCCACTGCATCGGCCCCCGGCGCGCTCGCCCGCTTCTTCGACGGCGACGTCTGGCACAGCTTCGTCAACTCGCCGGTGGCCATCGTCGCGGCGCTGACGGCGCTGCTGTGCCTGGTCGGCGCGCTGGGCGCGCCCTGGCTCGCGCCGCACAACCCCTACGACCTGGCGTCGATCGACCTGAGCAACGCGCGCCTGCCGCCGGCCTGGATGGCCGACGGCAGCCCGGCTTTCCTGCTCGGCACCGACGACCAGGGGCGCGACATCCTGTCGACCATCATGTATGGCGCACGCATCTCGCTGGCCGTCGGCATGGCGGCGGTGGCGGCCTCGGTGGTGCTCGGCGTCGGCCTGGGCCTGCTGTCGGGATTTGTCGGCGGGCGCATCGACGCCTTCATCATGCGCGTGTGCGACGTGATGCTGTCCTTCCCGGCGCTGCTGGTGGCCCTGCTCATCGACGGTGTCGGCCGCGCGATGTTCCCGAACGCGCACGACACCCTGGCCTTCGCGGTGCTGATCATCGCCATCGCGCTGTCGGGCTGGGTCAAGTTCGCGCGCACGGTGCGCGGCTCGACCCTGGTCGAGCGCAACAAGGAATACGTGCAGGCCGCGCGCGTGATCGGCGTCGGCAGCGGCGCCATCATGTGGCGGCATGTGCTGCCCAATGTGATGGGCCCGGTGCTGGTGCTGACCACCATCGACATCGGACAGGCCATTCTGGCCGAGGCCACGCTGAGTTTTCTCGGCGTCGGCGTGCCGCCGACCTCACCCTCGCTGGGCACCCTGATCCGCATCGGCAACGACTTCCTGTTCTCCGGCGAATGGTGGATCACGGTCTTTCCCGGCGTGATGCTGGTGCTCATTGCGCTCAGCGTGAACCTGCTCGGCGACTGGCTGCGCGATGCGCTGAACCCGCGCCTGCGCTGAAGACGGAACACGATGGCCCTGCTTGAAGTCGACCGCCTGCGCGTCGAATTTCCTACCCGGCGCGGCACCCTGCTCGCGCTGGACGAGATCTCGTTCACCATCGACCCGGGCGAGATCCTCGGCGTGGTCGGCGAATCCGGTGCCGGAAAGTCGCTCACCGGCGCGGCCATCATCGGCCTGCTCGAGCCGCCGGGCCGGGTCGCCGGCGGCGAGATCCGCTTCGACGGGCAGCGCATCGACGATCTGCCGCGCGAACAGATGCGCACGCTGCGCGGCCGCAAGATCGGCGCCATCTTCCAGGACCCGCTGACCTCGCTGAACCCGCTGTACACCATCGGCCGGCAGTTGATCGAGACCATCCGCACCCATCTGCCGATGAACGAGGCGCAGGCCCGGCAGCGCGCGATCGATCTGCTGCAGGAAACCGGCATCCCGGCCGCCGAACAGCGCATCGACCAGTACCCGCACCAGTTCAGCGGCGGCATGCGCCAGCGTGTGGTGATCGCGCTCGCCCTGGCCGCCAAGCCGCGGCTCATCGTCGCCGACGAGCCGACGACGGCGCTCGACGTGTCGATCCAGGCGCAGATCATTTCCCTGCTCAAGCGCCTGTGCAAGGAACATGGCGCCGCGGTGATGCTGGTCACGCACGACATGGGCGTGATCGCCGAGACCTGCGACCGCGTCGCCGTGCTCTACGCCGGCCGCGTGGCCGAGATCGGCCCGGTGCAGGAGGTGATCCACCACCCGGCGCATCCCTACACCCAGGGCCTGATGGGTTCGATCCCGGCGATGGACGAGGACCGCGAGCGCCTGCTGCAGATTGACGGCTCGATGCCGCGCCTGAATGCGATCCCCGAAGGCTGCGCCTTCAACCCGCGCTGCCCGCAGGTGATGGACCGCTGCCGCCGCGAGCGGCCCGAACTGCTGGATGCCGGTGCCACGCGCGCCGCCTGCTGGCTGGTGGAGGGCGCACGATGAGCACCCTCGTCGAGGTCGAGGACCTGGCCAAGGTCTTCGACGTCTCCGCCCCCTGGCTGAACCGCGTCGTCGAGCGCAAGCCGCGTCAGTTCGTGCATGCCGTCGACGGCATCAGCTTCTCGATCCGCAAGGGCAGCACGCTGGCCCTGGTGGGTGAATCGGGCTGCGGCAAGAGCACGGTGGCGCGCCTGCTGGTGAGCCTGTACGCGCCGACGCGCGGCCGCGTGCGCTTCGACGGCGTGGACACCGCCACCCATCCCGACAAACGTGCGCTGCACCGGCGCATGCAGATGATCTTCCAGGACCCGTACGCGAGCCTGAACCCGCGCTGGAAGGTGCTCGACATCGTGGCCGAGCCGCTGCGCGAGCATGGTCTGATCCCGGGCCCCGACGCGCTGCAGGCGCGCGTGCAGGAACTGCTGCTGTCGGTGGGCATGGCGGCGGCCGACATCGAGAAGTTCCCGCACCAGTTCTCCGGCGGACAGCGCCAGCGCATCAGCATCGCGCGTGCACTGGCCACGCAGCCGGAGTTCCTGGTCTGCGACGAACCGACCTCGGCGCTGGATGTGTCGGTGCAGGCCCAGGTGCTGAACATCATGAAGGACCTGCAGCGCGAACGCGGCCTGACCTATCTCTTCATCTCGCACAACCTCGCCGTGGTGCGCCATGTGGCCGACCAGGTCGGCGTGATGTACCTCGGCCGCCTGGTCGAGCTGGCCGACAAGCGTGACCTGTTCGGCGCCCCGCGCCACCCCTACACGCGCATGCTGCTGGACGCCATTCCCGACATCCACATGAGCGGCCGCGCGCGCACGCCGGTGCAGGGCGAGGTGCCGAACCCGCTCAACCCGCCGGCCGGCTGCGCCTTCCACCCGCGCTGCCCGCACGCCAATGCACGCTGCAGCCAGGAGCGGCCGGCGCTCATCGATTTCAAGGGCAGCCGCGTGGCCTGCCACGCGGTGGAAGAAGGCCGGATCTGAGGCGGAACTAGCCGAGCAGGCGCTCGCCGGCGAACAGATCGGCGACCCGCTCGCGCTCGCGGATGAGCACCGGCTCGCCGGCGACGATCATCACTTCGGCGGCGCGCGGGCGGGTGTTGTAGTTGCTGGCCATCGCCATGCCGTAGGCGCCGGCCGACAGCACCGCCAGCACGTCGCCCGGCTCGACCGCAAGATCGCGCTCGCGGCCCAGCCAGTCACCGGATTCGCAGACCGGTCCGACCACGTCCCAGCACCGCGCGGCGGTGTCGCGCCGCTGGCAGGGTTCGATCGCCATCCAGGCCTCGTACATCGCCGGGCGCATCAGGTCGTTCATCGCCGCGTCGACGATGCAGAAGTTCTTGCCGTCACCGGGCTTGAGGACCTGCACCTCGGTGAGCAGCACGCCGGCGTTGCCGACCAGCGAACGCCCCGGTTCGAGCAGCACTTCCCGGTGGCCGTGGCCACGCGCGTCCAGGCGCTGCAGCAGCGCAGCCACCAGCAGGTCGGCCGCGGGCGGTGCTTCGTCGCTGTAGCGGATGCCCAGGCCACCGCCGACATCGACGTGATCGAGCGTGATGCCGTCACGCTCGACCGCTTCGACGAGGTCGAGCAGCCGATCCAGCGCGTCCAGGAAGGGAGCGATCTGGGTGATCTGCGAGCCGATATGGCAGTCGATGCCCACCACATCCAGGCCGGGCAGCGACGCCGCATGCCGGTAGGCGGCCAAGGCCTGCTCGTGCGCGATGCCGAACTTGTTCTCGCGCAGGCCGGTCGAGATATAGGGGTGGGTGCCGGCGTCGACGTCCGGGTTCACGCGCAGGCTGACGGCGGCGCTGCGGCCCGCGGCCAAGGCCAGCGCCGAGAGCCGGTCCAGTTCGGGCAGGCTCTCGACGTTGAAGCAGCGCACGCCGGCCGCCAGGGCCTGGCGCATCTCGTCGGCGGTCTTGCCGACGCCGGAGAACACCACCCGCGCCGGGTCGGCCCCGGCCGCGAGCACCCGCGCGAGTTCACCGCCGGAGACGATGTCGAAGCCGCAGCCGGCACGGGCAAAGGTCTGCAGCACCGCCAGGCTCGAGTTGGCCTTCATCGCGTAGCAGATCTGATGCCGCCGGCCGACCAGCGCACGCTGGTAGGCGGCCAGCGCGTCCAGCATCGCGCGCTGCGAATAGACGTACAGCGGGCTGCCGAAGCGCCGCGCCAGCGCGGCCAGCGGCAGGCCGTCCAGGGTCAGGGTTCCGGCGCTGTCGCGCGCCAGATGCGGGGCGCCGGGCAGCATCAGCGCGCCGCCCCGGAGGCCGCGCCGGCGGGTGCCGATGGGGTGGCGATTGGCGGCAGTGTCAGCGGGCCTTTCTGGCCGCAGGCGCCGAGCAGCAGCGCCGCGGCCAGGGTGGCGGAGCAGGCCACTACACTCGTGGCTCCAGTCGACTTGCGGCGCATGCCCGCATTCTATCGAGCACCATGTCCCGCCTCAGCGACGCCGACTACCAACGCCTGACCCATGCCGTGCTGGTCGCGATCGAGACCACCGTCGACCGCTGGTTGCAGGACGACGTGATCGACATCGACCCGCAGCGCACCGGCGGCCTGCTCGAGCTGAGCCTGCCGGGCGGCAGCAAGATCATCGTCAACACCCAGCCGCCGCTGCAGGAACTCTGGCTGGCGGCGCGCGGCGGCGGTTTTCACTTCCGCCACCTGGACGGGCGCTGGATCGATACCAAGGACGGCACCGAGTTCTTCGCGCGCCTTTCGGCCGAGGCGTCCGCGCAGGCAGGGCGCCCGCTGCGGTTCCTGCCACCGGCCTGAGTCGGCAATGGCTGGCACGGCTGCGAGGGTTGCCGGCGGCCTCGGTCGCCGGGCCCGGATGCTGGCGGTCCTGGTGGCGATGTTGGCGCTAGCCACCACGGTGCTGGGTTGGTGGCACACACGCAGCCAGCAGGCGGCGTCGCGCGAGCAGATGCTGGCCCGCACCGAACTGCGGGCCCTGCAGCTGGCCGATGCCATGCGCGGGCAGGTCGAGTTGCTGGTCGCGAGCATGGATGTCGTGCTGCTGCAACTGCGGCGCCAATGGGTGCAGGACCCGGCGGCCTTCGATGAGCAGGCGCGGGCGCTCGTCGCCACCCTGCCCGACGGGCTGATCAGCCATGTGTCGGTCGCCGACGCGACCGGCCGCAGCATCTATAGCAGCCTGGGGCAGGCTGAGAGCGTCAACCTGGCGGACCGCCGGCATTTCAGGATCCACCAGGCGGGCGGGGATCGGCTGTGGCTGGGGCGTGCGGTCGAATCACGACTGTCGCCGGGGCGCTGGACCTTCATCGTCAACCGGCCGCTGCATCCTGACGGTCCGTTTGCCGGCACCCTGAACATGTCGGTGTCGACCCAGGCCCTGTCGCACCGCCTTGCCGCGCTCGCCCTGTCGGAGCGCGATGTCGTGGCCCTGGTGCATGCCGACGGCAGTTTTCTCGCGCGCAGCCGCGACAATGCCCTCGTGATGGGGCGCAGTCCACCGCCGGATCGCCCTTTCCTGAGCGAGCGTGCCGTGGATCAGGGTCTGTTTCGCAGTGCCGGCGAGCTCGACGGTGTGGTGCGCCTGTTCGCCTGGAGGCGCTCGGTGCAGACCGGGCTGGTGGTGACGGTCGGCCTGGCCGAGGCCGACGCCCTGGCGCCGGTCACGGCCGCGCAGGAACCTGTGCGTCTGGCCCAGCAGGGGCTGGCGGCACTGGCCCTCGGGTCGGCCGGCGTCGTCGTCGTGCTGCTCTGGCAGTCGGCGCGCCGCCAGCAGGCGCTGGAGCGCAGCGAGCACCGCTACCGGACCCTGCTCGAGACGGCACCCGACGCCATCTTCCTGACCCACGCCGGCCACTTCACCTTCCTCAACCCGGCCGCGCTGCGCATGTTCGGTGCCGCCGACGCTTCGCAGCTGGTCGGGCGGCCGGTGGACGAACGCATCCATCCCGACTGGCACGCTGCCGTTGCCGAGCGCCGCGCGCGCGTGGTTCGTGATGGCCAGGTGGTGCCGCCGCTGGCCGAGCGCTATCTGCGGCTGGACGGCAGCGAGATCGACGTCGAGGTCAGTGCGGCGCCTTACGCCGACGCCAACGGGCGCAGCACCCAGGTCGTCGTGCGCGACATCTCCGAGCGCAAACGTGCCGAGCGGGAATTGCAGCAGCTGACCCGCGAACTCGAGCGCCGCGTCGACGAACGCACCGCAGCGCTCAGCGTGGCGCGCGACGAAGCCGAGGCGGCGAGCCGGGCGAAGAGCGAATTCCTGTCGCGCATGAGCCACGAACTGCGCACCCCGCTGAATGCGATCCTCGGTTTCGCCCAGCTGCTCGAGATCGAGGCCGCAAATGAGCGCGTCGTGCGCCAGGCGGCCGAGATCCACGCCGCGGGCCGGCACCTGCTGATGCTGATCAGCGAGATCCTGGACCTGTCGCGCATCGAGTCCGGCAACATGGCGCTGAGCCTGGAGCCCGTGCCGCTGGCGCCGCTGATGCAGGAATGCCTGGCCCTGGTCCGGCCGCAGGCCCAGGCGCGCGGCATCGGTTTCGAGACCCTGCACAGCGACGCCGTGGTCCTGGCCGATCGCATGCGCCTGAAGCAGGTGCTGCTGAACCTGCTGGGCAATGCGGTCAAGTACAACCGCGAGCAGGGCCGGGTGCGCCTGCGGGTCGAACCCGAGGGCGCGCATTGGCGGGTCGACATCGTCGACGACGGCCCCGGACTCGATGCACAGCAATGCGCGCGCCTGTTCCAGCCCTTCGAGCGCCTGTCCGCGGCGAGCTCGGGCATCGAAGGCACCGGCATCGGGCTGGCCCTGTCGCGCCGGCTGCTCGACCTGATGCATGGCCGGATCGGCGTCGACAGCCGGCCGGGCCAGGGCAGCCGCTTCTGGTTCAGCCTGCCGGGTGCCGATGCCCAGAGCCGACGCCCAGAGCCGACGCCGGGTGCGGACGCCTAGCGCCTGAACAGGTCGAGGATGCTGTTGCGCTCTTCCGGCGAGGCGGCCCGCGGCACGGTCTGGTCCAGGCCCACGCTGCGCACGCCGCCGCCGCTGGCGAACTCGTCGTAGATCCACAGCCCGTCTTCCTGCTGCACGACGCCCGGCGGTGGCTCCAGCTCGGCCACCGGCACGTCCTGCAGCGCCACGCGCATCAGGTCGATCCACACCGGCAAGGCGAGCCCGCCGCCCGTTTCGCGCGAGCCGAGTTTTTTCGGCGTGTCGTAGCCGATCCAGGCCACGCCGACCAGGCTGGGGTGGTAGCCGGCGAACCAGGCATCCATCGAGTCATTGGTGGTGCCGGTCTTGCCGAAGAGGTCCGGCCGCTTGAGCTGGCGCTGTGCGTTGGCCGCGGTGCCCGAGCGCGCCACCTCCTGCAGCAGGGTACCCATCACGAAGGCGTTGCGCGCGTCCAGCGTGCGGTGGCTTTCGTCCATCGTCACCGGGGGCGCCTCGCGCAGCACATGGCCCTCGCTGTCGGCGACCTTGATGATCAGCGACGGCGGCAGCAGGTAGCCGCCGGTGGCGAACACGCCGTAGGCGCTGGCCATTTCCAGCGGCGTCACGGTGCCCGCGCCCAGGGCCATCGTCAGATAGGCCGGATGTTTGTCGCGATCGAAACCGAAGCGCGTGATCCAGTCCTGAGCGAACTCGGGCCCGATCGACTGCAGGATGCGGATCGAGACCATGTTCTTCGACTTCGCCAGGGCGGTGTGCAGCGGCAGCGGCCCGGCGAACTCGCCGTCGTAGTTCTTCGGCTCCCAGGGCTGGCTGCCGGTTTCGGCGGCATCGAAAAACAGCGGCGCGTCGTTGATCACGGTGGCCGCCGTGAAGCCCTTTTCCAGCGCCGCCGAATAGACGAAGGGCTTGAAGCTGGAGCCCGGCTGGCGCTGCGTCTGCAGCACATGGTTGAACTTGTTCTTGCCGTAGTCGAAACCGCCCACCAGGGCGCGGATGGCGCCGGTGTGCGGGTCCAGTGCCACCAGGGCGCCCTCGACTTCGGGCTGCTGCGTGACCCGCCACTCGTTCTTGTCGCCCTGCACCAGCCGGACCACGGCGCCGGGCCGGATCTGGATGTTCTGCGGCGCCTTGGGCGACAGGCCGGACGCCACCGGCCGCAGGCCGGCGCCGGTGACGGTGATCGACTCGCCGGACTGCAGCACCGCGACCACCTTCGACGGCGAGGCCTGGATGACCACCGCCGCACGCAGTTCGTCCTGGTCCGGATGTTCGGCCAGCGCCTCGGCGATGCGTGCGTCCAGCGCGGCCGGGTCGGCCGGCAGGTCGACGAAGGCCTCGGGTCCGCGGTAGAACTGGCGCTGCTCGAAGTTCAGGATGCCGCGCCGAAGCGCCTGGTAGGCGGCATGCTGCAGCCGGGCGTCGATGGACACCGTGACGTTCAGGCCGCGCGTGTAGGTGGCCTCGCCATACTGCGCAAAGATCAGCTGGCGCACCGTCTCGGCGACGTACTCGGCGTGCACCAGGCTCGCCCGCGCCGGGCGCAGTTGCAGGACCTGGGCGCGCGCCTCGTCGCGCTGCGCCTCGGTGATGAAGCCGTTGTCGAGCATGCGCTCGAGCACGTAATGCTGGCGCAGCGTGGCGCGCTTGCGGTTGGAGATCGGGTTGAAGGCCGACGGCGCCTTGGGGATGCCGGCCAGCATCGCCGCCTCGGCGATGCTCAGTTGCGCCAGCGGCTTGCCGTAGTAGGTTTGCGCGGCGGCGGCGAAACCATGCGCGCGGTGGCCGAGGAAGATCTGGTTCAGGTACAGCTCGAGGATCCGGTCCTTGCTCAGCAACTGCTCGATCTTCCAGGTCAGCAGCACTTCGTAGAGCTTGCGCGTGAAGGTCTTCTCCGTCGACAGATAGAAGTTGCGCGCCACCTGCATCGTGATCGTCGAGGCCCCCTGGCTGCGTGCGTCGCGCAGATTTTCCAGCGCGGCGCGCACCATGCCCCGGTAGTCGACGCCGTCGTGGTCGTAGAAGCGCGCGTCCTCGGCCGCCAGCACCGCCTGCTTCATCACCGCCGGGATCTGCTCGATCGGCGTGAAGGTGCGGCGCTCCTCGCCGAACTCGCCCAGCAGCACGCCGTCGGTCGACAGCACGCGCATCGGCAGCTTGGGTCGGTAGTCGGTCAGGTTGCCCACTTCGGGCAGGTTGCGGTAGGCCACGGCCAGCGCCAGCGCCACGAGCAGGGCGCCGGCTGCGATCGCCGCGGCGCCCAGGCCGGCGGCCCACGCCAGCATGCGCAGCAGCCAGTGGCGTGGCCCGGCGGGGGATTCGGTACGGGATTCAGTCATCGGCTCGGGCGCGGTCAGGAATTATAGGAAGGGCGTCGTTGTAACCGTGGCGGGCACGGTCCGTGACATACCGCACACCCCTGGGATTACCCCGATCGAATGAATTGCGGGTTGTTTCAACTGTGCATTCAGGCGTCGGGCGAGCGCAACGAGCGGGACACTTCGGCAGCCCGTTTTTCTTTGGTACACAAGGGCTTTACTGCTAGCATTGAAGTAACTTCTTAACAATCCGGGGGATCTTGTCCCTGCCGGGGAGTGGAGCACAGTGAGCTTTCTGGACGCGCTGCTGGGTCGCAGGCACCCGCCGGTGATAGGCCTGGACATCAGTTCCTCGAGCGTCAAGCTCGTCGAGCTGGGCCAGTCTTCGAGCGGCGAATTCGTGCTCGAACGCTTCGGCTTCGAACCCTTCGAAAAAGGCTGGATCACCGACGGCCAGATCGAGAAGTTCGACGAGGTGGCGGACGCGGTGCGCAAGGTCGTTTCCAAGAGCGGCACCAAGACCAAGCAGGTCGTGATGGCGATGCCGCAGTCGGCCGTGATCACCAAGAAGATCATGCTGCCGGCCGGCCTGCGCGACGAGGAGATGGAACTCCAGGTCGAGTCCGAGGCCAACCAGTACATCCCGTTTTCGCTCGACGAGGTGAGCCTGGACTTCTGCGTCATCGGCCCGAGCGCCAGTTCGGCCGGTGATGTGGAGGTGCTGATCGCGGCCAGCCGCAAGGACCGCGTGCAGGACCGGCAGGGCCTGGCCGAGGCGGCCGGGCTGAAGCCGGTGGTGCTGGACATCGAAAGCCATGCCTCCCGGCTGGCCATGCGCCGCATCGTGGCCGGCCTGCCCAACGAGGGCCGCGACGCCCTGGTGGCGCTGTTCGAGATCGGCGCCGACACCACCAGCCTGAAGGTGCTGCGCGACGACGAAATGCTCTACGACCGCGACCAGGCCTTCGGCGGCTCGCAGCTGACCCAGCTGATTTCGCGCCAGTACGGGTTTTCCTTCGAGGAGGCCGAGCAGAAGAAGCTCGCCAACGACCTGCCCGAGGACTACGACAGCGCGATCCTCGCCCCCTTCGTCGACAGCCTGTCGCAGGAGATCGGGCGCGCGCTGCAGTACTTCTTCACCAGCACGCCGCACCA
>CAZWUR010000035.1:0-11731 GCA_964637205.1 uncultured Rubrivivax sp.
GCATCAGCGTGATGGGCGGCGAGCAGGCCGCCAGCGTGCTGGCCACCGTCAAGCGCGACGGCATCGAAGCGCGCGGCGGGCAGTGGAGCGCCGAGGAGGAGGCCGCATTCCGGCAGCCCGTCCTCGACCAGTTCGAACATCAGGCGCACCCGTACTTTGCCAGCGCGCGGCTGTGGGACGACGGCGTCATCGACCCTGCCGACACCCGCCGCGTGCTGGCGCTGGCGCTGAGCGCCAGCCTGAATGCGCCGATCCCGGAAAAGCCGCAGTTCGGGGTCTTCCGGATGTGATGTACGATGTGTGTGAGTACTGAACAAGATACACATCATGCGCACGAACATCGACATCGACGACGCCCTCATGGCCGAGGCCATGAAGGCCGGTCCCTTCACGACCAAGAAGGACGCGGTGGAAGCGGGGCTCAGGCTGCTCGCCCGGCAGGCGGCCTACCGCGAGATCCTGAAGTGGGAGGGCAAGCTGCGCTGGGAAGGCGACGAGTCCATCGACTGGACGGTGGCCAACCGGGCCGAATCCACCGCCGTGCTCGCGCAGGAGCCCGCCCCGGGCCGTCGCCGTGCTCGTGGTTGACGCCGGCGTCTGGATCGATTTTTTCAATGGCCGCGAAAGCACGGCGCGATCGGTCCTGCGGCGCCTGCTGGACGACAGTGAAATCCGCCTCGTGGTGCCCGATCTGGTGCTTTTCGAGGTGCTGCGCGGTTTTCGCGACGAACGTGATCACCGGCAGGCGCGTTCGCTGCTCGAAGGCCTGAGCGTGGAACCGGCCTGCGACCCCGGTCTGGCCCTGCGCGCGGCGGAGCACTACCGCCAGTTGCGCGGCCATGGCGTCACGGTGCGCAGCGCCATCGACGTGCTGGTGGCCAGCTTCTGCATCGAGCGCGACTACGCGCTGCTGCACCGGGACCGCGACTTCGACGCCTTTGCGCGGCTGCGCGGCCTGCGCACCTGGCGCCACTGACGATGACGTCGATCCATCACACCCCCGAACTCGAGACCCTGCGCGAGCAGGTCGCGCGCTTCGTTGCCCGCGAGGTGGAGCCGCAGGCCGCACAGTGGGAGCGCGACGGGATGGTGCCGCGCGCCGTGCTGCGGCGCATGGGCCAGGCCGGTCTGCTGGGCCTGATGTTCGAGCCCGAGTACGGCGGTGCCGGCGCCGACGCGCTGAGCAACCTGGCTTTTGCCGACGCGCTGGCCGACAGCACCTACGGCGGTTTCATCATCACCGTGCTGGTGCACACCGACATGGCCAGCCCGCACCTGCACCACGCCGGCAACCCGGCGCAGAAGGCGCGCTGGATGCCCGGCATCTGCCGTGGCGAGATCATCACCGCGGTGGCGATCACCGAGCCCGGGGCGGGCTCGGACGTGGCCGGGATCCGCACCACGGCGCGGCGCGACGGCGAGCACTGGGTCATCGACGGCAGCAAGATCTTCATCACCAACGGCGTGCACGCGGATCTCTACTTCGTCGCCGCGCGCACCGGCGCGGGCAAACGCGACATCTCGATCATCGCGGTCGAGAAGGGCAGGCCCGGTTTCGGCGTCGGCCGCCAGCTCGACAAGACCGGCTGGCGCTGCAGCGACACCGCCGAGTTGCATTTCGACGCCTGCCGCGTGCCGGCGTCACATTTGCTCGGCGCACCCGACAAGGGCTTCTACGCCGTGATGAAGAACTTCCAGACCGAACGCATCGCACTGGCGGCGATGGCCGTGGGCCACTGCCGACAGGCGATCCGCCTGGCGCTGGAGCATGTCAAGACCCGCCAGGCCTTCGGCGCGCCGCTGTGGGACCAGCAGACCATCCGCCAGCGGCTGGCGATGTGCGACGCGAAGACGCGTGCCGCCGAGGCCTACACCTGGCACTGCGCCTGGCGGATCACCCAGGGCCATGACATCGTGCAGGATGTGTCCCTGCTGAAGGCGCTGACCGGTGAGCTCGTCAACGAGGTCACGGCCACGGCCCAGCAGTTCCACGGCGGCATGGGTTTCATGACCGGCACGCCGGTCGAACGCCTGTGGCGCGACGCGCGTGTGCTGGGCATCGGCGGCGGCGCGACGGAAGTGATGCTCGAAGAAGCCGCGAAGAGGTATGGATGAATCGTCATGACCCTCGATATCGACCCGCGGGCCGAGCGCCACTGACATGAGCACCTTGGACATCCAGGTGAACGGGCCCGTGGCCCGCGTGTTCCTCAACCGGCCCGAGGTTCGCAACGCCTTCAACGACGGCGTGATCGCCGAACTCAGCGCCACCTTCTTGCGCCTGGGTGCCGATGTGTCGCTGCGCGCCATCGTGCTCGGCGGCCACGGCAAGGCCTTTTGCGCCGGGGCCGACCTGAACTGGATGCGCACCATGTCCGGCTACAGCTGGGAACAGAACCGCGCCGACGCGATGGCGCTGGCCGAGATGCTGTGGACGCTGTACAGCTGCCCGCTGCCCGTCGTCGGGCGTGTGCATGGCGACTGTTATGCCGGTGGGCTCGGCCTGGCTGCGGTCTGCGACGTGCTCGTCGCCGCCGACGGCGTCCAGTTCTGCCTGTCCGAAGCGCGCCTGGGCCTGCTGCCCGCCACCATCGGCCCCTATGTCGTGAAGGCGCTGGGCGAGCAGGCCTCGCGGCGCTATTTCGCCACCGCCGAACGTTTCGACGCGGTGCGTGCACGCGAACTCGGCTTCGTGCACGAATGTGTGCCGGCCGAGGCGCTGGACAGCGCCGTGGACCGCATCGTCGCCGCTCTGGTGGGCAACGGGCCGGCGGCGGTGAAGGCCTGCAAGCGCCTGGTGCAGGATCTGGCCGCGCGCGAGATCAGCGCCGAACTGCGCGACGAGACGGCGCGCCGCATCGCCGACATCCGCGCCAGCGACGAGGGCCGCGAAGGCATCGCATCGTTCCTCAACAAGCGGGATCCGGCATGGCGGACACCCTGAACCTCGGCACCGGCGAGCTGTTCGCCCTGGCCGCGGCCCTGGGCTGGGCCAGCGGCATGCGGCTGTACGCGGTGGTCTTCTTCACCGGACTCGCCGGCCACCTGGGCTGGGTGCCGCTGCCGGCAGGGCTGCAACTGCTGCAGCAGCCGCTGCTGCTGTGGGCCAGCGGCATCCTGTTGCTGGTGGAGTTCGTCGCCGACAAGGTCCCGCTGGTCGACTCGGCCTGGGACGCACTGCACACCGTGATCCGCGTACCGGCGGGCGCCGCGCTGGCCGCCGGCGTCTTCGGTGGCCTGTTCGGCGGCGATCAGCAGCAATGGGCCCTGCTTGCGGCCCTGCTCGGCGGCACCCTGGCCGCCACCAGCCATGTCGCCAAGGCGAGCACGCGGGCGGCGCTCAACACCTCGCCCGAGCCCTTCTCCAACATCGGCATGTCCCTGCTCGGTGACCTGTCGGTGCCGGCCCTGCTCTGGCTGGCCTGGGAACATCCGGGCTGGGCGGCGGCGGCCCTGCTGCTCGGCGTGCTGCTGGCGGTCACGCTGATCGCCTTGACCTTCAAGTTTGTCCGGGCCCTGGCGCGCCGCCTCACGCCATCAAGAAGGCTGAATCATGTTTGACAAGATCCTGATTGCGAATCGCGGCGAGATCGCCTGCCGGGTCGCTGCGACGGCGCGCCGCCTGGGCGTGCGCAGCGTGGCCGTCTATTCCGACGCCGACGCCAACGCACGCCATGTGGCCGCCTGCGACGAGGCGGTGCATGTCGGCGCCGCCCCCGCGAGCGAGAGTTATCTGCGCTGGCAGCGTATTCTGGAAGCGGCCCAGGCCTGTGGTGCACAGGCGGTACACCCGGGCTACGGATTCCTGTCCGAGAACGAAGCGTTCGCGCAGGCCTGCGCCGATGCCGGCCTGGTCTTCATCGGCCCGCCGCCGCAGGCGATCGCCGCGATGGGCAGCAAGGCCGCCGCCAAGACCCTGATGGCCGATGCCGGCGTGCCCCTGGTCCCGGGCTACCACGGGCAGGACAATGACCCGGCGCTGCTGGCGCGCGAAGCCGACCGCATCGGCTACCCGGTGCTGATCAAGGCCAGCGCCGGCGGTGGCGGCAAGGGCATGCGGCGCGTCGATCATGCGGCCGACTTCGCCGAGGCCCTGGCGTCCTGCCAGCGCGAGGCCCAGGCCAGTTTCGGCAACGCGCATGTGCTGGTGGAGCGCTACGTCACGCGCCCGCGCCACATCGAGATCCAGGTCTTCGCCGACTCGCAGGGCCATTGCCTGCATCTCTTCGAGCGCGACTGCTCGGTGCAGCGCCGCCACCAGAAGGTGTTCGAAGAAGCCCCGGCGCCCGGCATGAGCGCAAAGCGCCGCGCCGAGATGGGCGCCGCCGCGGTGGCTGCGGCCCAGGCGGTGGGTTATGTGGGTGCGGGCACGGTGGAGTTCATCGTCGAGGAAGCCAACGACGGCGACCTGCGCTTCTATTTCATGGAAATGAACACCCGGCTGCAGGTGGAGCACCCGGTGACCGAAGCCATCACCGGGCTGGACCTGGTGGAGTGGCAGTTGCGCGTGGCCGCTGGCGAGCCGCTGCCGCGCACGCAGGAGCAGCTCGCGATCCGCGGCCATGCGATCGAAGCGCGGATCTGCGCCGAGAACCCGGGCGCCAACTTCCTGCCCGCCACCGGCACCCTGGCGGTGGCGCGCTGGCCGGCGCATGTGGCCTTCGAGCGCAGCGAGCGGCTGCCGCGCATCGACCGCGGCTTCGACGAAGGCGACACCATCAGCCCCTGGTACGACTCGATGATCGCCAAGCTCATCGTCTGGGGCGAGGACCGCGCGCAGGCCCTGGCGCGCCTGGACGCTGCGCTGCGCGACACCCGGCTCGCCGGCCTGCACAACAACGTCGCCTTCCTGCGCCGGGTGGTGAACACGCGCGCCTTTGCCACCGCCGACCTCGACACGGCCCTGATCGAGCGTGAACACGCGGCGCTCTTCGAAGTGCCCGGTCTGGCGCCGGAAGTGGCCGCTGCCGGCGTGGCGGCGCTGGCGCAGGCCGAGGAGCGCGCGCTGGAGACCGCCGACCCCTGGAGCCGGTGCGACGGCTGGCGCCTGCACGGCGGTGCGCGCCGTCGCTTCGACCTCGTGTTCGGCGGCGAGCCCCTGCCGGTGGCGATGACGCGCCTGCACGATGGCGCGACCGTGCTCGAGCTCGGTGACCGGCGCTGGCCCTTCAGCGCCGTGGCGCTGGGTGGCGGTGCGCATGACGTGACCGTGGGCGACCGCCGGCTGCGCCTGTGGGCCTACCGCGTCGGCGAACGTTTCGCCGTCTTCGCGCCCGAGGGCAGTGCGCTGCTGACCGAGGTCGACAGCCTGGCGCATGCCGGCGACGGCGCCGCCGAAGGGCGGCTCAGCGCGCCGATGCCGGGCAAGGTCATCGCCCTGCAGGTCAAGGCCGGCGACCTCGTCAAGCAAGGCCAGGCGCTGGCGGTGATGGAGGCAATGAAAATGGAGCACACCCTGCACGCGCCGCGTGACGGCGAGGTGGGCGAGCTGCTCTGCGCCGTCGGCGACCAGCTCGCCGAAGGCGCCGAGCTGATCCGGATGAAGGCAGCATGACGACGGCCTTGCCCGACAGCGTGCAGCGCGTGGCGGCGGCGCTCGGCGCCGCCGGACACGCCGAGGGCCCGGTCTGGCTGGACAGCGCGGCGCGCACCTCGCAGCAGGCCGCCGACGCGCTGGGCGTGGGTGTCGGCCAGATCGCCAAGAGCGTGATCTTCCGCCGCCTGGCCGACGACGCTGCGGTGCTGGTGATCACCAGCGGCGACCGCCGCGTCGACGAGGCCAAGGTCGCGGCCCTGGCCGGCGCACTCGGCCGTGCGAACGCCGACTTCGTGAAGGCCAGGACCGGCTTCGCCATCGGCGGCGTGTCGCCGCTGGCGCATGCGATCCCACCCTTCACCCTGATCGACCGCGAGCTGTTCCGCTTCGCGCGCATCTGGGCCGCGGCCGGGCACCCCAACGCGGTCTTCCCGCTCACGCCCGCCGACCTGGAACGCCTGACCGGCGCGCCGGTGGCCGACGTGACGGCAGCCCCAATATGAGCCGACCCGAATCCCCCGTGGCGTCGCCCTGCACCAATGTCTGTCGCATGGATGTGGCCAGCGGCTGGTGCGAAGGCTGCTGGCGCACGCTCGACGAGATCGCGGCCTGGGGCACGTTGGACGACGATGGCAGGCGCGCCGTGCTGGCCCGCCTGGCGCAGCGCCGAGCCGCGCAGCCGGCGCCGGCTCAGCCCTTGAGCCGCGCGCGGTAGGCGGCGATGCGCGCCACCAGACCCGGCGTGGACGCCGAGCGCACCAGGGCGGCCAGGTCGGCGTCGCGGTGATCGGGCCGTGTGGCCTGGCGCAGCGCGCGCGCCGTGGCCGCGTCGACCACGGGCGGTGCCAGGGCGGCGGCCAGGGCCGAGTCGTCGTCCGCGGGCAGCACGGCCTGCACCAGCCCCGCGGCCTGCGCCTCGGCGGCGCGCCACTCGCCGCCGCCGGTGGTCATCGCGCGCGCCCGGTCGGCGCCGACACGTTCGGCCAGCCGCCGCGTGCCGAGCACGATGCCGAACTGGGCGCCCGGAAAGCGGAAAGTCGTGCCTTCGCTGGCCAGCCGGTGCTCGCAGGCGGCGAACAGGTCGGCGCCGGCGCCCCAGGCGCGGCCCTGGGCCAGCGCCACCGTGCGCAGCGGCGCATGCCAGAGCGCGGCGAGCAGGGTCTCGATGCGCACCAGGCGCTGCAGCAGGTCGCCGTCGCTGCAGCGGTCGAGGTCGGACAGGTCGAGTCCGGTGCAGAAATGCCGGCCCTCGCTGCGCAGCAGCAGGGTGTGCACGGTGGCATCGGCGCAGGCCGCCTGCAGCGCGTCGAGCAGGGCCTCGACGAGGTCCGGGCCGAGTGCGTTGCCGCGCTCGGGTCGCGCCAGGGTCAGCGTGGCCACACCTTCGGTCTGGCTGCGCTTCAGCATGCCGGCTCGCTGTCGTAGCCGGAGACGAAGGCGATCAGCGTGCCGGCGTCGTCCAGGCGGTGGCGTTGAACCTGGCCGATGTCGGCGCCGTAGACATGGATGCTGATCGACAGGCCATCGTCGCGCGCGCTGCTCACGCGGTGCCAGTCGTCCAGGGTCGGCGACACCGCCTCCACATCGCCCGGTTGCATCAGGTGCGCCGCGCCGGACAGGCGGGGCAGGCCGTCTTGAAGCGTGCATTCTTCGCAGCGCTCGGCGCCGCGCATCACGCCGACCAGCCCCCATGTCATGTGGTCATGCACCGGCGTGCACTGGCCCGGGCCCCAGACGAAGCTGACCACGCTGAAGCGGCCCTGCGGGTCGCGGTGCAGCAGATGCTGCGCGTAGCGGTCGTCGCGCGCCGCGCCGGCGCGCGCGGGCAGCCAGTCGTCATGGCGCACCAGGTCGGCGAGCAGGATGCGGCCTTGCCGGAGCAAGGTCGTTTCATCGGTGCTGCGGGACGTGAGTGCGGTCATCGCCGCGATGAAGTTCTGCAGGCGTGGGTTCATCGGTCCACCCAGCGCCCGGCGGCGCGCAAGGCCGCACCCTGTTCATCGAGCGCCGGTGGGCGCGTGTCGACCGGCAGCCGCTGGCCGTCCAGTCGCACCGGGCTGACGACGGTGTGCGTGGCGTGCCCGCCCGGCAGGACCTGCGGCTGCACCAGGCCGAGGTGCAGCGCCTGCGCATCGGCCAGCGCCTCGCCATAACCGTTGATCGGTGCGTTCGGCACACCCGCGGCGGCAAAGGCGCCCAGCCAGTGCGCCACCGGCTGCTGCGCAAAATGCGGGTCCAGCAGGGCCTTCAGTTCGCCCTGATGGCGGGCACGCAGGGTCGGCGTCAGGAAGCGCTGATCGTCGAGCAGGTCAGTCGTGCCCACCACCTCGCAGACCTGGGCCCAGAGCCGGTTGTTGCCGGCGGCGATCGCGAAGTAGCCGTCGGCCGCGGCAAAGGCCTGATAGGGCGCATTGCGCGGGTGCGCCGAACCGAGCTTGACCGGGTTGCGCCCGGTGCCGAAGTACTCGCTGGTCTGCAGCGCCGCGATGGCCAGCGTGGCGCCGAACATCGGCACGTCGATGTGCCCGCCCGGCCCGCCGGCCCGCACCCGGGCCAGCAGCGCGGCGATGGCGTAGGCGGCGTACAGGCCGCTGGCAAAGTCGGCCAGCGGCACGCCGGCCTTGACCGGTGCGCCGCCCGGCTCGCCGGTGACGCTCATCACGCCGGCGGCGGCCTGCACCGTCAGGTCGAAACCGCCTTCGCCGCCACGCGGGCCGTCCTGGCCGAAGGCCGAGATCGAGCAGTAGACCAGGGACGGCTTGCGCTCGGCGAACCAGGCATGGCCCAGGCCCAGGCGCTGCATCGCGCCGGGGCGGTTGTTCTCCACCAGCACGTCGGCCTCCAGCGCCAGGCGGCGCGCCAGGTCGCGATGCTCGGGCTTCTTCAGGTCCAGGGCCAGCGAACGTTTGCCGCGGTTCAGGCTGGCGAAGTTCTCGCTGTAGCCGTCCGACAGCGGTGGCCAGCCGCGCAGCGAATCACCTTCGGGCGGCTCGATCTTGACCACGTCGGCGCCGAAGTCGGCGAGCAGCAGGCCGCAATAGGGGCCGGCCGCGACCTGGCAGCATTCGAGCACACGCACGCCGACCAGCGGCTGCAAAGGGGACGCGAGGGAGCTTGCGGGCATGGCCGCATTCTGCCGGCTGCCACAATCCCGGCATGCAGCGGCTTCAATTCCTGTTCGACCCGGTGTCGCCCTACGCCTACCTCGCCTTCGAGGCCCTGCCGCAGGCGCTGGAGGGCTGCAGCTACCATGTCGAATACGTCCCGCTGCTGTTCGCCGGCCTGCTGCAGCACCATGGGCAGAAGGGCCCGGCCGAGATCGAGCCCAAGCGCGCCTGGACCTTTCGCCAGGCGGCCTGGCGGGCGCAGGAGTTGGGGCTGCCCTTGCAGGTGCCGGCACGCCATCCCTTCAACCCGCTGCCGCTGCTGCGCCTGATGCTGGCCAGCGTGCCGGCCGGGCAGATGCCCAACCGGCGCATCGCCGAGGCGGTGCTGCACCATGTGTGGCGCGGCGGCGGTGCCGACGCCGAAGATCCGGACCGCCTGGCGGCGCTGGGCGCCACGCTGGCGCCGCAGCGTGATCCGGCCGGCGCCGAGGTCAAGGCCGAACTGCGCGTGCTGACCGAGGCCGCCCTGGCCGACGGCGTGTTCGGCGTACCGACGCTGATCGTCGACGGCCGCCACTTCTGGGGTCTGGACGCGCTGCCGATGCTGGCCGCGTTGCTCAAGCGCGACCCCTGGTTCGACGGGCCGCAGTGGGACGCGGCCGGTGCGCCGCGGCCGGGGGTGCGGCGCGGCTGAGCTGCGATGGCGACGCCGTGCGTCACGCTGCGTGGTGTCAGCGTCGCGTCCCGACTGAGGCGATCGAAGGGCCCTGCCGCCGATCGACCCGCGCCGATGCACCGCTGTCACAGCGATGATTTCGGCGGCGTCGGCAGCGGGCCATCTGATACGGTATAAGGTATAGGAACCGCCGCCGCTGCCCAAGGAGATCCGCATGCGCGAACTGACCCTGCCGGTTGCCAACGATCCCGACCGCCGTACGTGGCTGATCGCCACCGGTGTGGCGGCCGGCAGCCACAACCCCAGCCTGCCGGCCGACTGGCCGGGCGGCTTCTTCCGCCCCTGCCACGGAACGAGCTTCGATGGCTCGGGCCGGGTGTACAAGAACAAGCCGGCGCCGACCAACCCGGAGGTGCCGCCCTACCGCTACCCGAGCGCGAACCGACTGCGCATCGGCGAAGCCGAGGTCGCCTGAACCATGCAACAACCCGTGTCGACCATCGCGCGCCGGGCCGCTGCCAAGCCGGCCCGCGTCCCCTCGGGGGACCGGCCGGCGTACCCGCCGGACGAGGGGCTGAGCATGAGGCGGGCCGAGCGCCGGGCCGCTGCCAAGCCGGCCCGCGTCCCCTCGGGGGACCGGCCGGCGTACCCGCCGGACGAGGGGCTGACATGACTTCCCCTGCGCGCATCACCGTGCTCGGCGCCGGCTTTGCCGGCCTGTCGTCGATCCGCGAGCTGCGCCAGCGCGATGCGCAGGCGCAAATCACCCTGGTGGCACCACGCGCCGAGCTGCATTACCTGCCGGGCATCATCTGGATCCCCAGCGGCTTGCGCCGACGCGAGGATCTTGTCGTGCCGCTGGACAATTTCCTGCGCCGCCAGCGGGTGCAGTTCCAGGCGGCCGAAGTCACCGGCCTGGCGGCCGACGGCCGCAGCGTGCACACCAGCGCCGGGGACGTCGCCAACGACGCGCTGGTGATCGCCACCGGCGGGCGTTTCCTGAAGAAGCTGCCGGGCATCGAAAACGCGATCACGCCCTGCGAAGGCATCGCCGCCGCCGAACGCATCCGCGACCGGCTGCGCGACATGGACGGCGGCAGCATCGCGATCGGTTTCGCCGGCAACCCGAAGGAGCCGGCCGCGATGCGCGGCGGGCCGATGTTCGAGTTCCTTTTCGGCATCGACGCGCAACTGCGGCGCGAAGGGCGGCGCGAGCGTTTCGAGCTGGTTTTCTTCAGCCCCGCCGCGCAGCCCGGCAACCGGCTCGGGCCGAAAGCGGTGGCCTTCCTGCTGGCGGAAATGGCCCGGCGCGGCATCCGCACCCATCTGGGCCACAAGATGCTGCGCTTCGCGCCCGACCGGGTGTTCACCGAAGGCGGCGACTTCGCCGCCGACCTGATCCTGTTCATGCCCGGCATGACCGGCAACGCCTGGTTCGATGCCAGCAACTTGCCGCGCTCGCCCGGCGGGCTGGTGCAGGCCGACGCCCAGTGCCGCGTTCCCGGCTTCGAGCGTGTGGTGGTGGTCGGTGACTCGGGCAGTTTCCCGGGGCCGGACTGGATGCCCAAGCAGGCCCATATGGCCGACCTGCAGGCGCGCGCCGCGGCGGTCAACCTGCTCGCCGACCTGGCCGGCCGGCCGTCGGCCGAGACCTTCAAGGTCGAGCTGGTCTGCATCGTCGACGCCATCGACAACGGCACGCTGATCTGGCGCTCGCCGACGCGCAACCTGCTGCTGCCGCCGACGCGGCTGATGCACTGGGCCAAGCGCGGCTTCGAGCGACGCTACCTGCGACAGTACCGCTGAGCCGCACCCCCCCGACAGGCCGGGGGTCCGTGCCGGCGCACAACCTCGGGTAAGCCCGGGGGCTCTGGTCTTGAGTCAGGTCAAGACGGGCTCTATGATCTACCGACCGGTAGGTAAACTCACGTCCCCATGCCCCACCCACCTGCGCCAGATCGCCAGCAGATCGCCGAAGCCGTGCGCGACGCGATGCTCGTCAACGACCGTGTCCTGAAGACGCTGGGCATGCGCATCGAGGCGGTCGGCCCCGGCACCGCAACGGTGAGCATGGTGGTGCGCGAGGACATGCTCAACGGCCACGACCTCTGCCATGGCGGCCTCATCGCGACGCTGGCCGACGCCGCCTTCGCCTATGGGTGCAACGGCCACAACGAGGTCACGGTGGCTTCGGGCTTCAGCATCGAGTTTCTGGCCCCCGGGCGCCAGGGCGACCTGCTCACGGCGAGTTGCACCGAACAGAACAAGGCCGGACGCACCGGCATCTACGACATCGAGGTCGTGAACCAGCGCGGTGAACGCCTCGCGCTGTTCCGCGGCCGCAGCTACACGATGAAGGGCAAGCCCGTCGTATGAGTATGAAATGGGGGGGGGGGGGGGGGGGGGGGGGGG
>CAZWUR010000035.1:11741-47353 GCA_964637205.1 uncultured Rubrivivax sp.
CGCGGTGAACGCCCCGCGCTGTTCCGCGGCCGCTTCTACACTTTTTATGGCAATCCCGGCGTTTTTTTATTTAATGGCCCCCCCCCCCCCGAGCCCGCTCGCGCTCGCTGCCCCACCGGAGGGAGTCGTCCGCCGGCGGACCGGCAGAGCCGGATCGATGGCGGGAAGATTGGCCGGGGCGGCTGGCCTCGCCGTCGTGCATGCAGTACAAGTGCCCTGAGCGCTGAAGGAGAGATGCCCCGATGCCCGTGAAACACCCCGCCCCCGGCGACCTGGAACCGATCGAGACCGCCAGTCGCGACGAGTTGCAGGCCTTGCAGCTGCAGCGCCTGAAGCGCACGCTGGCCCTGGCCTATCAGAACGTGGCGCATTACCGCGCCGCCTTCGACACCCAGGGGGTGCACCCGGACGACCTGAAGTCGCTGGCCGATCTGGCGAAGTTTCCGTTCACGACCAAGAAGGACCTGCGCGACAACTACCCGTTCAACATGTTCGCGGTGCCGCGCGAGCAGGTGGTGCGCATCCACGCGAGCAGCGGCACCACGGGCAAGCCCACGGTGGTCGGCTACACGCAGCGCGACATCGACACCTGGGCCAACCTGGTTGCGCGCAGCATCCGCGCCAGCGGCGGCCGGCCGGGCGACATCGTTCAGGTGGCCTACGGCTATGGCCTGTTCACCGGCGGCCTGGGCGCGCATTACGGCGCCGAGCGACTGGGTTGCACGGTGATCCCGATGTCCGGCGGCCAGACCGAAAAGCAGGTCCAGCTGATCACGGATTTCCGGCCCGACATCATCATGGTCACGCCCAGCTACATGCAGGTGATCATCGAGGAGATGGAGCGCCAGGGCCTGGACCCGCGCGCCTCGTCGCTGAAGGTCGGCATCTTCGGCGCCGAGCCCTGGACGGAGGCGATGCGCCACGACATCGAGGTGCGCGCCGGCATCGACGCGGTGGACATCTACGGCCTGAGCGAAGTGATGGGCCCGGGCGTGGCCAACGAATGCATCGAGACCAAGGACGGCCCGGTGATCTGGGAGGACCATTTCTACCCCGAGATCATTGACCCCGACACCGGCGAGCCGGTGGCCGACGGCGAAGAGGGTGAACTCGTCTTCACGACCCTGACCAAGGAAGCGCTGCCGGTGATCCGCTACCGCACGCGCGACCTGACGAGGCTGCTGCCGCCCACGGCAAGATGCATGCGCCGCATGGGCAAGATCGTCGGCCGCAGCGACGACATGCTGATCATCCGCGGCGTCAACGTCTTCCCGACCCAGATCGAGGAGCTGGTGCTGAAGGTGCCCGAGCTGTCGGGCCAGTACCAGCTGGTGATCACACGCGCCGGCAACCTCGACGAGATGCAGGTGCTGGTCGAGCTGCAGCCGCAGCACGAGGCGGCCGGGCGCGAACATGTCGCCGGCCAGCTGCAGCACCGCATCAAGACCCTGATCGGCGTCAGCACCACGGTGAGCGTGGGCGCGCCGGCCTCGATCGAACGCACCCTGGTGGGCAAGGCCCGCCGCGTGATTGACAAGCGACCCCGTTGAGGGGGCCGCGTCGACAAGCGCCCGAGATAAAGGAGCCGACATGTACACACAATCGATGGACACCGAAAGAGCCGAGCAGGCCAGGGCCGTCACGACGCTGGAAGAAGCCGAGCTGCAAAAGCGCTTCGACGCCCGCATCGACGCCGGCGACTTCATCGAGGCCAAGGACTGGATGCCCGACAACTACCGCAAGACCCTGCTGCGCCAGATCAGCCAGCATGCGCACTCGGAGATCGTCGGCATGCTGCCCGAGGGCAACTGGATCGGTCGCGCGCCGACGCTCAAGCGCAAGGCGATCCTGCTGGCCAAGGTGCAGGACGAAGGCGGCCACGGCCTGTACCTCTATGCCGCCGCCGAGACCCTGGGCACCAGCCGCGACCAGATGATCGACGCCCTGCACAGCGGCAAGGCCAAGTACAGCAGCATCTTCAACTACCCGACGCTGACCTGGGCCGACATCGGCGTCATCGGCTGGCTGGTCGATGGCGCGGCGATCATGAACCAGGTGCCGATCTGCCGCTGCAGCTACGCGCCCTATGCCCGCGCGATGATCCGCGTCTGCCGCGAGGAAAGTTTCCACCAGCGCCAGGGTTATGACAGCCTGCTGGTGATGATGCAAGAGGGCACGCCGGCGCAGAAGGCGATCGTGCAGGACGCGGTGAACCGCTGGTGGTGGCCCTGCCTGATGATGTTCGGGCCGCCCGACGACCAGAGCCCGAACAGCGCACAGGGCATGCGTTGGGGCATCAAGCGCGTCAGCAACGACACCCTGCGCCAGAAGTTCGTCGACGCCACCGTGCAGCAGGCCGAGCTGCTCGGCGTGACCCTGCCCGACCCGGACCTGAAGTGGAACGCCGAGGCCGAGCACTGGGACTACGGTGCCATCGACTGGTCAGAGTTCTGGCGCGTGGTCGGTGGCGACGGGCCGCTCAACCGCGACCGCCTGGGCGCGCGCGTGAAGGCCTGGGACGACGGTGCCTGGGTCCGCGAAGCGGCGCTGGCGCATGCCGCGAAGAAAGCGACGAAGAAGGAGGCGGCGTGATGAGCACCAGCAACCCCGAATGGCCGCTGTGGGAGGTCTTTGTGCGCAGCCGCGCCGGACTGGACCACAAACATTGCGGCAGCCTGCATGCCACCGACGCCGCGATGGCGATCCAGATGGCACGCGACGTCTACACCCGGCGCATGGAAGGCTCCAGCGTCTGGGTCGTGCGCAGCGACCAGATCGTCGCCAGCGACCCGGGTGACAAGGACATGTACTTCGACCCGTCGGAGGACAAGGTGTATCGACACCCCACGTTCTACAAGCTCCCCCCCGAAGTCGATCACATGTAGTCATGACTGCCCCCAAGCTCACTTCGTTCGCGCCCCCCCAAGGGGGAGCCCAGGGCCCTTCGGGCGGCCGGGCGGGCCCTGGGGCCTCGATCCGGTTCGACCACCGACCCGAGGTCGACTACCTGCTGCGCCTGGGCGACACGACCCTGATCCTGGGCCAGCGCCTGGGCGAGTGGACGGGCCACGGCCCGGTCCTGGAAGAGGACATAGCGCTGGCCAATATGGCGCTCGACCTGATCGGCCAGTCGCGCATGCTGCTGACGCGCGCCGGCGCGCTCGAAGGCCAGGGTTTCGACGAGGACCAGCTCGCCTTCCTGCGCGAGGAGCGTGACTATCGCAACCTGACGATGGTCGAACTGCCGCGCGGCGACTTCGCCTTCACGATGCTGCGCAACCTGTTCGTGTCGACCTGGCTGAAGCTGCACTGGGAGCGCCTGCGGGATTCGAGCGACGCTGAGCTGCCGGGCATCGCCGGCAAGGCGCTCAAGGAGGCGCGCTACCACCAGCAGCATGCCGCCGACTGGGTCGTGCGCCTGGCCGACGGCACCGAAGAAAGCCGGCGCCGCGTCGACACCGCACTCGCCGAACTGGCGCGCTATCTGCCCGAACTGTTCGCCGCCGACGCGGTGGACGCGGCGGCCCAAACATCGCACCTTGGCCCCGCACGCAGCGCGCTGCGCGAGTCCTGGCAGGCCGAGATCGACTCGGTCTTCGGCGATTGTGGACTGAGCCTGCCCGCCGAGGGCGCGTTCCGCAGCGCCGGCACGCAGGGGGTGCACACCGAACACATGGGACGCATCCTGGCCGAGATGCAGTACCTGCAGCGCGCCTATCCGGGCGGCGTCTGGTGATCAGCGATGTCCGACGCTGAAGTGATCGATCGCGGGCACGCCGCGAACCCCGATCCGCGCATCAGCGCCGCGTGGGGCGTGCTGGAAAATGTGCTTGACCCCGAGGTGCCGGCCCTGTCCCTGGTGGACCTGGGCATCGTGCGCGAGGTGCGGTCTCTGGCGCCGGGCCTGCAGGTGGTGCTGACACCCACCTACAGCGGCTGCCCGGCCACCGAAGTCATCGAGCAGAGCGTGGTCGATGCGCTGGACGACGCCGGCCTCGGCCCGGTGCAGGTGCTCACGCGCCTCGCCCCGGCCTGGACCACCGACTGGATCAGCGAGGACGGCAAACGCAAGCTGCGCGACTACGGCATTGCGCCACCGGGGCCGGTGGACACGGGCGCCGGGGTGCCGATCCGCATCGTGCGCAAGGCTGCCGCGGTGGCCTGCCCGCGCTGCGCCAGCGAAAACACCGAACGCCTGTCGGCCTTCGGCGCCACGGCCTGCAAGTCGCTGTACCGCTGCATCGACTGCCGCGAACCTTTCGAGCATTTCAAGCCGATATGAGCACACCTCTGTTTCACGACCTCACGGTCCGTGCGATCGAACCCGACACCGCCGAAGCGGTGGTGATCAGCTTCGACGTGCCGCCGCCGCTGCGCGAGACCTATGCCTTCACGCAGGGCCAGTACCTCACGCTGCGCAAGAGCATCGACGGCGAAGACCTGCGCCGCAGCTACAGCATCTGCGCCGGCGTCGACGACGGTGAGCTGCGCGTGGGCGTGCGCAAGGTGGCCGGCGGGCGCTTCTCGAACTGGATCAATGAATCGCTCAAGCCCGGCGACACGGTGGCGGTGATGGCGCCGCAGGGTCGCTTCTTCGTGCCGCTGGATGCGCAGTCCCGGCGCCATCACGTCGGCATCGCCGGTGGCAGCGGCATCACGCCGATCCTGTCGATCATGAAGACGGTGCTGGCGCGCGAGCCGCTGTCGCGCTTCACCCTGGTCTATGGCAACCGCAAGCTCGCCTCGACGATGTTCAAGGAAGAGCTGGAAGACCTGAAGAACCGCTACATGACGCGGCTCGTGCTGCACCATGTCTTCAGCGACGAGCCCACCGATGCCGAGCTCAACCACGGCCTGATGAACCGCGACAAGATCGCCGCCTTCCTGGCCGGCGTGACGCCTGCGGCGGGCATCGACCATGTCTACATCTGCGGCCCGTACATGATGAACGACGAGGCCGAGGCGGCGTTGCTGGCCGCCGGCGTGCCCGAAGGCGGCATTCACATCGAGCGTTTCGGCGTCGCGCCGCAGGCCGGTGGCGCCGTCGTCCACGAAGCGAAGCCGGGCGACGCCGAGCAGGCGAAGATCGTCATCATCCGCGACGGTCTGAAGCGCGAGATTCAGTTCCAGAAGGACCAGCCCAGCATCCTCGACGCGGCCAGCGCGGCCGGGCTGGAAGTACCCTTCAGCTGCACCAGCGGCGTCTGCGGCACCTGCCGCGCCAAACTGCTCGAAGGCGAGGTGCGCATGGAGCGCAACTTCGCGCTCGACAAGGCCGAACTGGCCAGCGGCTTCGTGCTCACCTGCCAGGCGCATCCGACCACCGAGAGGGTGGTGCTGTCCTTCGATGAACGCTGAGCCCGTGACGGCTTGCGGCACCGAGCGGCCCGCGCGAGCCGGTCGGCCGGGAGGCCGACTCGTCGAACAAGCTGGAGTCCCCCTCCTGGAGGGGGGCTGGCGGGGAGCCGTCGGACACGCTGGAGCCCCTTCCCGGAGGGGGCTCGGGGGAGCCGCATGCAGGGCCTTGCGGCCCGGAGCGGCCAATGGCCGCTCCGGGCCGCAAGCCGCCTGACATGGCGCGCGGACGTGCTGCCACCTACGACGACCAGCGCGGCCTGATCCTGCGGCGCGCGGCAGAGCTGTTTGCGCAGCACGGCTATGCGGCGACTTCGATGAATGCGGTGGCCGAAGCCTGCGGCTTCAGCAAACCCACGCTCTACCACTACGTCCGCGACAAGGACGCGCTGCTGGCCAGCATCTGCGACGAACATGTGCTGCGCCTGCATGCGATGGCGGTCGAGACCCTGGCGCTGAAGCGCCCGCCGCAGGCCTTGCTGCGCGAGCTGATCACGCGCATCCTGGCGGAGTACGCCGACGCCCAGCATGCGCACCGCGTGCTGACCGAGGACGTGCGTTTTCTGGGTGCGGCCGACCAGGCGCGCATCCTCGACCGCGAGCGCGAGGTGGTGGCTGTGTTTGCGCAGGTCGTCGGCATGCTGCGCCCCGACCTGCAGGCCGCGGCGTTGGACAAACCCCTGACCATGCTGCTGTTCGGCATGATCAACTGGATGTTCACCTGGCTGCGTCCGGGTGGCGAACTGGACCACGCGGCCATGGCGCCGATCGTGGCCGACCTCTTCATCGGCGGCCTGGCCGCCGTGCACGTTCCCGAGGGACTCACCACATGAACACCTTGCAAAGCCATATCGCCGGTCGCTGGATCGGTGCCACCCCGGCCGTCACACTGAACAGCGCCCTCGACGGCCGCCCGGTGGCTGCCACCCACGCCGAGATCATCGACTTCGCCGAAGCGGTGGCGCATGCGCGCCGCGTCGGTGGGCCGGCGCTGATGAAGACCGACTTCCAGCAGCGCGCCGCGATCCTGAAGGCCCTGGCCAAGCTGCTGCTCGAGCGCAAGGAGGAGCTGTACACGATCTCCGCGCATACCGGCGCCACGCGCGCCGACAGCTGGGTCGACATCGAAGGCGGCAGCGGCACGCTGTTTGCCTACGCCAGCGTCGCCGGCAACGAACTGCCATCCGGCAACCTGGTGCACGAAGGCCCGGTGATCCCGCTGGGCAAGCAGGGCCGCTTTGCCGGCACGCATGTGCTGGTGCCGCGCGGCGGCGTCGCGGTGCACATCAATGCCTTCAACTTCCCGGTCTGGGGCCTGCTGGAGAAGTTCGCGCCGACCTTCCTCGCCGGCATGCCCTGCATCGGCAAGCCGGCCAGCGCCACCAGCTACCTCACCGAAGCCTGTGTACGCATCATGCTCGACAGCGGGCTGCTGCCCGAAGGTGCCTTGCAATTGGTCATCGGCGGCACCGGCGACCTGCTCGACCGCCTCGACGGGCAGGACGTGGTCACCTTCACCGGCAGCGCCGACACCGCGGCCAGGCTGCGCGTGCACCCCAACCTGATCCGCCACTCGGTGCCTTTCAACGCCGAGGCCGACAGCCTGAACTGCGCCATCCTGGCGCCCGACGTGACGCCCGACGCGCCGGAGTTCGATCTCTTCGTCAAGGAAGTGGCGCGCGAGATGACGGTCAAGGCCGGCCAGAAGTGCACCGCCATCCGCCGCGCCATCGTGCCCAGACAACATCTGGACGCGGTGGCCCAGGCCCTGCGCGCGCGACTGGCCAGGACCGTGGTCGGCAACCCGGCGGTCGAGGGCGTGAAGATGGGCGCGCTGGCGTCCAGGGCGCAGCAGGCCGACGTGGCCGAACGGGTGGCCCAGCTGCTGCAGGGTGCCGAGGCCGTGTTTTCCGAGCGCGACGGCTTCCAGCCGCAGGGCGAGGGAACCGCCGACGGCGCCTTCTTCAGCCCCACCCTGCTGCTGGCGCGCGACCCGATGAACAGCGCGGCGCACGACGTCGAGGCCTTCGGCCCGGTGAGCACCCTGATGCCCTACGACGACCTGGGCGAAGCCATCGCCCTGGCCGCGCGCGGCAAGGGCAGCCTCGTGGGCAGCCTGGTCACGCATGACCCGGCCATCGCGGCGCGGGTGATCCCGGTGGCCGCGGCCCACCATGGCCGCCTGCTGGTGCTCGACCGCGAAGCCGCGCCCGAGTCCACCGGCCACGGCAGCCCGCTGCCCCAGCTCAAGCATGGCGGCCCGGGCCGCGCCGGCGGCGGCGAGGAACTCGGCGGCGTGCGCGCCGTGAAGCACTATCTGCAGCGCTGCGCCGTGCAGGGCTCGCCGACGATGCTGGCGGCGGTGACCGGCGAATACGTGCGCGGTGCGGCGCGCATCGAGACCGACATCCACCCCTTCCGCCGCCATTTCGAGGACCTCAGGATCGGCGAGAGTCTGCTCACCCACCGGCGCACCGTCAGCGAGGCCGACATCGTCGCCTTCGGCGGCATCAGCGGCGACTTCTTCTACATGCACTTCGACGCCGTGGCGGCCAAGGACTCGGCCTTCGGCCAGCGCATCGCGCATGGCTACTTCGTGCTCTCGGCGGCGGCGGGGCTGTTCGTCTCGCCCGCACCTGGGCCGGTGCTCGCCAACTACGGGCTCGACACGCTGCGCTTCGTCAAGCCGGTGGCCATCGGCGACACCATCCAGGCGCGGCTGACGGCCAAGCGCAAGGTCGACCGCAAGCGCAAGGGCGCCGACGGCGTCGGCCAGGGTGTGGTGGCCTGGGACGTCGAAGTCAGCAACCAGCACGGTGAACTGGTGGCCAGCTACGACATCCTGACCCTGGTGGCCAAGCGCGGCTGAGTGGGGTCGGTGCCGGTCTGCACCGACGTCCCGACCCGTCGAGTCTGCCGCCCGCCGACGGCGAGCGCCGACCCTGACCCCTGCCGCCCCGCGTCGAACCTGAAGGCCAGGGCCGCGCCTGATCAGCGCGCGGCCGATGCCGGCGGCGCTGCGCGGCCGGCGGGCTTCTTTGGCGGCGCGCCGCAGGGTTCGGCCCGGTCGGGGGCATCGCCGAACTCGAGCAGGGGCAGCAAGGCGGCCACCGGCGCCGCGGCGGCCAGCGCGGCAGCGGCCAGCAGCCGGCCGGCGACCCGGCCACCTTCGACGCCGGCCACAGGCGCGGCCAGGCTACCGCCCAGCACCAGAGGCGCACGCAGCGACAGCGGCGAGAAGTCCTTCGGTTTCACCCGCACCCGCAGCGCCAGTTGCTCCTTGTTCAGGTCCACCTGGCCGGTGAGCGCCAGCCGGCTGTCCGAGGTGTCGGCTACGGCGTGCGATACCCGCAGAACGCCGTCGTCGACCTCGGCGGCCAGTTCGGCGCAGTGCAGCACCAAGGCCTTGTCGCCGCGCAGCCACACGCCCAGCGACTGTGCCAGGTCCAGGCCGGCGATTTCGATCAGCAGGTGCGAGATCCGGCCCTCGCGCAGGCGTGCACGGGCGCGTCCGTCCAGGCTGCCCAGGATGTCGGCCGTGCTCTGGCCCTGCCCGCGCAGGTCGAGCCGCAGGTCCAGCGCGCCGCCCAGGGCAGCCGGCGCATCGCCAGCGGAGCCTTGGGCGGCCGGCGCATGCAAAGCCGCGATCCAGCGTTCCAGGCGCAGGCCGTCCAGCCGCAGATCCGCCTGCCAGCGGGCGTCGCGTGTCGGATCGGCGGCATCCAGGCGGGTCCGGCCCTGCAAGCGGCCACCGGCGACGTCGGCTTTCAGGCCATCCAGGGTCAGCACGCCGGCGTCGAGTTCGAGGCGTGCATGCAGGTCGTGCAGCGGCTCCAGGGTCGCCGGGTCACCAGGCTCGAAGCGCCGGATATCAACGCTGAGGTCGGCGTCCATCGCGCGCAGGGCGGGCAGATCGAATCGGCGCGCGGGCAGCACGCGGCCAGCCGGGGCCGCCGAGGATCGCGGCGCCGCCAGCGGGTCGGCCGGCGTGACCTCGGTGCCCGGGTCGAGCACCGGGGTCGGCCGCGCGACATCGTCCGGCGCCGCGGCGCCAACCGCCGGCCCCAGGTCCTGCAGGCGCAGCAGGCCTGCGCCGAGCGTGCCGCTCATCTTCAGCGGCCGGGCCCGCGTGTCGAAGCGCAGGTCGGCGACCAGCCGGCTGCGCCCGACCCGCCCCTCGGTGGCCACCAGGCCCCATACGCCGTCTTCGTGGCGCAGCGCGCCCGCGACGCGGAAGGCCGGGGTCGCGGGCAAGGTCAGGCCGAAGACCTGCCCCAGTTCGGCGAGCGAGGCGCCGCGCAGCAGCAGGCTGCCGCGCAGGGCATGGCCGCCCAGCAGGTCGGCGGCGATGCCGCGAAAGCGCCCTTCGGAGCGGCCGACCCGACCCTGCACGAAGACCGGCACGGCGCGGCCCGCGCCCTGGTCCAGCAGAGGCAGCAGGCCCTGGGATTCGGCCTGCAGCGCCACCGGCTGGTCCCGGTAGTGGCCTTTCACGACGGCTTCGAAGCGTCCGCCGTCCGCGCCGCCGTCGCGGCCGTCTTCCTGGAGCATGAAGCGGGCCTGCAGCGCCAGGGCCCGGAGGCTGTCGTCGAACATCACATGGCCTGACTGCACGGCCAGCGTGCCGACCCGCAGCGGCAACATCGCGGGCCGCAGCGGGCGGGCCCTGGCGGCGCTGGCCGGTGCGGCACCGAGCAGGCGCCCCCAGTTGGCGCGCCCGTCGGCATGCCGACTCAGCCGGGCCTCCAGACGGCGGGCCTGCAGGCGCTCGATCGGCCAGGGTTGGCCGGCTTGGCGCCGCCACGGTGCCCACCAGTGCCAGCGCAGTTCGAGCGCCTGCGCGTCGAGCAGTGGCGCGGCCTCGAAGGGTGCAGCGCTGCCCAGACGCAGATGAGCGACCTCGAGCCCGGGCCGCCACAGCAGGTGCAGCCTGAACGGGCCGTCGAGTTGCACCTCCAAGTTCAGACGCTGGCCGAGCTGGTGCGCAAGCGGCTGGCGCAGAAAGGGCCAGCCCAGGATCTCGCACCCGGCCAGGGCCGCCAGCAGGGCCAGCAGTGCGAGCAGCGCGCCGCGGGCCGACGGGCGCATGCGGCGCCAGCGGGGCGGGTGGGCCGGCGTCGCCGTCATGCGCGTTCGCCGGGCCCGATCGGTGGCGTGCCGGCCCGCGAAGCGGCCACCGCCCCGGCGCGCATGCCGGTGTTGCCGGGGCCGCCCCAGACCTCGACCTGCTGGGCGCGCAGGCCCAGGCAGACCAGGTCCGGATCGTCCACCCCCTGGGCAAACCACGCTCGTGCCGCCGCCGTCCAGAGCTCGGCGCGCCGCCGGGCGCTGCCATCGAGCTGCAAGGGGCCACTCACCGACAGGTACGGGGCCCCGTCCACGTCGCAGTAACCGAGGCAGCCGGGGCTGCCCTGCACTCCACCGGCGACACTGCCCAGGCTGCTGCGTGCGGCGAGCATCCAGCAGTTGGCGTGGCCATCCAGGCGCAGCGGGCGCATCGGACGGCTTGCGAGGTGGCCGTCGGTGTGGCGCAGGGTCAGCATCGCCACCCGCTGCCCGTGCACCAGGTCGGCCAGCCGGCGCAGGCCGACGTCGCGAAGGGTCTCGATTGGCATGGGCAGTCCTTGTCTGGGTCCGGCCACCGGTGGCTGCGGGCATGGCGCCCGGCGTGGCGGCGAACGGCACCATGCTGCGCCGGCGGCCCGCCGGGCCGCATCGGACGTGACATCGGCGGTCTGTAGGACAGGGCCGCCCGGCAGCCGCCCGACAGGCCACCGGCCGCTCGTCCTACAAGCGCTGGGGCCCGGTCGGCGCAGCATCGGCAGGCACCGTATTCACTTCGAGGAGGCCACGATGTTCAAGACGCTCGTCCTGCCGGGCCTGGCTGCCGCCGGCAGCGTGGCCGCTGTCCTGTGCATCGGCATGGCCGCCGCGCAGGCAGCCCACCCAGGCGGCCCACCCGACGAGCGACGCACGGCCCCAGTGCACGCCAGCGCCGGCACCGTCTCCCCGCTGGGTGAAAAGCACAGGCTCGAGAAACTGCTGCGCCCAGGCATGGACGCAGCCGACTACATGCGCGAGCTGCAGTCCCTCGGCTACACCATCACGGCCAGAAACGACAGGTCCCGGGAGGCCATCGAATACGAGATCGTCAAGGGCCGCGAGAGCTACGAAGTGAAGCTCAGGCGCGACAGGATCAGCGGCAAGGTCGTCGCGGTCGATGTCACGGCCAATCTGTGGCGCGCCGACGGCACCGAGGCGGCCCTCGCGCGCCCGGGCCGCTGACCCGGGCTCACCCAGGGGGTCGCATGAGCCGCCGTTGCAGTGCACGCGAGGACGCCACCGGCCAGCCTGCGCGGCGGCGCGCCGCCGTGGCCCTGGCCGCAAGTTTGACGATCTGCGCCTGTGCCGCCGGGCCGCCGGCCGGTGGGCCGCCGATCCCGTCGCCGATCAGCCGCCTGCACGTTGAGGGTGCGGCCGGTGCCACCGCCCCGGCCGCCGCACTGCGCCAGGTCGCCGCCGAAGGCCGTGCGACGTTGGCGCGCCACCATCTGCAGGTGACGGCCGGCCTTGACGGCGGTACGCTGTACCGCGGCAATGCCGCCGCACTGCTGATCGACGGCCCGGCCACCTTTGCGGCGATGAAGGCAGCGATCGCAGGCGCCCGCCATCGCGTGCTGCTGGAGAGCTACATCGTCGAGGACCAGGGGGTTGCGGCCCAGATCGCTGACCTGCTGCTCGAACGGGCAGGGGCCGGCGTGTCGGTGGCCCTGCTGTACGACGCGATCGGCTCGATCGGCACGCCCGAAGCGTTCTTCGCGCGCCTGCGTGCCGGCGGGGTTGCGGTCTGCGCCTTCAAGCGCGCTGTTCGAGCGCGACCGCGAGGTTTCGCTGCCGGTGACGCCGCAGCGCCGTGCGCAACGGGACCTCGGCGACAGGTTGCTGGAGCTGCTGGGCAGGCTCGCCGAACGCTGGCTGTGAAGGGCCATGCCGCGGCCACGGCGCGGCAGCCCGCGGCGTGGCCACCAGGATCAGCGCGTTGTGGGTGACTCCACCGGCACCGTGATCTCGCGGATCACGGCACCCTCGGCGACGCTGCCCTCGGACTCGCCACCGCCCAGGGCCATGCGCTCGCAGGCGCTGCGCTCCAGGGCGTCGTGATGCACGCTGCAGCGCGCCAGGGCATTGCGCCGCCAGTCGGCCGGGCCGCTGCCGCCGCCGAGCTCGCCGCGCAAGGCCTCCTGGCGTGCCGCGCCGGCTTCGCGCAGGCAGGCATGTCGGGCAGACGCCTCTTCGGCTTCTTCGGTCAGGCAGGCCTGGCGGTCACTGCGATACCTGGCTTCGACCGCGGACCGGTCGACGGCGGCCTGCGCACCGACCGCGGGCGCCAGGATGAACAGGGAACACAACACAGCGGACAGCGTTTTCATCGGACTCTCCATGCCGTGGACATCGGCATCGGGGTCCAGACTAGGCGCGGCGCGGGCCGGCGCCTGTCCGACGGCACCGGGGCCTGCTGTAGGACGGGGCCGACCGGAAGCCAGGGCGGCGGCCCGGCTCAGCCCGGCAGCAGGGCCTTCACCGTCGTGCCCTGGCCCGGCGCGGAGCGGATCACCACGTCGCCGCCGCAGGCGCGGATGCGAAAGCGCATGCCGCGCAGCCCATGGCCACCGCTGGTCAGGTGCGCGGCAGGGTCGAAACCACGGCCGTCGTCTTCGACGCGCAGCTCGATCTGGTCGCCGCTGCGCCGCAGCACGACCTGCACGCGCTGCGCCTGGGCGTACTTGGCGATATTCGTCAGGGCTTCCTGGACCATGCGGTAGATGGCCAGCGCCTGTTCGTCCGGCAGGGTCAGGTCTTCGAGCTGCGTGTTCACCGTCAGTTCGGCGCGCTGGGCGAACTCGGCGCACTGGGTCGTCAGCGTGGCCTTCAGGCCGAGGTTGGACAGCGACGAGGGCCGCAGGTCCTCGATGATCCTGCGCTTGAGCGCGATGCCCGCGTCGAGCGACTCGCTGAGGTGGGCGAGCAACTGCTGCTTGTAGCCGGTGTCGTCGTGGATGCGCTTGCGGATGCGCGCGACGTCCAGCTTCGTCGCCGTCAGCAGGCCGCCGAGTTCGTCGTGCAGCTCGCGGGCCAGGCGCGCCCGCTCGTCCTCGCGCACGCGCTCCATATGGCGCGCCAGCTCGATGGTCTCGGCGGTGCGCTGGTTGACCTCCTCGTCGAGCCGGTCGCGTTCGGCGTGCAGCTGCAGCAGGTGCACGCGACGTTCACGCTCCTGTTCGCGGCCCAGGCGCATCAGCGCCAGGGCGCCCGCGATGCAGCTCGCCACCAGCACCCAGATGCCGCCGCGGGTCCAGCGGAACACGCGCGCGCGCGATGCGTCGTTGTCCTGGTAGTAGGCGGACTCCTGGCGCAGGACCTCGTCGGTCAGCACGCTGAACTGGGTCATCATCTCGCGCCCCAGTCCGGTGAGCAGCAGTTCCATCGCGCCGCTGCGATCGCCGGCGTCGAACCGGGTCAGGACCGCGCGCATCTCGGAATACTTGCGGCGTGCCAGTTCGACCAGGGCGTTCAGTGCGTCGCGCTGCGCGTCGTCCTCGAGGGCGGCCTGCGACACCAGGTCGACGGTCTGCACGAAGACCTTCTCCTGCGCCTTGAACGGCTCGAGGTACTCGCTGCGGCCGCTGAGCATGTAGCCGCGCTGGGCGCTTTCCATGAACAGCAGCGAACGCCGCAGCCGGCCGACCGCGAGCTGGGTCTCGACGCTCGCCGCCCGGCCGGTGCTGATGCCCTGCAACTGTCGGAAGCCCATCTCGCTGACGACCAGAACGAGCACCGCCAGCACCACCGCCGCCGGGCCGATGACGCGACTGGAGAGCCAGCTCGTGAAGGTGTCGATGCGCTTCTTCATGGGCCCCCCGTACACTGGATGCATTCGCTGCCACTGTCAGGAGTGCCGCCATGATCCGCATCGGAATCGTCGATGACCACAACATCGTGCGCGCCGGACTGCGCCAGTTCCTGGCCGAGGAGGTCGATTTCAGGGTCACCGCCGAAGGCGCCAACGGCAAGGACGCGCTCGAGATCGCGCGCGCCGGCGAGGTCGACGTGCTGCTGATGGACCTGTCGATGCCCGATCAGGGCGGCGTCGACGCGCTGGCCGCCATCAAGGTGCGCTGCCCGGACCTGCCGGTGCTCATCCTGAGCGGCTTCCCGGAGGCGCATTACGCCACCACGCTGCTGCGCCAGGGCGCCAGCGGCTACCTGAACAAGGAGTGCGACCCGCAGGAGATCGCGACTGCGATCCGCACCGTGCACCGCGGCCGGCGCTACATCACGCCCAAGGTCGCCGAGCTGCTCGCCGACGGCGCCTTCGGCGGCAGCGACAAGCTGCCCCACGAACATCTCAGCGAGCGCGAACTGCAGGTCTTCCTGCGCCTGGCCCAGGGCGAAACCGTCGGTCA
The DNA here is from genome assembly GCA_964637205.1 of uncultured Rubrivivax sp. Taxonomy (GTDB): domain Bacteria; phylum Pseudomonadota; class Gammaproteobacteria; order Burkholderiales; family Burkholderiaceae_C; genus Rubrivivax. The sequence goes on from CAZWUR010000035.1 coordinate 26,561, forward strand.
CGTCGCCGAACAGATGTTCCTGAGCGTGAAGACCGTGAGCACCTACCGCTCGCGGGTGCTGGACAAGCTGTCCCTGGCGACGAACAGCGAGCTGACCTACTACGCGCTGAAGAACGGCCTGATCCAGTAGGCAGGCGGGCCCGTCGGAACCGGCACGGCGCCCGACGCCGGCGGCCATCAGTTCGCGGCAATCCGCGTGCAGTAGTTGACCAGGGCCTCGATGTCGCGCGACTTGTCGAACACCTCCGAGGCGCCGAGTGCGAGGCATTCGGCGCGCATGCCGGGGGTGGCGTAATTGGTCAGCACGACGCGCCGCAGCGATGAATCCTGGCCGCGCAGGCAGCGCAGCACGTCCAGGCCCGAGCCCGACTTGAGGAACACGTCGACGATGACGAGGTCGCAATCGCCGGCGGCCTCGAGCGCGGTGAGCTGATTGCAGGCGTCGTTGGCGGAGTCGGCATAACCGACCACGGCCACAGGGGCCAGGTCCTCGAGGGCTGCGATGAGGTTGGACCGGATCACCGGGCTGTCTTCGACGAGAAAGGTCTTCAGATTCGGCATCAAAGGGTACGGCTCACGACGCCACGCATTGACGGCAGTTGCCGCGGTCGGTGTTCGATGCATTCTAGGAGTCGCCTGCCGCGGCCCCTGTAGGACCTGTCCGACAGGCCCGCATTCGGGGGTGCGGCGTGGCTCGCACGGGGCAGGGTCCTGACGATGACGGCCGGCCATCACGGCAGGCGCACACCGGTCGCCGCGCCTTGCCGTGGCAAGGTGGGCGGGCCGGGATTCCAGCACGAAGTAGCCGACGAGGGCCGCCGCCAGCGGCAACCCGTAATAGACCGCCCGGTAGGCGAGCAGGGCGGCGAGCAGGGTCGGCGGCGCGACGGTGCCGCCGAGCGTGGCCAGGAGCACGGCTTCCAGCACGCCCAGGCCGGCCGGCACATGTGTAACCACACCGGCCACCGCAGCGAGCAACATCGCACCCGCCACCGGCCACCAGGGCAATGCGCCCTGCAGCAGCATCCAGACCACGGTCGACGCCAGCGCCCAGGACAGCATCGCCAGCAGCAGCCACAGCCCGGCCGTCGGCAGCGAGGGCCAGCGCAGGGCCGACGGCAGCGGCAGCCTGCGCCATGTCGGCAGCGTTTGCCCGGACCGGCGGGCACAGGCCAGCAGCAGCAGGGCCGGCGCCGCCAGCAGCAGCAGCGCGAGCGCCAGACGCCAGGCGCCGTCGGGCGCAGAGCCGCCGCCGGGCCAGGGCAGGGGTTGCGCCCAGAGCACGGCGCCGGCCGCCAGCGCCGCCCAGCCGCACCAGTTGGCCAGCATGCCGCCCGCGACCACGGCGCCGGCCTGCGGCAGCGACACGCCGGCGCGCCGGTACAGGCGCAGGCGAACCGCGACCCCACCGATCAGGGCGCCGAAGTTCAGGTTCAGGGCGTAGCCGACGGCGCCGATGAAGGCGCTGCGTTTGGCCGAGGCCGGGTGGCCGACCACGCGGCGGGCGACGAGGTCATAACTGGCGAAGACGGCGTGCCCGGCCAGGGCGACGGCCGCGGCGCCGGCGAGCAGCGGCCAGGGCAGGCCGGTCAGCGCCGCCCGCACGGCGGCCCAGTCGATGCCGACCGCCTGGCGCAGCACCAGCGCGAGCACGATCGCGGCGAGCAGCCAGGGCGCGATGCGCAGCAGCTGCCGCCAGGCCGGCCGCCATCCGGTGCCCGCGGCCAGGGGTGCATCGTGGTGCGGGCTGGCCGGCCGGGTCATGGCTGTTCGCGCAGCGGCTGGACCACCGCCTGCTGGTCCGGCAGCGCCTTCAGCCAGCGCGGCCACCAGCGCAGGACCCGGTAGAGCAGGGCATGCGTCCAGCGCGACCACCACGGCGTCGCCGTCGAGGGCATCGCCAGCTTCACCTCGCGGCAGCGGTGTTCGACCAGTTCGCTCAGCCTGGCCTGCAGGCCGCGCGCAAATTCGCGGTCGCGGATCAGCACATTGGCTTCCAGGTTCAGGCCCAGGCTGAGCGGATCGAGGTTGCTCGACCCCACCGTCGCCCAGGCGCCGTCGACCACGGCCACCTTGCCGTGCAGCGGGCGCTCGCAGTACTCGAAGATGTGCACCCCGCTGCCGATCAGCTGGGCGTGCAGCAGGGAGGCCGCGACCTTGACGATCGGCATGTCGGGACGGCCCTGCAGGATCAGCTCGACGCGCACACCGCGCGCCGCGGCGCGCCGCATGTCGCGCAGCAGGCGGTGGCCGGGAAAGAAGTAGGCGTTGGCAATGGTCACGTGGCTGCGCGCGCTGCGCAGCGCGAGCCGGTACTGGCGCTCGATGTCGTGGCGGTGCAGGCCGTTGTCGCGCACCACGAAGGCGGCCCAGCCCTGCTCGCCGGCGCGCACCCTGCGCGCCCGGCGATGGCGCGACCAGCGTGACCACCAGGAGCCGCGCGCGGAGCGCGACGGGTCGGCCTGCTGGCGGCAGAAGCGGTGGATCTGGGCCACCACCGGGCCCTGCAGCAGGACCGCATAGTCCTGCTTGGCCAGCTCGCCGAAGCTGGCCAGATGGTCCGCCGAATAGTTGATGCCGCCGACGAAGGCCGTCTCGGCGTCGACCACCACCAGCTTGCGGTGCATGCGCCGGAAGGCGTTCACGCGCCAGCCGAACCAGCGCCAGGCGGGCTCGAAGACCCGCCAGCGCACGCCGGCATCGAGCAGCGGGCGCAGGAAGTCGTCGCCCAGGTCGGGCGAGCCCCAGCCGTCGACCATCACCTGCACGCGCACCCCGCGCTTTGCCGCGGCGAGCAAGGCCTCGCGCAGCTTGCGGCCCACCGCATCGTCGAAGAGGATGAAGGTCTCGAGCAGGACTTCGGCGCGCGCGGCAGCGATGGCGGCAAAGACACGCGGGTAGTAGGCCTCGCCGTTTTCCAGCAGCTCGAACCGGTTGTCGGCGACCCAGTGCGGCTTCATGCGGCCTTCCCGGCAAGGGTCAGCGCGGCGGCCACCGGCACATGGTCCGACAGCGTGTGCCAGGGCCGGCGCGGCATCGGCAGGGGCTGGCTCGCCGCGATGCCTCGCAGGTAGATGCGGTCCAGCGCCAGGAAGGGCCAGCGCGCCGGGAAGCTGCGCGCCGGGCTGCCGTGGTGGCGCACATGCACTTCCTGCAGCCCGGCCGGCGCCAGGACGCGGTCGGCACGCTGGCGCCAGTCGTTGAAGTCACCGGCGACGACCAGCGGTGTGCTGTCGGGAACCGTGCGCACGAGGTCGAGCAGGCGCCCGAGCTGCAGCCGGCGGTGCGATTCACGCAAGCCCAGGTGCACGCAGATCAGGTGCAGACCGCGGGCCAGGCCGGGCAGGGCGAGCACGCAGTGCAGCAGGCCGCGCGCTTCGTCGCCGGGCAGGGTCACGTCGTGGTTGCGGCTGCGCGTGATGGGCCAGCGCGACAACACCGCATTGCCGTGGTCGCCGGCCGGGCCGGCGGCATTGCGCCCATAGGCATGCTCGGGCCACAGCCCGTCGGCCAGGGCCTCGTACTGCGGCGCGACGGCGGGCGAGCCGCCGCGCACTTCCTGCAGGCACACGACGTCGGCGCCGACCAGGGCCACCGCCTCGCGCAATCGCCCGAGCATCGGGCGGCGCCACGGACCGATGCCCTTGTGGACATTGATCGTCAGCAGTTTCAGGGCGTGCGTCGGGTGGCGGGGCGGCATGGCCTCATCGTGCAACCCGCGTCGCCGGGCGACAATCGGGCCGCACCGCCTTGGCGTGTAGGACCAGGCCTATGTCGAGACCGCGCCCGGCGCCGAGGCCGGCGCTGCGGCTGCGGCCGGGTCGGCGGGCGCGTCGATGCGGGGCACCGCGGCGCGTGCATGTCGCGCCAGCACGTTCAGCATGACCACCAGCAAGGGGCCGAGCACCAGTCCCCAGGCACCCCAGAGCACCGAGAAGAAGACGGTGCCGGCGAAGACGACGGCGCTGTCGACGCGCGAGATCCGGCCCTGCAGCCAGGCCGCCATGCCGCTGCCGACGGCGAAGCCGATGGCCGCGATGAGCAGCACCGCGCCGCCCGCGGCAACCCAGGAGGCGTGCAGCACATAGACCTCGGCCGCGGCGAGCAGCATCAGCAGGGCCAGGCCGGCATAGGGCACGAAGTGCAGCGCGGCGGCCAGGGCACCCCACCAGCCGGCACCGGCGACGCCGAAAGGCAGGAGCACCAGGGCGACGGCGACGCCGATGGCGATGTTCGTGATCAGGGTGACGCGGCCGTAGTGGCGCATCTGCTGCGCCAGTTCGGCGACCATCGGCGCCACCCGGCCGCGCACGCTCGGTCGGCCGTCGCACCAGGCCGAGACGCGGCGCGCCAGCCGGTCGCCGCTGCACAGCAGGAAGAAGGTCAGCATGCCCATCACGGTGGCCTGCACGATCAACCCGGCCGCTGCGCGGGCTGCCTCGGCCAGCCAGGTGGCCGCGGCTTCGGCCGCATCCGTGACCAGGGAGCCCCGTTCGTCGCTGCGCCCGCTGGCCTCGCTCGGCGTGCCGGTGACGCGGGCCACGGAGCGGTCGAGTTCGCGCAGTGCGTAGCGGGTGCGCTTGACGGTCGACGCCCCGGCGCTGCCCAGGCTGGCGACGTCGCGCGCGGCGAGCCTGAGCACCTCGGGGGTCCGCTGTGCGGCCGCGGTGACCTGCGCCGTCACGACCACGCCCAGGCCCAGCGTCGCCGCGCCGGCCACCGCGACGACGAGCAGCGAAGCCAGCACGCGCGAGCGCAGCAGGCGCTGGACGCGGCACATCGTCGGCCAGAGCAGCACCGACAGCGTGATCGCCATCAGCGCCGTGACCGCGAATGCGCGCCCTGCCCACAACGCGGCGAGCAGGGCGATGATCGCGAGGGTCCAGCTGGCGGTGGCGGGACGCCGCAGCGCCGCGCGCCAGCCTTCGGCCGGCGCGCAGGCCTCGGCGCCCACCTCAGCTGCGCACGATGATGTCGTTTCGGACACTCTTCACGCCGCTGGTTTCACGCGCCAGCTTCTCGGCCAGCACACGTTCGGCCGTGCTCTTGGCGAAGCCCGAGAGCTGGACGACGCCGTTCAGGGTCTCGACGCTGATGGCCAGCGCGCTGACCGTCTGATCCTCGGCGAACTTGGCCTTCACGCGGGTGGTCAGGGTGGCGTCGTCGATGTAGGCGCCAACCGGCTGCTGGTCGCGCACCACGGCACAGCCGGTGGTGGCGAACAGGGCCGCGGTGGCGACCGCCGTGGCGGCGATGAACTGGGTGCTGTAGGGGGTCTTCATGGTCTGCTCCTCTTGCGATCGGGATGGGTCCGTGACGGGGCCGATCAGCCCTGTTGCACGGTCAGGCGGTTGTCGACGCTGTGCACGCCTTCGATGCCGCTGGCCAGGCGTTCGGCGCGTTCGCGGGCGTCCGGGTTCGGGGCCTGGCCGTTCAGCACGACACGGCCCTGCTCGGTGTCGACATCGATCTTCAGGGCGCTGAGTTCGGGGTCGCGCGCCAGCTCGGCATTCACCAGGGCGGTGATGCGTGCGTCGTCGACGGCTTCGCCGACGTCGCGCCTGACCTCGGCTGATTGCCGGGCCATTCGGTCGCCGGCGGCTTCGGCCTTCGACTCCATGGTGGCCACGGCGTCGTCCACCTTCTGGCCGGCGCTACGGCTGTCCGGCGCGTTGTCACAGGCCGCCAGCGCGCTCAGCGCCAGCGCTGCGACGGCCGCCGCCAGTGGATGCAGGCGGCGATGTTTGCGGTTCGGTGTCATCGTGATCTCCTTGCGGGGTTTGTGGCGGGCTGCCCTGTCCGGGCTTTGCTGCGACCTTAGAGGGCTGTCGGTGTGGCCGGCATCGGCGGGTGGCGCGTTGCCCTGTCGGACGTGGCTGACAAGGGGCTCGGGGCAGGCCCCGCACCGGCTGCGGCCGAATCTGGCCTCAGGGCCGGAACCAGTCGTCGGTGACGCTGCGCTCCCAGGTCGCGATCTCGGCCTCGACGCGGTCGGTGGCCAGGCCGTAGCGTTCCTGCAGCTTGCCTGCCAGCTGCTGGCGGCGGCCGGCGACGACGTCGAGGTCGTCGTCGGTCAGCTTGCCCCATTGCTCCTTGGCGCGGCCCTTGATCTGTTTCCAGTTGCCTTCGATGCGGTCCCAGTTCATGGTGGTGGATCCTTTCTTTGCCGACCCGGTTGCACAAGTTCGGCGCAGCGTCGGGTCGGGCGGGTTGCACTGCGCGTCGTGGTTTCATGCTCGTGCCGCGTCGCGGGCACCGGTGTCGGCCTGCGGCGCCGTGCCGCGTAGGACAAGCGGCCGCGGACCCACCGCGTGGCGCATGTCGGCCCTGTCCTACATGGCGGCGCTGCAGCCGCCGACGCCGGCGGCACAGGCGTCGGCGCAGGCTTCGGACTTGCCCGTCACCCACCCTGGAGCCGCCATGCCCACCCTGCCCATGCCACCGGTGAATCCCGAGGCCGCCGCACTGCCGCCGCGTCTGCGCGACCTGCTGCTGGCGGCGGCCCTGGTGGCCGCCTTGCTGATGCTCTCGATGCTGGTCGACCTGCTGCACCAGAACATCGCGCGCGGCGAGCGCATCCGCGCCGCGCAGCGCGCGCATGTGGCCACGCTGATGGGCCACGACCGGCCCGCTGCGGCGGCCGGCGCCCTGCAGGACCACCGGGTCGACCGCCGCAGCGTGGCGACGGTCGCCGAGCGATGAATCCCGACCGCGGCCGGCGCCGGCTGCTGGGCAATGCGGCCGCGCTGCTGGCGGTCGCGGCCGGGCATGCCGCCGCCCAGGCCCCGGCGCCCGAGGCGTCCACCGTCGCACCCTATATCCTGGGTGCCGAAGTGCTGTCGCAGGCACCGGCGACGGGTCAGGCCGGGGGCGGGGCTGCCGGTCCTTTGCACGTCACCGTCTGGGGCACACCCGCGGCCCGGGTCCGGGTGCACATTGCCGGCGTGCCGGCCCTGCCCTTGACCGAAGTCAGCCCGGGCACCTACCAGGCCGCGCTCAACCTCGGCCGCCTGCTGCCCCCCGGCGCGGCTGCACAGGGCCCTTCACGCATCGTCATCGAGCTCGAATTCGACGGGCGCGTGGTGTCGACCCTGCTCGAGCGTGCGTTGCCGGCGCAGGCGGCCGGCGCCGCCGCGGCACCGCGCATCCGCGCCCTGGCCCTGCTGCCCGGCCCGCGGCTCGAGTTGCGGGGCAGCCCGGGCGGGCAGGCCCTGGCCTGGGTCAGCCTGGGGTCGGCGCCGCAGCTGGTGGTTCTGCAAGAGCAGGCTGCGGGCTGCTACGTGGCCGATCTGGCGCTGGCGCCGGCGACGCAGGCCCCGGTCGTCGTCGAACTGGAGCTTCAGGGGCGGGTCGTCTCGCGCCGCTTCGACACGGGTGGAGTGCGCCTGGCCGCGCTGCGGCGCTGAGCGCCTTTCGGCCACCGGCGGGCGCGGGGATCGACACGCCGAACGGGCCCCGTCCGGGGCCCGTTGTCACGCGCTGAGGCTGTCGATGTCGTCAGGGTCGGCCGCGCATCATGTTGAACAGGAAGCTGACCACGGCCATCAGCAGGAAGACGAAGAACAGCACCTTGGCGATGCCGGCGGCACCGGCGGCCAGGCCACCGAAACCGAGGACGGCGGCGATCAGTGCGATCACGAGAAAGACGACGGCGTAGTGCAACATGGTGGGTCTCCTGAAACGGGACCGCGACGGCGATCCCCTGAGCACCAGACTAGAGGGGCCCCGACGGCGTCGGTGTCGGTCGACTCGGATCCCGGCCGTCGGACGGGCCGAGCCTGCCGTGTAGGACGGCGCCGACCGAAGCGCCGCTCGGGTGCCGCATCGGTGCCGCCGCAGACGGCGCGGCCCATGCCGCCGCGTCAGCGTGCGCGGCGCAGCAGCAGTCGTGCCGCGCCAAAGGCCACACCCAGCCCGGCCATCACCGCGACGATGCCCGCCACCTGCAGCGGCCCCGGCACTTCGCCGAGCACCGGAATCGCCAGCAGCGAGGCCGCCGCCGGCACCACCGCACCGAAGAAGCCGGCGCGCCCGCTGCCCAGCAGCGCCGCCGCGCGGCTGTAGGCGAGCAGCGCGACCAGGCCGGCGCCGAAACCCTGGGCCAGCAGTTGCACGATGAGCAGGCCGGGCGCGGCGCTGCGCAGGCGGCCGAGGTCGGCGAACACCAGATAGGGCGGCGTGAACAGCAGCAGCGACAGCACCGCGACCACCGCGGTCACCTGCATCGGGTCGACCCGCCAGCGGCGCGACAGAGCGCCGAACAGGCCCCAGGACGCCCCGGCGGCGAAGAACATCAGGTCGCCCAGCGGGGTCATGCCGTCACCCGGATGCAGCAGCCCGTCGCCGCCGACGAAGACCAGCCCCAGCGTCACCAGGGCCGCGCCGATTGCGCTCTCGCGGGTCCAGCGCTGGTGCGCGAGCCAGGACCCCAGGGCCAGGCTGGTCAGCATCTGGCAGGCCGGGGCGATGACCACGCCATGCGCCAGCGGCGCATGGGCGAAGCCCCCCATGAGCAGCAGGCTGAAGCCCGGCCCGGCCAGCATTGCCAGCACCAGGCCGCGCCGCCAGCCGAGCCCGCCGAGGTCGCGCGCGCCGCCGCGCCGCCACAGCCACGGGGCCAGGAGCAGGCCTCCGGGCAGGAAACGCAGCAGGGTCAGGTCGCTCGGGCTCAGGCCGGACTTCACCGCCTGACGCGCGAGCACGCTGTAGGCCGACCAGATGACGGCCGCCAGCAGACCCCAGGCCAGGCCGGACCTGAGCTGGCTGCGCGGCAGCGGCTCGAGGCTCACAGGCGCTCAGGCCGCCGGGCAGCGGTGCACTTCCACCGTCACATGGTCGACCCGCTCGATCGCCTCGATGCGCGCACGGTAGGCCGCCGCCGGCAGCGGCCGGTCGGCCACCAGCGTCAGCACCACCGACCACGAGGCGCTGCCGACCTGCCACAGGTGCAGGTCGGCGACCTTGGCGTCACCGTCGGATTCGACGATCTCGCGCACGCGGGCCAGCAGTTCGGGGTCGCCGGTGGCGTCGACCAGGGCGCGCGCCGTATTGCGCAGCAGGCCCGCCGCCCAGACGCCGATGACCGCCGCGCCGACCAGGGCCACCAGCGGGTCGAGCCAGACCCAGCCGAACCACAGGCCGCCGGCGAGTGCGCCGATCGCGAGCACCGAGGTCAGTGCGTCGGCCAGCACATGCGCGTAGGCCGCGCTGAAGTTGTGGTCGTGCGCATGGGCATGGCCGTGGTCGTGGGGATGGGCGTGACCATGCGCGTGGCCATGCCCGTGTGACGTCGGCGGCCGCTGGCCATCGCCACCCTGCCGGGACAGAAGCCAGGCGCTGGCCAGGTTCACCGCCAGGCCCAGCAGGGCCACCACGATCGCCTCGCCGAAGGCGATCGGGCGCGGCGCGCGCAGCGTGGCCACCGCCTCGAACACCAGCCACAGCGCCGCGCCGCCGAGGGCCAGCGCGCTGGTGTAGCCGGCCAGAACCTCGATCTTCCAGCCGCCGAAGGCGTAGCGTGCATCGGCGCGCCGGGCGGCCTCGCGCGACCAGCGATAGGCGAGTGCGGCGCCGCCCAGGGCCAGGGCATGGGTGCCCATGTGCCAGCCGTCGGCGCTCAGCGCCAGCGAACCGCTCCACCAGCCGGCAGCCAGTTCGACCACCATCGTGACCAGGGTCAGCAGCGTGACCTGGAGCAGGGCGCGCTCGCGCTGCCGGCTGGCCGCCGGCCGGAAGTCGTGCGCGTGGCGAAAGGGGCCGAGCTCGTGCTGGTGCTGGTGCTGGTGCTGGTGCTGGTGCTGGTGCTGGTGCTGGTGCTGGTGCATGCGCGCGAGCATAGACCGGCGCCCCGGCGTGCATGGCGTGTCCGGTCGCAGCGGCCCCTGGACGAAGCCGGCCGCGCCAGCGCCGACGGCCTGCAGACCGACCCCGCCCGCACCCCACCGAAACCCGGGCAACGGGTTTGCACGGGGTCAGGAAAACCCCCGCAGCCCCCGTTTCTGCCACATCCTGAAAAAAACTCCGAGGGTTCCCACTGAAGTTGTCAGCATCTGTTGGGAAAGCGTCAGAAGACGGTCAGTCGCCCTGCGCACAGTCGCGGCCCAGGGCCAACGCAATCCGGCGGCGGGCTCGCGCACTCGCGAGGAGGCATATCCATGCAACATGACAGTCACGGCTACTGGAAGGCCACGCTTGGACTGCTGACGAAGATCCTGATCGTCTGGTTCGTCTGCAGTTTCGGCGCCGGCATCCTGTTTGCCGAAGCCCTCAACGGGATCAAGCTCGGCGGCTACCCGCTCGGCTTCTGGTTCGCCCAGCAGGGTTCCATCTACATCTTCATCGTGCTGATCTTCTACTACAAGAAGAAGATGGGCGACATCGACAAGCAGTTCGACGTGCACGAGGACTGAGCGATCATGAGCCTACAAGCAACCATCTACCTCGTCGTCGGCCTGAGCTTCGCGCTCTACATCGGCATCGCCATCTGGGCGCGTGCCGGGTCCACGAGCGAGTTCTACGCCGCCGGCGGCAAGGTCAACCCGGTCATGAACGGGATGGCGACGGCCGCGGACTGGATGTCCGCCGCGTCCTTCATCTCGATGGCCGGCCTGATTTCCAACATGGGTTACGGCGGGGGCTTGTTCCTGATGGGCTGGACCGGCGGCTATGTGCTGCTGGCGATGCTGCTCGCCCCGTACCTGCGCAAGTTCGGCAAGTTCACGGTGCCGCAGTTCATCGGTGACCGCTTCTATTCGAAGTCGGCTTCCACCGTCGCCGTGATCTGCCTGCTGGTCGCCTCGCTGACCTACATCATCGGTCAGATGACGGGTGTCGGCGTCGCCTTCTCGCGCTTCCTCGGCGTGAGCAGCGACATGGGCATCTACATCGGCATGGGCATCGTCTTCGCCTACGCGGTGTTCGGCGGCATGAAGGGCATTACCTACACCCAGGTGGCGCAGTACATCGTGCTGATCCTGGCCTACACGGTGCCGGCGGTGTTCATCAGCCTGCAGCTCACCGGCAACCCGATCCCGCAGCTCGGCCTGGGCTCGGACCTGAAGGGCACCGACGTCTCGCTGCTGATGAAGCTCGACCAGATCGTCACCGACCTCGGCTTCGGCCAGTACACGACGCAGTGGCCGGGCAGCGAGCTGAACATGTTCATGTACACGCTGAGCCTGATGATCGGCACCGCCGGCCTGCCGCACGTGATCATGCGCTTCTTCACCGTGCCGACGGTCAGGGATGCACGTTCGTCCGCCGGCTGGGCGCTGATCTTCATCGCCATCCTGTACACCACCGCCCCGGCCGTGGCCGCGATGGCCAAGACCAACCTGATCCGCACCGTCACGCCGGGCGTGGTGATGCAGAACCAGAGCCCCTACGAAGAGGGCGCGCAGATTCTGTACGCCGAGCGTCCGGACTGGATGAAGCGCTGGGAAGCCACCGGCCTGCTGAAGTTCGAGGACAAGAACGGCGACGGCCGCATCCAGTACTACAACGACAAGACCAAGAACGCCGAGGTCAAGGCGAAGATGGATGCCGCGGGCTGGAAGGGCAACGAGCTCAACGTCAACGCCGACATCATCGTGCTGGCCAACCCCGAGATCGCGCTGCTGCCCGACTGGGTGATCGCGCTCGTCGCGGCGGGTGGTCTGGCGGCGGCGCTGTCGACGGCGGCGGGCCTGCTGATGGCGATCTCCTCGGCCGTCTCGCACGACCTGATCAAGAACGTCTTCGTGCCCGACATCAGCGAGAAGAACGAGCTGCTTGCCGGCAAGATCTCGATGGCGATCGCGATCGTGGTGGCCGGCTGGCTGGGCCTGAACCCGCCGGGCTTCGCGGCCGGCACCGTGGCCCTGGCCTTCGGTATCGCGGCGAGTTCGCTGTTCCCGGCGATCATGATGGGCATCTTCAGCAAGAAGATGAACAAGGAAGGCGCGATGGCCGGCATGCTGGTGGGCCTGTTCATCACGCTGTTCTACGTGTTCGCGCACAAGGGCCTGTTCTTCATCAAGGGGACCGAGTACCTGGACATGATCGGCGGCGCCAACAGCTTCTTCGGCATCACGCCGGAAGCCTTCGGTGCGGTCGGTGCGATCGCGAACTTCATCGTCGCCTTCCTGGTCGACAAGGTCACCAAGGAGCCGCCGGAGCACATCCAGCAGATGGTCGAGGCGGTGCGCATCCCGCGCGGGTCGTCGGCCGTGACCGGCGCGCACTGATCCTGGTCCGAGCCCGGGTTGACCGGGCTTGCCTTCCCCGGGCCCTGCCTGCACCATGCGGGCAGGGCCCTTTTCATTGAAGGTTTGAACCTCCGCCATGTCGTTCGACGTCAGCACGGCGATGAACCTGATCCTGTTCATCGCGCTCGTCCCGATCACCTTCTTCTGGCTGCGCCGGGCCTGGCGCATCCTGTTCCGGCGCGACTTCTCGGACGTGGCGCTCAAGCACGGCGAGTCGCCGCCGAATGCAGCGACCTTCGCGCCCTGGACCGGCGTGCTGAACCTGGTCTGCGGCGGCATCACCGCGACCGTGGTGGTGCTGGTCTTGACCGTGCAGTTGCCCTTCGACACCTGGACCGCGATCGCCGGCTCCACGCTGTGGTGCAAGTTCATGGCCGACTTCGCGATCAGCCGCCACGCGCATGGTGCGGCCAAGCGTGACGCGGCCCGCGCCGCGCGGCCCTGAGGCCGCGGGCGGCCACGATGAAGCGTCGGCTCGCGCAACAACGGCTGCTGGCGCTCTTTGCCGTCGGGCTGCTGGCCTTGAACTTCCCGCTGCTGGCCCTGTGGGACCGCGAAATCAGCGTCGCCGGCCTGCCGCTGTTTCCGGCCGCGCTGGGGCTGATCTGGGGCGTGCTGATCGGCGCCCTGGCCTGGCTCGTCGAATCGGCCGCCGACTGAGAGCCCGTGAACAAATCCCGCACACCCGCTCGTACGCCCCAGCCGGCGCCGCTAGTCTCTGCAAACGCTCGCCGTAGCGCGAGCTACGGCTGCGCTTTGCGCCTTGATCGCCACCGTCCGGAACGCCCGCTCGGGCGCGCCGGATTCATTCACAGGCTCTGAGCGCCGCGCCGCATGCTGAGCCCGACGCTTGTCCTCGGCGCCTCGGCGGCCTACCTTCTGCTGCTCTTCGCGGTGGCCGCCTGGAGCGACCGGCGTGCCGCCGAGGGCCGCTCCGTGATCGCCAACGCCTGGGCCTATGCGATGTCGATGGCGGTCTACTGCACGGCCTGGACCTACTTCGGCAGCGTCGGTCGCGCCGCGACCACCGGTGTGTGGTTCCTGCCGATCTACCTCGGCCCGACCCTGGCGATGGTGCTGGCCGTGCTCGTCCTGCGCAAGATGATCCGCATCGCCCGCCGCGGCCGCATCACCTCGATCGCCGACTTCATCGCCAGCCGCCACGGCCACAGCCCGCTGCTCGCCGGTCTGGTCACGCTGATCACGGTGGTCGGCATCGTGCCCTACATCGCGCTGCAGCTCAAAGCCATCGACACCGGCTACGCCCTGCTCACCGGCTCGCCCGGGACCTCGCTGTGGTGGCGCGACGGCACCTTCTGGGCGGCGCTGCAACTGGCCGGGTTCACGATGATCTTCGGCACCCGGCAGCTCGACAGCGGCGAGCGCCACGAAGGCATGGTCGCGGCCATCGCCTTCGAATCGGTGGTCAAGCTGGTGGCCTTCCTGGCGGTCGGCATCTTCGTCACCTGGGGCCTGTTCGGCGGCCCGGTGGACCTGTTCGCGCGCGTCGCCGAACGGCCCGAGCTGAGCCGGCTGCTGACCATCGGCAGCGCCGACGGCAGCTTCGCCTGGGGCCAGTGGTTCGCGCTGACCCTGCTGTCGGGCCTGTCGGTGATCTTCCTGCCACGCCAGTTCCAGGTCATGGTGGTCGAGAACGTCGACGAAAACCACCTCAAGCGCGCGGCCTGGGTGTTCCCGGCCTATCTGTGGCTGATCAATCTGTTCGTGCTGCCGATCGCCTTCGGCGGCCTGCTGCTCTTCGGCAGCGCCGAGGGCGCCGACGCCTTCGTGATTTCCCTGCCCCTGGCCCACGATGCGCTGGCGCTGGCGTTGCTGGTCTTCATCGGCGGCCTGTCGGCGGCCACCGGCATGATCGTGGTCGAGACGATCGCGGTCTCGACGATGGTCTGCAACGACCTCGTGATGCCGATCCTGCTGCGCACGCAGCGCTTCCAGTCGCGCCACGGTGGTGAACTGCGGCCGCTGCTGCTGGCGGTGCGGCGCACGGCGATCCTCGGCGTGCTGATGCTGGGCTATCTGTACTTCCACCTCGCCGGCGAGGCCTATGCCCTGGTCAGCATCGGGCTGATCAGCTTTGCCGCGGTGGCGCAGTTCGCGCCGGCCGCACTCGGCGGCATGTACTGGAAGGGCGGCACCCAGCGCGGCGCCGTGCTCGGCCTGGCGGCCGGCTTCGCCTTGTGGGCCTACACCCTGATGCTGCCGTCGATCGCCAAGTCGGGCTGGCTGCCCGATGGTTTCCTGCAGCATGGCCTGTGGGGCATCGCCCTGCTCAAGCCCGAGGCCCTGTTCGGCCTGACCGGGCTCGACAACCTGACCCACGCCTTGTTCTGGAGCCTGCTGGCGAATGTCGGCGCCTATGTCGGCGTGTCGCTGTGGCGCGCGCCGTCACCGCGCGAGGCCAGCCAGGCGGCGCTGTTCGTCGACGTCGGCGACGCCTCGCAGGCCGGCCCGGCCTTCTGGCGCGGGCGCGCCTCGGTGGCCGAACTGCTGCCGCTGGCCTCGCGCTACCTCGGTGCCGGCCGGGCGCATCAGCTGTTCGGCGACTGGGCGCGCGAACAGGGCGTGGCGAAGATCGACGACATCCGCGCCGACGCACGCTTCGTGCAGTTCGTCGAGACCCAGCTCGCGGGCGCCATCGGCAGTGCCTCGGCGCGCGCATTGATGGCCTCCAGCGTGCAGGAGGAGCCGCTGGGCATGGACGACGTGATGCGCATCCTCGACGAAGCGACGCAGCTGCGCGCCTACTCGCGGCTGCTCGAGGACCAGCGCACTTCGCTGCAGCGCGCCAGCGCCGAACTGCGCGCCGCCAACCAGCGACTGGAGAGCCTGGACCGCATGAAGGACGACTTCATGTCCAGCGTCACCCACGAGCTGCGCACGCCGCTGACCTCGATCCGCGCCCTCGCCGAGCTGATGGCCGACGACCCGGACATGGAAGCCGCGCAGCGCCAGCAGTTCCTGGTCATCGTCGTCGCCGAGACCGAGCGCCTGACCCGGCTCGTCAACCAGGTGCTGGACCTGGCCAAGATCGAGTCCGGGCATGCCGAATGGCATCCGGGCGCGGTCGACATGGCGGCCCTCATCCGCCAGGCCGCGCAGTCGATGGGCGAGCTGCTGCGCGAGCAGGGCACGGCCCTGGAGCTCGACCTCGACGAACCGGTGCCGACCCTGCAGGCCGACGCCGACCGCCTGACCCAGGTGCTGCTGAACCTGCTCGGCAACGCGGCCAAGTTCGTGCCCCGGCCGGGGGGTGTCATCCGGCTGCGGCTGCGCCACGACGCCGAGGGTGTGATGGTGACGGTGCGCGACAACGGCCCCGGCGTGCCGCCGGCGCACCGCGGCCATGTCTTCGACAAGTTCCACCAGGCCGGCGACGCCTCGAACCGCGTCGCCGGCACCGGCCTGGGCCTGCCGATCTGCCGCCAGATCGTCGAACATCATGGTGGCACCATCCGGCTCGAAAGTGATTCCGGTCAAGGCGCCTCCTTCATCTTCAGGCTACCTTGGCAGGGCCCGGGGAGGCCAGACACCGCACAAGGAACCCACGCATGAGCGTCCCCATCCTGATCGCCGACGACGAGCCCAACATCCTGGTCTCGCTCGAATTCCTGATGAAGCGCGAGGGATACGCCGTGCATGTGGCGCGCGATGGCGTGGAGGCGCTCGAAGTGCTCAGGCGCGTGCATCCGCGGCTGGTCCTGCTCGACGTGATGATGCCGCGCAAGACCGGTTTCGAGGTCTGCCAGGAGATCCGCCAGGACGAGTCGATCAAGGACACCCTGGTCCTGATGCTCACCGCCAAGGGCCGCGAAACCGACGTCGTCAAGGGCCTGGCGCTGGGCGCCAATGCCTACATGACCAAACCCTTTTCCACCCGCGAGCTGGTGCTCAAGGTGAGCGCCTTGCTCGAGGCCCCGGGTTGACGGCGTCCCCCGGCACGCGCCGATGAGGCCCGACCGCCGGCTGCGGCGCTGGGTGGGCCTGTCGGCGCTGGCGCTGGCGGCCGCGCTGGCGGCCTGGCTGGGCCTGAGTGCAGCCTTGATCGGCTCGACGATGGTGGCCCAAGAGCGCGAACAGCTGTGGGCGCTGCTCGGCCCGCAGATGCCGCTGCTGCTGCTCGGGGCAGTCCTGCTGGTGGGCGCAGGTGTGGCCCTCGTCCAGGCCGTCTACCGGCGCTGGGTCGCGGCGCCCCTGCGCCTGCTCGAGCAGGCGCGGGCGCAGCTGACGGCGGAGCAGCCCGCACCCCTGAAGCCGCCACCCGGCGACAGCACGCTGCGCGAGATGGCGATCCTGTTCGATGCCCTGCTGCACAACCGTCACCAGCTGCGCGCCGACGTCGAGCGCCAGGTGGCCGAAGGCAGCCGGCGCGTCGAGCAGGAGCGCGCGCGGCTGGCCGCGCTGATGTCGGAGCTGACCCAGAGTGTCGTGGTCTGCAACCTCGACGGCCGCGTGCTGCTGTACAACAACCGCGCGCGGCTGCAGTTCAAGGCCCTGTCGGAGGCGCCGCAGCTCGCCGGCGGCGCCGAGCTGATCGGCCTGGGGCGCAGCATCTATGCGGTCTTCGACCGCCAGCTCGTGGCCCACGCGCTGGACAAGATCCGCCAGCGCCTGGCGCGCGGTGCGGCTTCGCCCTCGGCGCAGTTCGTCACCGTGACCCAGGGCGGCCAGCTGCTGCGCGCGCAGATGACCGCGGTGCGTGATCCGGACGCCGCCGGTGGCGAGGCCGGCGCCGCCGGCAGACTCGGCGGTTTTGTGCTGCTGCTCGACAACATCACCCGCGACTACGAACGCGACGCGGCGCAGGACACCCTGCTGCTCGGGCTCACCGAGGGCCAGCGCGCTTCGCTGGGCAATCTGCAGGCAGCGGTCGAACTGCTCGAAGAGCCTGGCCTGGACGAACCGACGCGCGACCGTTTCCTGGCCGTCGTGCGCGACGAGGCGCGGCGCATGAGCACACGCCTGCAGGAGCTCGCCGCGCGCAGCACCGAGGGCCTGAAGACGCGCTGGCCGCTCGAGGAGATGCTGGGCAGCGAGTTCGTCGGTGCCGCGCTGCGCCGCATCGCCGGCCTGGGCGTGCGCAGCGGCACGCTGGAGGTCGACCCGCAGCTCTGGCTCAAGGTCGACAGCTTCGCGTTGCTGCAGGCCCTGGGCACGCTGGCGCAGCGTCTGGTCGACGAGTACGAGGTCAAGGCGCTGCAGCTGCGCCTGCGGGCGGTGGATGGGCGCGCGCAGCTCGATCTGGTCTGGAGCGGCCATGTCATGAGCACCGAGACCGTGATGGCCTGGGAAAGCGAGCCGATGAAGTCCGCCGGCAGCGCCAGCGCGCTGTCGGTGCGCGACGTGATGCAGCGCCACGGCGGCGAGTTCTGGTTCGCGCGCGACCGCGCCCGCCACGAGGCTTTCTTCCGCTTCCTGCTGCCGGTGACCGACTCGTCGCTCGAGGCCGACGCCGAAGCGCGCACCGAGAGCCGCCCCGAGTACTACGACTTCGACCTCTTCGCCACCAGCGAGAGCCACCACGCACTCGACGATCGGCGCCTCGTCGAGCTGGCCTACACCGTGTTCGACACCGAGACCACCGGGCTGCAGCCCGGTGAGGGTGACGAGATCATCCAGATCGGCGCCGCGCGCATCGTCAACGGCAAGCTGCTGCGCCAGGAATCCTTCGAGCAGCTCGTCGACCCGCAGCGCGGCATCCCCGAGGCGGGCATTCCGATCCACGGCATCCGGCCGGAGATGGTGCGTGGCCAGCCGACCATCGAGCGTGTGTTGCCGGCCTTCCACACCTATGCCCGCGACACCGTGCTCGTCGCCCACAACGCGGCCTTCGACATGCGTTTCCTGCAGCTCAAGGAAGCGGCCACCGGCCTGCGCTTCGATCAGCCGGTGCTCGACACCCTGCTGCTGTCGGCGGTGGTGCACCCGAACCAGGAAAGCCACCGCCTGGAGCACATCGCCGAGCGTTTCGGCGTCACCGTGGTCGGCCGCCACACGGCACTCGGCGACGCGATGGTCACCGCCGAGGTGTTCCTGAAGCTGATCCCCCTGCTCGCCGAGATGGACATCCACACCCTGGCGCAGGCGCGTGCGGCGGCGCAGGCGACCTGGTTCGCGCGCCTGAGGTACTGAGCGCCCCCAGGGTCGGGCCGCGTCAGCCGAGCTCGATCGTCAAGGCCGCGTCGAAGGCCGGGTTCTCGACCACGCCCTTGGGCGCATAACCGCGCGGGTTGGCCAGCACGCGGGTAGCCCCGATGCGGTAGTCGACGCTGTGATGGATATGGCCGTGCAGCCACAGGGCCGGCTGCCAGCGCAGGATCTGCGGCTCCAGGTCGGAGACGAAGCAGGCGTTCAGCGGCGAGCCGGCGAAGCGCGCCGCGATGCTGCCCCGGGCCGGTGCGAAGTGCGTGACCACCACCGTCGGGCCGTCGTGCACGACGGCAAACTGCTGCTCCAGCCAGGCCACCGAATCGTCGAACAGCAGCTGGGCCACCGCCGGCGTGAACAGATCGTCGAAATCCGGCGCGACGCGGATGCGCGAGAAGTCGCGCACCATCGTGGCCGCCTGCTGCAGGCCCAGCTCGCGCTGCTGCGGCGATTCGTAGAGCCGGTAGTCGGACCACAGCGTGCAGCCCAGGAAGCGCACCCCGGCGTGATGCCAGACCTCTTTCTCGAGCACGCGCACCGTGCTGCCGGCGGCGTGCCGGCGCAGGTCGCGCAGGGTGCCGGCCAGATCGCCGCCGTAGAACTCGTGGTTGCCGGCGACGAACAGGGTCGGCGTGTCGCCGAACTGGCGTGCCCATCCGATGGCCGCGGCCGGGCGGTGCAGATCGCCGGCGATGACCAGCACGTCGGCGACAACAACCGGTGGTGGCAGGGCCAGCACCGAGAGGTGCAGGTCGGACAGCAGTGCAATCTTCATGGCCTCGGGTGGTCGATGCACGGATCGGTCGATTGTGCAACGCGGTCGCCAAAGGCATCCGCCTGGCGGGTCGATCGGCCCGCCGGGCGTGTGCATCGGGCGTGCACGGATAAACTGGCCGGCCTTCAAGTCCTCAGGTAGGGATGCAGCGCGGATGCCGGATGCAGTGAGCAGCTTGCCGCAGGTCGACTGGCCCTATCTGCAGATCCTGCTGCGACTGGCGCTGAGCCTGGCGCTGGGCCTGCTGATCGGCCTGGAGCGCGAGCGGCGCGGCAAGGAGGCCGGGCTGCGCACCTTCGGCTTCATCTGCCTGCTCGGCGCGCTCGGCGGATCGCTGGGCGATTCGTTCGCGCTGCTCGCGCTGGCCCTCGTCGGCGTGCTGACGGTGCTGCTCAACCTGCACACCCAGCGCGCCGGCGAAGGCATGGAGCTGACCACCTCGGCGGCCATGCTGGTGACGTGTTTTGCCGGCATCCTGTGCGGCAAGGGGCACACCATCTCGCCGGCGGCGGTGATGGTCATCGCCACCGCCCTGCTCGCCTGGAAGGAACGGCTCGCCGACTTCTCGATGGGCCTGACCCAGGGCGAAATCCGCTCGGCCCTGCTGCTGGCCATCCTGGCGATCGTGATCTACCCGGCGCTGCCGGTCGGGGCCGTCGGGCCCTGGCAGCTCATCGAGCCGCGTGCCGCCTGGGTGACGGTGATCCTGATCGCCGGCATCGGCTTCGTGAACTACATCCTGTGGAAGCTGTACGGTGCGCGCGGCACCGAGCTCTCGGGGTTTCTCGGCGGCCTGGTGAACAGCAACTTCACCGTCATCGAGCTGTCGTCGCGCGTGCGCGAGTCCGCCGGCGCCTACGTCGAATCGGCCTACCGCGGCATCCTGCTGGCGACGATGGCGATGCTGGTGCGCAACGCCGGGCTGCTGCTCGTGCTGGCGCCGCTGGCGTTGCTGGGTTCACTTGCCGCCTTCGCGCTGATGTTGATCACGAGCATCGTGCTGGTGCTGAACAGCTATCGGCAACCCGAGCCGCCGGCGCCCGGACCCTCGGCGCAGATCAAGCTGGAGCTGCCTTTTTCGCTGTCGCTGGCGCTGAAGTACGGCGTCGTGTTCATGCTGCTGCATGTGTTCGGCAACCTGGCGCAGCGCCAGTTCGGTGATGTCGGCTTCTATGCGGTGAGCGTGATCGGCGGCCTGATGTCCAGCGCCAGCGCCGTGGCAGCGGCCGCGACGCTGGCCTCGCAGGGCAGCCTGGCGCCGACGGTGGCCGGCACCGGCGCCGTGCTGGCGTCGTTCACGAGCATCGCCTTCAGCTTGTCGTTCGTGCTGCGCACGCGGCATCGCAGGCTGATCACGCGGCTCGCCACGGCGATGGTCTGCGTCGCGATCGCCGGGCTGATCGGCGCACTGATCTGGGACAGCCTGTACCCCTACGCCCTGCCCTGGTTGCCGGGCCTGGCGAAGCTGCCCCGCTGAAGACTGGCCGCGCCGGCCGTCGCGGCCGGCCCGGCTCAGTGCCGGTTCAGGTGGCGGAAGGTGATGCGGCCCTTGCTCAGGTCGTAGGGCGACAGCTCCAGCGACACGTTGTCGCCGGCCAGGATGCGGAT
>CAZWUR010000036.1:0-46724 GCA_964637205.1 uncultured Rubrivivax sp.
GCCAGCTGTGCAGGAACAGGAACACGATGGCCACGGTGAGCAGCGCACCTTCGATCAGGGTGCTGCGCAGGCCGTCCAGGCTGCCCTTGACCCAGTCGCTGGTGGCGTTGACCAGACGCAGCTCGGCGCCTTCGGGCAGGCCTTTGCGCAGTTCTTCCATCGCGGCCTTGACCGCATCGCCGGTGGCGACGATGTTGGCGTCCTGCTGCTTGAAGACGTTGAAGTTGATGGCCCGTTCGCCGTTGACGCGGGCCACCGACTCGGCCTCCTTCTCGCGCTCGACCAGGCTGCCGAGGTCGCCCAGGCGCAGCGGCAGGCCGTTGCGATGGGCCACGATCACGTCGGCAAAGGCCTTCGGGTCGCGGATGCGGCCTTCCACACGCAGCAGGGTGTCCTGCTTGCTGTCGGACAGCAGCCCGACCGGCTGGTCGGCGTTCGCGGCGCGCAGCGCGACGGCGATCTGCGCCGGCGTGACGCCGTAGGCGCGCAGGCGCAGCGGGTCGAGGTCGATGCGGACTTCGCGTTCGGTCAGGCCCACGACCTCGACGCGGGCCACACCGGGCACGCGCTGCAGGCGCTTGCCGACGTCGTTCTCGCCGATCACCGACAGCTCGCGCTGGCTGAGCCTGGGGCTGACCAGGGCCAGCGTGACCACCGGTTCGGCGTTGTCGTTGTTCCAGCGCGCCAGCATCGGCGGGCGCACGTCGCGCGGGAAGACGCGCTGCGCGATGGAGACGCGGTCGCGCACCTCCTGCATGGCGCGGTCCATGTCGGTGTCGAGGCCGAACTCGACGCTCATGTCGGCCCGGCCCTCGAAGGCGCGCGAGGTGATGCGCTTGACCCCGGCGATGCTGTTGACGGCTTCTTCGAGCGGCTTGAGCACCTCGCGCTCCAGCGCCTCGGGCGTGGCGCCGGGATACTGGATCTCCATCCACGCTCCGGGCGGCGTGATGTCGGGGATCTGCTCGACGCCGAGCTTGTTGTAGCTGAACAGGCCCAGCACGCACAGGGCCACCATCACCATGGTCGCGAAGACCGGGTGGTTGATCGAGACGCGGGTCATCCACATGCGCTTGTCCCGCTCACTGCAGCGGCGCCGACGCCGCCGCCGAGGCCACCGCCGAGATCTTGTCGACCAGCACCGAGGCCTTCGCACCCTCGACCAGCTTGTCGAAGCGTGCGGCGAGCACCACGCTGTCGGGTGCCAGGCCGCTGAGGATCTCCACCCTTGCGCCGCGCGCATCGCGGCGGCCGAGCCTGACCGCGCGCCGCGCGAGCACGCCGTCGTCGATGACCCAGACATGGTCCTGGCCCGAGGTCTGCGCCACCGCGGCGACCGGCACGCTCAGGCGCTGGAGGTCGTCGTCCAGGGTTGCGCTGGCCACGGCGTACTGGCCGGCACGCAGGGTCTCCTTCGGGTTGTCGAGCACGATCGTGACGCCGATCGAGCGTGTGCCCGGTTCGGCGGCTGGCGCGATGCGCGCGATGCGGCCGTCCACCGGCCGCTCCATGCCTTCGACCTGCACCGAGACGGGCATGTCGACGCTCAGCCGCGACACCTCGTGGGTGCCGACCACGCCGGCAAGCTCGAGCCGGCGCAGGTCGACCAGGGTCAGCACCGGCTGCTCGGGGCTGACCTTCTCGCCGGGCAGCACATGGCGCTTGGCGACGATGCCGTCGATCGGCGCCACCAAGCTGGCGTCGCGCAGACCGACGCGCGCCAGATCGGCCGAGGCGATCGCGGCGTTGAGCTGCGCCTGGGCGGTTTCGACCGCCGAGCGCGAGCTGTCCAGGGCCGCAGCCGAGATGAACTGCTGCGCCGCCAGACGTTGATTCTGGGCATGGCTGCGCTCGGCCTGCGCCAGCACGGCGCGCGCGGCAGCGACATTGGCGCTGCGCTCGGCGACGCGGCTGCTGGCGTCGGCCAGGTCGAGTCGCCCGAGTTGCTGGCCGGCGCGCACGCGGTCGCCCTCGGCGGCGGCCAGGTTGATCAGGGTGCCGGCAGCCTTGGCCTTCAACACCGCCGTGCCAGGCGCCACCAGCGGGCCGGAGAACTCGATCCGCCCCGGCATCGGCCCCTGCTGCGGCCGTACGACTTCGCGCGGCGCAAAGCTCAGTGCAGCGGCCGCCTTGTCGCCGGCCTTGTCCAGCTTCTGCCCGGCCTGCGACGGGATGACCCCGCTGACCCAGGCGAAGGCGCCACCGATCCCCAGGACCAGGGCGAGTCCACCCCCGATCAGCCATTTTTTGTGCATCTGTGTCCTTCGTTGCCGCATGCCGTTGCCGGCCGTCGCCGGCCTTCAGGATGCAGCGCCGGCAGTGTAGAAGCGCCGGCCCAGGCAGCACAGTCCGCGTGCGACGAACTGCAGATCGCCGGGCACGGGCTGCGCAGTGGTCCGACCGGGGCGGGGCTGCGGCCGACCGGACGGCCTGAAGCAGGTTCAGGCGGCGCGGGCGGGTTCAGGCGGCGCGGGCCGCGGGGGCGCTGCGCCAGCGGCGCGTCCAGTCGTCGGCCTCGAGCCAGGGCCCGCAGACGTCGCCGACACCGAGCTCGCAGCCCATCGCGGCCAGCGCCAGCACCTGCGTGTCCTGGGTGATGCCCTCGGCCAGCGTGCTCATGCCCATCGACTGCGCCAGACGCGCCGTCGATTCGACGACCCAGCGCTGCGGCGTGTTCGGGCCGGCGCGGGCGACGAAGGACGGGGCCAGGCAGATCGTGCGCACCGGCAGCTGGTTCAGATGGGTCAGCGACGCCGGGCCGGCACCGAAGGCGTCGACGGCGATCGTCACGCCCAGGGCCTGCAGTGTGGACACGGCGTCGGGCAAGCGCGCCTGGCGACCCTGCACGCGCAGCGGCACACGCAGCACCAGCACCGACGCGTCGAGGCCGTGCGCCGTCAGCGCCTGGGCCAGGCGCTCGGCGAGCGCCGGGTGGTCGAGCAGCGGCAGAGGCAGGCGCAGCCACAGCGTGGCGCCGCCGCGGCCGCGAAACGTCGGCAGCCACGCGGCGAATCGGGCGCAGGCCGGCTCCAGCCAGGCGCCGAGCAGTTCGGCGACCAGCGCGGGCGGCAGTTCGGCCGGCCATTGTGCGGGTGGCACGAGGCCGTGCAGGGGATGGCGCCAGCGCAGTTCAGCCTCGATGCCGCGCAGCTGAAGCTCGGGCAGGCTGCGCAGCGGGCGATACAGCAGCACACAATCGCCGGCGCGCATGGCGGACCCGGCATCACCCAGCTCGATCGGCGCGGTGTCGGCCGCGGCCGGCGCGGCCGGCGCTGCCGCGCGCCAGCGCAGGACGGCCGCCGCCAGCACGGCCACGGCGGCGGCCATCAGCGGCCCGCCGGCCGCCGCCAGGGCCACGCTGAGCAGGCCCAGGGCGGCGTCGCGCCAGCGCAGCGACCGTTCGGCGGGCCTGCCGACGGCAAGCGGTTCGGACAGGCGCGGGTTCATCCGGGACTTATCGGCCGACAAGGCCGGGCCCTTGAGGCTCAGGAAGGGTCGTCGACGATCCGCCGCTCGGCGTGCCGCAGCGCCGCCCAGGCCAGGACCGAGATGCAGGCCGCGGCCCAGAACACCGAGGCAAAACCGAAGCGGCTGCCCAGCCAGCCGCCGCCGACCCCGCCGAGCACCCCCGGCACGCCATAGCCCAGCACCGAGTACAGGGCCTGGCCGCGCCCGCGCAGGCGGCCGGGAAAGAAGCGGTGCAGCATCGCGATGCAGGCGGCATGCTGGGCCGCAAAGCTCAGACCGTGCAGCAGCTGCGCGCCCAGCAGCAGCACCAGGTTGCCGCCGAAAGCCGCCGTCAGGGCGAAACGCAGCGCCGCGGCCACCGCCGCGAGCTGCAGCCAGCCGATCGGCGGCAGCCAGGCAAAGACGCGGCCCTGGGCCCAGAAGAACAGGATCTCGACGCCGACGGCGATGCTCCAGGCCGCCCCGATCACGCCCTTGCCATGCCCCTGCTCGTCGAGGTAGAGCGACAGGAAGGCGTACAGCGCCGTGTGCGCCAGCACCGTCAGGGCCACCCCGGCGAAGAACCAGAGCACGGCCGGCCGGCGCAGCACGGCCAGCACCGAGCGGCCCTGTTCCCCCTCGCCCGCGGCGGCGGCCACGTCCGGCAGACGCAAGGTCGCCGCCCACAGGATCGTGAACATGGCCACCACCGCCAGCGGAAAGGCCATGATGCCGAGCCGCTCGAATACCAGGCCGAACACCGCCACCGAGACCACGAAACCCAGCGAGCCCCAGAGCCGGACGCGACCGTAGCGCGCGAAGTCGAGCAGGCCGCCGCGCTGCAGCTGCTGCGCCAAAGCCGCCTCGGACAGCGGCACCACCCCGCCGTTGGCCAGGAAGAGCAGCACCGCGAACACCGGCACCGCGGCGGCCGCCGGCCCCAGCCACAGGCCCAGCGCGGCGGCCACCGACAGCCCCGCGGCCCAGCGCAGGCCCTGGCTGCGCCGCCCGCTGCGGTCACCCAGCCAGCCCCAGCCGTAGGGTGCGATGACGCGCGTCCAGCTCTGCGCCGACGCGATGCCGCCGATGGCCAGCGTCGAGTAGCCGAGCTCCTTGAACCACAGCGGCGCGTAGGGGTTGTACAGCCCGATCGCCGCGAAGTAGCAGAACCAGACGGCGGAGAAGGCGCCGAGCGAAGCCGGCGCCGGCGTCATGGGCCGGTGACCTGCCCCGGGATCGGCGGCAGCGGCAGCCGCACATCGGCACATTGCGCACGCTGGCGCAGCACATGCTCCATCAGCACCAGGGCCAGCATGGCCTCGGCGATCGGCGTGGCGCGGATGCCGACGCAGGGGTCGTGGCGACCCAGGGTCTCGACGATGGTCGGGTTGCCGGCGCGGTCGATCGAGGCCTTGGGCAGGCGGATCGAGCTCGTCGGCTTGACCGCGATGCGCACCACCAGATCCTGACCGCTGCTGATGCCGCCGAGCACGCCGCCGGCATGGTTGCTGCGGAAACCCTGGGCGCTGAGCTCGTCGCCATGTTCGCTGCCGCGCTGTGCCACGACGCCAAAACCGTCGCCGATCTCCACGCCCTTGACCGCGTTGATGCCCATCATCGCCCAGGCGATGTCGGCGTCGAGCTTGTCGAACAGCGGGTCACCCAGGCCCACCGGCACGCCGTGGGCACGCACCTCGATGCGTGCGCCGCAGCTGTCGCCGTCTCGGCGCAGCGCGTCCATCTGCGCCTCGAGCCGCGGCACGATGCCGGCATTCGGCGCGAAGAACGGGTTCAGCGGGATCTGCGCGGCGTCCTCGAAGGGGATCTCGATCTCGCCGAGTGCACTCATCCAGCCGCTGAAGGTGGTGCCGTGATGCTCCTTCAGCCACTTCTTCGCCACCGCGCCGGCGGCCACCATCGGCGCCGTCAGGCGCGCGCTGCTGCGCCCGCCGCCGCGCGGGTCGCGATGGCCGTACTTGCGCCAGTAGGTGTAGTCGGCATGCCCGGGGCGGAAGGTGTCGAGCAGATTGCCGTAGTCGCGGCTGCGCTGGTCGGTGTTGCGGATCAGCAGCGCCACCGGCGTGCCGGTGGTCAGACCCTCGTGCACGCCGGACAGGATCTGCACCGTGTCGGCCTCGTTGCGCTGCGTCACATGGCGGCTGGTGCCGGGACGGCGACGGTCGAGATCGTGCTGGATGTCGGCCTCGCACAGCGCCAGGCCGGGCGGGCAGCCGTCGATCACGCAGCCGATGGCCGGGCCATGGCTTTCGCCGAAATTGCTGATGCGAAACAGTTCGCCGAAGGAGGAGCCCGCCATCCTGATGATTGTAGGAGGCCGCGGCGCGCCGGCATTCAACCCCCGCCGATCATCACCCGCAGGTTCGGCCGCGCCAGGCGCACCCGGCCCCGACCCTGGCGCTTGGCCTCGTAGCAGGCGGCGTCGGCCTGCGCCATCCACTGCGCCGCGCTCGCGTGCTGCTCGGCGAGCTCGGCCACACCCAGGCTGGCGCCGACGCACAAGGTGTGCGATTCCCAGGTCAGCGCGAGATCGGTGATCGCCTCGCGCACCTTCTCGGCCACGCTCAGCGCCCGCTCATGCGGGCAGTGCGGCAGCAACAGCGCAAACTCGTCGCCGCCCAGGCGCACGACGAGGTCCGTGCCGCGCACGCTCGAGGCAATCACCTGCGCCACGGCCACCAGCATTGCGTCGCCGGCGGCATGGCCGGCGGTGTCATTGATCGGCTTGAAGTGGTCGAGGTCGATCATCACCAGCGACGCCGGCCGCGAGCCGGGCTGGGCGTCGAACAGGGCCTGCAGCGCAAGCTCGAAACCCTGGCGGTTGACCACCCCGGTGAGGGCGTCGTGGTGCGCTGCGTGTTCGAGCCGACGGCGCGCATGGACCTGCTCGCTGACGTCATTGATGCTCCAGATCGTGCCCGCCTCAGGCTGCGCCGGCGCCACGGGTCGCGCACGCAGCAGGGCCCAGAAACGCGAGCCATCGGCACGCAGCAGCCGCCATTCGCCGCTGTAGGGGCGGCCGGCCGCGAAGGCCGCGTTCACCTGCGGCCCGAGCGCGGCATAGTCCTCGTTGGACACGAAGATCATCTGCGTGCGCTGGCCCACGACCTCGCCTTCCTGACGACCGAGCAGCCGGCAGAGTTCCTCGCTGACGAGTTCGAAGCACTGGCTGCGCGTGAAGGCCAGGCCCACCGGGGCCGCCGACATCACCGAGCCGAGCTTTTGCAGCACCTGGGCATTGAAGGACTCCATCTGCGTGCGCTCGGCCCACAGATGGTGCAAGGTGCGCGTCAGGCGGCCGATCTCGCCGTCGGCGCGCGGCCACTCACCGGCGTCCTGCCCGGCCAGCAGCGCCGCCGCATGGCGCTCCAGGCGCTGCAGCGGCAGCAACTGCCAGCCGAGAAAGGCGCCGAGCAGCGCGGTGCACAGCCCCGCCAGGAGCGCGGCGTCGATCAGCGCGCGCCGGCGCGCGTCGACCAGGGGCGCGAGCAGTTCGCTGCGCGCCACCGCATGCCAGACCAGCCACGGCGAGCCCGGCACTTCGACCGCGGCGTGCACATGCTGCGGGTCGGTCCAGGCGGCGCGCCGGTCCTGCGCAGGGGCGGCGTGCCAGGTCTGCCAGGCTTGCGCCCATTGCGGATCCTCGGCCATCGGCCGCGCCAACAGCCGCCGATCGTGGTGCGCCAGCAACCGGCCCTCGCGGTCGGTGACGACGATCTGCGGATCGCCGGCCTCCGGCGGCATGCCCAGCAGATCGAGCAGAAGGTCCCGACTCGCCAGGCGCAGGACGCCGCCGAACACGGCGACCACCCGGCCGCCGCGCAGCACGGGATGGGCGAGCACGATCACCGGCTCACCCGAAATCCGGCCGGCCAGCGGGCTGGAAATCGTCGGCCGCCGCTGCTCGACGGCTTCGCGAACGATGGCGGCGTCGGACAGGGCGAAGCCCGGGTTGCGCACGCCGGCATGGTCGGCGTAGGCCCAGCGGCGCTCGCCGGTCAGGCCGACGAAGACGCTGGACAGCACGCTGCCCGGCATCAGGCGCCGGGCCAGATCAGCGGCCGCGTGTTCGGGCTCCAGCCATGCCGCCACATCGGTCGTCACCGCGATCTCGGCCAGGCGGGCGTTGAGCGCGGCGAGACTGCGCGACAGGGCCGCACTCATGAGTTCGGCTTCGGCGCGCTGGCGACCTTCGGCCTGGCGCAGCAGGCCCGCTTCAGCATGCCGGCTCATCTGCCAGGTTGCGGCAAACAGGGTCAGCAGCAGGGTCAGCAGGGCCCCGAGCAGCAGCCGAGCCTTCAGCGTGCGCAGCCAGCGCGGCGGGCGCACCGACGCCAGCATCCCCGCCACACGCTGCGGCACCGTGCGACGGACCGGTGCGGCCTCGTCAACGAAGAGATCGGCATCCATATCCCGACCTATTTCGCCTGGCTTGCTTCAAACTTGAGCGCCGGTGAGCAACAAATCCCGCGCCGCAGTGGATGTGCACGCCCGCTGTGTCTCATTTATCTGTTTGCAACGCGGCTGCAACGGCCCTATGACGGTGCCGGTGCCCTGGGATCTGAACAGACCAAGGACGTCCGTTCCGTGACAGTCGCAGTGAAAATCAATCAAGCCGAGATGAACGGGCCTTGAAACCACCCTCGATACGACAGCCTTCTTCCGCGCATTTCCTTCAAGGCAGGATCAGCCCGCATCCGCCTTCGTCGAGTCAAGGTCGGGTTGGCAGCGACCGCGCTGTTCGCAAGGCGCCCGACCCGCTGGCGTGCCTGCGCTGGGTAACGCTCGTCATCGTGAGCCTGTTGCAAGGCTGCGGCAAGTTGCCTCCCCTGGACGGCCGAAGCTTTTCGATGACCCTGCGCGACACGTCAGAGACCCGCCTCGGCCGGGCGGTGCTTCCGATGGCGCAGTCGCACCCCGGCAAGTCGGGCGTGTTCGCGTTGTCCGACGGACGCGACGCGTTTGCCGCGCGCGTGCTGCTGGCCGCAGCCAGCGAGCGCTCGCTCGATGTCCAGTACTACATCTGGAACGGCGACAAGACGGGCACCCTGATGTTCGAAGCGCTGCGCCGTGCCGCCGACCGGGGTGTGCGCGTGCGCCTGCTGCTCGACGACAACGGCACCGCCGGTCTGGACACCGTCCTTGCCGCGCTGGATACGAACCCGAACATCGAAGTGCGGCTCTTCAATCCGTTCATGCACCGGCGCTGGCGCGTCCTGAACTTTCTCACCGATTTCCGGCGGCTGAACCGGCGCATGCACAACAAGTCGTTCACCGCGGACAACCAGGCAACGATCATTGGCGGTCGCAACGTGGGCGACGAATACTTCGACGCGGGCCAGGGCGTCTCGTTCGTCGACCTCGATGTGCTGGCGATCGGTCCGGTGGTCAACGACGTATCGGAGGATTTCGACCGCTACTGGGCAAGCGATTCATCCTACCCGGCCGAGCGGGTGTTGCCCCGCGTGAGTCAGGCAGCGGTATCCGAGGTCAGCGCAGCCGCGTCGCAGGTCGAGGAGGATCCCGCTGCCGTCGCCTACATGCAGGCAATCGCCAGCTTGCAATACGTCCAGCAGGTGTTGTCTGGTCAACTGCCCTTCGAATGGGCCACCGTCCAGATGGTCAGCGACGATCCGGCCAAAGGGCTGGGTCGCGCAGGAGACAAGGAACTGCTGTGGACGCGACTCGAGCAGATTCTCGACGCGCCAAGGCTCGAGCTCGAGCTGGTCTCGCCCTATTTCGTACCCGGAAAAGAAGGGGTCGAGTACTTCAGCGATCTGGCCAGGCGAGGAATCAAGGTCACGATACTGACGAACTCGCTGGCGGCCACCGACGTAGCCGCCGTGCACGCCGGCTACGCCAGACGACGCAAGCCGATGCTCGAGGCAGGCGTTGCGATATTCGAGATGCGGCCCGAGTTTTCGCCTGCTCCCACCAAGGCCCACGCACCGCTGGGAAGCTCGAGCACCAGTCTGCACGCGAAGACGTTTTCGGTCGATCGCTCGCGAGCTTTCGTCGGGTCGTTCAACTTCGACCCCCGATCCGAACGGCTCAACACTGAACTTGGCTTCGTCATCGACAGCCCGACCATGGCGCAGGCGATTGCCGATTCGTTTGCCTCCCTCATTCCCACGCGCGCCTATGGCCTGAGGCTGAACGCCGCCGGCGCGCTGCAATGGGTGGAGCAGCGCGACGGCGAGGCGATCGTGCATGACCAGGAGCCTCGCACCGGCTTGTGGCTACGGACCTTCGTGGCCGGGTTGTCCGTGCTGCCGATCGAATGGTTGCTTTGATGAAGTCTCGGCGCCCGTTTCAGCCGCAGAAGACCATTTAGAACTGCCCCTCGCTGCCATCGAGCGGCCGGCGTCGCTCGCGATTGAGGTCGTGCCTTCGCGCGACGCTGCGCACACGATCACGCTGATCTTTGAGCGCCACGCCGAGTGCCGCGAGCACCACCAGCGCGATCAGGGCGAAGCCGATGACGACGGCGATCGACCAGGACCACACCGCAAGCGACGCGAAGACTGCCGCCGTGATCATGGCAATGCCCACCGATGTCCCGATGCGCTGCCCGGTCTGCATGATCGCCCCCGAGCTTCCCGCATATTGGATCGGTACCTCCGCCAGTGTCAGGGCCTGGTTCGGGCTGATGACCGCCCCTTGCGCAAGGCCGACGAACGACAGCGACAGCAAGAGCCACCACACGTTGATGTCCAACTGCTCGTGCATGAGAACGACAGCGATGCTGGCCGCGAGGCCGAAGAGGCCGAGCATCAGTCCGCCGATCACGATCTTCCGACCGTATCGGTTGACCCGGCGACCCGACCAGTGCGCGGCATAGGCTAAAAGAAGAGCAGCCGGAATCCCGACGAGGCCGGATTCGAAGGCCGTTTTTCCCTCGCCGTCCTGCAGGTAGAGCGCGACCAGCACCCAGACGCTGGTAATGCCCATGAAATAGAGCGTCATGATGAGGGTGCCGTTGGTGAAGCTGCTGGTGCGGAAGATGTCCAGATCCACCATGGGGCTGTGGCCGAGGCGCGCGCAACGCCGCTCCCACCCGACCCAGAGCCAGACCAGCACCACGCCCACCGGCAAAAGTGCCCACGATATCGTCGAGCCACGGGATTCCATGAACGGATAGAGAATGGCCAGAATCGCGAGACCCAGCAGGACCGACCCGATCGGATCCAGCGAGCCCAGCCAGCCTGGCGCCCGGCCAGTTCCGCCCGGTTCGCCTGCCGGCAGGGGATGGAAAAGTGGCTTCGGGAACCACCGCAGCCCCAGGATGATGGCGGCGATTCCGATGGGAACATTCACCAGAAATGTCAGACGCCAGCCGAGGGCGGGGCCGCCGGACTCGATCAGGAGCCCGCCCAGCACCGGTCCGATGGCAACGGAAAATCCGACGACGGTTCCGAAATAGCCGAATGCCCGCCCGCGCTCCTCACCACGAAAATACTGCTGGATCATCCCGATGACCTGCGGATTGAGCAGCCCCGAGCCGATTCCCTGGGCGAACCGAGCCACATTGAGCCACATCGCGTCAGGGGCAAGTCCTGCGGCAATGGACGAGACGGTGAAGATGCCCACGCCTACGAGAAAGATGCCACCACGCCCCATGATGTCGCCAGCGCGCCCCGCGGCCACCAGGATGACCCCGAAGGTCAGCGCGTAGCCGGACAGGACCCATTGGAGATCCGACCGATCCGCCTCCAGTCCCTGCTGAATCGAGGGCAGGGCGACGTTGACGATACTGACGCCGATCAGCGACATGAAGATGACGCCAAGCAGTACCGACAAAATGCGCCAGCGATCCGCACCTTCGACTTCCAAGCTTTCCGGTTGCACTGGTGCCTTTATGTCCATGTCCCGCGAGATCGCCGTCCGCGGCGACTCGAAGCGGCATGCGGACAATGCATGCGGTTGGTTGCGGCTTCAGCGGAGTGAGCCACTGAGCACGACGTGCTTCGCCTGACAGTCAACCTCGATCATGGCAGCGAGCAACTTGGAACTTGCGCGGCATCGCTCCGCCCGCACCCTCTGACCCGTTGAGGGGACATCCATGCCCAAAAGCCAGCGACGACAAGCGCGCCGGCGATCAGCCAGGACGCAAAACTGATCCACTGAATCTGGTAGCTCCGCGCATACGCGATGTCGCTCAACAACGCGCCGAGGAAGAGCGGCGCGGCGCCTGCAAGCAGGAATGCGTGAAACGGGTGAATCGTCCTTCGACGGACGCGGTCGACAATGACCGCCATGGCTCTAGCCCATGCTGGTGGCGAAGTGATCGTGGTCCGTCATTGGCCTGCGTGCTTTTTCACCCACGAAACGTAGCGGTCCATCCAGGCCTGCAGGAACTTCTGGCTGCCCGCGCCGATGTCGCCCGACGGGTCGAACAATCCTTCCTTGGTCTGGATGAAAACTTCGGGCTGCCCCAGCGTCGGCATGTCCAAATACGCGAGCACGGTACGCAAATGCTGCTGCGCCACTGCCGTGCCTATGGCGCCGATCGAAACGCCCAGTACGCCGGCCGGCTTTCCAGCCCACACGCTCTCGCCATACGGGCGCGAGGCATGGTCGATCGCGTTCTTGAGCACACCCGGGATGGAGCGGTTGTACTCGGCGGTGACGAACATCACGCCACGGGCAGCCTTGATCTGCCCTTTCAGGCGCTTGACCGACTCTGCCTGGCTTGCATCGTCGTCCTGGTTGTAGAGCGGCAGGTCGCCGATCGCGACCTGGTCGAATGAAAACTCGGGCGGTGCCAGTTTGGCGATCGCAGTCGCGAGCTTGCGGTTGAACGAGTCGCGGCGGAGGCTGCCGACGACGACTGCGATGGGGTATTGGCTCAAAGGGGACTCCCGGAGGAACGACGGAATGGCGGGACAAGCTTACTGCAAAGGGCGAAACGGAGGGCAGGAACGCCGAAGTACCCCGGATGGTCGCAGATGCCATCAGGCGCTACCTGCAGCTTGGAAGCGGCAGCAAACGCGCTGTGCACCTGACGTCTCGACCATTGCCTGCGGATTCCCGAGCCACCTGATAGTCTGCACAGCTTGCAACCCACCACGCGGAGACGATCATGGGCCTTTTGGTGGATGGACAATGGCAAGACAAGTGGTACGACACCAAGGGCACCGGTGGGCGCTTCGAACGTTCCCGGAGCCAGTTCCGCAACTGGATCACCGCCGACGGCAAGGCGGGGCCGACCGGCGGGGATGGGTTCAAGGCGCAAAGCGGTCGCTATCACCTGTATGTGTCGTACGCCTGTCCGTGGGCACACCGCACGCTGGTGATGCGGACCTGGAAAGGGCTGGAGCAACACATTGGCGTGTCCGTGGTGCACCCGCTGATGCTCGCGAATGGCTGGGAGCTGCGCACCGATTTCGACGGCGCGACCGGTGATCCGTTGTACGGATTCGACAAGGTTTACCAGCTGTACCAGAAGGCCGACCCGCACTACAGCGGACGCGTGACGGTGCCAACGCTGTGGGACAAACAGCGCGAGACCATCGTCAACAACGAATCCGCCGAGATCATCCGCATGTTGAACAAGGCGTTTGACAACGTCGGAGCGCGCCCCGGCGATTACTGTCCTGGAGATCTGCTCGCACGGATCGACGCCATCAACGAGATCATCTATGAGGGCGTCAACAACGGCGTTTACCGGGCGGGATTCTCCACCAGCCAGTCCGCTTATGACGAGGCGGCGACGGCGTTGTTCGAGACGCTGGAGGATCTGGAGCGTCGTCTCGGCAAAGGCCGTTACTTGCTGGGCAACACCCTGACCGAAGCCGATCTGCGGCTATGGTCGACGCTGGTTCGCTTCGACGCCGTGTACGTGACGCACTTCAAGTGCGACAGGAAGCGCATCGTCGACTATCCGAACCTCAAGGGCTTGCTGCACGATATTGCCCAGATGCCCGGCGTGGCCGAAACCGTGCACATGGACCACATCCGCCACCACTATTTTCGCAGCCACCCGACGATCAATCCGCACGGCATCGTGCCGATCGGCCCGATCCTGGATTTCAGCGCGCCGCACGATCGCGAGCGGCTGGGCAAGCGGGAAATCCGCGGCACCTGAACATGTGCATCGACTGATGGTGCGCCCACAGTCATCGCCTCAGCAGGCAGACGTCGACCTGGCCGTCGAAATCACAGAACTCGTCTCTGGCGAGCAGCGCGTGGCTGCGACCGCTGTGCTGGCCGACGCCATGCTTGACAACCCATTGCATGCACAGGCGTTCGGCGCCGATCCGGCGCGCCGGCGACGGCGCCTGTGGCGCTTCATGGACCTGCTGATACGCCATGTCCATTCGCATGGCACCTTGCTTGGCGCCTACGCTCAGGGCGAGTTGATCGGCGTGCTGGGCATGCTGCGACCCGGCTGCTGTCGCCCGTCGCGGCTGGCTGCTCTGCGTTTTGCCGGCGCGCTCGTGACCGGCAATCCGCCGACCGGCGTGTGGCGCATCGCGCGGTGGCTGGCCGCCTGGTGGCGCAATGACCCTTCCGAGCCGCACTCTCATGTCGGGCCACTGGCCGTGGCGTCGGCGTACCGTCGCCAAGGTGTGGGGCGCCACTTGATGGTGCACTGCTGCGAGCAACTGGACGCGCTGGCGCTTGTCGCCTGGCTGGAGACGGACCTTGCCATCAATGCCAGTTTTTACGAGACGGTTGGCTTCGCCACGGTTCGACATGAACCGGTGCTCGGCGTACCGAACTGGTTCATGCGTCGTGCGCCGAAGGGATCTCCCGAATGATTGAATCAAGAAGCTTACGGGAATCGGCCGATCGGTAGACCAGTCCGCCATCAATGAGCGGAGCCTGTCCGGTCATGTAGTCGGAATCGGGGCCGGCCAGGAACGACACGAACGCGGCGACATCCTCGGGTATCTGCGCCCGGCCGAGCGCGATGCCCTCGACATACTTCTTGTAGGTCGCGCCCACCGCCGCGCCGGTGAGATCGGTGAAGCGCTGGTCGATCTCGACCAACAGGACGTCTGTGGACGTCCCATCCGGTTTCCCGATAAACCCCGGGTCGTTGATTCGACAGGGGTTTATCGTTTCAAGCGAAGGGCGGCGCGTCCAGTGCCACCGATCGCGGCGGAATCCTACCGAAATGCTTTCTGGTGAGGAAACTGGCCTTTGGCGATGTAGGCCTGCTCTGCAGCAGTCGATCTTCGGTTCAGAATTGCATTGCGATGAGGATGCCGGCCGAACGCGGCAATGATCTTTCTAACGTCGCGGGCCTGGTCGACCAGTGATGAATAGATCGGCGTCAAAGGGGGCGGAGCGGCGGCCGCTATTTCGGCCCGCAGGTTGATCAGCAGGTCGAGACGCTCCAAGTGGTCATGCCCTTCGCAATGGCCCAATGGCAGGCCATACACGATCCGGGACCAAGGGGTCTGCAAAGCGGAGTAATGACCATTCGACAGGCCCTTGATCACCAGCGATAGCGCGCAAGGATCCTGCGCGTAGGCGCGCGCATCATCTCGCCAGATGGAGCGGGAAAACTGATCGAGGATGATGATCAGCGCCAGCCGTCCCTGTGGCTCCAGCGCCCAGGGATCCAGGCCTCTCTGAGCCGCCTTCCCGGTCAGATCTGAGAATCGCGCCACGATCTCGTCATCCGCGCCGCCTTGCATCCTCCAGTGCCAATGTGTACGGTGCGCCTGCGCATCGACATTGGCCGAGCGTCCCTCGGGAAACCAGAAATCAAGAACATCGTCCCATTCCTGACCAGCTTGGATAGCCGCCATATCAACTCCAACTCCAGAATACCGGTAGAGAATGGCGGAGCCAGGTCTTGCCTGCACCTGGATCCGTGACCCCACCTCGAAGTACGAGCACGCTGTCGGTGAAGGCGCCGGTTGAATGAAGTCGGCCGTGCCTGGACAATTCGGGCATGCGCACCATTGAAGTCAAGCAACTCAATTACGACCTCACGGCGGTAGCCGGTCTGGCCTTGGTGGGAGACTACCTCAAGACCATTGAGCCGGTGCTCAAGCGCGTGGACAAGGCACTGCCGGTGCGAGCCGGGGTGGCCAACAGCGACATTGTGCGCAGCTACGTGGGGCTGCTGGTACAGGGCAAGAGCGACTTCGACGCCATCGAGAACTATCGGGGCGACAAGTTCTACAAGCAGTCGCTGGGCATCGAACTTCTGGCGTCCAGCCCGACGCTGCGCCAGCGCATGGACGCGCAAGCCCGGGCCTTGTCGAGCACGTGCCGGCGATGATCGAGACGCTGCTCAAGAGCCATCGCCCCGACTACGGCGTGCTGCCTTGCGGCTGGCTGGCGGTGGACATCGACACCTTTGCGATGGACAACGGCGGCACGGCCAAGGAAGGTGTGGGGCGCACCAATGCCGGCGTGGACGGCTACTGCCCGCTGGCGTCGTACATCGGGGTGAAGTTGAAGTTGCCGACGCCATCGGCCGACCGTCGGGCGCCCGGCGACTCGGCTCGTACGCTCAAGCCAATGGAGAACTCGACCGACTTTCTTCCGCGTTCACGCGCGGTCGCGCATGGCGTCCACACTCCACGCACCCGCACCTGCAAAAACCAGATAGAGGAAGACGAAGCAGTAGAGCACTGCGAGTTCGCCCTGGTTCAGCATCGGCAGCAGCACACTCCCCTGGCTTGCATGCGCCATGAAGTAGGCCACGGCCATGAATCCGCACAGGATGAACGCCACCGGGCGCGTGAACAAGCCGATCAGCAGCAGCGCCCCGCCCGCGGCCTCGAGAAAACCAGCAAGGCCCATCAGCGAAATCCACTGCAGTCCGTCGAACATCGCCTGGTGCGGCGCACCGAAGAGCTTCGCGGTCCCGTGCGGAATGAACAGGTACGCTGTCACGATGCGCAGGACTGCCAGCGCCCGCGGGCGCCATGTCGCCAAAAACTTGGTGTCGACTGCCATGAGGTTTTCCGTTTCCCGAGTTCGTGTTTTCCGAGGTGATTGTGCTCCCGCATGGCCGGCGTGCATATCAGCCATGCATCAGGTGCCACGGATTTCCCTCTTGCCCAGTTGCTCGCGATCATGGGGTGCGCTGAAGTCCAGGGCCGGTTCGATCGGCACGATGCCGCGAGGATTGATCGTCAGGTGGCTGCGAAAACGGTGGCGGCGGATGTGGTCCATGTGGGCAGTTTCGACCACTTCAGGAATCTGGCAGATGTCGTGCAGCAACCCGTTGAGGTTCGGACAATCGACGATGCGCCTCTTGTCGCGTTTGAAGTGCGTCACGTACACCGCGTCGAATCCGGCACCAGGAGCAGATCAACGCGCGCCAGAGTCCACACGCCCCGTGCTGCACGCCGCGATCAGGCAGCGTGAACCGCCCACAGTCTGGCGCGACGCAGGGCGCTGCGCTGGCTCAACCTGGCGCCGATGCAGGAGCGGGTCTGCCTGCAACTGCACGCGAGGTACTCGCCGGCGGATACCGCAGGCCATATCGGCGTCGCGCCGTCGACCGTGCCAGCCGGCGTGAGGAAGATCCATGTGCGGCTGGATCTGCACTCGATTCGAGAACAGGATGCGTTCGTCAAGCGACTGGTGGACGCCTCCGAGGGCCGCGACCGCGCTTGAGTCGCGGCATGTGGAGCAGAACCGGCAGCGCGGCAAGCCACAGCAGCAGCGTCCCCGGTTCGGGGACCACAATGACGATACCGTCGCTGTAGTCGATGCGATAGCTGCCGCTATCGGGCCCCGCGATTTGAATCGTCGGATCGATGAAGACCTCGCTGCCGAAGACGTAGTCAGGGCCGAATCCTTGGCCGTGCGAGTTCGCTGAGACGTCGATCCTTCCGGTCGCGCCGACGGCGAAACTGCCGAGGGGCACGCGGTCCCAGCGCTGCTCGAAAAAGCCGGTGTAGCTGCCATCGGCGTCGTAGTTGTTGACCTCGAATTGATCGTAGCCCCACACCGTGATGCGGCCGAAACTATGACCCACCGGCTGGTTGCTGCCGACCTGCACCGAAGAGAAGCCGCTGAACAGCAGATCGACGATGGCGGGCGCCTCCGGAACGAGCGCAACGACAGTGAACTCGTAGCGGATCGAGGTGACCGCGGTGGCGCCGATCCCGGATGGGTTCGAGCCGCCGACCAGGTCGAGATCGACGCCGGTGCTGACCGGGTTGAACGGGTCGATCCAGGCATGGCCGGTGCCACCGCCGCGGTTGTCCCATTCGCTCGGCAGGACCGTGAGCGACAGGCTCTCCGCCTCATGCGTGTCAGCGCCGCTCGTCGAATAGCCGCCAATTCCGACGTACTCGTCGAAGATCGCCGGCGCAAGCGCCGCCATGACCGGCGCGCAGGCGTATGTCAGCACCAGCGCCGTCACCATCGGCGCCAGCGCGGAACCGCAGGGAAGGGATTGCGTCATGGTGAAACCTCCTTGTCTCGGCCTGCGAGACGGTTGCTCCGCATGGGGTTCCAATCTAACGCTGCAGCGTGCCCGGAACACCCCATTCGCAGGGGGTATCGAAGGCTCCCATCGATCGGGTCGGCCGTTGTCCGGCGATAGCAGTACCGGCGTCGCGCAGCGGATGGCCTGTGCCCTGCCCACTGTGGGTGCCGCCAGCGCCGTCGCGATGCAGCCTGCCGCAAGCAGCGAGAATCCGCACATGTCGCGATCCACCAGGTTGCCATCCGTGGCGCCGACGCCGAACAGGTCGTTGCCTACTACCACCAGAACCTACACCCCCACCGGCGCGATCACTCGCAGGACGGTGCGATGCACATGGCGCTCAACGAGGGCAGACGCTTCGACAAGCACGGCCTTTCCGGCCAGGTCCGGCGCTTCCAGGCCATGTGGGAAGGCGCGCCGCCCCGCAAGCGGGCGCCCCCGAGGTTGACCACCCGCGGGGGGACGCTATCGACGCGCTGGACCCGGGCCTCACGCGCCTGGCCCTGCGGCTGAAGCTCGGGTCCACCCTGCGCAACGCGTCCATAGCTGATGCCCGCCGCGACCGGCCAGACAGGGTGCTGTACCTGATGCGGGCCGGCTGAGCGAGTCCTCCGATCGCGCCCGGACCTCCGCGCCGGCGTCGATCGGGGCTGGAGGGCTGGATCGTCACTTCCTCAGGCTGTTCCCGTTCAAAAGAGTTGGTAGAACAGCCGCACGATCGCTGCATCAGGCAGCGTCGCGGTGCCAGTGCGGTCGACCGTCAGCAAGACGTAGTAGGCGTACTTGTAGAAGTCGAAGTTCGTCGACGTCAGCAATTCCCACTCCGTCTGCTCGTTGACGCTGGCGGGGAAACTGTTGCTGTCCACGCTGCCGATCAAGTAGATGCCGCCGCTGCTGTTGCTCACCCGATAGAGCTCGGCGAGCACGCGTTCACCGTCGCCGTTGTCCTTGAACACGAGTTCCATCGCGTTCCAGCTTGGCTTGGTTCCGGCATCGACAGGGTTGACTACGTTGCAGCGCGCATAGATCTTTCCCGTGTTGCTGCCCTTGTGGCGAAAACGCGCGCCGGAAGCGTCGAACTTCGCCGTGCTCGCCTCGTCGACAGTACATGCTGCGGCGACATGGGTCCACACCTGCGCGACGGCGCTGCCTGGCGCTGCGAGCAACGCCGCCAGCGGCACGAGGGCCGCACACAGGTTCCGGGCCAAGCTCGGGAATCGGGTCTTCGTCATGGTGCATCCTCCTAGGACTGCGACGATGGTGACCACCCGCCCGGGCGGTCCTCCCGGGGCGCCTGGATTGGGCGCCTTGAGGATCAAGATAAGCTCGCCGCGCATCCATCGCACCCCCTGGGGATGGGGTATCGCTGCACCCGGCGAGAGCAGACCCGGCGCACAGGTCTTCAAGGCTCTGTTCGCATTGGGGCGTGACAGGCTCATTCGGTGAGCCAGGCGCGCCGGAAGCCGCTGGCAGCGACCCGAGGGTATCGGCTGCAGCCGCGCATGCCGGTCGGTCGGCCTAACTCGGCCGCTTCGGCCGAGCGACTCTGCGTGCGGGCGGCGCCTTGACCCCCCTTGAACGTAGTCGGTCGGGATCGTCGTTTCGCCCCCTTGCCAGGGGGTGTCGGCGCTGGCGTTATGCTGGCTTGCGCCGTGGCGAGCCTCGTAGACCCGCCTGCGCCGCCGATGAAGAACGCTGCCGCCATCGCCTACATCCGGGAGCTGTGCTCGCTGGGGCTGGCGGGCGAGTTGCTGATCCCGTCGGTGCTGGAGGCGATGCACCGGGTGATCCCGTCGGCGCGCAACCTGTTCGACTGGGTGAATGCCGAAGGCAGCATCCAGCGCTACTACTTCGAGGGTCCGATCGACCACGCGGTGGCCAGGCTTTACTTCGGCGAATTCCACAATCGGCGTGAAGCCGAGGCAATGCCCAGGTACGTCGATGTCATCCGAGGTGAGGCCACGATTCGCAGCGCCGAGGAGCTCAACACACGCCATTTCTTCGACTCGGCGCTTTACCAGGAGATCTGGCGCCCGCAGCGCCTGCACTACCGGCTCGAGGCGATCGTGCGCGGCCGCGACCGCAGGCCGCTGGGCTCGCTGGTGCTGTATCGGGAGAGCAACGACCCAATCTTCAGCCAGGCCGACGAGCAACTGCTGCAAACGCTGGTGCCCTATGTTGCGCACGGTCTGCAGCAGGGAAAGCAACGAAGTGTCGACTACATCCGCAGCGATCGCCGATCGGCGCTGGTCAACCTTGACGTGCTGGGCCGCATCGTCCAGATGAGCCGCAACGCGCACAAGGTACTTCTGCTCGCGCACGGTGAGATCTCGCCTGCCTCGGCAGCCCAGACGCCGACAAGCCAGAACTTCCCGACATTGTCCCTGATCCACAGCCAGCTCTCGCGCCGCACGGAGTCGGTCGACACGCCGTTCAGCCTGAGCCTGCACAACGCCTGGGGGCGTTTCGATTTCCACGGCGAGCGGCTCGAATCGCCCGACGGCGATGGGGGCGCCGGGATCGGCATCACGATCCAGCACCTTGTGCCGCGCGAGGTGCGCGAGCGCGATCAGCTCGAAGCACTGGCGCTATCAATCACCCAGAAGAAGGTCTGTGCGCTGCTGCTGCAAGGGCAGTCGCACGCGCGGATCGCGGACCAGCTGGGGATATCGGTCCACACGGCGAACGACCATGTGCGCAAGATCTACCAGCGACTTGACGTGCATTCGATCGACGAGCTGCGATCCAGGCTGGGCGCCGACACGCCGCCCTGATCGACACTGTACCGCGCAGATGTGGCGCCGACTACAGGCCAGGATCGCGGGTCGGCAACCAAGCCGCCTGGTCATTCAGCCGCGCTTCGGCATCGTGCGACGGACCGGTGCGGCCTCGTCGACGAAGAGATCGGCATCCATATCCCGACATGTTTCGCCTGGCTTGCCTCGAATTTGAGCGCCCGTGAACAATAAATCCGGCGCTGCAGCGGCGCGCGCGGGGGGGGCGCTGGCGGGCTCCATCGCCTCCGGATTGCCGTTCGTGACGCTGCTGATCATGGGGATGGCATTCGGAGGGGCGATGCGCAGCGTCTATCCGCTGTGCGTCGCGCAAACCTTCGATCACCTGGAGCGAAAGTATTACGTCGCGGCATCGGGGCGCCTGCTGATGGTCTATTCCATCGGCGCGACCGTCGGCCCGCTGCTCGCCTCGGCGCTCATGGCGATCTACGGTCCGTCCAGCTTCTTCCTGTTCGAGTCGACGGTGGCGGTGCTCTACTCCGTGTTTGTCTTTGTCAGCGTCTCGCGGCGTCCGTCGTTGCCGGCAGATCAGCGGGAAAAGTACGTGCCGCTTCCGGATGTCACTCCGATCGTCATGGGGCTCGATCCACGCACGGATCGGGACGGCCCGGACGCAGGCGAGCCCGTTCGACCATCCTGACGCGGCCGCTGCGGCGAGCGTTCCAGGTTGCAGGGGCGCGGCGAAGCAGGGTCCGACGTTCGCGGTCAGCTACAGGCCCTGTCCCCCTCGTCCAACCCGGCCGCCGCGCGTATCGCCGGTGCAGCCATCAACGTGAAGATGGCCAGCACAGCGCCGATGCCGAGCCACTGCGCGATGAAGCCGAAGACGCCACCGGCAAGCAGGATCAGACCGACGACCGGGTTGCTGAGTGCGGTGTAGGTCGCAGGGTTGTCGCGGTCGGCCATGTCGACCACATGCACCGAACGCCCGAGCCGTACGCCCTGGTCCACGGTCTTGCCGAGCACGTCCTTGAAGCTGATCGAGCACAGGCTGCGGCCGAGCGCGAAAACCGCGATCAACGCGACTGCGACGTTGCCGGCGACGGAGCCGGTGAACATCTGCGCCCACCACCCCAGCAGGCCGAAACCGATGATCGCCGCGCCCTGGATTCGTGCGGCGGGTGATCTGGCGGCAGGGCATGCGTGGGGTACCCTTTCCATTGAACGGGGCTTTGGATGGTTTGCCCTTGTCAGGCCCGTCGACCTCGGGCCTGGAGCAACGCGAGAACCATGAAGGACGCTGCGCCGCAACGCATCCATCGCACGCCGGGATCCTTCGAGCGTCCGTCCGGCCTTTCACGCAGTGTGCGTATGAGGAGTGCGGCGCACGCGGCCACGCACGCGGCCTAGAATCCAACGGCCGAGGTTCTATGGCGCCCGGCGCCATCGATGGCATCGGTCTGTGGCCAACAAACGGGAAATGGACATGAACGATTCGAGCAAGCCCCCTGTGGTCGAATCCACAACGGGCGCCGGTGCACCGGCCGTCAGCGACCGCAATTCGCTGACCATCGGTGCCGACGGGCCGATCCTGCTGCACGACGTGCATTTCCTGGAGCAGATGGCGCATTTCAATCGCGAAAAGGTGCCCGAGCGCCAGCCGCACGCCAAGGGCTCCGGCGCCTTCGGTGTGCTGAACATCACCGAGGACGTCTCGAAGTACACCAAGGCCGCGTTGTTCCGCAAGGGCGCATCGACCGAAATGCTGGCGCGCTTTTCCACCGTGGCGGGCGAGTC
This sequence comes from uncultured Rubrivivax sp., assembly GCA_964637205.1. Classification (GTDB taxonomy): domain Bacteria; phylum Pseudomonadota; class Gammaproteobacteria; order Burkholderiales; family Burkholderiaceae_C; genus Rubrivivax. The sequence continues at coordinate 22,408 of CAZWUR010000036.1, forward strand.
GGGCAGCCCCGACACCTGGCGCGACGTGCGCGGCTTCTCGCTCAAGTTCTATACCAGTGAAGGCAACTACGATCTGGTGGGCAACAACACGCCGGTGTTCTTCGTGCGTGACCCGATGAAGTTTCCGCACTTCATCCGCAGCCAGAAGCGACTGCCCGACTCGGGTCTGCGCGACAACCACATGCAGTGGGACTTCTGGACCAGCAACCCCGAGACCGCGCACCAGGTCACCTACCTGATGGGCGAGCGCGGCCTGCCGCGCAGCTGGCGCCAGATGAACGGCTATGGCTCGCACACCTACCTGTGGGTCAATGCGGCCGGCGCGAAGTTCTGGGTCAAGTACCACTTTCACACCCAGCAAGGCATGGCTTTCTTCAGCAATGCCGAGGCCGCCGCCATGGCCGGCCAGGATGCCGACTTCCACCGCCGCGACCTGTTCGAGGCCATCGCCCGCGGCGAGCACCCGAGCTGGACGCTGTCGGTGCAGGTGATGCCGTACGACGATGCCAAGGCCTACCGCTTCAATCCCTTCGACCTGACCAAGACCTGGTCGCACAAGGACTATCCGCTGATCAAGGTCGGCACCATGACCTTGAACCGCAACCCCGAGAACTTTTTTGCCCAGATCGAGCAGGCGGCGTTCTCGCCGGGCAACACGGTGCCGGGCATCGGCCTGTCGCCGGACAAGATGCTGCTGGGGCGGACGTTTGCCTACGCCGATGCCCAGCGCAACCGCATCGGAACCAACTTCCACCAGTTGCCGGTGAACCAGCCCAAGGTTCCCGTCAACAGCTACATGTTCGATGGCCAGATGGCCTACCAGCACAGCGGCAACGCCCCCGTGTACGTGCCCAACAGCGGCGGCCGGAAATGGGCCGACGGCACCGGCGCCGCGGACGATGGCTGGGAGGCCGACGGACCGATGGTGCGCAGTGCCTACACGCTGCATGCGCAAGACGACGATTTCGGTCAGGCCGGCACGCTGGTGCGCAAGGTCTTCGACGACGCGCAGCGCGCGGCGCTGGTAGACCAGGTCGCGGGCAGCCTGAAGGGGGGCGTGCGCAGCCCGGTGCTCGAGCGCGCCTTCGACTACTGGAAAAGCATCGACGCCGACGTCGGGCGGCGTATCGAAGAGAAGGTGCGCGCCGGCACCGGTCGCAACCAAGCCGGCTGAAGGCATGGGTGACGACTGAGTCTTCGATCGCTCCCGAACCGGCAATGCGAGAGGCGATGGGAGCGTCCTGCCCCCCTGGATCCGTCAGGGCGAAATGAATGGACCTGGCGCAGGGCGGGTCGCCCTGGCTGCCGTTGTCCATCCGGTTCGACGCGCCGATCGGCTGCCTGGCCGGGGCTGTGCTCCCCCGGCAGGTGAGGCCGCGCAACCGATCGCTGCGGCGCAGCATGCTGGCTTCCTGGATATGACCAGCCACCTTCTTGGCATGCAGCCACCCATGGCACCGACCGGCGGGGTCATGCGCGATCGCTGCCCGCTCGCGTGCTTCGGGTAAACACAGACACCTGATGTCGCCAACCCCAGTCCTCGCGCACGACAGGCCCTCGATCGGCGACCCTTCGCTCGTCGACGGCGAAACGGTGGCGCGCGCGCTGCACACCGACCTCGAAGGCGGGCTCGGCGCGGGTGACGCCGCTGCCCGGCTCGCCCGCGATGGCCCCAACGAACTGCGCGCCGCCGTGCAGATACCCACCTGGCGCCGCATCCTCGGCCAGTTCCAGGACCCGCTGATCTACCTGCTGCTGGGTGCCGTGGCGATCGCGCTGGCGGCCTGGCTGGTCGAAGGCCGGCAGGGCTGGCCGGTGGACGCGATCGTGATTGCAGCGGTGATTGTGCTGAACGCCGCACTGGGCTATGCGCAGGAAGCCAAGGCCGACAACGCGGTGGCGGCGCTGTCGGGCATGACGAGCGCCACCTGCGCGGTGCTGCGCGATGGCAGTCCGATGCGCATTGCGAGCGCGCAGCTCGTTGTCGGCGACCTGCTGGAGCTTGGCGAAGGTGATCTCGTCGGTGCCGACGCGCGGCTGGTGCGCGCCGCCGCGTTGCGGGTGCAGGAAGCGTCGCTGACGGGGGAAAGCGAGGCCGTGCTCAAAGACGTGGCCACCATGGCGGCGTCGGCGCCGCTCGGCGACCGGCTGAACATGGTGTTCAAGGGCACGGCGGTCGCGCAAGGCACCGGGCTGGCCGTCGTCACCGCGACCGGCATGGCCACCGAGATGGGCTCGATCGCCAGCATGCTCGATGCCGCCATCGAGGAAGACACGCCCCTGCAAAAGGAGGTCGGCCGCATCGGCCGCATGCTGGGCATCGCGGTCGTGATCATTGCCGTCGTCGTGGTCGCAGTGATCCTGCTGGTGTCGAACATCCGCGGCCCGTCCGACGTCATCACCGTGCTGCTGCTCGGTGTGTCGCTGGCGGTGGCGGCGGTGCCCGAGGGCCTGCCGGCGATCCTCTCGGTCGTGCTCGCAATGGGCGTGCAGCGCATGGCCAGGCGCAAGGCCATCGTCAAGAACCTGTCTTCCGTGGAGACCTTGGGTTCGGCCTCGGTGATCTGTTCCGACAAGACCGGCACGCTGACCCGATCCGAGATGACCATTCAGCGCGTCGTGACAGCCTCCGGCGACACACTCGTCACCGGTGTGGGGTATGCCCCCGAGGGTAAGGTTGAGCACGATGGCGCCGAAATCGCGCCAGGTGGTTTGCGCAACGAACAGATCGTGGTGCTCAGTGGCGGCAGCCTGGCGGGCAATGCCGACTTGCGCCAGACGGACGACGGCCGTTGGGAAATCCAGGGCGACCCGACCGAAGCCGCCTTCCTGGTCGCCGAGCGCAAGCTGGGTGCGACCGAGCGGCGTGAGCGCCGTTTCGAGCGCATCGGCGAGGTGCCGTTCACCTCCGACCGCAAGATGATGTCCACCCTCGAGCGCGATCTGGAGCACGCCGGCGAGATCGTCGTCATCACGAAGGGCGCACCCGACGTACTGCTCCAGCACTGCACGCGCATACGCGTCGGAATGGACATCGTGGAACTCGACGACCCGCTGCGATCGAGTGCTCTTGCCGACGTGGCCCGTCTCACAGACGAAGCCTTGCGCACGCTCGCCGTCGCCTACCGCCCGCTGGCCCCCGGCGAGCCGGCCGAGGCTTCGCCCGAGCTGGAGCGCGATCTGATCTTCGTCGGCACCGTCGGCATCATCGACCCGCCGCGTCCGGAGGCCGCGGTGGCGATCCGCGAGGCGCAGCGGGCCGGTATCCGCGTGCTGATGATCACCGGCGACCATCCGCGCACGGCGGCGCGCATCGCTGCCGACCTCGGCATCGTCGCGCCGGGCGCGAAGGCGCTGACCGGCGCCGAGCTCGATGCGCTCGACGCTGCCGCCCTTGCCGAGGTGGTGCGCGTGACCTCGGTCTATGCGCGCGTGGCGCCGGTGCACAAGCTGCGCATCGTCGATGCGCTGCAGGCCGACGGCAACATCGTCGCAATGACCGGCGACGGCGTCAACGACGCGCCGGCGCTGAAGTCGGCCGACATCGGCGTGGCCATGGGCATCACCGGCACCGAGGTGACCAAGCAAGCGGCCAAGATGATCCTTGCCGACGACAATTTCGCGACCATCGTCGAGGCGGTGCGCGAAGGCCGCGGCATCTTCGACAACATCCGCAAGTTCCTGCGTTATCTGCTGTCGTCCAACATGGGCGAGGTGTTGACGGTGTTCCTGGGCGTCGTCGGCGCCGGCGTGATCGGCCTTGCCGGCTCGGGCGAGGCGGTGGTGCTGCCACTGCTGGCGACGCAGATCCTGTGGATCAACCTCATTACCGACTCCGGCCCGGCACTGGCAATGGGCATAGACCCGGAGACCGAGGACGTGATGGCCCGCAAGCCGAGGAAGCCCACCGAACGCGCGATCGATGCCCGCATGTGGCGGGGCGTGGTCCTGGTCGGCCTGGTGATGGCGCTGGCGACACTGCTCACAATCGATCTGTACTTGCCGGGCGGGCTGATCGAAGGAACAAGGCAGCTCGACAACGCCCGCACCGCCGGCTTCACCGTGCTCGTGTTTGCGCAGCTTTTCAACTGCTTCAATGCGCGCTCGGAGACCACCAGCGCTTTCCACCACCTGTTCGTGAACCCCTGGCTCTGGGGCGCGATCGCGCTGTCGGCCGTCCTGCAGGTGGCGGTGGTGCACGTCGGCTTCCTGAACGTGGCGTTCGGCACGGTACCTCTGAGCCTGGAACAGTGGGCCGTCTGCGTGGCCATGGGCAGCACCGCGTTGTGGTTCGCCGAACTGCGCAAACTCGCGCTGCGTGCGTGGAGCCGTCTGCGCGGGGCGACTTGATTTTCACCACAACGGAACGGGGACTTGCCAGGGAACCGAATTTTCAAACGGCATGTTTTCGGGTCCACCGGGACGGACTCACCCGCTCAGGGCTGGTTTGCCGGGGAGTTCTGGGCTGGCCAATCGCACGCTGGGCAACAGAGCAGCCCCGCCGCCGGATCCGAAAGCCGCCAGGGCATCGGGTATACCCGCGCGTTTCGTGGCCCCTCGCCGGGCGCGACCCGCGTCAGGCGCAGCCCGTCCCCGCTGCCCGGGGGCCCGGACCGCGATCAGGCCGCTTGCTGAAAATCCCCACGCGCCGGCACCCGGAGCGGTGCCCTGGCCTCCAACCCCAGGTGCGCAAGGATCCGATCGATCACCGCCGATTCGAGAATGGCCGCAATGATCCTGAGTTGCCCACCGCAGTTCGGGCAGTGCGCCATGTCAATCTCAAACACCCGCCTGAGCAGCCGAGCCCAACTGATGCGCGCCGCCCGGCCGTACGTGCCGCCTGGCTCGGTCGCAGTGAGATGCGATTCGCCAGTCGCCTGCCCGGGGCCTCGCGGCACCACCATGACCCGTAGCTTGGCCTTGGGCGCCAGCACCCGATGGAAGCGGATCAGGTGCAGCCGCGGTCGCGGCACCAGCGCAGCCAGGCGCTGCATGAACTCCAGCGGGCTCATCACGATGTGGGTGGTGCCATCGCTCCAGGAAACTTCAACTGCCGGCCCACCCGACAAACCCGGCTCGCAGCATCGACGAACTGCTGCTGCACCGCTGGTCGCCGTCAGCCTGAGTTTCGCCACCGATTCCCCGCTGGCGTTCAAGGTGAGTTCGCGGGACGCGTGCGGATTTGTCGCCTCGATGTCGCATCGCCAAGCCCAGAACAACCCCGTGCAGCCCGGACGGCGTCTGGCAGCGTATCGAACTACCCTACCCTGCCAGCACCGGAAGGTCGTTTCCAACTCATTGCCCGGTATGGATTTTTGGGTCCGACGGGAGCTGGTGAGGACTTGGCGGGGCGTATGCAGCAAAAAACCCGGCGCCTTGTGGACACCGGGTTTTCTCTTACTCAATGGTCGGGACGGCGGGATTCGAACTCGCGACCCCTTGCACCCCATGCAAGTGCGCTACCAGGCTGCGCTACGCCCCGACGAAGCTGGAAGTATACCCTGCGGCAGCCACCACTCATTCACCCAGCAGGGCGCGGATGGACTCGAGTTCGGTGCGCAGTTCGCGGCCGTCGATCGCCGCGGCCGCCGTTGGTGCCAAAAGCCGTTCAGCAGCATTCAAGCCACTGTCGGCCACATCTCCCGCACGGTCCGGACCGGGCAGCATCGCGCCATGTTCGGTCAGCCGGTTGCGTGCACCGCTGATCGTGAATCCCTGGTCGTAGAGCAGCTCGCGGATCCGGCGCACCAGAAGCACCTCGTGGTGCTGGTAATAGCGTCGGTTGCCCCGGCGCTTCATCGGCTTGAGCTGGGTGAATTCCTGTTCCCAATAGCGCAGCACGTACGGCTTGACGCCGCACAATTCGCTCACCTCACCAATCGTGAAGTAGCGCTTTGCTGGGATGGGGGGAAGCGATTTCTCCATTCAAATCAAGGAGATCGGCGGGGCTTCCCAGACTTTACTCGAAGTTCTCCCCGCCCGGTGTGTCGCCCTGCACAAGTGACTTCAACTTGTGACTGGCGTGAAAGGTCACGACCTGCCTGGCCTTGATCGGAATCGACTCGCCGGTGCGTGGGTTGCGCCCCGGGCGCGGCGCCTTGCGCCGGATGTTGAAGTTGCCGTAACCGGAGAGCTTGACGTCCTGGCCCGAGACCAGGGCCCCGTGCACGATGTCGAAGAAGGCCTCGACCATGTCCTTGGACTCGCGCTTGTTCAGCCCCAGGCGGTCGAAGAGCAGTTCGGCCAGATCGGCCTTGGTCAGGGTCGGCGTCTCCAGCGACGGCAGGAGCACCGGGCGCCCGGGATCACCGTCGAGTTTGTCGTCTTGTGCGTTCATGCCATGTCTCCGTCAGGCGCGCAGGCGTGCACCATGTGCACGGGCCGCACGCGCCACCGCGGCGGCGACCACGGCATCGATGCGTTCGTCGGTCAGCGTGGCGGCCGGGTCCAGCAGGTCCAGACGCAGCGCCAGGCTGCGTTCACCCGCGGCCAGGCCGCCGCCGGCCTGCGCTGGCCGGTAGATGTCGAACAGGGTGACACGCTGCACCAGGGCATCGTCGGCCAGGGTGGCGATCAGCGCGTCATGGGCAAGCTTGTCGGCGACGACAAGGGCGATGTCGCGCACCGCGCCCTGCTGGCGGGGCAGCGCCTGCGGCGCCGGCAGTGGCCGCGCGAGGGCCGCGTCGAGTTCGATCTCGAACAGCATCGGCGCCGAAGGCAGCTCGTAGGCCTGGCGCCAGCGCGGATGCAGTTCGCCGACGTGGCCCACCGTGCGCCCATCGATCTCGATGCGCGCCGAGCGCCCCGGGTGCAGGGCCGGATGGGTGTCGGGCACAAAACGCGGCCGGCAGGGTGCGAGCAGGGCCTCGACATCGCCCTTCACGTCGAAGAAGTCGACGGAGCGATCGGATTCGCCCCATTGCAGCGCATCGGCCGCGCCGAAGGCCAGACCGGCGACGCGCATCGGCTGCGCCACGCCGGCCACCGCACGCTCGCCGTCCCGGGCCTCAGGATCGCGGCGGAACACGCGCCCGGTCTCGAACACACGCAGCCTGGTGGCGCGGCGCGCCAGGTTGGACTTGAGCACGGCGACCAGGCTGCCGACCAGGCTGGAGCGCATCACCGCCAGCGGCGAGGCGATCGGGTTCAGCACCCGGATCGGGTCCGGGTTGCCGGCGAGTTCATGTTCCCAGCGCGCCTCGACGAAGCTGAAGCTGATCGTCTCCTGGTAGCCGAGCGCCGCCAGCACATGCTTCATTGCATGCACGCTGCGCCGTTGCTCGGGCTGCGGGAGAGCGGTCACCGGCGCCACCGGCGGCGTCGGGGGCAGCTTGTCGTAGCCGACGATGCGCACGACCTCCTCGATCAGGTCCTCCTCGATCTTCAGATCGAAGCGCCATGAGGGCGGCGTGACGGTGAGGCTGCCTTCGCCTTGCGTGAAGTCCAGGCCCAGGCCGCGGAAGACCTCGGCGCACTGCGCCTGGGTAAGCGGCATGCCGATCACCTTGGCCGCGCGGGCCACGCGCAGCGTCACCGGGGTGGCCGGCGGCAGGTTCAGCACCTGGTCGTGCATCGGGCCCGCGTCGCCGCCGCAGATCTGCTGGATCAGCGCCGTGATGCGCTCGATGTGCGCCACCGTCAGCGCCGGGTCCACACCGCGCTCGAAACGATGCCCGGCGTCGGTGCTGAAGGCGTAGCGTCGCGACCGCCCGGCCACTGCCTCGGGCCACCAGAAGGCGGCTTCAACGTAGATGTTGCGCGTGCTGTCGGAAACCGCGCTGTGCTCACCGCCCATGATGCCGGCCAGCGATTCGACGCGGGCGCGGTCGGCGATCACGCCGACCGATGCATCCACCTCGACGGTGTCGCCGTTGAGCAGTTCCAGCGTCTCGCCGACGCGACCCCAGCGCACGATCAGCTCGCCGTCGATCTTGTCGAGGTCGAAGATATGCGACGGGCGGCCGAACTCGAACATCACGTAGTTCGAGATGTCCACCAGGGCCGAGACCGAGCGCTGGCCGCAGCGCGCGAGGCGGTCCACCATCCAGGCCGGTGTCTTGGCCCTTGTGTCGACACCGTGCACGATGCGCCCGGAGAAGCGGCCGCAGAGGTCCGGCGCTTCGATGCGCACCGGCAGCGTGGCCGCATGGCCCGGCGCCACGGCAGCGATGGCGGGCGTGCGCAGCGGCGTGCCGGTGAGCGCCGAGACCTCGCGCGCGATGCCGTAGACCGACAGTGCATGCGCCAGATTGGGCGTCAGTTTCAGGGTGAAGAGGGTGTCGTCGAGTTTCAGGTGCGTGCGGATGTCCTCGCCCAAGGACGCGTCGGCGGCCAGTTCGAGCAGGCCGCCATGGTCGTCGGACAGCTTCAGTTCGCGCGCCGAACACAGCATGCCGAAGCTGTCGACGCCACGCAGCTTGCCGACCCCGATCTTGAAAGGCTTGCCATCTTCAGCCGCCGGCAGTTCGGCGCCGACCATCGCCAGCGGCACCTTCAGCCCGGCGCGGGCATTGGGCGCGCCGCAGACGATCTGCAAGGGTTCGCCGGCACCGACCGAGACCTGGCAAACGCGCAGCCGATCGGCCTGCGGATGCGGCACCGCCTCGAGAATTTCGGCCACGACGATGCCCTGGAACGGCGGCGCCACCGGGCGGGTCTCTTCGACCTCCAGGCCGGCCATCGTCAGCAGATCGGCCAGGGCGGCCGTGTCCAGCGGGGGGTTGCAGAACTCGCGCAACCAGGATTCCGGGAATTGCATCGCGCGTGCAGGCCTATTTGAATTGGGTGAGGAAGCGCTGGTCGTTCTCGTAGAACAGGCGCAGGTCGGTGATGCCGTAGCGCAGCATCGTCAGCCGGTCCGGGCCCATGCCGAAGGCGAAGCCAATGTAGCGCTCCGGGTCGAGCCCGAAGTTGCGCACCACGTTCGGATGCACCTGGCCGGAACCGGCCACCTCCAGCCATTGGCCCTTCAGCGGGCCGTCGCCGAAGGCCAGGTCGATCTCGGCCGAGGGTTCGGTGAAGGGGAAGAACGACGGCCGGAAACGCACCGTCAGCTGATCGCTCTCGAAGAACTGGCGCAGGAAATCGCTGAGCACCGCCTTCAGGTCCTTGAAGCTGACGTTTTCGCCGATCCACAGGCCTTCGCACTGATGGAACATCGGCGAATGTGTCGCGTCGTTGTCGACGCGGTAGGTGCGGCCCGGCGCGATGACGCGGATCTCGGGCATCGGCTCGCCGCGCTGGATCGCGCCCGCGTGGCGCGCCGCATGCGCCCTGGCGTAGCGCACCTGCATCGGGCTGGTGTGCGTGCGCAGGTTCAGCGGCCGGCCCTCGGCGTCCTTCAGGTCGACGTAGAAGGTGTCCTGCATCGAGCGCGCCGGGTGGTTCTCGGGGTTGTTCAGCGCGGTGAAGCTCATCCAGTCGGTCTCGATCTCGGGACCGTCGGCGACGTCGAAGCCCATCGAGCCGAAGATGGCCTCGATGCGCTCGATCGTGCGGCTCACCGGGTGCAGCCCGCCGGTGCCGCGGCGGCGGCCGGGCAGCGTGACGTCCAGCGCCTCGGCCTGCAGTTGCGCCTGCAGCTCGGCATCGGCCAGGCGCTCGCGGCGGGCCTGCAGCGCGGCCTCGATGCGGCCCTTGAGCTGGTTGATCTCGGCGCCGCGGGTCTTCTTCTGCTCGGGCGGCAGCGCGGCCAGGCCCTTGAGCAGCTCGGTCACGCGGCCGCTCTTGCCGAGGAAGCGCGCCTTGGCGTTCTCCAGCTCGGCCGGCGTCGGCGCGGCGTCGAAATCGGCGGTGGCCGCAGCCACCAGTTGATCGAGGTCGTTCATGCGCTGGGAAAAGAAAAAAGGCCGCCCACGGGTGACGGCCTTCGAAGGACGACGTCGGCAGGGCGCCTGCGCGGCGCCCTGCGGAACATCAGCTCAGTTGGGCCTTCACCTTGTCGACGATGCTGCCGAAGGCAGCCGGGTCGTGGACGGCCAGATCGGCCAGCACCTTGCGGTCGATGTCGATCTGCGCCTTCTTCAGGCCGGCCATGAACTTGCTGTAGGTGACGCCCAGTTCGCGGCTCGCCGCGTTGATGCGGGCGATCCAGAGCTGGCGGAACACCCGCTTGCGGGTGCGGCGGTCACGGTAGGCGTACTGGCCCGCCTTCATCACCGCCTGCTTGGCGATGCGGTAGACGTTCTTGCGCCGACCCCGGTAGCCCTTGGCGAGCTTCAGGATCTTCTTGTGACGCGCATGGGCGGTGACACCACGTTTGACGCGAGGCATGTGTTTTCTCCTTGTCCGTCAGTGGAAGATCAAAGCCCGGCCATCGGCAGCATCTTGGCGATGCTGCCCACGTCGGCTTCGTGCACGGCCACCGAGCCGCGCAGGTCGCGCTTGCGGCTGGTGCTCTTCTTCGTGAGGATGTGGCGCTTGAACGCCTGACCGCGCTTGACGGTACCCCCCGGACGGACGCGGAAACGCTTCTTCGCGCCGCTCTTGGTCTTCATCTTGGGCATGACTGCTCCTTCTTGGCTGCCATCAGCAGGCGACCGCGGACGCGGTGCTTGTTGGCCTGCAGCGGCTTCTTTCCGCTGGCAGGGTGACCAGACCCTGCCAGCGAATCCTGTTATTTTCTCTTCGGCGCCAGCACCATGATCATCTGGCGCCCTTCGAGCTTGGGCATGTGCTCCACGACCGCGACGTCGGCCAGTTCGTCGCGGATGCGCTCAAGCAGTCGCATCCCGATGTCCTGGTGGGTGATCTCGCGTCCCCGGAAGCGCAGCGTGACCTTGCCCTTGTCCCCGTCCTCGGAGATGAAGCGACGCAGGTTGCGCATCTTGATGTTGTAGTCGCCTTCGTCGGTGCCGGGCCGGAACTTGACTTCCTTGACCTCGATGATCTTCTGCTTGGACTTGGCCTCGGCGGCCCGTTTCTGCTCCTGGTACTTGAACTTGCCATAGTCCATCAACCGGCACACGGGTGGGTCGGCGGTGGCGGCGATCTCGACCAGATCGACGTCCAGCTCTCCAGCCATGCGCAGCGCTTCGTGCGTGGCGACGATGCCCAGGGGCTCGTTCTCGACGCCGTTCAGGCGCACCTGCGGCACCATGATCTCCCGGTTCAACCGGTGTTTGCGCTCCGCGTTCGGCACGCGGCGGTCCATGAAGGTAGCGATGGTCCAAACCTCTCTGCACGACGCCAAGACCGCGGCATCGCATGAAAAAAACAGGGCGCGGCGGGGTGGTCAGACCTTGCGGGCGATGTCGTCGGCGAGCTTCATGGCGAAGTCGTCGACCGGCATGACCCCGAGGTCCCGGTTGCCCCGGGCGCGCACGGAAACGGCCCCGTTGGCCTTCTCCTTGTCGCCTACGACAAGGATGTACGGAACCTTCTGCATTGAATGCTCCCGGATTTTATACGTGATTTTCTGGTTCCGCAAATCGCTCAAGACCCTAACTCCTTGTTTTTGCAGCGCTTTCACGACGGATGCGGCGTATTCAGCCTGCTCGTCGGTGATCGGGGCGACGATGACCTGCACCGGCGCCAGCCAGGCGGGCAGCGCACCAGCATGCTGCTCGATCAGGATGCCGATGAAGCGCTCCAGACTGCCCACGATGGCCCGGTGCAGCATCACCGGGTGCTGGCGGCTGCCGTCCTCGGCCACGTAGACGGCGTCCAGGCGCTCGGCCATCGAAAAATCGACCTGCATCGTGCCGCACTGCCATTCGCGGCCCAGGGCGTCCTTCAACGTGTACTCGATCTTCGGGCCATAGAAAGCCCCTTCGCCGGGCGAGACGACGTAGTCGACGCCGCCGCGCTTGAGGCTTTGCATCAGCGCCTGCTCGGCCTTGTCCCAGATTGCGTCAGAGCCGATGCGCGCCTCGGGCCGCGTGGCGACCTTGTAGAGGATCTCCGTGAAGCCGAAGTCGGCGTAGACCTTCTGCAGCAGTGCCGTGTAGGCCACGCACTCGGGCAGGATCATGTCCTCGGTGCAGAAGATGTGGCCGTCGTCCTGCGTGAAGGCGCGCACGCGCATGATGCCGTGCAGCCCGCCCGTCGGCTCGTTGCGGTGGCAGGCGCCGAACTCGCCGTAGCGCAGCGGCAGGTCGCGGTAGCTCTTGATGCCCTGCTTGAAGATCAGGATGTGGCCCGGGCAGTTCATCGGCTTGAGCGCGTATTCACGCTTCTCCGACTCCGTGGTGAACATGTTTTCGCGGTACTTGTCCCAGTGGCCCGTTTTCTCCCACAGGGTCTTGTCCAGGATCTGCGGGCCCTTGACCTCCTGGTAGCCGTTGTCGCGGTAGACGGCGCGCATGTACTGCTCGACCACCTGCCAGACCGTCCAGCCCTTGGGGTGCCAGAACACCGTGCCCGGGCTGTGCTCGTCGAGGTGGAACAGGTCGAGTTCGCGGCCGAGCTTGCGGTGGTCGCGTTTTTCGGCCTCCTCGAGCATCGTCAGGTACTTCTGCAGCTCGTCCTTGGTCGCCCAGGCCGTGCCGTAGATGCGCTGCAGCTGCTCGTTGCGGTGGTCGCCGCGCCAGTAGGCGCCGGCCACCTTCATCAGCTTGAAGTGCTTGAGCCGCCCCGTGCTGGGCACGTGCGGGCCGCGGCACAGGTCCTCGAAGCCGCCTTCGCGGTACAGGCTCACGTCCTGGTCGGCCGGGATGCCGGCGATGATCTCGGCCTTGTAATGCTCGCCCATGGCCTTGAAATGCTGAACAGCCGCGTCGCGCGGCAGCACGCGGCGCTCGACCTTCTCGTCCTTCTTCGCGAGTTCGGCCATGCGCTGCTCGATGGCCACCAGATCCTCAGGCGTGAAAGGGCGCTTGTAGGCGAAGTCGTAGTAGAAGCCGTTGTCGATGACCGGGCCGATCGTCACCTGCGCCTCGGGGAACAGTTCCTTCACCGCATAGGCCAGCAGATGCGCCGTTGAATGGCGGATCAGCTCCAGGCCGTCCTTGTCCTTGTCGGTGACGATGGCCAGTTGCGCGTCGGCCTCGATGCGGTGGCTGGTGTCGACGAGCTGGCCGTTCACCTTGCCACCGAGTGCGGCCTTGGCCAGGCCGGCGCCGATGGAGGCGGCCACCTCGGCCACCGTGACGCCCTGCGGGAACTCGCGTTGCGAGCCGTCGGGCAGCGTGATCTGGATCATCGTGAATCTCCTGCAGGCATGAAAAAAGCGCGGGCCGGGCCGCGCTTTCAGTCAGGGTGAACGAGGGGTTCGGACGTGACGGCGCGGCCGGGGGTCAGGCCCCGGTGAAGCTGCTGCGCGTAGTCCGCGGTGTCATAACCCGTCCTGCCTTTCCTGCTCTTGAATGGGTTCGAGATCCGGCATTGTAGTCACGCCGGCGGCAAGGCGTCGGCCCTGCCCCGCCGGACGCGCGAAGTCCCCGGCCAGGCGTTTGTCCTCGGCGCCGGCGGGCCGCCGTAGACCCGCCCTGCAGGCGTCACCGTTTCTGCAGCTTGGCGAAAGCCGCCGCCATTGCGCCGCCGGTCGGCGTCGCGGGCTGGCGCGAACCCCCGCGTGGGCGCTGATCGCGGCCGGCCGCCTGGAAGTTGTTGTCGCCACCGGCGGGCCGCGCCGGCGCATCGAGCTTCATCGTCAGCGCAATGCGCTGGCGCTGCAGGTCGACTTCGACGACCCGCACCTTGACCACGTCGCCGGTCTTGACCACTTCGCGCGCGTCGCTGACGAACTTGTTTGCCAGCTGGCTCACATGCACCAGCCCGTCCTGGTGCACACCCAGATCGACAAAGGCGCCGAACTGGGCGACGTTGCTCACCGTGCCCTGCAGCAGCATGCCGGGCTGCAGGTCCTTGATGTCCTCAACACCATCGTTGAAGCGCGCGACGATGAAGTCCGGCCGCGGGTCGCGGCCCGGCTTTTCCAGCTCGGCCAGGATGTCCCGGACCGTGATCGCGCCAAAGTGACCATCGGCGAAGGTCTCGGGCTTGAGCGATTTCAGCAACTCGCCCCTGCCGATGAGTTCGGTGATCGGCCGCTGCGTCGCCGCCAGGATGCGCTCGACCACCGGATAGGTCTCCGGGTGCACGCCGGTCATGTCCAGCGGGTTCTCGCCGTCGCGGATGCGCAGGAAGCCTGCCGCCTGCTCGAAGGTGCGCGGGCCCAGGCCGGTCACGTCCAGCAGTTGCCGGCGCGAGCGGAAAGCGCCATTCGCATCACGCCAGCGCACGATGGCGCCGGCCACGCTGGGGCTGAGGCCCGAGACGCGCGACAGCAGCGGTGCGCTGGCGGTGTTCAGGTCGACGCCGACCTTGTTCACGCAGTCCTCGACCACCGCGTTCAGGCTGCGCGCCAGGCCGCTCTGGTTGACATCATGCTGGTACTGGCCGACGCCGATGCTCTTCGGCTCGATCTTCACCAGCTCGGCCAGCGGGTCCTGCACGCGGCGCGCGATGCTGACCGCGCCGCGCAGGCTCACGTCCAGCTCCGGCAGTTCCTGGCTGGCGTATTCGCTCGCGCTGTAGACCGAGGCACCGGCTTCGCTGACCACCACCCGTTCGAGCTTCACATCGGGCGCGATCTTCGCCAGGCGCTGCATCAGCTCGGCGGCCAGCTTGTCGGTCTCGCGGCTGGCGGTGCCGTTGCCGATCGCGATCAAGGCCACACCGTGGGTGGCCACCAGGCGGCCCAGGGTGTGCAGGCTGCCTTCCCAGTCCTTGCGTGGTTCATGCGGGTAGACCGTGGCCGTGTCCAGCACACGGCCGGTGGCGCTGACCACGGCCACCTTGACGCCGGTGCGGATGCCCGGGTCCAGGCCCATCACGGCGCGCGGGCCGGCGGGTGCGGCGAGCAGCAGGTCGCGCAGGTTGTCGGCGAAGACCTTGATCGCCACCGCTTCGGCGGCCTCGCGCAGGCGGGCGAACAGGTCGCGCTCGAGGCTCAGGCTGAGCTTGACCTTCCAGGTCCAGGCGACGGCCTTGCGGATCAGATCATCGCCAGGCCGCTGGCTGTGGGACCAGCGCAGATGGCGGGCGATGCGCCCTTCGGCGATCGAGGGTTGCCCGGGCACAGGCTCTTCGTCCAGCACCAGCTTCGCGTCCAGCCATTCCAGGGTGCGGCCGCGAAAGACGGCCAGCGCGCGGTGGCTGGGAATGCGGTGCATCGGCTCGTGATAGTCGAAGTAGTCGCGGAACTTGGCGGCATCAACGTGGCTGCCGTCCTTGCCGGCGGCCAGGCTGCTCCTGAGCTTGCCTTCGGCCCACAGCCACTCGCGCAGGCTGCCGACCAGGGCGGCGTCCTCGGCCCAACGCTCGCTGAGCAGGTCGCGCACGCCGTCGAGCACAGCGGGGGCGTCGGCAAAACCGGCGTCGGCATTCACGAAGGCGGCGGCTTCGGCCTGCGGGTCCAGCGTCGGGTCGGCGAAGAGCCGGTCGGCCAGCGGCTCCAGCCCGGCCTCGCGGGCGATCATGCCCTTGCTGCGGCGCCTGGGCTTGTAGGGCAGGTAGAGATCTTCCAGCTCCTGCTTGGTCGGTGCCGCGTCGATCAAGGCGCGCAGTTCCGGCGTCAGCTTGCCCTGCTCGTGAATGCTCTTGAGCACGGCGGCGCGGCGCTCTTCGAGCTCGCGCAAGTAAGCCAATCGGGTTTCCAGCGCGCGCAGTTGCACGTCGTCGAGGCCTTCGGTGGCCTCCTTGCGGTAGCGGGCGATGAAGGGCACGGTGGCGCCGCCGTCGAGCAGGTCGACCGCGGCCTTCACCTGCGCCGGCCGGGCAGCCAGCTCGGCGGCGATCTGGAGCAGGATCTTGTCCAAGGGGGCGGGAGCGTCGGAATTGAAGCGCGGGAGTGTAAGCGTCACCCTGCGCCGGCCGACTCGAATCCATGAAGAAGCGCCTTGTCCTCCTGATCACCGCCCTGCCCTTGGCCGCAGCTCTGCCCTTGGTCAGCGCCGCCACGCAGACTTGCGAACGCATGGCGGGCGAACGCCCGCCGCTGGTGGTGGAGCTCTACACCTCCGAGGGCTGCAGTTCCTGCCCGCCGGCCGACCGCTGGCTGTCCACGCTGAAGCCCGGCGATCAGCTGCTGCCTCTGGCCTTTCACGTCGGCTACTGGGACCGCCTGGGCTGGGTCGACCGCTTTGCCGCGCCCGAGATCACCCAGCGCCAGTACCAGCTGGCGCAGAGCATGCGAGCGCCCAATGTCTACACCCCGCAGGTGCTGGTGCAGGGCCGGGACTGGCGCCGCTGGCCCGAACTGCCCGGCGGCACCGTGGCGGCGCCGATGACGCTGAAGCTGGCCCGCGAGGGCCAGCACTACAGCGCCGAGGTCGGCGCCGCCCCCGGCCGCTGGAGCGGCTACTGGGCGGTGCTGGAGGACGGCCACCGCAGCCGGGTCACGGCCGGCGAGAACCAGGGCGAGACCCTGCTGCACGACCATGTCGTGCGCCTGTACAAGCCGCTGCCCGAATGGCGCGGCGCCCGGCGCTTCACGCTGGACCTGAACCCGCCGCAGCCGGCACACCCGCGGCGGGTGGTCTTCGTGGTCGCCGGCGCGGCCGACCTGCGGCCGGTGCAGGCGTTGGCGCTGGGCTGCTGATCAGGCGCATGACGGCCGGCGCTGCCTCAGCGCCGGGGCGGATCACCACAGCAGCGTGTCGGACGGCTCGTGCCCGAGTTCGTGCATCGAATCCGGCGGTCCGGTCGAATGAGATGCATGCACTCGCCGCGTTGAACGATGTCGGGGTAATCGTGAAGATGCATCATCCCTAAATCTTTGCATACTCACAGCTGAATTGAACAAGTCAACAGCCGTTCGACGGGTCGAGCGGGTCGCTGCGCAGATGCCAAGTCTTGATGGATTGGGGGAAGACCATGATTTTCCAGGACCTTGTCTGGGTCATTGCCTTGGTCGGCATGGGCCTGGTCGCGTTGGGCTTCATTCACGTCATCCGACAGGCCGGCAAACCCGCCGATGACGAAGCAGCGCGCAAGTCCGCTCACACCTCCAATGTGCTGCGACGATGGTTGTTCGGCGTTCTGCTGATCGTCTTCTTCGGCGGCAGCTATGCCACCCTGCACAACTTCCCGATTCCGCCGCAGCATTCAGCGCTGGGCATCCAGCAGGTTGTGGACGTGGTCGGACTGCAGTGGTCGTGGCAGATCAATCCGGAAACGGTGACCGCAGGCACTCCGGTGGAGTTCCGCGTGACCAGCAATGACGTGAACCACGGGTTTGCGATCTACGCATCGGACGGGCGCATCGCGACCCAGACCCAGGCGATGCCGGGCTTCACCAACAAGCTCGTGCATACTTTTACGCAACCCGGTACCTACACCGTGATGTGCCTTGAATACTGCGGCATTGGACATGCCCCCATGACCGCCGAGATCAAGGTGCTCGCAGCGAGCGGAGGCTGATCATGGCGGCACTCACGATGTATCCCGACGACGAGCGTCTGGCCGGCGGCAATCGGGTCGCATTCAATCTGTACATCATCACCTCCGTGGCCCTGTTCATACTGATGATGTTGCTTGGCATGACCATGCGCATGGGGCAGGCGACCTGGCTGTCGGTACCGCCCGACCACTTCTACCGTTTCCTCTCGATGCACGGGGCCGGCATGGTCGGCACCACCGGGCTGGTGACCACGGCGGTGATGTGGTACTTCCTGCGCAAGTACGCAGGGCTGCACCTGTGGGCATTCGCGACCAACTACGTGCTGTTCATGCTCGGTGCCCTGTGCATCATCTTCGCGATCTTTGTCGACGGCTATGGTGCACTGTGGACCTTCCTGTATCCCTTGCCGGTGCAAAGCATGGGCCTGTGGACCCCGAACGCCGCGGCGCTGTTCATGGTGGGCTATCTGCTGATCGGCGTGGGCATGCTGGTGTTCTACCTGGACGCCGCCGCCGCCATCATCAAGGTGCACGGCAACCTTGCACGCGCGCTGGGGCTGCAGTGGCTGTTCGGTGGCGTCATCGATCCCGATCACCCCAAGGCGGTGGTGGCCAGCACGATGGTCATCATCGCCAATACGCTGGGCATTCTGGCCGGTGCAGTGGTGCTGGTGATGGGCCTGGTCAACATCTACGTTCCGGAGATGGCGTTGAACGCGCTGGTGACCAAGAACCTGATCTACTGGTTCGGTCACATGTACATCAATGCGACCATCTACATGGGTGCGATCGCCGTGTACGAACTCCTGCCGCGCTACTCGGGCAAGCCGTATCCGATCTCGCGGCCGTTCCTGTGGTCGTGGGCGGTGAGTTGCGTGTTCGTGATCGTCGTGTTCCCGCACCACCTGCTGATGGACTACGCACAACCTCGCTGGGCCATGGTGCTGGGACAGGTGGTGTCGTGGAGCGCCGGCTTCCCGGTGTTCCTGGTCACGGTGTACGGCGCGCTGAGCAACATCTACCGCTCGAACATGCGCTGGACCCTGCCGTCGCGGCTGCTGATCCTGGCGATGTTCGGCTGGGCCGCCGGGATCGTTCCGGCCATGCTCGACGGCACCATCGGGATCAACAAGGTGATGCACAACACCCAATGGGTGCCCGGGCATTTCCACTTCTACATCCTGCTCGGCGTATTGCCGATGGCACTGGCCCTGATGTTCCATGTGATCGGCCGCAATGCCGATGCGCCGCCGAACAGCGCAGGCGACAGGCTGGGTTTCCCGGTCTTCTTCATCGGTGGATTGGTCTTCGTGTTTTCCTTCCTCGACGCCGGGCGTCTGAGCGTTGCGCGCCGGATGGCGACGCATTTGCCCGAGTGGACCGCCACCGACGCGACTGGATCGATCGGCGCCCTGCTGGTGCTGCTGGCGATGTTGTACTTCGCCGCCCGCATCACGGCCGGCCTGCTCAAGACGCCAGCGCATCAGGGGCCTGGCAACGGTGCTGCGCACCTTACTGCTTAGTCTCGCGGTTCTGACCGCAGGCGTCGGCGTGCTGGCCGCCGTCACCGACGGGTTTCGCGCCTACACCAGCGAAACCGCCCGCCGCATCCAAGTGTCGGAACACCCGCCGGTGGTTCCGCCGCTGCGCTTGCGCACGGCGGCCGGCGCGAGGACCAGTTTCGGCGAGTTGCGCGGGCGCTGGCTGCTCGTCGATTTCATCTATACGAACTGCACGACCTACTGTTCGGTGCAGGGTGGCGAGTTTGCGCGCCTGCAGCGCAAACTCGCCGAGCCGATCGCAGCCGGCAAGGTCGTTTTGCTGAGCATCAGCTTCGACCCCGCTCGCGACGACAGCCGCGCGCTGGCCAGCTACCAGCGCATCCACGGCGACGCAGGTGCAGGCTGGATCGCCGCGCGACCCGTCGATCACCCGGACCTCGTCACGCTGATGCGCGTGTTCGGTGTCGTCGCCGTGCCCGACGGGATGGGGGGATTCGTGCACAACGCCGCGATTGCGGTGGTCGATCCCGAGGGCCGGCTGGTCGCCATGCTGGACTGGGATGACGTCCCTGGCGCGGCCCGCTACGTCACCGAGCACTGGCTGCCGTGAAGGCGCTGCCCCACCGCCTTTGCCTTGCCGGCGTCATCCTGTGGGCCTTGCTCGGCATCCCTGCCCTGCGACATCCGCTCGAATCATCGATGACCTTGCAGATGCTGGTCCAGATTCCGCTGCTGGTGTTGGCCGGCGTGTGGCTGGCGCAGGGGACACCCGGCTGGCTCGATCGGCGCCTGGCTGCCTGGAACCATCAAGGGATCACGGGGTTGCTGCTCGCCTCGCTGACCAGCCTGGTCTGGATGCTGCCCCTGGCGCTGGACGCGGCGCTCGACGACCCGCGCTTCACGCTGGCGAAATTCCTCAGCGTGCCACTGCTGATCGGCGTACCCGTGGCGCTGAGTTGGCCGCGCGCAGGCTTTGTGGTGCGCGGCGTGGTCCTGCTCGAACTGAGCGCGACGGCGTTCCGCCTCGGCTGGCTCTACCTCGTTTCACCGGTGCGCCTGTGCAGCAACTACCTGCTGGACGACCAGGAGCAAGTCGGCAGGATCCTGCTTGCCATCGGACTTGCCCTCGTGCTGATGCTGGCCTGGAAGCTGATGTGGGGGCACATTGATCCGCAGCCCGGGAGTCACGGGGACTCCCGCACCTTGCACGGCTGACCGTTGCGCAGCCCGACGGCGCTGATTGCTGTCGTGCCACGCAGGCAAGCCTGCCGGCGCAGATCAGGCATCAGGCCGGCCCGCGAGCTGCGCCCGCAGCCGCTCGCCGATCTCCGGTCGATCGTGGAAGGGGTCGCTGGGGTTGCGCGCCGTCACCTGATCCTCCAGCCGGGTCTTGACACTTCCCAGGGCCTGGGGGTGGCTGTAGACATAGAAGCGGTTTTCGGCCATCGCGTCGAAGACCCGTTGCGCCACCTGCGCCGCCGTGACCTTGCCGCGGGTGACGGCCTTCTCGCTCATCGCCGCGGCGATCTGCTGGCTGCGTGTGGCCGGCCCGGCCGCGCCGCCCGGCCGATTGCGCTCGCTGCGGTGGATGCCGGTGGGCACGAAGAAGGGACACAGCAGATGTGCATGCACCTGGGTCGTGATCAGCGACAGGTCCTGGTACAGGGTTTCGGTCAGCGACACCACGGCCGCCTTGCTGGCGTTGTAGACGCCCATGTTCGGCATCGACACCAGACCGGCCATCGACGCGGTGTTGGCGATGTGGCCGACATAGGCCGGGTCGGCGGCAGCCGCGGCCAGCATCATCGGCGTGAAGGCGCGCACCCCGTGGGCGACGCCGAAGAGGTTCACGCCCAGCACCCAGTCCCAGTCGACCGCGTCCTGCTCCCAGACCAGGCCGCCGGCGCCGACACCGGCATTGTTGAATACAAAGTGCGGCGCACCGAAGGTTTCGCGGGTGGCTGCTGCCAGGGCGTCGACCTCGACGGCTTTGGCGACGTCGAGCCGGAACGCCAGCACCTCGGCACCCTGCACCGCGCCGAGCGCACGCACATCGTTGGCCGACAGTTCCAGCGCGTCGGCCTGCACATCGGCCATCACGATCTTCATGCCGGCGCGCGCGGCGATGCGCGCTGCCTCGAGGCCGAAACCCGACGCCGCCCCGGTGATGACCGCCACGCGGCCCTGCCAATGATTCATGGGTTCTCCTGGTGATGAAGGGAGGTCTGCGGCCCGGCGCGACCCCGTCCCCGGACTGCCGGACGAGGTTGTCAGCGCAGCATCTCCAGATGCGGGATGTTGTCTTCGAGATAGGGTGCGCCCACCGTGCGATAGCCGAAACCGGCGTAGAAGTCCGCCAGATGCGCCTGCGCGCTGATGCGGTTGCCGCGCCCCGGCCAGGCGGCGTCGCTGCGCGCCAGGCCCTGGGCCACGAGGCGGCGGCCGAGTCCGCTGCCGCGTCGCTCCGGCGCGGTGATGACGCGGCCGAGCGAAGGTTCGGCGTACTTCACGCCCGGATCGACGACCCGCAGATAGGCCTGCAGAACGCCAGCCGCGTCGCGGCCCAGCAGATGCCAGGCCAGGCGATCCACGCCGTCCGGGTCCTGGTACGGCCCCTGTTCGAGCACGAACACGCGGCAGCGCAGCGCCAGCGCGTCGTAGAGATCGTCGAGGCTCAGGTCGCTGAAGCGCAACCATGTCCAGTGCATCTTGAATCGAGTCGGGTCAGGCCAGCCTGACCAGTTGTTTGCCGAAGTTGCGCCCCTTGAGCAGGCCGAAGAAGGCTTCGGGTGCCGCGGCCAGCCCTTCGGCGATGCTCTCGCGCGGGCGCAGCTTGCCGCTCGCGACCAGGGTGCCCAGCTCGGTCAGCGCCCGCGGCCAGAGATCCATGTGCTCGCTGACGATGAACCCCTGCATCTTCAGCCGCGAGACCAGGATCAGCTGCGGGTTGGCCATCGGGATCGGCTCGCCGTTGTAGCCGGCGATCATGCCGCACATGGCGATGCGGCCGAAGGTGTTCATGCGCAGCATCACGGCGTCGAGGATCCAGCCGCCGACGTTCTCGAAGTGGCCGTCGATGCCGTCCGGACAGGCCTGCTTCAGGGCACGCGACAGGCTCTTCAGGTCGGGCTGCGCCTTGTAGTCGATGCAGGCGTCGAAGCCGAGCTCGTCCACCGCATAGGCGCATTTTTCCGCTCCGCCGGCGATGCCCACCGCACGGCAGTCGCGCGCCTTGGCCAGGGCGCCGAAAGCCGAGCCGACGGCACCGGTGGCGGCACTGATCACCAGGGTCTGGCCGGCCTGCGGCACGATGATGTGGTTCAGGCCGACCCAGGCCGTGACCCCGGGCATGCCGACCGCACCGAGGTAGGCCGACAGCGGCACCTGTGCGGTGTCGACCTTGCGCAGCAGGCCGCGCTGATTCGCGTCGACCACCGAATACTGCTGCCAGCCGCCCATGCCGACCACCTTGTCGCCGACCTTGAAGGTCGGGTGTTTCGACGCCGCGACCTCGCCGGCGGTGCCGCCGATCATCACCGTGTCGAGCGCCTGCGCCTGCGCGTAGCTCCTGCCTTCGTTCATGCGACCGCGCATGTACGGGTCCAGGCTCAGCCACTGGTGCTTGACGAGCACCTCGCCGTCGCGCAGCTCGGGCACCGGGGTCTCGACAAGCCTGAAGTTGTCCTGCGTGGGCTCGCCCTCGGGGCGCGAGGCGAGCAGGATCTGCGGGTTCATCAACATCGTCATATCCCCTGAAGCGGTTTCACTGTGCGGCCGCGCGAAGGCAGCGCCCGCAGGTACTTGAAGGTGGCCGTGGCATGCGCGCAGAGCTCGCCATGGCCGTCGAGAACCCGGCCTTCGCAGAAGGCCAGGGTGCTGGTGCGGTGCATCAGGTGGCCGAGCGCGCGCAGTTCACCTTCGGCCGGGCGCATGAAGCTGGTCTTCATCTCCACCGTCGCCACGCCGGGCGCGGTGACCGGGTCGGCCGAAGCACTGGCGCGCGCCGCATGCGCCATCGCCACGTCGAGCAGGGTCATCAGCACGCCGCCATGCGCCACCTCCCAGCTGTTGAGATGGCTGGCCTGCAGGTCGACACGCAACTCGGCCTTGCCGTCACCGAAGCCCCAGAGCTCCAAGCCCAGGTGTTCGACGAAGGGAATGCGCAGCGGGAAATCCCTTTTCATGTCCGGTGGGCCCTGATCATTCGCCGTGCACCGCCGAAACACCGCCGTCCACGGCCAGGATCTGCCCGGTGATGTGTTTTCCGGCCGCGCTGGCAAAGAGAAGGGCCGCGCCCTTGAGGTCGTCGTCGTCGCCGATGCGGCCCAGTGGCGACATCGCCGCCAGCCGCTCGGCACCCACCGCCTCCAGCGTGCCGCGCGTCATCTTGCTCGGGAAAAAACCTGGCGCCAGCGCGTTGACGGTGATGCCGTAGCGGCCCCATTCACCGGCCAGGCTGCGCGTGAAGTTGACCACCGCGCCCTTGCTCGTGCCGTAGGCCAGGTACCGCATGTGCGCCGAGCCCGCCAGGCCGGCGATCGACGCCAGGTTGATGATGCGGCCGTCGCGGTTCGGGATCATGCTGGCGCGGCCCACGGCCTGCGACATCAGGAACACGCTGCGCACGTTCAGGTTCATCACCTTGTCCCAGGCCTCAAGCGGGTGGTCCTCGGCCGGTGCACCCCAGGTGGCACCGGCGTTGTTGACCAGGATGTCGATGCGGCCCAGGCGCTGCATGGCTTCGTCGACCACCTTCTGCACCCCGGCCGGGTCGCTGGCGTCGGCGGCGACCCAGCGTGTGTCGATGCCCTTGGCCTGCAGGTCGGCGGCCGCCTCTTCCAGGTCGGCCGCCTTGCGCGAGCTCAGCAGCACCTTGGCGCCGGCTTCACCCAGGGCCTCGGCGATCTGCAGGCCCAGGCCGCGCGAGCCGCCGGTGACCAGGGCGATGCGCCCGCTCAGGTCGAACAGCTTGTGTACGGGTGTACTCATCGTCATTTTTCCTCTTCTTTCATCCTCGCACGCGACCCGACCGCGGCGCATCAGAACCAGTCCTCGTGCATGGTGCGGCAGACGTCCTCGCGGCGCGCCACCACACCCAGCCAGGCGTCGGCCTTCGGCAACTCGTAGGCGTAGAAGTAGCGCAATGCGGCGCGGCGCCCCGGGTCTTCGCTGGCCAGCGCCACGTCCAGCCAGATCCAGGCCAGCACCACATGGCCGAAGGCCTGCAGATAAGGCGTGGCATTGGCCAGCGCTTCTTCGGGCACGCCGGTCGACCAGGCTGCCTGAGTGGCCGCGCCAAGCCGGTGCAGCGCGCCGGCCAGGGCCTGGGCCTGCTCGACCAGGCCGGGCAGCTGCGCGGCGGATGTCACCGTGCTGCCGATGCGCGCCGCCAGCAGCTTCAGCCCGCCGCCGCCGTCCATCACCACCTTGCGGCCCAGCAGGTCCAGCGCCTGGATGCCGTGCGTGCCCTCG
>CAZWUR010000037.1:0-46209 GCA_964637205.1 uncultured Rubrivivax sp.
TGCGGGTGCCGAGTTCCTTGGTGTCGTCGTAGTCCTTGTAGGCGCGCTGGTCCCAGACCTTGACGGCGCTCTTGTTGCGCCCCTTGTCCTGGCCGATGCGGATGCCCTGCGGGTTGTAGCCATAGGCGCCGAAGGGGCTGGTGCCGCCGGTGCCGATCATCTTGCTGCCACCCTGGTGGCGTTCCTTCTGTTCCTCGAAACGCTTCTTCAGCGTTTCCATCAGCTCGTCCCAGCCCATCTTCTCGATCGCTGCTTTTTCTTCCGGGCTCAGTTCAAGCTCAAGCGTCTTGCGCAGCCAGTCCAGCGGCACCTCGCGCGTGAAATCGGTGAGCAGTTCGACGCCCTTGAAGTAGGCCGCGAAGGCGCGGTCGAACTTGTCGTAGTGCGCCTCGTCCTTGACCAGGGTGGTGCGCGCCAGGAAGTAGAAGTCGTCGACCGACGGGCCGATGACGCCGGCCTTCAGGCCTTCGAGCAGGGTCAGGAACTCCTTCACGGAGACCTTCAGCTTGGCGGCGCGCAGGGTGTAGAAGAAGTCGATGAGCATGGGGTGGTGCAGGAATGCACGTTCGGATTGTGCCCCGATGACGCCACAGCCGCCGGGGCGTGAGAAATGCTCGCCGGCCTCGGGAATTTCGCCCCCATGGGCGGCTGCACTCAAGTTTGCGGGCCCTGCTCCGAAGTCAGCGGAACATCCAGCCACGTCCCGCAACACCACTTCATTCTGGCCTTCGTCCGCGTCCGCCCGTGAGCAAGACTGACCTGGTCCTGACCATCTTTGCCGTACAGCAAAGCCTGTTCGCGATCCTGTGGGCTGTGGCGGGCTATGCCAGGATGTCGCGGCGCGCCACGCTGCATTGGTCACTGGCCTTGGTCGTGGTCTCGATCGGCATGATCCTGATCGCCCAGCGTGCCCACCTGCCGGTCTGGGTGGGCGGGTGGGTGGCCAACACCTGCGTGGTCGGGGGGCTGGTGCTGCTGCGCCGAGGAACCGAATGTTTTGCCGGTACCGCGCCGGCCGACGTCGAACACATTCTGGCCGTGCTCGCGGTGGCCGTGCTGGTGGCCCTGGCGGTTCGGGCCGACAGCGTCTGGACCGGGGTGGCTGTGGCTTCGCTGGTGATGGGCTCGGTGATGCTGCGCCTGGCGCATCTTGTCGTGCGCGATCTCGCCGCTCGATCGGGGCGCCAGGCCAGCCTGGCCTGTGCCGTACCTCTGGGAATGTTGGGCGTCCTGCTTGTGCTGCGCGGCACCCTGGCGGCGGCTCAGCCGGAGCGCTTCGGTCAGACCCTGAACACGGCCACCGACCTCAACATCGGCCTCGCCGTCGGCATGGTGATCAGCGGCATGCTGATCAATTTCAGCCTCGCCGGGCTGGTGGTGGCGCGCATGTTCAGCGAGTTGCGGCATTACAGCGACCACGATCCGCTGACCGGCCTGCTCAACCGGCGCGGCATCGAATATCGGCTGCGGGCCGAGCATCGGCGCCTGGTCCGCCACGGCCATCCCTTTGCACTGCTGTCGCTCGACCTCGACCACTTCAAGCGCATCAACGACGAACATGGCCATCCGGTCGGCGACGAGGTCCTGCGTGCCTTCGGCGAGGTCCTGCGACGCGCGGGCCGCGAGGCCGACGCGGCGGCGCGCGTCGGCGGCGAGGAGTTCTGGGTCCTGCTGCCCGACACCGAACTGGACGGTGCCTTGCCCCTGGCCGAGCGCATCCTGCACGAAGTGCGCAGCCTGCGCCTGCCGGAGTCGCCGGTCCGGATCACGGTCAGCATCGGCATCGCCGCAGCGGCGGCGCGCAGCGAGTCCATCGAGGCGCTGATGCGCCGGCTCGACGCCGCGTTGTACCGGGCCAAGGCCGGCGGCCGCGACCGCGTGGTCTGTGCCGGTGCGCTCGGCGTGGTCGAGACGGGCGGCATGCTGCGCCAGCGTATCGCCTGAGGCCCGCCGAAGAACGCCATGCACCACAGGCGGTTGCGCTCAAGTTTTGCGCCCGCGTGCCGACGACAGTAGATCTGCGGCCATCCGGTTCACTCTGACCCGACGCCGGCCTTCACTTCCGCCCGCCCGTGAGCAAAACCGACCTGGTCCTGACCATCTTTGCCTTGCAGCAGAGCCTGTTTGCGCTGCTCTGGGCGGTGGCGGCCTATGCCGGGATGTCGCGCCGCGCCGCGCTGCACTGGTCGCCGGCCATGGTCGTGGTCTCGGTCGGCATGATCCTGATCGTCCAGCGCGCACAGCTGCCGATGTGGGCCAGCTGGTGGCTGGCCAACACCTGCCTGATCGCGGGGCTGGTGCTGCTGCGCCGAGGCATCGAGCACTTCGCCGACGCGCCACCGGCCGACCTCGAACATGGGCTGGCCGTGACCGCCGTGGCCGTCGGGGTGGGCTTGGCGACCCTGACGGAAAGTGTCTGGTCGGCGGTGCTCGTGGCGTCGCTGCTGACGGGTGCCGTGATGCTGCGTCTGGCGCACTTTGTCGTGCGCAATCTCGCCGCCCGATCGGGCCGGCCCGTCAGCCTGGTCTGTGCCGCACCGCTCGCGCTGCTGGGAGCCTTGCTCGTGGCGCGCGCGGCCCTGGCATGGGTGCAGCCGGAACGCTTCGGCCAGGCCCTGAATGCGGCCACCGACCTCAACATCGGCGTCACCGCCAGCATGCTGACCGGCGGCATGCTGGTCAATTTCAGCCTCGCCGGGCTGGTGGTGGCACGCATGGTCGGCGAGTTGCGCCACTACAGCGACCACGATCCGCTCACCGGTCTGCTGAATCGGCGCGGCATCGAACATCGGCTGCGGGCCGAACACCAGCGTCTGGCCCGCCACGGCCATCGTTATGCACTGCTGTCGCTCGACCTCGACCACTTCAAGCGGATCAACGACGATCACGGGCATCCGGTCGGAGACGCCGTTCTGCGCGCCTTCGGCGAGGTCCTGCGGCGGGCTGGCCGGGGCGCGGATGGGGCGGCCCGCGTCGGCGGCGAGGAGTTCTGGGTCCTTCTGCCGGACACCGGGCTGGACGGCGCCATGCCCCTGGCCGAGCGCATCCTGCACGAAGTGCGAAACCTGAGCCTGCCCGAAGCGCCGGTCCGGGTGACGGTCAGCATCGGCATCGCCGCAACGGCGGTGCGCACCGAGCCCGCCGAGGCGCTGATGCGCCGGCTCGACGCGGCGCTCTACCTGGCCAAGGCCGGCGGCCGCGACCGCGTGGTCTGTGCCGGCGCGCTCAGCGTGGTCGATCCGGGCGGCGCGCTGCGCCCCCTTGTCGCCTGAGCCGGCCGAAGACCTCCGCGCAGGCCTTCGCTCAGGTCGGGAACTGCTTCACGGCGACCTTCAGCCTCGCGGTCGCAAGGTGTAAGAAAGGTCAATCAGCGTGGCGGGCAGCCGATAGCCCTGCGGTGGGCCTTGTGCACGCGCAGCGTGCCGGCCCCGCGATCCCAACCTTGAAGCCCATCCTCGTCATCCTGGCGCTGTGCGCGGTACAGCAGGTCTTCTTCGCCATCGTCTGGTTGACGATGGCGCGCCTGCGCATGTCGCGGCGGGCCGCCGCACATTGGGGCGTGGCCACGGCCCTGGTGGCCGTCGGCATGGGGGCGGTGCTGTCGCGCCCCTGGCTGCCGCCCGGCCTGGGCATCGCATTGCCAAACTTGCTGCAGCTGGCCGCCTGCCTGCTGGTGGCGCGCGGTCTGCTCATCTTCGTCCGGCGCCCCGGCGCCGACCGGACGCTGCTGACCCTGGCCGGCGTTGCCGCCCTGGCGGTGGTCGTCGTCAACCTGATCGGGCTGTCGCTGGACTGGACCGTGGTCATTGCCGGCGGCGCCATGGCCTGGCTGCTGCTGCGCGCAGCGCTCGACGTGCGCCGCGGCCTGGTGGGCGAGTTCGGCCGGCTGGCCGCCCTGGGCTGCAGCCTGCCGCTGTGGATCATGGGCGGCCTGCTGCTGACACGGGTGCTGATGACGCTGGCGGGCGTGAAGAACAGCGCCGCCGGGCTCGAGACCGGCGGCGCCATGCAGCTCACCTTGACCCTGGCGATCGTGCTGCTGGCGATGTCGCTGCACCTGTCGATGGGCTCGATGCTGATCCTGCGCCTGGTCAACCGCCTGCGCCATCAGTCGCAGCACGACACGCTGACACAACTGCTGAACCGGCGTGCCTTCACATCCCGGCTGGAGGCCGAACGCGCGCGCCAGCGCCGAAGTCCCGGGCCGATGGCCCTGCTGGTGGTCGACCTGGACCATTTCAAGGCCGTCAACGACCGCTTCGGCCATGCCGCCGGCGACGCAGTGCTGGTGGCTGCGGCGGCCTTGCTGCGCCGGCATGCACGCGATGTCGACACCGTCTCGCGCATGGGTGGAGAGGAGTTCGCGCTGTTGCTGCCGGACACCGACCGGGACGGCGCCTGCCGCGTGGCCGAGCGCATGCTGGCGGCGTTCCGGGCGCTGGCGTTGGAGGTCGACGGCGTCGTCATCCGGGTCCGTGCCAGCATCGGCATCGCCGTGTCGACGCATGCCGGCGAAGGCGACCCGCTGCTCTTCCAGCAGGCCGACCGCGCCCTCTACCTGGCCAAGGCGGGCGGGCGCGACCGCGTGGTCTGTGCCGGCACGCTCAACGTGGTCGACGCGGGCGGCGTGCGGCGCCATCGTGTCGCCTGAGCCAGGCGAAGTACTCCTCGTACCACAGGCGGCTGTTGCGCGGCTTCAGGATCCAGTGGTTCTCGTCGGGGAACCAGAGCAGCCGCGCGTCGACCTTGCGTGCCTTCAGCGTGTTGTAGTAGGCCAGGCCCTGGGCGTCGGGCACGCGGTAGTCGAGCGCCCCGTGGATCACCAGGGTGGGCGTCGTCATGTTCGCCGCGAAGGCATGCGGGCTCTGCGACAGTACCTTGGCCATGTCGTCCCAGTACCAGGCGCCCAACTCCCGGGCGTGCCAGGTGTAGGCGTCGTCGGCGAACATCGCCGTCCAGTCGAAGCAGCCGGCATGGCAGACGTAGGCGGCGTAGCGGCCGCTCTCGCAGTGCCCGTTCATCCAGGCCACCATATAGCCGCCGTAGCTGCCACCGCCGGCGAAGACACGCTTCGCATCGGCCCAGGGGCGCTGCAGCAGGGCGTCGGTGGCGGCCTCGACATCCTGCAGTTCGAGCGCGCCCCAGCGGTGCGTGATGCTGTCCTTGAAGGCGTAGCCGAAACTCGACGAGCCGTGGTAGTTGACGGCCGCGACGACATAACCCTGGGCCGCGAAGGCCTGTGCATTCCAGCGGAAATGCCAGGCGTCGCCGAAGGCCGTGTGCGGGCCGCCGTGGATCAGCTGCAGCAGCGGCAGCTTGCGCTGGCCCGGCTTCTTCGGGTCCACGCCCGGCGGGTAGGTCAGCCAGACCTGCACCGGATCGCCCTGCGCGCCGGTGATCCACAGTTCTTCGGTCGCGCCGGTGGCCACCCCGTCCATCAGCGCGTCGTTGAAGGACTCGATGCGCCGCGCCGGCTGCCCCGGCAGGTGGGCGCGCAACTGCGGCGGGTGGTTCACCGCGTCGGCCAGCGTCACCAGGGTGCCGGCGGCCTTGTCGAAGCCCTGCACCCAGCCGCCTTCGACCAGGACCTCGGCGCGCCGGTCGGGCAGGTCGAAGCGCCACAGATGCTGGCGGCCCTGCTGCTCGGCACAGAACAGCAGGGCCTGGCCGTCGTCCTCCCAGAGCAGCGGGGCATGCACTTCATGGTCCCATTCGGCGCTGACCACCTCCCAGCGCCCGCTCTCGCGGTCCCATACCGCCAGCTGCTCGGGCATGGTGTGCTTGAGACCCCGGTGCTGGGCGACGAAGGCGATGCGGTCGCCGCCGGGCGCGTAGGCGGGCGCGCCCAGATCCCAGGCGGCGTCCTGCACGAGCACGCGCACGCGGCCCGACTTCAGCTCCATCTCGGCCAGGGCGAAGCAGCCGTCCAGTCGTTTCTCCGGCGCCGGGTCGAAGGCGAAGACGATGCGCCGCCCGTCGGGCGAGACGTCAAAGGCCTGGGCGTCGGGCGTGGCGCGCGACAGGCTGTAGGGTGTGCCCTCGAACAGGTCGCGGAATCGGCCGCTGTCGGCGTCCAGCAGGTGCAGATGCGGCTCGCGGCCCAGCGGCAGGCTCTTGTCCCAGTAGCGGTACTGCGCCTCGCTGGTGGCGTAGCCGCTCTCCTTGCGTTCCTTGAATTCCTTGTGGCGCCGGGCCTGCGCCTTGGCACCCTTGAGTTCGGGCCAGACCCAGGACACGAAGAGCAGCCGCCGGCCGTCGGGGCACCAGCGCAAGGCCTCGACGCCGGTGGGCACGCCGGCGGCGCGAGCCGCCTCGCCGCCGTCGGGCGCGATCAGATAGATCTGCGGCGTCTCGTCCTTGGCGCCCTGCTGCTCGCGCTGGGCGACGAAGGCGATGCGGTCGCCGCGCGGGCTCCAGCGCGGCTGGCCGTCCTTCTCGCCGCAGGCCGTCAAGGCGCGTGGCTGGCCGCCCAGCGTCGACAGCAGCCACAGCGCACTGCGGCCCTTGTCGTCGTCCATCGAATAGGTGGTCAGCACGGCCACGGCCTGCGCACCGTCAGGCGCCAGGCTGGGCGTGCCCAGGCGCCGGATCTGCCACAGGGTGTCGATGGTCAGCGGTTTTTTCCTGGATGCCGGCATGGTCAGCGGGGTGATTGCAGCTGGTGCTGCAGGTGGCGATGGATGGTCGGCCATTCGGCCGCGGTGATGCTGTAGACGGCGGTGTCGCGCAGGCTGCCATCGGCCGAGCGCTGGTGCGCGCGCAGGATGCCGTCGAGCTGTGCGCCCAGGCGCTCGATGGCGCGCCGGCTCTGCACGTTGAGCCGATGCGTGCGGAACTCCACGGCGATGCAGTCCAGCGCCTCGAAGGCATGGCGCAGCAGCATGCACTTGCACTCGGTGTTCAGCGCGCTGCGCTGCACGCGCCGGGCGTACCAGGTGCTGCCGATCTCGACGCGCTTGTGCAGCGCATCGACGTTCATGTAGGTCGTCATGCCCACCGGGACACCGGCGGCGTCGAGCACCGTGAAGGGCAGCATCTGGCCGCTGCGCTGCAGACCCAGGCGGCGCTCGATCTCGGCCGCCATGTGCTGGGGCGCCGGCACCGAGGTGTACCAGAGCGTCCAGAGCTCACCGTCGCGCGCGGCCTCGGCAAGGGCGGGCGCGTGCTCCGGCGCCAGCGGCAGCAGCGCGGCCGAACTGCCGTGCAGCGCAATGGGTGCGGGCCAGCTCAAGTCCTTACCTGTTGTGGCGCTGCATGAACACCAGCTTCTCGAACAGGGTCACGTCCTGCTCGTTCTTCAGCAGCGCCCCGACCAGGGGCGGCACCGCCACCTTGTCCTCGGCGCTGTGCAGCGCGGCGGCCGGGATGTCTTCGGCGACCAGCAGCTTCAGCCAGTCCAGCAACTCCGAGGTGCTGGGCTTCTTCTTCAGCCCCGGCAGGCCGCGCACGTCGTAGAAGGTCTTCATCGCCGCGCCAAGCAGCTCGCGCTTGAGCCCGGGGAAGTGCACGTCGACGATCTTTTGCATCGTCTCGGCGTCGGGGAACTTGATGTAGTGGAAGAAGCAGCGACGCAGGAAGGCGTCGGGCAGTTCCTTTTCGTTGTTCGAGGTGATGAAGACCAGCGGCCGGTGCACCGCCTTGACGAGTTCGCGCGTCTCGTAGACGTAGAACTCCATGCGGTCGAGCTCGCGCAGCAGGTCGTTGGGGAACTCGATGTCGGCCTTGTCGATCTCGTCGATGAGCAGCGCCACCGGCTGCTCGGTGGTGAAGGCCTGCCACAGCACACCTTTGACGATGTAGTTTCGGATGTCGCGCACGCGCTCGTCGCCGGCACCGGCGAGCTGGCTGTCGCGCAGACGGCTGACGGCGTCGTACTCGTACAGTCCCTGCTGTGCCTTGGTGGTGCTCTTGACGTGCCACTGCAGCAGCGGCATGCCGAGCGCGCCGGCCACCTCCTCGGCGAGCATGGTCTTGCCGGTGCCGGGCTCGCCCTTGACGAGCAGCGGGCGCTGCAGGGTGATCGCGGCGTTGACCGCGAGCATCAGGTCGGGGGTGGCGACGTACTGCTCCGAACCCTGGTACTTCATCGTGTGCGTGGGGTGCTTGAGGTGGATCAGGTCAGTATAAGTCGGGCCCTATAATCGACGGCTGCACCGTCCTCGACGCTTCTTCGACGCTCCACCCGCACAGGCACCGATGTTCAAGATCCTCTCGACCACCCTGCTCGCGCTGGCCCTGGGCGCCGGCACCACCCTGGCCCGGGCGCAGGACGGCAATGCCGATGCCGGCGCGACCAAGGTGGCCCAGTGCATCGGCTGCCACGGCATCCCGTTCTACCAGTCCAGCTTCCCGGAAGTGCACAAGGTGCCGATGATCGCGGGCCAGAACGCGAAGTACATCGTCGCGGCGCTGACCGCCTACCAGAAGGGCGAGCGCAAGCACCCGACGATGCGCGGCATCGCCGCGGCGATGAGCGAGCAGGACATGGCCGATGTCGGCGCCTTCTACGAGCGCCAGGCCCAGCCGTCCATGCTCAAGACGGTGGCCGCGCGCGAGCCCTCGGCCGAGGCCGCGGCGCTGCTGACCAAGGGCGGTTGCGTCGCCTGCCATGGCGCCGACTTCAACACGCCCATCGACCCCAGCTACCCGAAGATCGCCGGCCAGTACCCCGACTATCTGTACGTGGCGCTGAAGTCCTACCAGACCGAAGGCAACCCCCTGGTCGGCCGCGGCAACGCCATCATGGCCGGCATCGCGACGCAGTTCACGCATGCCGAGCTCAGGACCCTGGCCAACTACCTGGGCAGCCAGCCCGGGGTGCTGGCCACCGTGCCGCAGAGCCGCTGGCGCTGAACGGCGCACCGGCGCACTGCCCCCAGCGTGGCCGCCTGCGGGCGGCTTCGTCGCCTTTGCGCGCACCGCTTCAGGCGCCGCGCCGGTGGTCGATAAGAAGGGGGAGTGACGCCATGCTGAAGAAGATCCCCGCCGCCCAGGTGCGCATCGGCATGCACATCCACAAGCTGGAGGGTGCATGGCTGAGCCATCCCTTCTGGAAGACCCGCTTCGTGCTCAACGACCCGGCGGACCTGCGGCGCCTGCACGACAGCGGCGTGCCGGAGGTGTGGATCGACGATGCCCTGGGTCTGGGCGTGGCCGTGCCGGAGCCCGAGCCGCCGCAAGACACGCCGCGGGCGCAGGCCAGGGCGGCGACGCCGCGTTCGCCGGCCACGCCCCATGCCGCCGTGCCGGCGGCGTCGCGCAGCCAGCGCGACGAGCTCGATCAGGCGGCGGCGATCTGCAAGCGCTCGCGCGCCGAGGTGAAGAAGATGTTCGCCGAAGTGCGGCTGGGCCAGGCGGTGGATGCCGAACGCTGCCTGCCGCTGGTCGACGACATCGCGCAGTCGGTGTTCCGCAACCCGGGCGCGCTGGTCAGCCTGGCGCGGCTGAAGACCAGGGACGACTACAGCTACATGCACTCGTTGGCGGTCTGCGCCCTGATGGTGTCGCTGGCGCGCACCCTGGGTCGGTCGGAAGACGAGTGCCGGGAGGCCGGCCTGGCCGGTCTGCTGCACGACCTGGGCAAGGCCGTGATGCCGCTGGCCGTACTCAACAAGCCGGGCAAGCTGACCGATGAGGAATTCGCGATCATGAAGACCCATCCGCTGCGCGGGCACGAACTGCTGGTCGAAGGCCGCGGCGCGCCCGAAGCCGCGCTCGAGGTCTGTCTGCACCACCACGAGCGGCCGGATGGCCGCGGCTACCCGCATGGCCTGTCCGGCGAGCAGCTCGGCCTGCTGGCGCGCATGGGCGCGGTCTGCGACGTGTACGACGCGATCACCTCCAACCGGCCCTACAAGTCCGGCTGGGATCCGGCCGAATCGATCGCGCTGATGGCGTCCTGGCAAGGGCAGTTCGATCCTGAGGTGTACCAGGCCTTCGTGCGCAGTCTGGGCATCTACCCGGCCGGCTCCCTGGTGCGCCTGAGCTCGGGCAAGCTCGCGGTGGTGGTCGAGCAGAATCCCGCGACTCTGGTGGCGCCGACCGTGAAGGTCTTTTTTTCGACCCAGTCGAACATGCGGTTGCCTCCGGTGCTGCTGGACCTGTCACGGGCGGGTTGCGCGTCGCGCATCGTCGGCCGCGAGGACCCGGCCAAGTGGGGCTTCAAGCAGCTGCACGAGCTCTGGCTCGACGGCGAAGTGCTCAGGCGCTCACGCTGAACCGCCGGCCAGGTCGTCGAGGATCGGGCAGGCGGGCCGGCCGTCGCCATGGCAGGCCCGCACCAGATGCTGCAGGGTGCGCCGCATCGCCTGCATGCGCGCGATGCGCGCGTCGAGGTCGGCCATGTGGCGCGCCGCCAGCGCCTTGACCTCGGCGCTGGCGCGGCTGCCGTCGACCCAAAGTGCCAGCAACTGCTCGATCTCGTCGAGCCCGAAGCCCAGGTCGCGCGCGCGCCGGATGAAGCTCAGCGTGTGCAGGCTGCGTTCGTCGTACTGACGATAGCCGCTGCCGGTGCGCACCACCGCCGGCAGCAGCCCGAGCGACTCGTAGTGGCGGATCATCTTCGGCGTGACGCCGGTGGCGCGTGCCGCCTGGCCGATGTTCAGCGGCGCCCGGCCGCCCGAAGCCGCTGACGGCCCCCCCGGGGGGTGGCGAGCAGGGGCGAGCCTGGGGGCCTCATCCAGCGGCGCCCGGCCGCCCGAGGCCGCTGACGGCCCCCCCGGGGGGTGGCGAGCAGGGGCGAGCCTGGGGGTTCGCTTCATCTGGGTTTCCACCGCGAAAGCAGCAGGGCGTTGGCGAGCACGCTGACGCTGGACATCGCCATCGCCGCGCCGGCGACCACGGGGCTGAGCAGGCCGAAGGCCGC
The DNA here is from genome assembly GCA_964637205.1 of uncultured Rubrivivax sp. Classification (GTDB taxonomy): domain Bacteria; phylum Pseudomonadota; class Gammaproteobacteria; order Burkholderiales; family Burkholderiaceae_C; genus Rubrivivax. The sequence continues at coordinate 10,865 of CAZWUR010000037.1, forward strand.
GAGCGGGATGCCGACCACGTTGTAGGCGAAGGCCCAGAACAGGTTCTGGCGGATCTTGCGCGTGATTGCGCGCGACAGCTGCAGGGCTTCGTGCACCAGGGCCGGGTCGCCGCGCATCAGGGTCAGGCCGGCGGTGGCCATCGCCACGTCGGTGCCGGTGGCCATCGCCAGGCCGACGTCGGCCGCCGCCAGCGCCGGGGCGTCGTTGATGCCGTCGCCGACCATCGCGACGCGGCCGCCGCCGCGCCCGGCTGCGTCGGCCTTCAGCGCCGACACCATCGCGGCCTTGTCGGCCGGCAGCACCTCGGCACGCACCTCGTCGATGCCCAGCCGGCGCGCCACCGCTTCGGCCGCGCCGCGGTTGTCGCCGCTGAGCAGCACCGTGCGGATGCCTTCGGCGTGCAGCCGGCGCACCGCTTCGGCGGCCCCCGCCTTGGGTTCGTCGCCGAAGCTGATCCAGCCACGCGAGACCCAGGTCTCGCCGCGCTGCTCGAGCAGCCAGGACACGCTGCGACCCTCGGCCTGCGCCGCCTCGGCCTCCGCGGTGTGAATGCCCAGTTCGCCGGCCCAGCGTGCGCTGGCGATGCGCAGCAGCCGGCCGCTGACCTGGCCTTCGACACCGCGCCCCGCCTCGGCGCGCACGCCGTCGGCCGCCGGCACGTCCAGCGAGCGCTGCGCCGCCAGGTCGGTGACGGCCCGCGCCAGCGGGTGTTCGCTGCCGGCCTGCAGCGCGGCGCTGTCCTGCAGCAGCGCAGACTCGTCGTCGTCGCCGCTGGCCGGGTGCAAGGCAACCACCTGCGGCCTGCCTTCGGTCAGCGTTCCGGTCTTGTCGAAGGCGATCACCGTCACCTGCCGCATCGTCTCCATCGCCTGCGGGTCGCGCACCAGCACGCCGCGGCGCGCGGCCAGGCCGGTGCCGACCATCAGGGCCGCCGGCGTCGCCAGCCCGAGTGCGCAGGGGCAGGCGATGACGAGCACCGCGACCGCGTTGACGATGGCGGCCTCGGCGCCGACCCCGGCCCAGACCCAGCCGGCGCCGGTGAGCAGGGCGATGACCACCACCACCGGCACGAAGACCGCGGCCACACGGTCGACCGTCTGCTGGATCGGCGCCTTCTGCGCCTGCGCGCTTTCGACCAGGCGCACGATGCGCGCGAGCTGCGTCTCGGCGCCGACCGCGGTGGTGCGCAGCACCAGCCGGCCCTCGCCGTTGAGCGCGCCGCCGGCCACCTGCTGGCCCGGCTCGCGCGCCACCGGCAGGCTTTCGCCGGTGAGCATCGACTCGTCCAGGTGGCTGCGGCCCTCGATGATTTCGCCGTCGGCCGGCAGGCGTTCGCCGGGGCGCACGATCATCTGATCACCCAGGCGCAGCTCGGCCAGCGCAATGCGCTGTTCGACGCCGTCGCGGCGCACGGTGGCGGTCTCGGGCCGCAGCTCGCGCAGCGCGTCCAGCGCCTTCAGGGTGCGCCGCTTGGCGCGCGCCTCCAGCCACTTGCCCAGGCGCACGAGCACGATGACCACCGCCGCGCTCTCGAAATACAGATGCGGCATGCCCCCGGCGTCGCGCCACCACAGCCACAGGCTCAGGCCGAACGCGGCGCTGGTGCCCAGGGCCACCAGCAGGTCCATATTGCCGCTGCCGGCGCGCAGCGCCTTCCAGCCGGCGCGGTAGAAGCGCGCCCCGAGTCCGAACTGCACCGGCGTGGCGAGCAGGAACTGCCACAGCGCGGGCAGCATCCAGTGCCGGCCCAGCAGGTCGCCAAACATCGGCAGCACCAGGGGCGCGGCGAGCAGGGCGCCCAGCGCGACGAGCCAGCCCTCGTGGTCGGGCCTGCGTTCGGGTGTGCTGCCGTCGGCCTGCACGCGGGCGGCGTAACCGGCCCGGTCCACAGCGGCCACCAGGACGTCGGCGGGGGTGCCGGCCAGCAGCTGCAGGTCGGCGGTGTTGGCGGCCAGGTTGACGCTGGCGCCGAGCACACCGGGCACCTTGTTGAGTGCCTTCTCGACGCGGGCCACGCAGCTGGCGCAGGTCATGCCGTCGATCGCCAGGCGCAGGGTGGCCTGCGGCACCTCGTAGCCGGCGCGCACCACCGCGGCGCCCAGCGCGGCCGGGTCGAGCGCTGCGGCCGACTCGACGGTGGCCTGCTCGGTGGCCAGGTTGACGCGCGCAGCGTTCACGCCCGGCACCTGTTTGAGGGCCTTCTCAACGCGGTTGACGCAGCTGGCGCAGGTCATGCCGGCGACCGGGAGGGTGAGGCTGTGCAGGTTCATGGGGCGGAGCTTGAACCTTGACATGATGTCAGAGTCAAGACTTGACCTTGCCATCGTGGCAAGCTTCAGACTGTGGGCCATTCACCTCACCGGAGCCTTGACGATGATCGAACTGACCCTGCCCGACATGACCTGCGGCCATTGTGTGAAGACCGTCACCCGCACCGTGCAGCAGGTGGACGCCGCCGCCACGCTGGAGATCGACCTGCCCAGTCACCGCGTGAAGATCGTGTCGCCGAAGCCGGCCGAGGCCTTCAAGGCGGCCTTGGGCGAGGAGGGTTATCCCGCGGCCTGATCGGGTGCGGCCTTTGCCTACACTGGCGCGCACCGAACATCGCGCCCGTCGGCGCGGGAGAGCCATCGATGAAGTCACTGATCGCCGCGGCCGTGCTGGCCGCGCTGCCCTGCCTGGCAGGTACCGCCTTCGCCCAGACCCTGCGCTGGGCGAGCCAGGGCGACCCGCAGACCATGGACCCGCACTCGCAGAACGAGTCCATGACCAACATGATGAACGGCCAGGTCTACGAGCGCCTCATTCGCCGCGACCGCAACCTTGACATCGTGCCCGCCCTGGCCACGGAATGGGCGCAGACCGGCCCGCTGACCTGGCGCTTCAAGCTGCGCCCGGGCGTCAAGTTTCACGACGGTTCCGATTTTGCCGCCGACGACGTGGTGTATTCGATCAACCGGGGCAAGGAGCTGACCTCGCAGGTCAATGTCTATGCCAATGCGGTGGGCACGCCGGTGGCGATCGACCCGCTGACGGTGGAGTTCCGGCTCGACAAGGTCAACCCGATCTTCCTGCAGCATCTGGACGCGCTGTGGATCATGGACAAGCAATGGTCCGAGAAGCACAAGGTCACCAAGCCGCTGGACTACAAGAACAAGGAAGAAAGCTACGCCGCCTTCAACACCAATGGCACCGGCCCCTACATGCTGGCCAGCCGTGCGCCGGGCGTCAAGACCGTCTACAAGCGCAACCCGGCCTGGTGGGACAAACCCAGCGGCAATGTGCAGGAGATCGTCTACACGCAGATCTCCAACGACGCCACGCGGCTGGCCGCGCTGGTCTCGGGCGAGATCGACTTCGTGCTCGACCCGGCGCCGCGCGACATCGCGCGCCTGCGCAACACCGCCGGCGTGAGGATCATCGACGGGCCGGAAAACCGCATCGTCTTCATCGGCATGGACCAGTTCCGCGACGAACTGCTGTACAGCAGCGTCAAGGGCCGGAACCCGTTCAAGGACGTGCGCGTGCGCCGCGCCCTGTACCACGCCGTCGACATCGAGACGATGAAGACCAAGCTGATGAACGGGCAGAGCTACCCCACCGGCGGCATCACGCCGTCGCCGCTGGGCAGCTACAACGACCCGCAGATCGAATCGCGCCTGCCCTTCGACGTGGCGAAGGCCAAGGCGCTGATGGCCGAGGCCGGCTACGGCGACGGATTCGAGGTCACGCTGGACTGCCCGAACAACCGCTACATCAACGACGAGGAGATCTGCATCACCCTGGCCGCGATGTGGGCCAAGATCGGCGTCAAGGTCAGGGTGGTGGCCTTGCCGCGTGCGAGCTACTTCCCGAAGCTCGAGAAGCACGACACCAGCATGTACATGCTCGGCTGGGGTGGTGCGGTGACGGATGCCGAGACGACGATGACGCCGGTGCTGCGCACCCCGGGCGAGGGCGGCGTGGGTCTGTACAACTACGGCCGCGCGTCGGACCCGAAGTTCGACGCACTCGCCGCCGCCTCCAGCGTCGAGGCCGACCCGGCCAAACGCAAGGAACTCGTGATCGCCGCCTTGCGCGAGTACACCTCGATGGCGCATGTGCTGCCGCTGCACCGCCAGGTCATCCCCTGGGCGGCGCGCAGCAATGTGCAGGCCGTGCACCGGCCGGACAACTGGCTCGAGGTGGCCTGGGTGATCGTGAAGTGAAGCGCTGATCTGCCCGTACCTCGGTGTCCGCGGTGGCCAGGCTGCCGCCGCGTGACCCGATCGTGATCAGCCGCGCGGCGGCCGGATCGCCTGCTTCGGCCGGAAGGCCTTGATCACCGCCTCGTCGGTCTCGAAATACGGTCCGCCGATCAGGTCGATGCAATACGGCACCGCGGCGAAGATGCCGTGCACCGGCGGCTGCGCCTGCGGCAGGCCCTGCAGGGTCTCGGCGATCGACTTCGGCTGCCCCGGCAGGTTGATGATCAGCGCCTTGCCGCGGATCACCGCCACCTGGCGCGACAGGATCGCGGTGGGCACGAAGGCCAGGCTGATCTGGCGCATCTGCTCGCCGAAGCCGGGCATCAGCTTGTCGGCCACCGCCAGCGTGGCCTCGGGCGTCACGTCGCGTGGCGCCGGGCCGGTGCCGCCGGTGGTCAGCACCAGGTCGCAGCCGGCGATGTCGACCAGTTCGCGCAGTGCGGCGCTGATGCCTTCCAGTTCGTCGGGGATCAGGCGCTCCTGCCAGTCGACCGGGTTCTTCAGCGCGCGGCCGAGCCAGTCCTTCAGCGCGGGAATGCCCTTGTCTTCGTAGGCGCCACTGGCGGCGCGGTCGCTGATCGACACCACACCGATGCGCACAGGGTCGAATGAATTCATGGCGTGGGGGACTCCGGCAACAGGGGGCGGATGAATTGGAACAGGTCGCGAAAGCTCTTCGGCTGGCGCTGCTCGGGCGTCAGCGCGGCGCTGTCGCGGCGTGCCGCGCGCACCAGGCTGCGCAGGCGCTGGCCGTCGCAGTCCGGGCAGGCGACCAGCCAGGCGGTGAGCGCCTCGTCGTCGCCGATCAGCCGCTCGCGCCAGCGTTCGGCCTCGTGCAGTCGCCAGGCGTCGCGCGCACCGCCGAGCGCGAAGGCCGCCACCGCTTCGCGCAAGGGGGCCTCGTCGGCGCTGCGCATGAGCTTGCCGACGTACTGCATCTGGCGGCGGCGACCCTCGTGCGACTTCGTGCGCTGGAAGGCGAGGATCGCTTCGCGCAGCGCGTCGGGCATCTCGGCAGCCGCCAGGTGTTCGGCCGGCAGTTCGCTGAGTTCACGGCCGAGCTTCTGCAGGGCCTCGGACTCGGCCTTCAGTTTCGTCTTGCTCGGCGACTCGGGGTCGGCCTGCGGGGTATCGATGCCGCGGTGCGGCGCTGCTCGGCGGGGCATGGCTTGGGGTCGGAGGTGGGCCGATATCATAGGTGCCCCCGAACCCCGACATCCCCGATGCCCGAGCACCGCCCCGATCATGGCTTCGCCTACCCGCGCGAGCAGTTCCAGCAGATGGTCGAGGACGTGCTGCGGCGGGCCAGGGCACTCGGTGCCTCGGACGCCGGCGTCGAGGTTTCCGAAGGCGCCGGGCTGTCGGTCTCGGTGCGCCTGGGCCAGGTCGAGAACGTCGAGCGCAACCGCGACAAGTCGCTCGGTGTCAGCGTCTACCTCGGGCAGCGTCGCGGCAATGCCAGCACCTCCGACTTCTCGTCGGCCGCGATCTCGCAGACCGTGCAGGCGGCCTACGACATCGCGCGCTTCACCGCCGAGGACCCGGCGGCCGGCCTGCCCGCCGCCGAGGACCTGGCCAGCGCCGGCGAGGCCGCGCGCGATCTCGACCTGTTCCATCCCTGGGCGATCAGCGCCGAGCAGGCGGCCGAACTGGCACAGCGCTGCGAGGCCGCGGCACGCGCCACCGACCGGCGCATCAGCAACTCCGAAGGTGCCGGCGTGTCGGCGCAGCAGTCGCACTTCTGGACCGGCAACTCGCGCGGTTTCCGCGGCGGTTATGCCAGTTCGCGGCATTACCTCTACGTGGCCCCGATCGCCGGCAAGGGCCGCGGCATGCAGCGCGACCAGTGGACGAGCTCGATGCGCGACCCGGCCGAACTGGCCAGCCCCGAGGCCGTCGGCCGCTATGCCGCCGAGCGTGCGCTGTCACGGCTGAAGTCGCGCCGTGTGGCCACCGGCGAGGTGCCGGTGCTGTTCGAGAACACCCTGGCGGCCGGGCTGCTCGGCGCCTACGTGCAGGCCACGTCCGGTGGCGCGCTGTACCGCAAGGCCAGTTTCCTGCCCGACTGCGTCGGCCAGCGTGTGCTCGCCGCGCACCTCGACATCGACGAGGATCCGTTCACCGCCAAGGGCAAGGCGAGCGCACCCTTCGACGACGAAGGGGTGCGCACCCGTGCGCGCCGCGTGGTCGACGCCGGCGTCGTGCAGGGGTATTTCCTGTCCAGCTACTCGGCACGCAAGCTCGGCCTGCGCACCACCGGCCATGCCGGCGGCTCGCAGAACCTGCGCCTGCGCAGCCGGCGCACAAAACGCGGCGACGACCTCGACGCGATGCTGCGCAAGCTCGGCCGCGGCCTCTTCGTCACCGACCTGATGGGCCAGGGCGTGAACTACGTGACCGGCGACTATTCGCGCGGCGCGTCCGGCTTCTGGGTCGAGGACGGGCGCATCGCCTTCCCGGTCGAGGAACTCACCATCGCCGGCAATCTGCGCCAGATGTTTCGCGCGATCCAGGCGGTCGGCGCCGACACCTACACCCAGGGCGGCAAGACGGTCGGATCGGTGCTCGTCGAGGGCATGAAGCTCGCCGGAAGCTGAGGCGCGGGCCCGGCGCAGCCTGGAGACTGTCGGGCCGTGGGTCGGGCCGGCGCCACAGCCCATGTGCCTAGTACCTAGGCGGGACGCAGAATCGCTCGTTTACAATTTCCGCACTCTTGGATGCGTCGGTCGTGTCGAGCGGCGCACCGGTGGCTGCCCGAGCGGGCCTGTCGTCAACATGAATGCCTTAGGAGACAAACCGATGGATCGCCGTTCCGTACTGAAGAAGTCCTTGACCGCGGGCGCCGCCGCATCGTTTGCTGCGCCCGCCCTGTCGCAAGGCAAGCTGGAATGGCGCATGGTCACGACCTGGCCGAAGAACTTCCCGGGCCTGGGTGTCGGCGCGGAGAATCTGGCCAAGCGCATCAACACGATGTCCGCCGGGCGGCTCACGGTCAAGGTGTATTCGGCCGGCGAACTGGTGCCGCCCCTGCAGGCGCTCGATGCCGTCATCAACGGCACCGCCGAGATGAGCCATGGCGCCGCCTACTACTGGCAGAACAAGAACGTCGGCCTGTCGTTCTTCACCGGCGTGCCCTACGGCATGACCTCGCGCGAGCACGCTTCCTGGGTGCGCATCCTCGGCGGCCAGCAGATCTGGGACGAGATCTACGACCAGTTCGGCGTCCAGGGTTTCCTGTCCGGCGACACCGGCACGCAGGCCGGCGGCTGGTTCCGCAAGGAGATCAACAGCGTCGAAGACATCAAGGGCCTGCGCTTCCGCACGCCTGGGCTGGGTGGTCAGGTCTGGGCCAAGCTCGGCGCGTCGGTGACGAACCTGGCCGCCGGCCAGATCTTCCAGGCGCTGCAGGCGGGCACGCTCGACGCGGCCGAATTCGTCGGGCCCTACAACGACCTGGCGCTGGGCTTCTACCAGATCGCCAAGAACTACTACTTCCCCAGCTTCATCGAGCCGGGCCTGGCCACCGAGGCGGTGGTCAACAAGTCGAAGTTCAAGGCGCTGCCGGCCGACCTGCAGGAGATCATCCGCACCGCCTGCCAGGCCGAGTACGACCAGGTTGCCTCGGACATCTACGCCAACGACCCGCGTGCGCTAGAAACCATGGTCAGCAAGCATGGCGTCAAGGTGCACATGTTCTCCGACGAGATCCTCTCGGCCGGTGCCAAGGCATCCGCCGAAGTGCTCACCGGGGTGCGCAACAGCGACAACGCGCTGGCCAAGAAGACGGCCGAGAGTTTCATCGCCGGCCTGAACCTGCTGCGCCAGCGCGCCGACATCACCGACAGCCCGTACCTGCGCGCGCGCGAGAAGTTCTTCAAGCTCAAGTGATCGTCGCGTCCGGCGGCGGTCGCGACGACGCCGTCAGCCCCAGCCGCAGTTCCGTTGACGCCCGCGCTGCGTCCCGCAGCGCGGGCGTCCTGTATCCCGACCTCGCCTGAAGCACAGCAACGACCATGCGGGCCATCGCCCTCTTCGTGACCGCCGTCGCCCGGCTGAACACCTGGGTCGGGCAGGCTTTTGCATGGCTGGTGCCGGTGGCGGTCCTGATCTGCTTCGCCGTCGTGGTGCAGCGCTATGTGTTCTCCACCACCCAGCTCTGGCTGCAGGATCTGTACGTCTGGCTGAATGGCGCGATGTTCATGGCGGTGGCCGGCTACACCCTGCTGATCAATGGCCATGTGCGCGTCGACATCCTCTACCGCCCCGCCAATGTGCGGCGCAAGGCGGTCATGGATCTGGTCGGCGTGCTGCTCTTCCTGCTGCCGTTCTGCGCCGTCATCGGGATCTGGGGCTTCGAGTACGTGCAGCGCGCCTGGATGCTGCGCGAAGGTTCGGCCAACCCGGGCGGCATGCCGGGGTTGTACGTCCTGAAGACCTTCATCCTGGTCTTCGTGGTGCTGGTCGGCCTGCAGGGCATCGCGATGGCGCTGCGCAGCGTGCTCGTGCTGGCGGGGCGCGAAACCCTGCTGCCTCCGGCCTGTCGTTACCCCGTGGAGTGAGCCTGTGAACAAATCCCGCACACCCGCTCGTGCGCCCCAGCCGGCGCCGCTGTGCCTTGCAAATGCTCGCCGTAGCGCGAGCTGCGGCTGCGCTTTGCGCCTTGATCGCCACCGTCTGGAACGCCCGCTCGGGTGCGCCGGATTCATTCACGGGCTCTGAGCCGATGGATCTGGTCCTGATCGGCGAAATCCTCGCCGTGCTGATGTTCGTCGGCGTCATCGGCACGCTGCTGCTGGGCTTTCCGGTGGCGTTTTCGCTTGCCGGGACCTCCCTGGTCTTCGCCCTGATCGGCTGGCTCGTGGGGGTCTTCGACCCGTCGAACTTCGGCGCGCTGGCGTCGCGCTACATCGGCTTCATGACGAATGAGGTGCTGGTCGCGGTGCCGCTGTTCATCTTCATGGGCACCGTGCTCGAGCGCTCGAACCTGGCCGAGGAACTGCTGACGACGATGGGCCGGGTGTTCGGCTCGCTGCGTGGCGGACTCGCGTTCTCGGTCATCGCGGTCGGTGCCTTGCTGGCGGCGTCCACCGGCGTCGTCGGCGCCACCGTGGTCACGATGGGGCTGATCAGTCTGCCGGCCATGCTGCGTGCCGGCTACGACCCCAAGCTCGCCTGTGGCGTGATCTGCGCGTCGGGCACGCTCGGCCAGATCATCCCGCCGTCGACGGTGCTGATCTTCATGGGCGACATGCTGGCCGGCATCAATGCCCAGGTGCAGATGGCCAAGGGCAACTTTGCGCCGACGCCGGTGTCGGTCGGCGACCTGTTCGCCGGCGCCATGATCCCGGGCCTGCTGCTGGTCGGCCTGTATTTTCTGTATGCCCTGTGGAAGGCGATCTTCGACCCGAAGTCCTGCCCGGCCATGGTCGTCAGCGACGCCGAACGCGCCGCGCTCGGCCGCGACGTGCTGACCACGCTGCTGCCGCCGCTGCTGCTGATCGTCACCGTGCTGGGGTCGATCCTGGGCGGTATCGCCACGCCGACCGAGTCGGCCTCGGTGGGCGCGGTCGGTGCCATCGTCCTGGCCGTCGTCAAGCGGCGCTTCAGCCTGAAGATGCTGCGCGAGGCGACGGTCAACACCGCCACCGTGACCTCGATGGTGTTCGTGATCCTGCTCGGCGCGGCGGTGTTCTCGATCGTGTTCCGGATGATGGGCGGCGACAACCTCGTGCACGAGATCCTGTCCGACCTGCCGGGCGGTGCGATGGGCGCGCTGATCGTCGTCATGTTCGTGATGTTCCTGCTCGGCTTCATCCTCGACACCTTCGAGATCATCTTCATCGTCATCCCGATCACCGCACCGGTGCTGCTCAACCTGGGCGTGGATCCGCTGTGGCTCGGCGTGCTGGTCGGGGTGAACCTGCAGACCAGCTTTCTGACGCCGCCCTTCGGCTTTTCGCTGTTCTATCTGCGTGGCGTCGCGCCTGCCGAGGTTTCGACGGCGCAGATCTACCGCGGGGTCGTGCCCATCGTCGCGCTGCAACTGGTTGCGATCGCGCTGCTGCTGACCTTTCCGGCGCTGTCGACCTGGCTGCCGAGCATGCTCTACCGTTGAACCGGCCCCGCCGCCCGGTGCCGTCTCAGGCCTGCGTCGCCAGGCGGTACAGCCGGGTGGAGCGTGCACCCGAGCGGCAGAAGATCAGCAGCGGGCGCGGCAGCTCCTGCAGCAGCCGCGCCATCGCCGCGGCATCCTGCGGTGTCTGCTGTGACGGGCTGACGGGCAGGAAGCGGTAGGCCAGGCCGGCGGCCCCGGCGGCGGCTTCGATGGCCGCGCTGGTCGGCTGCGCAGCGCTTTCTTCGAAGTCGGGGCGGTTGTTGACCACGCTGCGGAAACCGGCGGCGACAGCGGCGGCCATGTCGTGCGGCGCAAGCTGCGGCGCGACGTACACGTCCTCGTCCACCTGGCGCACCGGCAGGGCAGTCGCGTTCAACATGCCCCGATGCTACGCCTCAGCGCCGGATCTGGTCACCGGCGCTCAGCTCGACAGCTGCTGCTTCACGGCGGCCGAGACCAGGGCCATCTCGGCCTTGCCCGCCAGGGCGGCCTTGGCCGCGGCCATCACCCGGCCCATGTCGCCCGGGCCGGTGGCGCCGAGTTCGGCCACCAGGGCCTGCACTTCGGTGCCGATCTGCGCTGCCGACAGGCGCTGCGGCAGATAGGCCTCGAGCACGGCGATCTCGGCGGCTTCCTTGTCGGCGAGGTCATCGCGTCCACCCTGGCGAAAGGCGGCGACGGAGTCCTTGCGCTGCTTGATCTGCTTGTCGACGATGCCGACCACGGCCGCGTCGTCGAGCTCGATGCGCTCGTCGACCTCGCGCTGCTTCAGCGCGGCCAGCAGCATTCGGATCGCGCCCAGGCGCGCCGCGTCGCGCGCACGCATCGCCGACTTCATGTCGTCCTGGATGCGGCCCTTCAGCGAGGGGTTGTTCAGGCTCATCGGGGTGTCCTCCAAACGACGAAGGCCCGCGACGGCATGCCGTGCGCGGGCCGATGCGTCCCTGGCCGGCAGGCCGGGCGCCAGGGAATCAGTACATCTTCTTGGGCAGCTGCATGCTGCGCACGCGCTTGTAGTGGCGTTTCACAGCCGCCGCCTTCTTGCGCTTGCGCTCCGAGGTGGGCTTTTCGTAGAACTCGCGCGCGCGCAGCTCCGTCAGCAGGCCCATCTTCTCGATCGTGCGCTTGAAGCGGCGAAGGGCTACATCGAAGGGCTCGTTCTCTTTGACGCGGATCGTTGTCATGAAAAGGCTTGGGGGCTTGGGCGCTGGAAAGACAATGATTCTAGCCCGGAAATCGCCGACCTGGCAAACGACGAGGCCCAGACTGCCGTCGGGGCCGAGATGCGGGGCCTTCACCCCTCGATTCCCGGCATCGGGGGGCGAGCCATGGCCCCGACGCGGGTTAGCATCGATCGCCTGACGAACTAGGGGGAACTCGGTGTGCGGCCCGGTGTCCTTGCTTGATCTGGCGCACTTCGCGGCCCAAGATCGGAACGAGCGAGGATCTGCCCTGTCCAAGCAGTCCAGTTCCCGCCGTGCCGATGTCGACCATTCCCTTCACCGATCCGTCAACCGTGGCGCCCGCGCGCCACGATCGTCTGTTTGCGCGACTGTGGGCAGAGGCCGGCGAACGGCTGGGCGCGATGGCCGCGGTAAAGGACGCGTCGAGCGGCCGCTACGAATGGGCCGATCCGGCGCTCGCCGCCCTGCTGTGTCCGGACGGCGCGACCCTTGCGGGTGCCGCCGACGGCGACTGGTGCGACCCGGGCACCGCCGTTGCCATGCGTGCGGCCGACCAGGCCGCGCTGGCGCGGGATGGGGTGCTGGCCAGCGAGCACCGTGCCGAGGTCGGCGGCACCCGCCGTGAACTGCTCGTCCTGCGTCTGGCCGATGCGGCCGATGAGCGAGGTCGCCGCCGCATCGCCAGCGTCTGGATCGACCGCGCGCCGCAGCGCCAGAAGGAGGCCCAGCTGCGCCAGGCGCTGGACCAGATCGAGCAGTTGCAGCGCGCCAACGAGAGCCTGCGCCTTGAACTGAAGGACCAGGCGCTGCGCGATTCGGCCTCGGGTCTGTATACGCGCGGGCATTTCGAGGAGCAGTTGCGGCGCGAGGTCGACCTGTCCTCGCGCGAGCACCGCGAGTTCGCCCTCGTGTTCGTCGAACTCGACCCGCCGAAAGACAGCGTCGCCGCACTCGGCGTCCCGGCGATGACGCGCATTCTCGAGGCCCTGGGACGCTTGCTGCGCAGCAATACGCGGGCGATGGACGCATCCTGCCGCTACGACGAACGCCGCTTCGCGGTCCTGCTGTCGGGCGTCGGCCTGGCCACCGCACATTCGCGCATGGAAGGTCTGCGCCGCCAGTGTGCAACCCAGATGGTGGTGCTCGACGGCCAGGAACTGGGCTTCACCACCTCGATGGGCGTGTCCAGCTATCCGCACACCGCGCACAGCCAGAGCGAACTCCTGGCCGCCAGCGAGGCGGCGCTCAGCGAGGCGCAGCGCCGCGGCGGCAACCACGTCACGCTGGCCAGCATCCGCTTCGAGCCTAGCTGAACACGCGCCAGAGCATGGTGCCGGCCAGGGCCATCAGGAGCAGCGAGAAGGCCCGGCGCAGCGACTGCACGTCGATCCGGTGCGCGGTGCGCGCGCCCAGCGGCGCCATCAGCACGCTGGCCGCGGCAATCAGCACCAGGGCCGGCAGATAGAGGTAGCCGACGGCGCCCGGCGTTGCCGGCGGCAGCGTCCAGCCTCCGATCACATAGCCCAGGGTCGCCGACAGCGCGATCGGAAAGCCAAGCGCCGCGCTGGTGCCCACCGCATGGCGCATGGGCACGTTGCACCAGACCATGAAGGGCACCGAGATGAAGGCGCCGCCGGCGCCCACCAGGCCCGACACCAGCCCGATCACGCTGCCGGCGCCGATCTGGCCGGCCCAGCCCGGCATCTGGCGGTGCGGCGCGGGCTTGCGGCCGCGCAGCATCTGCAGCGCCGAAAAACTCACGAAGCCGGCAAACACGACCGCCAGTCCCTGGCCCTTGATGAGCGCGAAGATGCCCGCTCCCGCGACCAGGCCACCGATCAGGATACCCGGCGCCAGCCCGCGCACCAGCGGCCAGCGCACGGCGCCGTGGGCGTGGTGCGCGCGCAGGCTGGACAGCGAGGTGAACAGGATCGTCGCCATCGAGGTCGCGATCGCCATCTTCACGGCCAATGCCGGCGCCACGCCGCGGCCGGCCAGGATCAGGGTCAGGAAGGGCACCAGCAACATGCCGCCGCCGATGCCCAGCAGCCCGGCCAGGAAGCCGGCGCCCAGGCCCAGGGCCAGCAGTTCGGCGATCAGCGGCCAGCCGAGACCGCTCACGGCGCCGGCCGTTTCAGCAAGGTGCGCACGGCCCGCCACTCGGCCGCCGTCACCGGCGTGATCGACAGCCGGTTGCCGCGCCGCAGGACCTGCATCGTCGCCAGTTCGGGCGCGGCGCGCATCTCGGCCAGAGGCAGGAGGCGGGTCTTCTGCACCAGTTTCACGTCGAGCTGCAGCCAGCGCGGGGCCTCGCGCGTCGACTTGGGGTCGTGATAGGGGCTGGACGGGTCAAACTGCGTCGCATCGGGCACGCAAGCCGACGCCACCGAGGCCAGGCCGGCCACACCCGGTTGCGCGCAGGACGAGTGGTAGAAGAGCACGCCGTCGCCGATCTGCATCTGGTCGCGCATGTAGTTGCGCGCCTGGTAGTTGCGCACGCCGGTCCAGGCCAGGCGGCCCTGGCGCACGAGGTCGTCGATCGAGGCCTCGTCGGGCTCGCTCTTCATCAGCCAGTAGGCCATGCGGGCAGGGAGGGACGGCGTCACGTCAAAGGTAGGTGTCCGCCGCGCCCCGCGGGCCGCATTCCTGAACCCTCAGGGAAGTTCAGGTGGGCGAGGTCAGCGAGGCTTCGGGTTCATCTGACGCGAGACGATCACACCTGCTTCGCGATCTTCCAAGCCCTGGCTCAATGAGCATCGGTTCAAGGAAATATAGGACCCGCGCGAACGCGGCGGACGAGGCCATTCTAGGCGACTGCCGCCCTGTATGCGTGCCAACTCGCGTGACCGATCACCGGCCCGACCACCAGCAGCCCGACGAACCACGGCAGCATCGCCGCGACGACGAGCAGCGTGATCAGGAAACCCCACCACAGCATCACCCCGGTCTGCGTCAGCACCAGGCGCATGCTGGTCAGCGCGGCGGTGATGGCGTCGGTGGGACGGTGCAGGATCATCGGGATCGAGACCACGCTGACGGCATAGATCAGGCCGGCGAACAGCGCGCCGACCACCAGCCAGGCCGAAATGAAACCGAGGTTCTCCGGGTCGAGCAGGGCCAGCAGCGAGCCCTTCAGGTCGGGCATGCCGTCGAAGCTGACGGCGAAGAGCACCAGGGTCACGCGGCCCCACAGCATCTCCAGCACCAGGAGCACGAAGCCGAAGATGGCCAGGGTGCCGGTGCGTGTGTCCCAGGCCAGCAGCGAGTCGCCGAAGTCGGGCTTCTCGCCGGCCTCCAGGCGCTGGCTGGTGCGGTACAGGCCCAGGCACAGAAAGGGGCCCATCAGCAGGAAACCCGCCGACAGGGCCATCACATAGGCCGGCGCCTGCTCGTACATCCTCATCAGCGCCCAGCCCATGACGACGAAGCAGCCGCCATAGAACAGGCCGATGCCGGGGGCGCGGACGAAGTCGCGCCACCCGGCGGCCAGCCAGCGCAGCGGGTCGGCGTAGCGCAGCGGCCTGAGCTCGATCTGAAAGCCGCCCGGCGTGCGCTCGGGCGCGGGTTCCGGCGTCGGCGGCGGCTCAGCGCCAGGTCTTGCGCCGGGATCTGGATTCATGCCCGTGTTGTAAACGCCGGGACACGCCGGCGGAATCGGGCCCGGCCCGCATGTCGATCCGGGTGTGCCGTCAGCCTGAGGCCGGTGGACAGTGGCCGGCTATGCCACGGCCCCGTCCTGCCGCACAAGTCCAGGCGACTATGGATTGCCGAGAAAGTCGCGCTTGCCGACGGGCACACCGTTGTGGCGCAGGATGTTGTAGGCCGTGGTGGCATGGAAGTACACGTTCGGCATCGAATGGCCGAGCAGCAACTGCATGCCCTTGTAGCGGGTTTCCTTGCCGGTGACCGGGAGCACGATCTCATCGTCTTCGGTGCCGTCGATCTGCTGCGGCGACACGCTGCGAATGAAGGCGACGGTTCTGGCGATGCGAACCTTCAGTTCGGCGAGCGAGCTTTCGTCGTCCCTGTAGTACGGAACTTCCATGCGTGCCAGCCGCGCAATCACACTTCTGGCCTTGTCGCAGGCGATCTGCACCTGCTTGGCGAACGGGTACATGTCGGGGGCCAGCCGGTAGTCCATCAGCGTGGCGACGTCGATCTTGTGTGCATCGGCATGCGCCTGTGCCTTGTCCAGGATGCCGGACAGGTTCTCGAGGATGTTCGCCAGCCTTGGCACGCTGGCCTGGTACATGGAAATGTGCATGGTGCAATCTCGACGTCGTGAAATTGGCGGAGCGCCAGGGGCGATTCTGGCGCCTGCCGCGCGATGACCGATCCGCCGCTGGGCCGGCCTTCAGTCGTCGTGCCGCTCTTCGCTGCGGATCGATCGCACCAGCCAGATCGCGCCGCCGAAGGCGCCGATGAAGCCGAGAAAGCCGAAGGCCGGCAGGCCGAACAGGGTCGGCCCGCCGCCGACCGTCATCACGATCGACGAACCGATGATCAGGGCCGCGATGAGGATCGCCATCGACAGCCGGGTCGCCGCGCGGTCGAGCTGGTTGCCCACGCGCTGCAGATGGGCCAGTTCCAGGCCGATGCGCATCTGGCCGTGGCGGGCGCGGCGCAGCAGGCGCGAGATGTCGTGCGGCAGCTTCTCGGCGGTGGCCGCGAGCTTGAGCGCCGCATGCCAGGCGCGCCTGCCCAGCGCTGCCGGCTTGAAGCGCCCGCGCAGCACGCGCTGCAGCAGGGGCAACGCCTCCTGGGCGACGTGGAAGTCCGGGTCCAGCCCGCGACCCATGCTCTCCAGCGACACGAAGGCCTTGATCAGCAGCGCCAGGTCGCCCGGCAGGGCCAGCGACTGCGCGCGCAGCACGTCGGTCACCTCGGTCAGCATCTGGCCCAGGTTGAGCTGTGCCAGCGGCGTGCCGTGGTACTGGTCGACGAACTCCTCGATCGCCGATTCGAGCTGCGCGATGTCGACGCCTCGGGTGTCGCCGGCCCAGTCGAGCAGGACCTCGGCCACGGCCGGCGGGTCGCGCTGCACCAGGCCGAGCAACAGGTTCAGCAGTTCCTCGCGTCGCCGCGGCGAGAGCCGGCCGACCATGCCGAAGTCGATGAAGGCGAGCCGGTTGCCGGGCAGATAGAAGACGTTGCCGGGGTGCGGGTCGGCATGGAAGAAGCCGTCCTCGACGATCATCTTCAGCACCGCGTGCGCGCCGCGCCGGGCCAGCACCTTGCGGTCGAGCCCGGCGGCGTCGACGGCGGCGAGGTCTTCGCCGGGCAGGCCGTCGACGAAGTCCTGCACGTTCATGCGCGGGCCGGTATGCGCCCAGTGCACACGCGGGATCGCCACATAACCCAGCGGCGCCAGGTTGGCGGCGACACGTTCGGCGTGCCGGCACTCGGCCGCCAGGTTCAGCTCGCGGCGCAGCGATCGCGCAAATTCATGCACCAGCTGCTCGGGCCGGTAGGGCGCCAGGGCCGGCCACTGGCGCTCGGCGACACCGGCCAGGCGCGCCAGCAGGCGCAGGTCGGCCTCGATCACGGTCTCGATGCCGGGTCGCCGCACCTTGACGATGACCTCGCTGCCGTCGTGCAGCCGCGCGCGGTGCACCTGCGCGATCGACGCCGCCGCCAGAGGTTCGGTCTCGAAGTGGGCAAACACCACTTCCGGCTCGCCGCCGAGGTCTTCGCGCAGTTGACGCCGCAACTCGTCCGGCGGCACCGGGGGCACGCGGCTGTGCAGCTTGCTGAGTTCGTGCAGCCAGCTGGCGTCGAGCAGGTCGCCGCGGCCGGCGAGCACCTGGCCGAGCTTGACGAAGGTCGGCCCCAGCTCCTCGAAAGCGCGCCGCACCTGTTCCGGCGGCGACAGGCGTGCCAGCTCGGCGGCGTTGTCGCGGTGCAGGGCATGGCCGGCGCGTTCGAGCGCGTCGGCCATGCCGAGTCGGCGCACCGCCTCACCCAGGCCGTGGCGCATCAGCACACCGGCGATCTCCTGCATGCGGCCGAAGTCCTGCAAGCCGAGCGATTCCATGCTCAGACCGGTTCAGCCCCGCCGCGAGCGCCGCACGCGCAGCAGCTCGTCGAGGATCAGGCAGGCCGCGCCGAGCGTGATTGCGCTGTCGGCGAGGTTGAAGCTCGGGAAGTAGCCGCCGGGAAACACCGGCGCCAGCCAGTCGAAGCGGAACTGCAGGAAGTCGACCACATAACCGTGGATCAGGCGGTCGATGACATTGCCGAGCGCGCCGCCGAGCACCATCGTCAGGGCAAAGCAGAACAGGCGCTGGTCGGCATGCCGGCGCAGCATCCAGACGATGAAGCCCGAGGCGAGGGCGCCGACGCCGACGAAGAACCAGCGCTGCCAGCCGCCCGCGTCGGCCAGGAAGCTGAAGGCCGCGCCGGCGTTGTGCGCCCGCACGAGGTTGAAGAAACCCGTCACCGTGCGGCTGTCGCCGAGCTGGAAGGCGCCGACGATCAGCGTCTTGGTGAGCTGGTCGGCGACGATGACCAGGGCCGCCAGGCCCAGCCACAGGCCCAGGCCGGGGCCCTGGCGGCGCATGAAGGTGGTCCTGGGCATCAGGCGTGGCGGCGCGCTTCGCCGGTGCCGAACAGGTTGTCGGTGCAGCGCCGGCACAGCCCGGGGTGCGCGGCGTCGTGGCCGACCTCGTCGCGCCAGTGCCAGCAGCGATCGCACTTGGTGGCGGCCGACGGCGTGACGCCGATGCCCAGCGCGGGCGCCTCGGACAGGGTCACCACCGAGGTGATGAAGACGAACTTGAGATCGTCGCCCAGCGACTGCAGCAGCGGCAGGTCCTCGGGCGGTGCGCCGATGGCGAGGTTGGCCTGCAGCGACGAACCCAGCGCACCGCTGCCGCGCACGGTCTCGATCTCCTTGTTGGCGAGGTCGCGGATCTCGCGCAGGCGCGACCATTTGGGCAGCAGCGCGGCGTCGCCGCCCTCGAAGTTCCAGTAGGTCTCGGTGAAGATCGAGTCGCTGTGGCCGAGCACCGTCCAGGCCTCCTCGGCGGTAAAGCTCAGGAAGGGCGCCATCCAGCGCAGCATGCCCTGCGTGATCTGCCACAGCGCCGTCTGCGCGCTGCGCCGCGCCAGGCTCTTCGGCGCGGTGGTGTAGAGGCGGTCCTTGAGCACGTCGAGATAGAAGGCACCCAGGTCTTCGCTGCAGAAGACCTGCAGCTTGGCCACCACCGGGTGGAACTCGTAGACCTCGTAGTGCTTCAGGATCTCGGCCTGGAACCCGGCGGCGCGGGCCAGCGCCCAGCGGTCGATCTCGAGCAGTTCGCCGGCCGGCACCGCATCGGTCTGCGGGTCGAAGTCCGAGGTGTTGGCGAGCAGGAAGCGCAGGGTATTGCGGATCCGCCGGTAGGCGTCGACGACGCGGGCGAGGATCTTGTCGTCGCCGGCGATGTCGCCGCTGTAGTCGCTGGCCGCGACCCACAGGCGGATGATTTCGGCGCCCAGGGTCGAGCTGACCTTCTGCGGCTCGATGCCGTTGCCCTGCGACTTGCTCATCTTGCGGCCCTGGCTGTCGACGGTGAAACCGTGCGTCAGCAGGCCGCGGTAGGGCGCGCGGCCGTAGAGCGCGCAGGCCACCAGCAGGGAACTGTGGAACCAGCCGCGGTGCTGGTCGTGGCCCTCGAGGTAGAGGTCGGCCTCGGGGCCCTCGCGGTGCCAGCCTTCGGGGTGCTGGCAGCGCAGCACATGCCAGAAGGTGCTGCCGCTGTCGAACCAGACTTCGAGGATGTCGCTGCTCTTGCCGTAATGCGGCGCGTCCTCGGCGCCGAGGATCTCTTCGGTGCTGACCCGGCTCCAGGCCTCGATGCCGCCGGCTTCGACGATGTCGGCCGCCTGGTCGAGGATCTGCATCGTGCGCGGGTGCAGTTCGCCGGTCTCCTTGTGCAGGAAAAACGGCAGCGGCACACCCCAGCTGCGCTGGCGGCTGATGCACCAGTCGGGCCGGTTGGCGATCATGTCGCGCAGCCGCGCGCGCCCGTTCTCCGGGTAGAAGGCGGTGTGTTCGATGGCCTCCAGCGCCATCTGCCGCAGGGTCTTCGGCGCCTTGTCGGTGCTGAAGACACCCTCGCCCTCGTCCATGCGGATGAACCACTGTGCCGCGGCGCGGTAGATCACCGGGCTCTTGTGGCGCCAGCAATGCGGGTAGCTGTGGCTGATCGTCTCGCTGGCCAGCAGCCGGCCGGCGTTGCGCAAGGTGTCGATGATCTGCGGCACCGCCTTCCAGATGTTCAGGCCGCCGAAGAGCGGGAAGTCGTCGGCGTAACGCCCATGGCCCTGCACCGGGTTCAGGATGTCGTCAAAGGCCAGGCCATGGGCGACACAGGAATTGAAGTCGTCCAGGCCATAGGCCGGCGAGCTGTGCACGATGCCGGTGCCGTCGTCGGCGGTGGCGTAGTCGGCCAGATAGACCGGGCTCAACCGGTCGTATCCGGCATGCACATGGGCCAGCGGGTGATGGAACTGCAGGCCACCGAGTTTTTCGCCCAGGGCGGTCGCGATCACCTGGCCTTCGAGCCCGTAGCGTTTCAGGCAGGCCTCGACCAGGGAGGCCGCGAGCAGCAGCAGCCCGCGTTCGGTGCGCACCAGGGCGTAGTCCAGCGCCGGGTTCAGGTTCAGCGCCTGGTTGGCGGGGATCGTCCACGCGGTGGTGGTCCAGATCAGCGCAAAGGCTTCGCCGTCGATCGCCGGCAGGCCGAAGGCGGCGGCCAGCTTGTCCGGCTCGGCGCAGAGAAAGGCCACGTCCAGGGTCTGGCTCTTCTTGTCGGCGTACTCGATCTCGAACTCGGCCAGCGAGCTGCCGCAGTCGAAGCACCAGTAAACCGGCTTCAGGCCCCGGTAGACGAAGCCGCGCTCGATGACGCGCTTGAAGGCGCGGATCTCGTTGGCCTCGTTGGCCGGGTCCATGGTCGCGTAGCGCTGGCCCCAGTCGCCGAGCACGCCCAGGCGCTGGAAGTCCTGCATCTGCAGCGCGATCTGTTCGCCGGCATAGGCGCGGCTCCTGGCCTGCATCTCGTCGCGGCTCAGGCCGCGGCCATGCTGCTTTTCGATGGCGTTTTCGATCGGCAGGCCGTGGCAGTCCCAGCCGGGCACGTACTGGGCGTCGAAGCCGGCCAGCTGGCGCGCCTTGACGATCATGTCCTTGAGCACCTTGTTCACCGCGTGACCCATGTGGATCGCGCCGTTGGCATAGGGCGGGCCGTCGTGCAGCACGAACAGCGGGGCGCCGCGGCGGGCAATGCGCAGGCGCTGGTAGCGGCCTTCGTCGTTCCATTGCCGGATCCAGGCGGGCTCGCGCCTGGCCAGATCACCGCGCATCGGGAACGGCGTGTCGGGCAGGTTCAGGGTCTGGCGCTGGTCAGGAGCATTCATGGCATCGGGCCGCAGGCGGGCGGCGGTTCGGGCAGGGCGTGGCGATCGGGGAGAGCCGGCGGGGCGGGCAGTGAGGTCGGGCCGTGCGACTGGCGGCGTTCGTGACAGGCCGCAATTCAGCCGCGCTTCAGCGGCGCTTCAGGAGGCCCTGCCCATAATTCGATCGCGCGTGGTCTGGCGCCGCGTGCACGAGTGTGCACGCGCTGGAACGGGTGCAGTTTCGGTCGACGCCATGCCCTGATTCTAGCGATGCCCATCTGGCCCCTACCCATCCGATGACCTGCCGCCGCCTGCTTGCCCTCATGCTCGTCCCCTGTGCCGGCCTGGCCATGGCCGATGAAGAAAAACCGACCCGTTTCGAAGGTGCGATCGGCCTGGTCACCGACTATGGCCCCGAGTATGGCGGCGCGTCGAAGCACGGCTGGGGTTTTCGCCCCGGCGGTTTCGTGCGCTACGGGCGCATCTCGGTGTCCGGCTCCGGCGGCTTCACGACCCGGCGTGACGACGATGTCGAACGTGGCCTGGCGGCCGAGCTGGTGAAGAAGAAGGAATGGCGGGTCAGCCTCAGCGCCCGCTGGTCCAACGGCCGGCAGGAGACGGACAGTGACGCGCTGGCCGGCATGGGCGACATCCAGGCCACGCTGCTTGCGCGACTGCGCGTGAACTGGCTGCCGCCCGGCCCCTGGCGCTACACCCTGGCCGTGAACGCCGACACCCTGGGCCATGGCAACGGCTGGCTGGCCGACCTGGGCGCCACGCGCCAATGGGTGCTGGGGCCGGATACCAAGCTGCAGTTCGGCGCCTCGGCGAGCTTCGGCAGCGACACTTACATGCAGAGCTGGTACGGGGTGACGTCGGCGCAGGCTCAACGCAGCGGCTACGCCCCCTACACGCCGGGCAACAGCCTGCGCGATGTCAGGACCGGCCTCACCTTGCGCCACGAACTGGGGCCGCGCTGGGACAGCTTTGTCGGCGCCAGCGCTTCCTGGCAGATCGGCGCTGCGGCACGCAGCCCGATCGTGCAGCAGCGTCTGGGCTGGGCGCTGGGCGGCGGGCTGGTCTGGCGGTTCTGATCAGTTCGTCTGCGCGGCAAACCAGCCGCGCGCGTCGTGCACGTCCTGCGCGATGCCGGCCTGCAGTGCGTCGAGCGACGCATACGGCCGCTCGTCGTGCAGCTTGTGCAGCAGCTCCACGGTGAGGCACTGGCCGTAGCCGGCCTCGGGGGCCAGCGCCGCCGGCCAGTCCAGCACATGCGTTTCCAGCAGCACGCGGCCGGCGTCTTCCACCGCCGGCCGCACGCCCAGGCTCGAAACGGCGGGCAGCGCCTCGGGCGCCAGCCCGTGCACCCGGGACACGAAGATGCCCATCGCCGCCGGCCGCGGGTGGCCGAAGCGCTGGTTGAGGGTGCGAAACCCCAGGCTGCGGCCGAGCTTGCGGCCGTGCAGGACCCGCCCGCTGATCGTGTACGGCCGGCCCAGCAGTTCGGCGGCGCGGCTCATCGCGCCGGCGGCCAGGGCCTCGCGCACGGCTGAGCTGGACACGCGCAGGCCGTGCACCTCGTAGCTCTGCATGCGCGCCACGTCGAAGCCCGCCTCGGCACCTGCAGCGTCGAGCAGGGCGTAGTCGCCGGCGCGCCGGGCGCCGAAGCGGAAATCGTCGCCGACGAGCAGGTAACGCGCGTCGAGCCGACGGCGCAGCACCTCGTCGATGAACTGCTGCGGCGAGGCCGACGCCAGGCGCTGGTCGAAGCGCATCACCATCACCTGGGCGATGCCGCAGCGCGCGAGTTCGCCGAGCTTGTCGCGCAGCGTTCCGATGCGCGGCGGCGCCGCCGGGGCGCCGGGGCGGGCGGCGAAAAAGTCGCGCGGATGCGGCTCGAAGGTCAGCACCGCACTCGGCAGGCCGCGGTGGCGGGCTTCGTTGTTGAGCAGGGCGAGCATCGCCTGATGCCCGCGGTGCACGCCGTCGAAGCTGCCGATGGTCAGGGCACAGGGGCCGGTGGCGACGCTGTGGCCGCGCAGGATCTTCATGCGCCGATTATCGAAGCATCGACATCCGCCGGCTCGACCCAGCGCCAGTCGCCCGGCGCCAGATCGGCCGGCAGGCGCAGTGCACCGAAGGCGCTGCGGTGCAGGCCCTCGACACGGTTGCCGGCCGCGGCCAGCATGCGCTTGACCTGGTGGTAGCGGCCTTCGGTCAGCGTCAGCCGCAGGGCATGCGTGCCGGTGGCCTCGGCCGCGGCGGCACGCACCGGCACCGGGTCGTCGAGCAGGGTCACGCCGTCGCGAAGCGCCTGCAGCATGGCCGCGTCGACCGGATGTTTCGTGCTCACCTCGTAGACCTTGGGCAGATGCCGCTTCGGGTGGGTCCAGCGGTGGATCAGTGCGCCGTCGTCGGTGAGCAGCAGCAGCCCGGTGGTGTCGGCGTCGAGCCGGCCCACCGGCTGCACGCCGCGGCGGCGCAGCGGTATCGGCAGCAGACTCAGCACGCTGGGGTGGTCGCGCGGCTTGCGGCTGCATTCGACATCCGGCGGCTTGTGCAGCAGCACCAGGGCCTTCGCGCGCAGCGGCCAGTGCCGGCCATCGACCTCGACCACGTCGGCATCGATTTCGGCCGCCGGATCGTCGAGCAGCACGCCGCGCACGCGCACCCGGCCGGCAAGGCACAGCGCGGCACATTCGCGGCGGCTGCCGAATCCCTGGGTGAACAGCGCACGGGCCAGTTGCATGGCCGCGAGCATAGAGCGCCCCGATCAGTGCCCGGTGTCGCGCATCGCGGCCAACTGGCGGTAGAGCAGGCCGCGCGACACACCGAGCTCGCGTGCGGCGCGCGAAACATTGCCGCCGCAGCGCGCCAGGGTGTCGCGCACCAGACGCCGGTTGCCTTCGGCCAGCGTGGCTGGCGCCGGCGGCGGCGCGGCATGCGAGGGCACCGCGGCGGGCGCGAGCACGGCCTCGGCCACTTCGTCCTGCAGTTGCGCCTGCAGCCAGACCGCCAGCCCGCTGGCCAGGCGCTGCGGCTCGCGTGCCGCCTCGGGGCGGGTGCGCGCCAAAAGCGCATCCAGCGGCAGGCCGAAAACCTCCTCGGCGGCGCGCCCGATCGCGCCGTTGCCACCGAGCAGGTGTTCGGCCACGCCAT
The DNA here is from genome assembly GCA_964637205.1 of uncultured Rubrivivax sp. GTDB lineage: Bacteria > Pseudomonadota > Gammaproteobacteria > Burkholderiales > Burkholderiaceae_C > Rubrivivax. The sequence goes on from CAZWUR010000037.1 coordinate 34,952, forward strand.
TGATCCAGCTCAGGCGGCCCTGCGTGTCGACACCGGCCAGCGCTTCCATCGGCGTGCCCAGCAGCAGCGGGCTGACCTGGAAGCGCAGCAGCAGGCCCTGGTCGCGGCCGGGCAGGCAGAGCAGGGCGTTTTCGATCGCCGCCGCATACAGGCCGACGAGCGCGCCGGCGTCGAAACCGAACTCGCGCTGCTCCACCGTGAGGTCAAGCACCCCGGCGAGCCGGCCGCGGCGGTCGCGGATCGGCGCCGCGGCACAGCGCAGGCCGCCGCAGGCGTCGAAATAGTGCTCGCGACCGGTGACCGTGCAGGCCAGGCCGCTGCGCACGACGATGCCGGGGGCGGTGGTGCCGACCACACCCTCGGAGAGATTGACGCCGACGCGCGCGGCGGCGTGCAGCACCGGCGCCGGCACGCCGCCGGCGGGCGTGGTGTGCACGATGACGCCGTCGCCGTCGGTCAGGATGGTGCGGCATCCGGTGCCGGCCAGGGTGGCCTCGAGCTGGGCCAGCTGCGCCTGCGCGGCGGACAGCAGCGGCCGCCCGCGCTGCAGCACGCTGTGCAGGCGCGTCGGCGTCACCGGGTCGAAGCCGATCGACTCCGCCGGGCTGCGCCGCGCCGAATGGCAGCGCATCCAGGACTGGATCACCGGGTCGCCGACGAGGCCGGTGGGCCGCTGCCCATCGTCGAAGAAGCGCTCGCGTGCGAGCGCGGTGCGGGCATGCGCGGTGGCGAAGAAGGGCTGGGCCGGCAGGGCGCTGGCGACCGGCGCTGGACGTGGGGTATACATCGGACCAGTCTGTCTTGAGACGGAACAAGAGTTCATCCGGGAAACCCCGGTGTTGGACGGCTGCCGCCGCAGCGCGAAGCTCCGCGAGTCCCTGCACCACTGGAGGAGATCGCCATGCTGCGCGTCCTGCCCTGCCTGCTGCTGTGTGCGGCGCTGCCCCTGGCGGCGCTGGCGCAGTCCTCAGCGCCCAAGGCCTCGCCCGAACATATCCGCGCCGCAACGGCGGGTGTGGACACGAAGTCGATCACGGCCAACGCGCGCCTGGGCGCCGACTGGCCCAGCTACGGCCTGGACTACGCGGAGACGCGCTTCTCGCGCCTGAAGCAGGTCGACACGGCCAACGCCAAGGACCTGGGCCTGGTCTGGAGCTACGACCTGGAGTCCACGCGCGGCGTGGAGGCCACGCCGGTGGTCATCGACGGCATCATGTACGTCACCGCCAGCTGGAGCATCGTGCACGCGATCGACACGCGCAGCGGCCGGCGGCTGTGGAGCTTCGACCCGAAGGTGGACCGCGCCTACGGCTACAAGGGCTGCTGCGACGTGGTCAACCGCGGCGTCGCGGTCTACAAGGGCAAGGTCTTCGTCGCCGCCTACGACGGCCGGCTGTTTGCGCTGGACGCGGCCACCGGCGCCAAGGCCTGGGAGGCCGACACCATCGTCGACCGCAAGTTCTCGTACACCATCACCGGCGCGCCGCGGGTCTTCAAGGGCAAGGTGATCATCGGCAACGGCGGCGCCGAATACGGTGTTCGCGGCTACATCACGGCCTACGACGCCCAGACCGGCAAGCAGGCCTGGCGCTGGTTCACGGTGCCGGGCAACCCGGCCAAGCCCTTCGAGGACGAGTCGATGGCCAAGGCGGCCAAGACCTGGGATCCGGCCGGCAAGTGGTGGGAAGCCGGCGGCGGCGGCACGGCCTGGGACAGCATCACCTTCGACCCGCAGCTCAACCTGATGTACATCGGCACCGGCAACGGCAGCCCCTGGGCGCGCGCCAAGCGCAGTCCCGCGGGTGGCGACAACCTGTATCTCGCCAGCATCGTCGCGCTGAACCCGGACACCGGCAAGTATGTCTGGCACTACCAGGAGACGCCGGGCGACAACTGGGACTTCACGTCCGCGCAGCCGATGATCCTGGCCGACCTGAAGATCGACGGCAAAGCGCGCAAGGTGATCCTGCACGCGCCCAAGAACGGCTTCTTCTTCGTCATCGACCGCAGCAACGGTCAGTTCATCTCGGCCCAGAACTTCGTCGACGTCAACTGGGCCAGCGGCTACGACAAGGCCGGCCGGCCGATCGAAACCGACATCGCGCGCGTCGTCGACCGCCCGCGCGAGATCATCCCCAGTCCCTACGGTGCGCGCAACTGGCACCCGATGTCGTTCAACCCGCAGACCGGGCTGGCCTACATGCCGGTGCAGAACGTGCCGGTGACGATGCTGGACAACAAGGACTGGAAGTTCAACGCCTCCAGCCCGCTCGAGCCGCACAGCAATCTGGGCTGGAACATGGGCGTGTTCGCCAACCCCGAGCCGCCGAAGAGCGTGCCCTTCGGCCGCCTGGTGGCCTGGGACCCGGTGAAGCAGCAGGAGCGCTGGCGCGTCGACCAGGTGTCGCCCTGGAACGGCGGCACCCTGACCACCGCCGGCAACCTCGTGTTCCAGGGCACGGCCGACGGCCGTTTCGTGGCCTACGACGCGCGCGACGGGAGCAAGCTCTGGGAGACCCCGGTGGGCACCGGGGTCGTCGCCGCGCCGTCGACCTATCTCGTCGACGGCAAGCAGTACGTCTCGGTGGCCGTCGGCTGGGGTGGCGTCTACGGCATCACTGCCCGCCACAGCAACCGCAAGGGCCCGGGCACGGTCTACACCTTCGCGCTCGGTGGCACGGCCAAGGCGCCGGACTTCGTGGCCTACCGAATGGGGCAGCTGGTGCAGGGCGTGCCCTACGACAAGAACCATGTGGCCGAGGGCACGGCGCTGTACGTCAGCAACTGCGTGTTCTGCCATGGCGTGCCGGGCGTGGACCGCGGCGGCAACATCACGAACCTGGGCTACTCGAGCGCCGAGGTGATCGGCAACCTCGACAAGTTCATCTTCAACGGCCCGAACGTGAACAACGGCATGCCCGACTTCAGCGGCAAGCTCAAGGCAGAGGACGTGCCCAAGCTGAAGGCCTTCATCCAGGGCACGGCCGACGCGATCCGGCCGAAGTAAGGCGCCGCCCGGCCCGCCGGCAAGCGTCTAGGGGCGCGCCGGCGTGGCCGCGGCGGTGGTTCAGTTCGCGCGGCCCAGCGATTCGTAGATGAAGGCACGGGCGCGCTGCCAGTCGCGCTTGACGGTGGGTTCAGAGACACCCAGGGCCAGCGCCACCTCCGGCACCTCAAGGCCCAGCACGGCCCGCATCTCGGCCACCTGCAGGAGCCGGGCGTCGATGCGGCCCAGGCGCTCCAGCACCTGGTTGAGCATCAACACCTGCTCCGGCGTGGCGCTGTCGCTGGCGACCTCCTCGCCCAGTGTCAGCGGCAGCAGCTCGGCGCCACGCTTCTGGGCCAGGCGCTCGCGCGCCATGTCGACCAGCAGGTGCCGCATCGCCTTGCCGGCATAGGCCAGGAACTCGCCGCGCGAGCCGAAGCGCAGATCGCTGCGGTGCTGAATGTCCAGGTAGAGCTCGTGAACCAGGGTCCGCGTGGAGATCGGGGCCTGCTCCTGGCGCAGCCGGCTGCGCGCGATGCGCAGCAACTCGGGGTAGGCGGCTTCGAACGCGCTGGCCAGATCGTCGCTCATGCGATGGAGGATAGGGCAGCGGAGCGCGCTGCGGCCGATACCATCCGGCTCGGGGAGGCACCATGGAGCAGGGCGACCGAGGTACGGTGCACTGGCGCGCTGCGTTCGAGCTGTTCGAACGCTGGCAGACCGCGCCACCCGACGCACGCCCGGCTGTGCTGGCACGCCTGGCCGAGGAACAGCCCGAGCTGGCCGCCGCGCTGCAGGCCCTGGTACGTGCCGACGCGGCTGCCACGCGCGACCCCCACGACCTGAGTCTCGTACTGCCCGACAGCGACCGCGCCGGCGCCGTCATCGGCGCCTGGCGGCTGGAGCGGCTGCTCGGCAGCGGTGGCATGGGCGAAGTCTGGCTCGCGCACCGCAGCGACGCGCTGCACCAGGGCCAGGCCGCGATCAAGCTGCTGCAGGCGCATCAGCGCAGCCCGGTGGCGCAGGCGCGGTTTGCGGCCGAAGCGCGGCTACTGGCGCGGCTGGCGCACCCGCACATCGCCCGCCTGCTGGATGTGGGCATCGACGCCTCTGGCCAGCGCCACCTGGTGCTGGAGTACGTGGCCGGCGAGCCGATCAATCGCTGGTGCGCTGCGCGGGACAGCTCGCTGGCAGAGCGACTGCGCCTGTTCCTGCAGGTCTGCGACGCGGTGGCGCACGCGCATGCCCACCTGGTCGTGCACCGCGACTTGAAGCCGTCCAACATCCTTGTCGATGGTGATGGCCAGGCCAAGCTGCTGGACTTCGGCGTCGCCAAGCTGCTGGACGACAGTGAAGAGGCCCTCACGTGCACCGGTCTGACCGCGTTGACGCCGGAGTACGCGGCGCCCGAACAACTCTTGGGTGAGCCGGTCACGGTGGCCACCGATGTCTATGCGCTGGGGGTCGTGCTGTTCGAGCTGCTGAGTGGGGAGCGGCCGTTCCTGTGGGCCAAGTCCAGCCCGCTGGAGCGGCTGCGCGACGTGCTGGAGACCGAGCCCCGACAGCTCAGCCGCGCAGGTCCGTCGACGCGTGCGCCGCAGCTGCGCGGCGATCTGGACCACATCGTCGCGCACGCGCTGCAACGTGAACCGCGAGACCGATACCTCTCGGTGCGCGCGCTGGCCAATGATGTGCAGCGGCACCTGGACCACCAGCCGGTGCAGGCCACCGCACCGACCTGGCGCTACCGCGCGGGCAAGTTCGTGCGCCGGCACCGGGCTGGCGTTGCTGCGGCGAGCGTCGTCACGCTGGCGCTGCTGGGAGGCACCGCGGCGGCGCTGTGGCAGGCCGGCCGGGCCCAGGATGCTGCCCGCGAAGCGCGGGCTGAAGCGGCCAAGGCCAATGCCACGCGCGAGTTTTTGCTCGACCTCTTTCGCAGCGTCGGCATGGGCAGCGCAACGGCGCGGGCGCAGCTGGAGCGGCCGGTGCGCGAGCTGGTGGTCGACGCGGGGCAGCGGCTGCTCGACGACCGGCAATTGCCGCCCGACGTGAAGCTGGATCTGCTGCGCACCATCGGCCGCCTACATGCCCGCCTGAGCCTGCTGGACAGCGCCGACCGCATGGACCTGGAAGCCCTGGCGCTGGCGCGCCGGCTGCACGGCCCGCAGAGCGAGACTGCGCTGGGCGCCGCGGCTGACCGCGTCCGTCTGCTGCGGCAGCTGGGGCGCAGCGGCGAGGCCATGGCGCTGGGCACCGAGGTCATCGAGACGACGCGGCGGCTGGGGCGCAGCGACAGCCTGGTGCATGTGCTGACCCTGCACGAGCTGGGCGACGCCGCCATCCATGCCGACGACCCGCGCGCACTCGACTACCTGCGGCGAGCAGTCGACGGCTTCGCGCGCCACTACCCCAGGCACCCAGAGCGGGTCTACGTGCACATCGCGCTGATGCGCGTGTACCGCCGGGCCGATGACTTCCCGGCCTTCGACCGCGAGCATGACCGTATCAACACCTTGATCCGCCAGGGCGAGGTCGATCCGGACTTCGACCGCTTCTACCTTGAGCGCACGGTCGCGTCCCGCTGGCTGGCCACGGGCGACTATGCCCGGGCGCGGGAGACGCTGGCGGCCGTGCTGCCGCTGGCGATCGAGTCGCACGGTCCGCGCCACCCGATGGTGGTGCTGACGCAGCGCCGGCTCGCCGCGCTGGAGCATCAACTCGGCGACAGGGTCGCGGCGCGCCGCCAGTTGGCCGCGTTGGACCAGCTGCCGCAGGACATGGCCGTCTGGAGTGCAGGCGCCCGCAACCGGGTGTTCGCCGACCTGGCCTGGGGCGAGGGCGACCTGCCGGCCGCACGCGCCGGCTTGCTGGTCGAGTTGTCCGCGTCTCTTGGCGATCTCGATGCCCAGACGCTTGCACTGGTGCAACTGGCCCGGGTGGAGTCGCTGCTCGGCCACCACGACACGGCCCTGGCGGGGGCCAGAGCGGCCGTGGACTACTTTGGCCAACGGCCCGGCCGCGACAGCCTGCTGCATGCCCAGGCACTGGCGGCCTGGGCCGAAGCGTTGCAGGCGGCCGGCCGGTGGGCCGAAGCCGGCCCCGCGTTCGAGGACCTGCTGACTTGGGCCGATGGACGCATCGCGGCACCCGCCGGGCCGCTGGTGGGCCGCCTGCGCGCGCGTGCGCTGATCGGCCTGTCGGCGCACCACCGGGTCGGCGACCCCGGCGCCGCGCTGCACCTGGCGCTCCAGGCGCAAGCCGGTCGCAGTGCGCGCGATGCAGTGCTGGACGACCGCCTGCTGTGGGCCGCGGCGCACGTGGCACAGGCGCAGGCGCTGAAGGCGGCGGGGCGTCATCGGCAGGCATCTGCCGTCGCGGCCGAGGCTGTTGACCCGTTGACGCGGGACCAGGTGGCGCAAAGTCCGCGCCTGCGGCAGGCGAGGATGCTGGCCCGCGGCTGATCATGGACACCGATTGATGTCCGGCATCCTGCACCCTCAGGTCCACGGCCGCTATTCGCTGATGCGGCGCTGATATGGCGCTGGCGCAGATGCTTCTTGGCAGTGGCCAGGCGCAGATCGCGACCGAACAACGACCGGCGCCGCGGACGCCCTAGCCCGCCTGACCACGGTGGCCCTGCCAATGTCGGCGTCGACCCTTCGCGTGCTGTTCCGGTGTCGCCTTCGCCGTCGTCAGCCCAGCGTGAATGGGGCACATCACCCGATTGACGCGCCGCTGACGCCGCATTGACCTTGCCGCGCGACCCTGAGCCGTGGATGGGAATAGGACGTGCGTGTCGTTCTGGGCGTGATCTGCGCGCCTGTGTGTCCCCGCTCTAGTGAGTGAGACCGTCGCGACCGTTCGATCCGACAACCCTCGGAGCACCCCATGAGCCCGAACCGCTATCCGACTCGACCCGTGTTTCTGGCTGCCTTCGCGCTGGCAGGGCTGCCTCTTGGCGCCATGGCCGGCTACACGGCTGCCCCGACCGCGACCGCGCCGCAACTCGTTGACGCCCTGCTGGCCCCGTCCAGCGGCCTGACGGTGGACACCGGCAGCATCGTCACCATCGGCGCCACACGCCAGAACGGCCAGGTGCTCGCCTTCGACGTGCCGCAGCGCCCGCTCGGCCCCGGCATCGGCCTGAGCACCGGCACCATCGCCAGCGTCACCGATCCGGGCCACGGCAACAACGTCGCCACCGGCACGGGGGCGCATGCCGCCATCTCGGCCGCGCGTGGGGAACCCACGGTCGACCAGGCGGTGTTGCGCTTCTCGTTCGAGGTCAAGACCGGCATGAGCTACGTCTCGGGGCTGATGCTGTTCGGCAGCGACGAGTACCCGACCTTCGTGGACAACCCCGCCTTCGGCGACGGGCTGGTCATCCTGGTCGACGGCGTGAACGTCGCCACCCCGGGCGGGCAGGCGTTCTCGCTGGCCACCGTCAACCAGGCTTTCGGCGTCGACCCCGACCCCGAAGGCGCCGGCCGGACCGGCTGGAACGGCCTGACGCCGCTGCTGCGCTTCACCGCCGCGCTGGACCCGCTGCGCAGCGTGCACGAGGTCGAGTTCGCGATCGCCGACGTGGGCGACCCCCTCTACGACTCGGCACTCTTCCTGTCCGGATTCCAGGGTCTGGAGCCCGGGCCGGCGACGGTCGGGCTGGCGCTGGCGCTGGCCGTGCCCGAGCCCGGGACCTGGGCGCTGTGGTCGGTGGGGCTGGCAGGCCTGCTGATCGCACGCCGCCAGCGCCGTGCGGACCGGCGGACCTGAGCGGACCGGGCCCGACCATGAACGCCCCGACGCCTCCCGTCGACCCACTGCACGATCGCCTGCTGGCGCACATCGACGCCCAGCTCCGCAGCCCGGACCTGTCGCCGCGGGCAGCAGCCCAGGCACTGGGTGTTTCGGTACGCCGCGTGCATACGCTGCTGGCCGGCACGCCGCACACCTTCTCGCGGCTGGTGGCGCGGCGACGGGTGCTGCGTGCGCAGACCCTGCTGGCGCAGCGGCCCGGCTCGGTGATCGAGGTGGCGTTCGCATGCGGCTTCAACAGCGTGGCCACCTTCTACCGGCACTACGCGGTGACGCTGGGCGCCTCGCCCGCCGGGCGCCGGCGCGGCGGGCCCTCCCTAGAAGTGGGGGCGCCGCAAGGTCCGGCGTGCGCGCGTTGAGAAGACGCAAGCGTCCCGGCTTCCCATCATCGGCCCCTGTGTCATCCATGTCCCCCACCGCCACGGAGTCCTCATGAACACCTCCATCCAGGCCCACAACCAGCGTGCCGCCACCGTGTGGAGTTCCGGCGGCGCGGCCTACGAGCACATCAGCCGCGGCATCGCCGATGCCATCGAACACGCCGTGGTGCGGCTGGACCCGCAGCCCGGCGAACGCATCCTCGACCTGGCCACCGGCACCGGCTGGGCCGCGCGCAGCCTGGCGCGGCGCGGTGCCGAGGTGGTCGCCGTCGACATCGCGGCTGACCTGCTGTCCGCGGCCACCGAAACGGCGCAGCGCGAACAGCTGGCCATCGCCTACCGGCTGGCCGATGCCGAAGCGCTGCCCTTCGAGGGTGGACAGTTCGACGCCGTGCTGTCCACCTTCGGCGTGATGTTCGCCGGCCGGCCCGAGGCCGCAGCGGCCGAGCTGGCGCGTGTCGTGCGGCCCGGCGGCCGCATCGCGCTGGCCACCTGGCTGCCTGACGGCAACGTCTTTCAGATGTTCCTGGTGATGAAGGCCTACATGGCGCCGCCGCCGGAGGGATCGGCGCCGCCGCCGTCGCCTTTCGCCTGGGGGCGTGAAGAGCGGGTCGCCGAGCTGCTGGGCGCGCACTTCGACCTGCGCTTCGAGCGCGGCACCTCGATGTACCGCGAGCCCGACGGCGAAGCCGCCTGGCAGACCTTCGTCCAGGGCTACGGCCCGACGCGGATGCTGGCCGCGTCGCTGGACGACGACCGCCGCGCCGCGCTGCAGCGCGATTTCGTCGCGTTCCACGAGGGCTTTGCCGAGGAACTCGGTGTCTGCGTGCCGCGCACCTATCTCGTGACGGTGGGGCGGTGGCGATGAGCCGCGCTCGCCTTTTGCCCCAAGGCACGTCGTCCCGACAAATGAAGTCATCTGATCCGCTGCCATGACCCGATCCGCTTCAACCCCCACAGGCACGGCGGTGGCCATGCCTGCAAATCCACGGAGGAACTCGCGATGAACCGATTCCATGAACGAAGCGCCAGGGCCCTGGCGCGACTTCCGGCCGCAGCGGGCGCCTTCCGCCGCGCCATGGCTGCCCGGCGCTGCTCGCTCGCAGCCATGGCCTTGCTTGCTGCCGGTCTGATGCCCGGCCCGGCCTCGGCGCAGTCCGTGACGACCTGGGCCAAGGCCACCGGCTCCTTCACGCATTGCTGCTATGGGGGGGGTGGCTTCAACAGCGATTGGATCGGCGGCACCGACGTGCCCGAGGTGCACATCGCCTACGACGCCGGCTACACAGCGGCTGCCATCGATGCCGAAACCGGATACGGCTTCATGCTGGCAGACTACGCCAACTACGCACTTGCCGGCATCGACGACATCGTCCGCGCCAACTCCAATACCGAAGTCCAGAGTGCGAACGCTGACCGGCTCGTGGTCCGATCCGACTCGCTGCCGATGGGCACGCCGATCTCGCTGGAAGTCACTCTGTCGCTGGACCTGTGGGGGTCCGGACGGGCCTCCGCCACCGTCGCCGGCTTGCCTGCCTTCTTCCGGTTCGACGTCACCGATGCTGGAACCCGCAGCCAATTCGTCAAGGTCCTGCTCGAGGACAGCCTGACGGTGGGTTCGGTGATGAACCTGGACTACCAGTTCAGGTCCTTCGCCGGCTCGGAGGCAGGGAACCTGGGTGGCCCCGACTCCGACCCCGGCCGGGCCCAGAGCACGCTGTTCCTCGAAGTCTTCTGTACGGCGTGCGGAGCATTCGGCGCCCTGGTGGGCGAACCGCCCCTGGTCTACCTGGTGGCGGACTCCGGCCACAACTATGCGCCGATCCCCGAGCCCGGCAGCTGGGCGCTGATGTCACTGGGGCTGGCCGCGCTGGGCGGCTGGGCGCGGCGGCGGATGGCCCGCCAGCCGCTTGCAATCTAGCCAAGGAAGCGTCATGAACCTGAACGAATGGAAGTCCCAACTCGAAACCAAGGTCGCTGATTCGGCCGCGGGGGCGATCGGTGCCTATGCGCGAAGCACAGAGGAGGCCATCGGAGCGCTCGGATCCGCCACCAATCGGGTCTCGTCTGAACTGGCCGCCCTGGTTGCGTCTGTATCGGCCTTTGCTGACTCGATCAATCGCTTGACTCTGCCATCGGCGAGCGATGCCGGCGCCGACCTGAGGCGGCGCATCGCGCTGGCGATCCAGGACGTCGGACTGCCCACCTTGCCCACCGATCCTGGCGTCGTCGCGAACGAGCTGGCGGACTGGGCCAAGGACCAACTCGGTCGGCTCGGGCCCGACGTCCAGCAGTCGCTCGAGCGGTTCAGGAATGCGCAGCTATGGCTGCGCATCGACGGAGACTTCGTGGACGACCCGGCCTCGATCTATGCGCGACTGCTGGCACGCATGGAGGCCCGGGGCCGCCCCGTCGGCGACAGCTTTAAGTTCGAGATCGGCGGCCTGGCGGTCGCGCCCATCGCCGCCGTGATCCATGGGGCCCAGGCCAGAGGCTCCGCAGCGGTCAGGGATGCCCTTCGACAGCTGCTGTTCAGCAGCATTCCTGCGCTCCAGCCGCACGTGGGCTCCAGGTGGTTGACGCCCAATCCCGGCGACGCAGTGCTGATTGTCGCCCTCGTCTGCATCGTCTTGATCGCCTTCGGCCTGGGTCTGCCTCTCGCCATCGGTGGCGGGTCGATCTTGCTCAGTGTGGCGTTCGCGATCCAGATCGCTCTGGCCAATGGCGACGAAATCGAGGTCGAAGCTTCCAACCCGCTGAAGCTGACCACTGTCAGCGTGGCTGGGGTCCCGGTTCCGGTGGTTGAACTCGGGTCCGTGATCGTGTTCCGGAACCAGAAGCGGCGGTGAGATGCCGGCGCTGGTGCCTGGGGACCCACACGATCCGCCATCGCCTTGCGGGCCCTTGCCATCGGTGGCATGCCGACGCAGCGCACCCGGCTGCGTCGGTCGTAGGCTTGGCCATGGTCGCCGGCGGGTTCCTGGCGCACAGGGCGGGTCAACCTCGATCCTGGGGCCGGGCACCTAGTCTTACTGTGTTAGCAAAATCAAGGCATTATGCGCACTTCTTCAAGCAAG
>CAZWUR010000038.1:0-11558 GCA_964637205.1 uncultured Rubrivivax sp.
ACGACATGGACGTCGGCTCCGAATCGGTGTTCATCGGCGGCATGGCGATGCACGATCTGATGATGGCCCTGGGCGTCGAGCCCGACGTCATGCTGGGCCACAGCTCGGGCGAGTCGGCGGCGCTGGGCGCCAGCGGCGCTAACCCGGCGCTCACCCCGGAATCGCGCGCCGACTGCATCGCGCGCCACTACGCGGTCTACGAAGACCTGCTCGGCGCCGGCAAGATCCCCACCGGCGCACTGCTGGCCGTCGGCGCGCTGCCGCCCGGGACGGTCGAGGAACAGATCGCGATCCAGGGCGGCAATGTGGTCATCGCGATGGACAACTGCGCGAACCAGCTGGTGCTCTACGGATCGCCGGCGGCCATCAACCGCCTGCAGGACGCGCTGACGCCGCTGGGTGGGATCTGCATGCCCCTGCCCTTCGACCGCGGCTATCACACACCGGATTTTGCCGACGTCAGCCGGGCCTTCCTGCAGTACTACAAGGACGTCAAGCTCGGCGTGCCCAAGGTGCCGATGTACTCCTGCGCTTCGGCCGACCGCTTCCCGGCGTCCACCGCCGCGGTGCGCAAGCTGGCGGCTGCGCAATGGTCGCAGAAGGTGCGCTTCCGCGAGACCGTGCTGAAGATGCACGACGACGGGGTGCGCCTGTTCGTCGAGGTCGGCCCCTCGGCCAATCTGACGGCCTTCGTCAACGACATCCTGATCGACCGCGAGCATGTCGCACTGGCCACCAATGTGCGCCGCAAGGGCGGGGTGGGGCAGTTGCTGTCGGTGCTGGGCAAGCTCTGGCTGGCCGGCCGGCCGCCGGCGCTCGAACGCCTGTTCGCCGGGCGCGCGATCCCCGTGATCGACTTCGCTGCAGCGCCGATGCGCCCGCATGGCGTGGCGCTGGACAACACGATGCCGGCAATCCGGCTCGACGACGCCGACCGCGACCTGCTGCGTGGCCTGCTGCCTGCCGCTACGGCTCCGGCGCCGGCGGTGGATGCCGCGGGAACGCAGCAGGTTGCGCCGCCTGCGGTCGTACCGGCAGACGCCGCGGCCGGGGACGGTGCGCGCGAGCAGGTGATGGCCGAGTACTTCGACCTGATGCGGGGTTTCCTCGCGCAGCAGCAGGAGATCGTGGAAAGTTGTGCCGGCGCAGCGGAAGCGCCACTTGCCGACCCGGTCGCGGCGGACGACGCCGAGGTCTGGCCGTCGTCACATGCCCACGCCGGCCCGACACCGCTGCTCGATGAAATCCTGGAAGAGGGTGGCGGCCGGCTGCGCGCGCGCTGCCGCGTCAGCCTGGTCAACGACCGGTTCATCCGCGACCACGTGATGTCCGGCCCGGTGTCCGAGGTCGACCCGACGCTGTTCGGTCTGTCCTGCGTGCCCTTCACGGTCAGCCTCGAGGTGATGGCCGAAGCCTGTGTGCGCCTGGCGGGGCGCCGCGACCTGCGCGTCATCGAGCAGGTGAAGGCCTTCGACTGGATCACGCTCGATCACGACGAACTCGATTTCGAGGTGCAGGCCGAACTGCTCGATGCGGCCACCGGCCGTTGCGCGGCGCGTGTGCTCACCGTGCGCGGCGTGGCCCTGTGCGCCGAGTTCGGTTTCGACGGCGCCTTCGTGCTGCCGGCCGTGCCCGATCTGGCCGAGCGGCGCGAGTCCTGCCTCAACTGGCCCAATCTGTACGCCACCGGCATGTTCCACGGCCCGGTCTTCCAGAGCATGCAGCGGGTCGAAGCCTGGGATCAAGACGGCATCGACGTGCAGCTCAGCGGTTGCAGCATTGACGGTTTCTTCGCCGAGGGCGAACGCCCCGACCTTGTGCTCAACCCGGTGCTGCTGGACGCGATGGGGCAGGTCGTGGCCTGCTGGCTGGTGCAATACGTCGGCACCGAGTTCCACGCCTTCCCCTCGACCATCCAGCGCCTGGAACTGCACGCGGCCTGCCCGTCCGACCACGACGGCGTCGTGCTGCGCATGCGCCAGCGTCCGGTCGATGGGCGGTCCACCGACATCCATGCGCCACGCGCCTGGCAGTTCGACTGCATCGACGGCGACGGCCGGGTGCTGATGCGGGGCCAGGACCTGGTGAACCTGTTTTTCGTCGCACCACCGGCCTACCACGCGGTGCGCTGTGACCCTTTGGGCGGCTGGGCGGGCGCACCTGTGGCGCTCGACGCTGCACCCGAGGTGCTGCTCTGGCACCTGCCGCTGATGAGCGAAGAGTTCTGTGGCGTCTCCGGCGCCATCGGGCTGCGCATCCTGGCGCATGCGCTGCTCGGCCGCGCCGAGCGCGACGAATGGCGTGCCCTGGCCGGCGCGTCGCTGCGCCGGCGGCGCGAATGGCTTTTCGGCCGGGCCGCACTGAAAGAAGCGACGCGTGCATGGCTGCAGGCGCAGACGGGCCATCTGTTGTATCCAAGCGACATCGTCGTGCACCACGACGCGCAAGGCGCTCCCTCTGTGGGCGGATGGTGGTGTGGCACGCTGGTCGACGAGGCGCCACGGGTGTCCTTGTCGCACACCACGTCGACCTGCCTTGCGGCGCTTGCGCCACCGGGTGTGCCGGTGGGGGTCGATCTGGAATCCTTCGGGCGAGTGCAGCCTGAACTCGTCGCCGGCAGCCTGGCGCCCGAGGAGCGTGCCTTCGTCGAAGGCCTGCAAGGCGCCGCACTGGAAGAGCGTGTGCTGCGGATCTGGTGTGCCAAGGAGGCCGCCGCGAAATGTCTGGGCACGGGCCTGCAGGGACGCCCCGAGGCCTTCCGCGTGCTCGCTGCCGATGCCGGGTGGAATGAGGTCCTTGTCGACCACCAGGGTAGGGGGACCGAGGTCCGCCTGTCACGTCAGGCGAGCACGATAATTGCGCTCGCCATGTGGAGCGGAGTCGAGGTCGATGGATGAGTGAATTGAAGAGGGGTACCACGACCGAGACGGTCGTGGCGATCGTCGAGGACCTGACACAGGACTGGGGCCTCGACCTGGAGGGCCCGATCGGCACCGAAACAAAGGTCGTCGCCGACCTGGAGTTCGCGTCGGTGGACATCATCCAGCTCTGTGTCGCGCTGGAGCAGTGCTACGAGCGCCGCTTCGGTTTCCAGGATCTGTTGATGAAGGATGGCAGCTACGTGGGCGACCTGACGCTCGGCACGCTGGCCGCCTTCGTGGACAGCAAGCTCACATCAGGAGGTTCCCCCGCATGACGGTCCGCACGCTCTTCATCGGCATGGACGGTGCCACGTTCACCGTGCTCGATGATCTGACGAAGTCTTCCGAGGGCACCGTCGTCATGCCCTTCCTGGCCAAGGTGATGGCCGAAGGGGTGCGCGCCAAGCTGCGCTCGACGCCGAACCCGCTGACGCCGCCGGCCTGGGTCTCGATGATGACCGGCCGCGGGCCGGGCCACCACGGCGTGTTCGACTTCATCCGCGCTGAAGAGCGCGGCAACGACGTCTTCTTCACGCTGTACGACGCGCGCGACTGCCGCGTCGAGACGATCTGGTCGATCGCCAGCCGACAGGGCAGGAAGGTCACGGCGCTGAACTTTCCGTTCACCGCGCCGCCCCCGGCCGACCTGAACGGCTTCATCGTCCCGGGCTTCGTGCCCTGGCGACACCTGCGCCGAAACTCGCACCCGTCGGACATGTACGACCGGCTGAAGGCCATTCCCGGCTTCAACGCCCAGGAACTGGCCTGGGATTTCGAGCAGGAGAAGCAGTCGGGCAACGAACTCAGCGATGCCGACCGTGAACAGTGGATCAGCTACCACCTGCCGCGCGAGCAGCAATGGTTCCGCGTCGCCGAACATCTGATGAGCGAAGAGGCGCCCGAACTGATGGCGATCCTGTTCGACGGCGTCGACAAGCTGCAGCACCAGGCTTGGCCCTATGTCGACCCGGCCCTGCAGACGGGTGAGCTCAGCGGATTTCACAAGCGCATGCGCGAGCTGACGCTGGGTTACTTCAAGCAGCTCGACGGTTTCATCGAGAAGCTGGTCACGGCCGCCGGCCCCGAGGTGCAGGTCTTCTTCTGCTCCGACCACGGCTTCACCGCGTCGACCGAGGTGGTGCGCATCAACGCCTGGCTGGCCGAGAAGGGTTATGTGCATTTCCGCGAACTGCCACCGGGCGATGCCGGCCAGCGCCGCGACAACAGCTATTTCGCGTATCTCGACTGGGAAAAGACCACCGCCTACTGCCGCACGCCCTCGTGCAACGGGATCACGATCCGCGTCGCACGCGAGCCGGGCGAGACCGGCATCGACCCTTCGGAATACCCGGCCTTCCGTGAACGCCTGATCGCCGACCTCGAGGCCCTGGTCGACCCGCAAACCGGTGAACGCATCATCACCGAGATTCACAAGCGCGAGGACGTGTTCCCCGGCGCCGCAATGACCCAGGCGCCGGACCTGCAACTGGTGCTGCGTGATTTCGGTTTCGTCTCGGTGAAGAACCTCCAGCCGGTCGTCGTCAAGCGCAACTATCCGATCGGCACCCATCACCCCGACGGTGTCTTCCTGGCCTACGGCCCCGGCATTGCGCAGGGCAAGCAGCTCGGGCGCCGGCACATCACCGATGTGGCCGCCACCTTGCTGTACAGCCTGGGGCTGGATGTGCCGTCCGATTTCGAAGGCGTGGTGCCGCCGGCGATGTTCACCGCCGAGCACAAGTCCGTGCACCCGATCACGATTGGCGCACCGACCCAGGGCAGCCGTACCGATGACGGCGGCCAGACGATGGATGATGCCGAGAAGCAGCAGATCATGGAGCAACTGCAGATGCTCGGATACATGGAGTAGACACGGATGCCCGTGGCGCTGATCAATGGGGTGAAGCTGAATTACGTCCGGATCGACGACGGTCCGGACGACACGCGCGAGCACCTCGTGATGGTGCACGGGCTGGCCACCAACATGGCGTTCTGGTACTTCCAGTACGCGCCGCAGCTGGCCAGGCGCTTCCGCCTGACCTTGTTCGACCTGCGCGGCCACGGGCGGTCGGACATGCCTGCGCAAGGCTATTCACCGAGCACGATGGCTTCCGATCTGGAGGGCCTGCTCGATCAGCTCGACATCCGCAAGGCGCATTTCCTGGCGCACAGCTATGGTGGTGTGGTCACGCTGAACTTCGCCTGCAATCACCCCGATCGTGTGCACAGCCTGGTGCTCGCCGACAGCCACCTGTCGGCCGTGCGCCACGTCCAGACGCGGCGCGAGTGGGAGTATGGCCAGCGCATCCAGCCCATCCTCGACCGCTACGGCGTCGACCTCGATACACGTGACCCCTACTTCGGCTACCGGCTGCTGACCCGCGTGGCGGAGTTCCAGATCAATGGCCTGTCGGTACCGCCGGAACTGGCCGAGGTCGTCACGCCGCTGATGGGCAAGGCCGGCAACCGCACCGCGGCACAGTGGCTGCAGCTGATGGGCAGTACGGCGGCCGAGCGCGAGATGATGGGCGACGACGGTCTGACCCTGGAACGCCTGCGGCAGCTGAAGTTTCCGATCCTGGCCATGTACGGCGACAACTCGCAGGCCCACCTGACCGGCAGTGAACTGCTCGAGGTCTGGCCGCGTGCGGTATTCCGCCGGGTGCGCGATGCCGGGCATTTCTTCCCGACCTCCCGCCCGGAAGAGGTTCTGTCGGGCTGCGACCGCTTCTGGGATGGTGAGTTTGCCGCCCAGGTGGCCAAGTCGCGCGACGGCGACGGGGGACGTCGCTATTTCCGCAGCGACCGGGTGTTCGCCACCGCCGGCGCCTGGTACTTCACCACACGCGAGAAGAACCGTGTCGGGCCCTTTGCCGAAAGCGACGAGGCGCGCGCGGAACTGGCCAGCTTCATCGAATCCGTGGCCCAGCCCTGAACATGGCTGGCGCAAACCGACTCGGGGTCCAAAGGGGCCTGGGCCCGCGCGACTTCTCGCTGATCGCCAAGGGCGGCTTCGGCGACGGGCACAACTCCTACGCACATTCGATGGCCTGGTTCCGCGGCCGGGTCTACGTGACCACCATGCGCGGCGCCTTCGCGCTCATGCGTTCACGCCTGTCGCTGGGGCTGGACCACTGGCCGGTCGAAGGGCCGCCGGACCCCTTCGATCTCGACCTCGCGGCCGAGATCTGGGCCTACGACCCGCAGCTGGACCACTGGGAGCGCGTCTTCAAGGCGCCGACCATCACCGGCAGCCACGGCAAGCCGATCCCGCGCGACATCAGCTACCGCAGCATCGCGGTGCACCAGGAATCGCCAGGCGGTCCCGAGGTGCTCTATGTCAGCACCTGGTCGCCGGCCCGCGGCCCGGGGCCGATCATCCTGCGCAGCGAAGACGGACGTCGGTTCGAGCCGACCTGCGAACCCGGCCTGGTGGGCCTGCCGGTGACGACGATCCGCTCGCTGGTGTCGTTCAAGGGCCGGCTGTACACGACGCCGGCGGGTTCGCGCGGCGGCAACACCAATATCTCGGGCCATGTGGTGGTCTACGAAAGCCGTGATCCGGCCTCGGGCCACTGGGAGCCGGTCAGCGATCTGGGCTTCGGTGACCTGAGCAACAAGTCCCTGCACGAGATGTGCGCCTGGGGCGACCATCTCTACGCCGGGACGCTGAACCTCGAGGGCTTCCAGCTCTGGCGCAGCACCTGCGAAGGCGAGGCTCCCTATGCGTGGGAGAAGGTGCTGGACTTTGGCGCCGGGCGCGGCAAGCTGAACCAGGGTGTGCTGAGCATGATGCCCTTCAAGGGCGACCTGTACATCGGCACCGGCATCCAGGGTGGCGGCATCGACCGCGCCAATGGCGTCGGCCCGGCGGCGGCCGAACTGATCCGGCTGCACCCGGACATGCGCTGGGACCTGATCGTCGGCGAGCCGCGCGACACGGCCTGGGGGTTCAAGACGCCGCTGTCGGGGCGCTGGCCGGGCTTCGACAATTTCTTCAACGGCTACTTCTGGCGCATGTGCGAACACGATGGCTGGCTCTATATGGGCACCTTCGAGTGGAGCGCCGTCATCGGCTATGTCCGGCACAGCCGCTGGCCCGGCGCGTTCTCGAACATGCTGGCCTATGTGACGCCGCAGGCCCTGTTCCAGAACCAGTCCGGCTTCGACCTCTACCGCAGCTTCGACGGCGAGAACTGGGTTCCGGTCACCACCAATGGCATGGGCAACCCTTACAACATGGGCCTGCGCACGCTGGAGTCGACCCCGCACGGCCTGTTCATCGGCACCGCCAACCCCTGGGGGCCGCGGGTGATGCCGCACGACGGCAACGACTACGTCTTCAACCCGCGCGGCGGCTGCGAGATCTTCGTCGGTCGGCACGAGGCCCCGGCGCGTTGAGCCGAAGCACCGGCCGCGCGGGCCAGCCGGTGACCTGCCGATGATGCGACGCCCGGGACCGATCCTGAGGTGGCTGGCCGAGCGCCGCCAGGCCACCATGCGTGAGCTGCCGTCCGGGGTGGCCTGCACGCCCGATCTGCCTTATGGCGACGACCCTGCACAGCGGCTCGATGTCTATCGTCCGGCCGGCCGCGCGACGGGCCCGGTCCTGGTTCTGGTGCACGGCGGCGGCTGGCGGCGCGGCGACAAGGCGGCCGAGCCGGTCATCGCGCACAAGCTGGCGCACTGGGGCAGCCGCGGCTGGGTTCTGGTCTCGGTGGCCTACCGCCTGTGGCCGGCCGCCCGGCCCGGCGAGCAGGCTGCCGATCTTGCCCGCGCCGTGGCCTTCGTGCAGCGACATGCCGCGTCCTGGGGTGCCGACCCGGCGCAGATCGCTCTGCTCGGTCATTCGGCCGGCGGGCACCTGGCCGCGCTGGCGGCTGTCGACCCGGCGCTCGCCGCCGCGGCCGGCGCCCAGCCCTGGCCGGCTACTGTCGTGATCGATACCGCGGCGCTCGACGTGGCGGCGCTGATGGCGGGGCCGCATCTGCCGATGCATGCCGAGGTTTTCGGCAGCGACCCGCAATCCTGGGGCCTCGACTCTCCGATGCAGCGCCTGCAGGCGACGCCGGCGGGTGCCTTGCTGCTCGTGTGCAGCAGCCGGCGGGACGACAGCATGGCTGCCGCGCAGGCTTTCGCGGCGCGGGCGAATCATCTCGGTGGCCGGGCGCAGGTTCTGCCGGTTGCGCTCGGGCACCTGCGGCTGAACAGCGAACTCGGCCGCGATCCGGACTACACCGCCGCCGTGGACGACTTTCTTCGCGGCGTAGGCGTCGGGTCTGGGGAAACCCCCGCGGGCATCCCGAACCCGGGCCTCTAGAATGGCCTGTCCGTTGATCGAGGAGCCCGCCGCATGCCGTCCCACCGCAACGTCCCGCCGAAGCAGGACGTGGCCGCTGCCACTCAGGGACCGCGCACGCTCAAGAAGTACCCCAACCGGCGCCTGTACGACACGCGCAGCAGCAGCTACATCACGCTGGCCGACGTCAAGCGCATGGTGCTTTCGGGCGACGAGTTCGAGGTCCGCGACGCCAAGACCGGCGAAGACCTGACGCGCAGCATCCTGCTGCAGATCATCCTCGAGGAGGAGTCGGGCGGGGTGCCGATGTTCAACGCCTCGATGCTGGCCAACATCATCCGTTTTTACGGCCACACCATGCAGGGCGCGATGGGCTCGATGCTCGAACGCAATCTGCAGGCCTTTGCCGAGATGCAGAAGCAGCTCGTCGGCGGCC
Organism: uncultured Rubrivivax sp.; assembly: GCA_964637205.1. Taxonomy (GTDB): domain Bacteria; phylum Pseudomonadota; class Gammaproteobacteria; order Burkholderiales; family Burkholderiaceae_C; genus Rubrivivax. Next base: position 8,657 of record CAZWUR010000038.1, read on the forward strand.
AGACGCCGCTGATGCACAACCTGATGGGCAGCTACCTCGAACAGTCGCGCACGATGTTCGACAAGATGCAGGAACAGATGGCGCAGGCCGGCGCGGTGTTCCCGGGTTTCCCGCCGAAGAAGTAGCGGCCGGCCGGTCTGAGCGAAAATCGGGCGATGCCCGATTCTTCACCCACCGTTGGTTTCGTCTCGCTCGGCTGCCCCAAGGCGCTGACCGACTCCGAGCTCATCCTCACGCAACTCGCCGCCGAAGGCTATCGCACCAGCAAGACCTACGCCGGCGCCGACCTCGTCATCGTCAACACCTGCGGCTTCATCGACGATGCCGTCAAGGAGAGCCTGGACAGCATCGGCGAGGCCCTGGCCGCGAATGGCAAGGTCATCGTCACCGGCTGCCTCGGGGCGCGGGCCGGCGACGGTGGTGGCAACTTCGTGCAGCAGGTGCACCCGAAGGTGCTGGCCGTGACCGGGCCGCATGCCACCCAGGAGGTCATGGACGCGGTGCATCTGCACGTGCCCAAGCCGCACGATCCTTTTGTCGATCTGGTGCCCGAGGCGCGCGCCGAATTCCGCGGGGTCGCCGGCATCAAGCTCACGCCCCGGCACTACGCCTACTTGAAGATCAGCGAGGGCTGCAACCACCGCTGCACCTTCTGCATCATCCCCAGCATGCGCGGCGACCTGGTCTCGCGCCCGATCGGTGATGTGCTGAACGAAGCGCGTGCGCTGTTCGAGTCGGGGGTGAAGGAACTGTTGATCGTCAGCCAGGACACCTCGGCCTACGGCGTCGACCTGAAGTACCGCACCGGCTTCTGGGACGGCCAGCCCGTCAAGACCCGCCTGCGCGAACTGTGCGAAAAGCTCGGCGATCTGGCCGAGGCGCATGGCGCCTGGGTTCGCCTGCACTATGTCTATCCCTATCCGCAGGTCGACGACATCCTGCCGCTGATGGCGGCCGGGCGCGTGCTGCCCTATCTGGACGTGCCCTTCCAGCATGCCCACCCCGACGTGCTGCGCCGCATGAAGCGCCCGGCCAGCGGCGAGCGCAACCTCGAGCGTCTGCAGCGCTGGCGCGAGGCCTGCCCGCAGATCGTCGTGCGCTCGACCTTCATCGCCGGATTCCCGGGCGAGACCGAAGCCGAGTTCGAGCAGTTGCTGGACTTCCTGCGCGAGGCGCGCATCGACCGCGCCGGGTGTTTTGCCTATTCCCCGGTGGATGGCGCAGCGGCCAATCACCTGCCCGACCCGGTACCCGCCGACGAGCGCGAGGCGCGCCGTGCACGCTTCATGGCCGTGGCCGAGCAGGTCTCGGCGGACAAGCTGCGCGAGCGCATCGGCGCCGAGATGCAGGTGCTGGTGGACCATGCGCCGGCACTCGGCCGGCGTGGCGGGGTCGGCCGCAGCTACGCCGACGCACCCGAGATCGACGGCACCGTGCGCCTGCTGCCGCCGGAAAAGGCGTCGAAGACCCTGAAGGTGGGCGAGTTCACGCGCGCCCGCATCATCGCCACCGAAGGGCACGACCTGGTCGGCCTGCCAATCTGACCGCCAGCGACGAAAGACCGCATGTCCGAGCACGACACGACCGCCCTGATCCACCACCCCTACCGGCCGCCGCCGGGTTTCGAGTCGCCGCAGGTCGGCGTGCACAAGGCGTCCACGGTCATTTTTCCCGACGTGGCCGCGATGCGTGCCCGCGACTGGAAACACAAGGACGGCTACACCTACGGCCTGCACGGCACGCCGACCACCTTCACGCTGGAAGCACGCATCGCGCACCTCGAGCATGGCCGGCAATGCCTGCTCGCGCCCAGCGGCCTGGCGGCCATCGCGCTCGTCGACATGGCCTTGCTGAAGCAGGGCGACGAGTTGCTGATCCCGCTCAACGCCTATGGCCCGGGCAAGGACTTTGCCGTGCACCAGCTCGCCGCCTGGGGCATCAGCACCCGCTTCTACGACCCGCTGGACACCGAGGGCTTCGCCGCCCTGATCACCCCGGCGACGAAACTGGTCTGGCTGGAAGCGCCGGGCTCGGTGACGATGGAGTTCCCCGACCTGCGCGGTCTGGTGGCTGCGGCGCGCGCGCGCGCTGTGATCACGGCGCTGGACAACACCTGGGGGGCAGGCATCGCCTTCAACGGTTTCGACCTGGGCGACGGTGTGGGCTGCGACATCGTGATGCAGGCCCTGACCAAGTTCCCGTCGGGCGGCGGCGACGTGCTGATGGGTGCCGCGACCACATGCGACGAAGGCCTGCACCTGAAACTGAAGATGGCCCATATGCGCCTGGGCCTGGGCGTGTCGGGAAACGATGCCGAACTGGTGCTGCGTTCGCTGCCCAGCATCGCGCTGCGCTACCACGCGCATGACCGGGCGGGGCGCGCGCTGGCGGCCTGGCTGCAAACGCGCCCCGAAATTGCGCGCGTGCTGCACCCGGCGCTCGAGGGTTCGCCGGGCCATGCCCACTGGCGCGCCACCTGCACGGCCGCCGCGGGCCTGTTTTCGGTGGTCTTCGACCCGCGCTTCGAGCCGGCGCAGGTCGACCGTTTCGTCGATGCCCTGCGACTGTTCAGGATCGGCTATTCCTGGGGCGGCCCGGTGAGCCTGGTCGTGCCCTACGAGCTCGGCACGATGCGTGATCCGGCACCTTATGCCGGCACCCTGGTGCGTCTGGCGATCGGGCAGGAGGCCGAGGCCGATCTGCGCGCCGACCTGGCGCAGGCGCTGTCAGGGCTTTGACGAGATCTTGTGCCGCATCAGGCGGCCCTTTTGCGCTGCGCGCGAAAGTGCCGCGAACCGCTACGCCGTTCGGCCTCAGGGCTTTGACGAGATCTTCGATCTCATCAATCGGCCCTTTTGCGCTGCGCGCGAAAGTGCCGCGAACCGCTACGCCGTTCGGCCTC
>CAZWUR010000038.1:11658-24208 GCA_964637205.1 uncultured Rubrivivax sp.
AGGGCTTTGACGAGATCTTCGATCTCATCAATCGGCCCTTTTCTCGCGCCCAGTCCTTTTCGCGCTCGGCATTTCGCTTGTCGTGCTGCGCCTTGCCCTTGGCCAGCGCGATCTCGACCTTCACCCGGCCGCCCTTGTAGTGCAGGTCCAGCGGCACCAGGGTGAAGCCCTTCTGCTCGATCTTGCCGATCAGGCGCCGGATCTCGTCCTTGTGCATCAGCAGCTTCTTGGTGCGGTCAGGCTCCGGATGCACATGGGTCGACGCAGCGCGCAGCGCGTTGATGTGCAGCCCGATCAGGTGCAGTTCGCCGTCGCGGATGACGACATAACCGTCGGTCAGCTGCACCTGTCCGGCTCGGATGGCCTTGACCTCCCAGCCCTGCAGAACGATTCCCGCCTCGAAGCGTTCGTCGATGTGGTATTCGTGGCGGGCGCGGCGGTTCTCGGCGATCGGGGGCATGGACTGGGCAAAACTAGAATCCACCATTGTGAAGCACGTCAAGAAGTCGGTCCTGCTCTGGTACACGCCCCAGGAGATGTACGACCTGGTCACGGGCATCGACCGCTACCCCGAATTCCTGCCCTGGTGCAACCGCACCGAACTCCTCGAGCAGCATGCGGACGGCGTGACGGCGCGCATCGGCCTGCACTACCGAGGCGTTCGCCACGCCTTCACCACGCGCAACATCCATGTGCCCGGGCGGTCGGTGGTGGTGGAACTGGTCGACGGGCCTTTCTCGATGCTCGACGGCACCTGGCTTTTCCACCCGCTGGGCCGGCCCGGCAGCGAGTCCGAGGCCTGCAAGATCGAGTTCGACCTGCGTTATGCCTTCGCCAGCCCGGCGCTGGAAGCGGTCGTCAGCCCGGTCTTCGACCGCGTGGCCAACACCTTCGTCGACAGCTTCGTGCAGCGTGCCGAGCAGATCCATGGTCCACGTTGAAGTGGTGTATTGCCCGCGGCCGGGACAGATCGATCTGTGCGCGCTGGATCTGCCCGATGGCGCCACCGCGGGCGATGCGCTGCAGGCCAGCGGGCTGATCGGGCGGCATGGCCTGGATGCGGCCAGCGTCGACCTGGGCGTCTGGTTCAAGGCCTGCAGCATCGACCAGCCGCTGCGCGACCGCGACCAGGTGCAGGTCTACCGACCGCTGAGCGTGGACCCGAAGGAGGCCCGTCGCCTGCGCTACCGCAAGCGCGGCAAGGCCGGCGCGGCCGTCCGCGACAAGTCGGGCGACAAGTCGGACGACAAGACCGGCGACAAACCCGACGACAGGCTCAGCGGCAATCCGACGTGATGACGTCGCGCGCCCGGCGCGATTCGGCGGCGCGCTGTGCGTCGTCGAGGATCTCGCGCTCGCCTTGTTGATTGAAGCGCGCGATGCGCTGCCCCGAGTCCAGTGCCGACAGGTGTGCGCGCGCGTTGCGGCAGTTCTCGGCACGCTGTTCGTTCAGCCGCGCCGCGTCGGCCTTTTCGCGGGCCGCCTGATCGCGCGCCGTGGCCTCGCGCCGGGCTTGCAGTTCGCGGTCCACGGCCGGGGCCGGTGCCGGCGCCGAGGCGGCCGAGGCCGGTGCGGCCGCGGGGCGCAAGACGGTCGTGTCAGGTAGCTGCAGGATGTTCTGCGGCGGCACCTCGCGCGGCGGCGGCAGGTCGCTCACGGTGACACGGCCGTTGGCGTCGCGCCATTTCCACTGCGCCTGGGCCGGCAGCGTCAATGTGGCCATCGCCAGGGTACACAGCAGGGCCGGCAGGGCAGTGCGGGCGGGCAGGCGCAGCGTCATGCCGTCAGTGTAGGGCGCGGCGGCGGCTTGCCGGCGTGACATCCGTCAACTGCGGCCGAGCGGCGTGGTAACGGTCCGTATAATCGCGCTTTGGGTCTGGAGCCTTTCCCATGCGCCTACTCGGCCAAGCGCTCACCTTCGACGACGTGTTGTTGGTGCCTGCGTTCTCCCAGGTGTTGCCGCGCGACACCTCCCTCGCCACCCGTTTCAGCCGCAGCATCGCGCTCAACCTGCCCCTGGTGTCGGCGGCGATGGACACCGTCACCGAGGCCCGCCTGGCGATCACGATCGCCCAGGAAGGCGGCATCGGCATCGTGCACAAGAACCTCACGCCCAAGCAGCAGGCGGCCGAGGTCGCGCGCGTCAAGCGCTACGAGTCTGGCATTCTGCGCGACCCGATCACGGTACGCCCCGACCAGACCGTGCGCGAGGTCATGGCGCTGCAGGAGCAGCATGGTTTCTCCGGATTCCCCGTGGTCGACGGGCATACGGTGGTGGGCATCGTCACCAACCGGGACGTGCGCTTCGAGACCCGGCTCGACGCCCCGTTGCGCGAGGTGATGACGCCGCGCGAGCGTCTCGTCACCGTCGGCGAAGGCGCTTCGCTGGCCGACGGCAAGGCCCTGATGCACCGGCATCGGCTGGAGCGCGTGCTCGTCGTGAACAAGGCCTTCGAGCTGCGCGGCCTGATGACGGTGAAGGACATCACCAAGCAGACCAGCTTTCCGAACGCGGCGCGCGATGCGCAGGGCAAGCTGCGCGTGGGCGCGGCGGTCGGCGTGGGCGAGGGCACCGAGGAGCGGGTGGATCTGCTCGTCAGGGCCGGCGTCGATGCGATCGTCGTCGACACCGCGCACGGCCACAGCGCCGGCGTCATCGAGCGTGTGCGCTGGGTCAAGAAGCACCACCCGCAGGTCGACGTGATCGGCGGCAACATCGCCACCGGTGCGGCGGCGCTGGCGCTGGTCGAGGCCGGTGCGGATGCGGTCAAGGTCGGCATCGGCCCGGGTTCGATCTGCACCACGCGCATCATCGCCGGCGTCGGCGTGCCGCAGATCACCGCGATCGACAACGTGGCCAAGGCGCTCAAGGGCAGCGGCGTGCCGCTGATCGCCGACGGCGGCATCCGCTACTCCGGCGACATCGCCAAGGCCGTCGCCGCCGGTGCGAGCACGGTGATGATGGGCGGCGTGTTTGCCGGCACCGAAGAAGCGCCGGGCGAGATCGTCCTGTTCCAGGGCCGCAGCTACAAGAGCTACCGCGGCATGGGCTCGATCGGCGCGATGAAGGCGGGATCGGCCGACCGCTACTTCCAGGAAAACGACGAAACCACGAACCCGAACGCCGACAAACTGGTGCCCGAGGGCATCGAGGGCCGGGTGCCCTACAAGGGCACGCTGATCGCGATCGTGCACCAGATGGCGGGCGGCCTGCGGGCCTCGATGGGCTACTGCGGCTGCGCCACCGTCGAGCAGATGCAGGAGCGCGCCGAGTTCGTGCAGATCACGACCGCCGGCATCCGCGAGAGCCATGTGCACGACGTGCAGATCACCAAGGAAGCGCCGAACTACCGCGCCGACTGAACTTGAGCCACGCCACCGTGAATGGCCGCCCTGCCGGAAGGCGGGCGGCCATGTCGTTCATCATGATCGCGGTGCTGATCGACATGGTCTCGATCGGCCTGATCATCCCCGTGCTGCCGCACCTGGTGGGCCTGTTCACCGAGAGCAACGACGCGCAGGCGCGCTGGTTCACGATCATCACCTTCACCTTCGGCGTCGCCAACTTCGTCGCCTCACCGCTGCTCGGCGCGCTGTCGGACCGCTACGGACGGCGGCCGATACTGCTGCTGGGTTTCGCCGGCCTGGCGCTGAGCTTCATCGTCACCGGCCTGGCCACGGCGCTGTGGATGCTGGTGCTGGTGCGCGTGTTCTCGGGTGCGATGCAGGCCAATGTCGCGATCGCCAACGCCTACGTCGCCGACATCTCGACGGCCGAGCAGCGCGCCCAGCGCATGGGCCAGATCGGCGCGATGTTCGGCATCGGCTTCATCCTCGGGCCGGTGATCGGCGGCCTGCTGGGCAGCATCGACGTGCACCTGCCCTTCTTCGCCGCCGGCGCGCTGGCCATCGTCAACGGCCTGTACGGCTACTTCGTGCTGCCCGAATCCCTGCCGCCCGAGCGGCGCCGGCCCCTGGCCTGGCGTGGGGCGCACCCGCTGGCGGCGATGCAGACCCTGGCCCGCAATCCGGGCATCGGCTGGCTGGCCGTGGCCATCGCGCTGGGCACGCTCGCGCAGTTCATGCTGCACTCGAGCTGGGTGCTGTACACCTACTTCAAGTTCGGCTGGGGGCCGGCCGAGGTGGGCTGGTCACTCTTCGCGGTCGGCGCCATGACCGCCCTGGTGCAGGGCCTGCTGCTGAAACATCTGCTGAAGCGGCTCTCGCCCCAGCGCCTGGCGGCCTGGGGCATGGCGATGGGCGCCTTGACCTACCTGGCCTTCGGCGCCGTCACCGAGGGCTGGATGATGTATGTCGTCATCGTGGTCGGCACCCTGCTCGGCGGCGGCGCCCAGGCCGCGATGCAGAGCATCGTCTCCAATGCCGCCGACGCGCAGCGCCAGGGCGAGGTGATGGGCGCGGTGGCGTCGGTCAACAGCCTGATGGCGGTGTTTGCGCCGGCGGCGGCCGGCCCGCTGCTGATCCTGATCTCGCACCGTCCGCCGGGCGACTGGCTGATCGGGCTGCCCTTTTACACCTGCGCCGCGGTCCAGGCCGTGGCGGCGCTGATCGCCTTTCGCTTCTTCATCGCCCGGCGGCATGCCGCGGCCCTGCCCGCATGAATCACGACCGCATCCTGATCCTCGATTTCGGCTCCCAGGTCACGCAACTGATCGCGCGCCGCGTGCGCGAGGCGCATGTCTACTGTGAGATCCACCCCAACGACGTCGACGATGCCTTCGTGCGCGACTTCGCACCGAAAGGCATCATCCTGTCGGGCAGTCACGCCAGCACCTACGAGGACCAGCAGCTGCGTGCGCCGCAGGCGGTCTGGGACCTGGGCGTCCCGGTGCTCGGCATCTGCTACGGCATGTTCACGATGACGGTGCAGCAAGGCGGCCAGGTCGAAGCCAGCAGCCACCGCGAGTTCGGCTACGCCGAGGTCCGCGCGCGCGGCCATACCAGGCTGCTGCAAGGCATCGAGGATTTCCACACCGCCGAGGGCCACGGCATGCTCAAGGTCTGGATGAGCCATGGCGACAAGGTCACGGCCCTGCCGCCGGGCTTCGTGCTGATGGCCAGCACGCCGAGCTGCCCGATCGCGGGCATGGCCGACGAAGCCCGTGGCTACTACGGCGTGCAGTTTCACCCCGAGGTCACGCACACGGCGCAGGGCAGGGCGCTGCTCGAGCGCTTCGTGCTGGAGATCTGCAAGGCCAGTCCCGACTGGGTGATGCGCGACCACATCGCCGAGGCGGTGGCCGCCATCCGTGCGCAGGTCGGCGACGAGGAGGTCATCCTCGGCTTGTCCGGCGGTGTCGATTCCAGCGTCGCCGCGGCACTTATCCACCGCGCCATCGGGAACCAGCTCACCTGCGTCTTCGTCGACCACGGTCTGCTGCGCCTGGACGAAGCGCGCATGGTGATGGAGATGTTTGCCGGTCGCCTGCATGCCCGGGTGGTGCACGTCGACGCCGGCGACCAGTTTCTGGGTCACCTGCAGGGCGTGACCGACCCGGAGGCCAAGCGCAAGATCATCGGTCGCGAGTTTGTCGAGGTCTTCCAGCGTGAGGCGAAGAAGCTGAAGGCGGCGCGCTGGCTGGCCCAGGGCACGATCTACCCCGACGTCATCGAGTCGGGCGGCGCCAAGACAAAGAAGGCGACCACGATCAAGAGCCACCACAACGTCGGCGGCCTGCCCGAGACCCTGGGCCTGAAGCTGCTGGAACCACTGCGCGACCTGTTCAAGGACGAGGTCCGCGAACTCGGCGTCGCGCTCGGCCTGCCGCCGGAGATGGTCTACCGCCACCCCTTCCCGGGCCCGGGCCTGGGGGTGCGCATCCTCGGTGAGGTCAAGCGCGAATATGCGCAGCTGCTGCAGCGCGCCGACGCGATCTTCATCGAGGAACTGCGCGCCACCGTCGACCCGGCCAGCGGCAAGAACTGGTACGCGCTCACCAGCCAGGCCTTCGCCGTCTTCCTGCCAGTGAAGAGCGTGGGCGTGATGGGCGACGGCCGCACCTACGACTACGTGGTGGCGCTGCGCGCCGTGCAGACCAGCGACTTCATGACCGCCGACTGGGCCGAACTGCCCTATGCGCTGCTGAAGAAGGTCAGCAGCCGCATCATCAACGAGGTGCGCGGCATCAACCGGGTCACCTACGACGTGTCGTCCAAGCCGCCCGCGACCATCGAGTGGGAATGAAGCCGGCCTGATCCTGCCCCCGTGAAAACGGGAGCGTCCATGCCTGTCGGGCGTTGTTCGCACATAATACGTGTGCACAACCCCCTGGAGTTGGCATGAACATCACACTTTCAGTTGACGAGCGGATCGCCGAGGCCGCCCGCAAGGCCGCAGGCGCCATGGGAAAGAGCCTGAACCAGGCCGTTCGGGACTACCTGGAGCAACTTGCCGGCGGCCCGCAACTGGCAGCAGAGTTGCAGGCTTTTGAAGCTTCGGCGCTGGCCACGCCGGGGCGCATGGGGGGCTGGAAATTCGACCGCGAAGAAGCCAATCGCCGTGCGCAGCCTGCTTGACACCAACCTGCTCGTCTACGCCGACGCGGGCGACGAGCCTGGCAAACAGCGACGTGCCATCGACCTGATCCGGGAACACCGTGCAGCCGGGACGGCAGTGCTGTCGACCCAGGTGCTGCAGGAGTTTGTGAACGTGGCCGTGCGCAAGCTGCGACTGCCGCCGACGCTGATCCGCAGCCGCCTGGCCTTCTACGGCGGCTTCGAAATGGTGCCTGCTTCGCCCGCGCTGATGGCCGGCGCTCTGGATCTGCATGTTCTGCACGGGCTGGCGTTCTACGACGCCCTGATCGTGCAGGCGGCCATCGTCAGCGGCTGCCAACAACTGCTCAGCGAAGACATGCAGCATGGTGCGAGCTTCGGCGGCGTACGCCTGTTGAACCCGTTCCTGCACCCCGGTGGTTCCGAATGACCCCGCTCGACAACCCTGAGCCGACGCAGACCTCGGACGAAAACGCGATGCGCCTGGCCCTGGACCAGGCGCACAACGCCTGGCTCGTCGGCGAGGTACCGGTCGGCGCCGTGATCCTGCGCCAGGGCCGGGTGATCGCCACCGGCTACAACCGGCCGATCACCACGCATGACCCGACGGCTCACGCTGAAATTGTCGCGCTGCGCCATGCCGCGACCCTGCTGTCGAACTACCGGCTGCCGGAATGCGAACTCTTCGTGACGCTGGAGCCCTGCGCGATGTGTGCGATGGCGCTGATGCATGCGCGCTTGAGGCGGGTGGTCTTTGGCGCGTCGGACCCGAAGACCGGCGCTGCCGGCGGGGTGATCAACCTGTTCGCCGAGGCGCGACTGAACCATCACACCCAGGTGACGGGCGGTGTGCTGGCTGAGCCCTGCAGCGCGCTGCTGCGCGAATTTTTCGCCGAGAAGCGGGCGCAGCGCCGCACTGCCGGGGCCGGGCCGGCCATTCCCACCGGCGAGGTCATCGAAGGGGATCCTGCAGCATGAAGCTCAGCATCTACTCGCCGGCCGGGGTCGTCGTCCGCCCGCCGGCTCTGCGCCTGGCCTGCCGGCGGCTCAACGGGATGGGTTTCGAGGCTCGCCTGGACGCCGATGCGCTGGCCCGCCACCAGCGATTCGCCGGCGACGACGACACCCGCCTGGCCGCGTTGCACCGGGTGGCCGACGCGGCGCCGTCGATTGCTTTGGCCTCGCGCGGCGGCTACGGGCTGATGCGCCTGCTCGACCGCATTCACTGGCCGCAATTGGCGCGCAGCGTCGAGCGCGGCACGCGCTGGGTCGGCTACAGCGACCTGACGTCGCTGCAGCTGGGCCTGCTGGCGCATGCCAAGGCCGGCAGCTGGGCCGGGCCGCTGGCCGTCGACGACTTCGGCCGCAGCGACGCCGAAGGCGGGGTCGACGAGGTCACGGCCGAGGTCTTCGGCGAAGCGATGCGTGGCGAACTCGAGGCGGTGGGCTTCCGTACCGATGCCGGGCATCACGGTCTGGGTGTGCGCGGCACGCTGTGGGGCGGCAACCTGGCCACCCTGTGCAGCCTGCTCGGCACGCCGCATTTCCCGCGCATCCGCGGCGGCGTCCTGTTCGTCGAGGAGGTCAACGAGCACCCCTACCGCGTCGAGCGCGGCCTGCTGCAGCTGCTGCAAGCCGGGGTGCTGGCGGCACAGAAGGTGGTGCTGGTGGGCGCCGTCAACGCCTGGCGCGCGGCGCCGCAGGACCGCGGCTACACGCTGAAGACGGCGCTCAATGCGGTGCGTGCACGCACGACGGTGCCGCTGATCGCCGGGCTGCCCTTCGGCCATGTGCCGACCAAGGTCTGCCTGCCCCTGGGGCGGCGTGTGGACGTCGTGGTCGAGCGCCGCGACGTGCTGGTGGCCTGGGGCCACGCAGGCTGAGCACACCCGGGCGTGCATCACGCTGGAGCCTCCGGCACCCCGTTGTTACAGGGGTATGTTGCACAAGTCCAACGCTGTGTGACCGAGGGTGTAGAAACTTTTCTCTAGACTCGGGGGTGTCGGGGGCGTCCGGATGCCCTCCTCGTTCGGGTTGGGCCTTTGAAATCAAGGGCTTCGGTGCATTCCTGCGGTGCACCATCCGGCCACCGGCGCACTGAGGCCCGGTCGGTCATGGATTACCCGAAGAGGGGGTCAAACACCGTTCCCGTGACAATCCGACGACATGTTTCGGGTGAACGGTCATCACCGGTTTACAAAGCCGGTACAGGGACTGCGCCCGCGACAGGGTCTATCGATCAACCTTCCTTCAGGAGTGTGGTTCATGTTCAAAAGGACGAAAGTCTCCGCAGGTGTGCTGCTGGCCCTCGGCAGCGCCGTTGCGGTCACGTCCCTGCCCGCGATGGCGCAGGATCCCCAGCGCATCGAGGTCACGGGTTCGCGCATCAAGCGCGCGGATGCCGAAGGCGCGTTGCCGGTCACGGTCATCAACCGTGAGCAGCTCGAAGCCACGGGCGCGGTCACCGTCGCCGAGTTCGTTCGTACGCTGACCTTTGCGTCCTTCGGCAACTTCCGCCCGCAAAGCGGCAGCAGCGCGCAGAGCTTCTCCGAAGCCGACCTGCGCGGCCTGGGTTCGCGCCGTACCCTGGTGCTGGTGGACGGCCGTCGTGTCGCCAAGGCACCGAACGTTGGTGAAGCTGCCGACCTGAACTCGATCCCGATGCTGGCGGTCGAGCGCGTCGAAGTGCTGACCGACGGTGCCTCCGCGATCTACGGCTCCGACGCGATCGGCGGCGTGATCAACTTCATCCTGCGCAAGGACTTCGAAGGCGGCATCGTCAGCTACGGCGAGACCAAGACCTCGGTCAAGGGCGGCGACCGCAACCAGATGTCGGCCATCTTCGGCCTCGTCGGCGAGAAGGGCCGCATGCTGCTGGGTGCCTCGTCGGATCACCGCGACATCATCTGGCAGCGCGATTCACCCCTGGGTGTGACGCGCGGTGCCTCGACCTTCTCCAACAACTTCCTCACCGACACGGGCAGCTTCATCGAGGCGGTCGGCGGCCCCGACACCTGCAATGCCATCGATGGTGGCAAGCTGTTCTACTTCGGCAGCGGACGCTGCCGCTATGACTTCACCGGCACGGCCGCCGACGAAGCCGAGCTGGGCAACAAGGCGATCTTCGCGCGCGGTGAACTGCAGATCACCGACGGCTGGAGCTCGTACCTCAACGTCTCGCTGACGCGCAACACCAGCTTCGGCCGCTACGCGCCGGTTCCCGGCAACGTGCTGATCGTCAACGGCAGCGATGCCTGGAATCTGCTGAGCCCGGCAGCCCAGGTCGCCAACGCCGGCCGGGACGTGTATCTGGCCCACCGCTTCGCCGCGGGCGGCAACCGCGACACCGAGTCCGACAACAACCTGTACGACGCGAACCTTGGCCTGCACGGCGTGGTTGCCGGTTGGGACGTCGACCTCGGCGTGCGCAAGACCATCTCCCAGTACTACGAGATCGGTCGCGGCTACGTGGTCGAGAGTCTGGCGCGCCAGGCCATCGAGGCGGGCGACTACAACATCCTGGATCCGTTCGGTGCCGACCCCCTGGTCATCGCCGCCTTCACGACCACCGTCGGCCGTGACGCGCTGTTCAGCCAGCGCGAGATCTACGCCAGCGCCACGCGCGACCTGTTCGCGATGGCGGGCGGCAACGCGGCCCTCTACGTCGGCGCCGAGAACCGCACCGAATCGTACTCCGACATCTACGACAGCCTGAGTGAAGGCGGTGTGGTGCTGGGCAGTGCGGGCAACTCGGCGGGCGGCAAGCGTGAAGTCAACGCCGTGGCCGGCGAACTGCTGCTGCCGCTGATGAAGGGCCTGGAGGCCACCGTGTCGGCGCGCTACGAGAAGTACTCCGACTATGGCTCGGACTTCTCGCCGAAGGTTGCGTTGCGCTTCCAGCCGGCGTCCAACGTCACGCTGCGGGCTTCCTTCGGCAAGGGCTTCTCCGCGCCGACGCTGCCCCAGCTGACGCAGAAGCCGGCCTTCAGCGCCGACTCGATCGTCGACATGCAGCATTGCCTGGCCGACGGCAACGCGCAGGCGGTCTGCGACACCAACCCGTCGTTCCAGATCAACGGTCTGGTCATCTCCAACCCGGAACTCGGTTCGGAAAAGGCCACGCAGTACGCCCTCGGCGGCGTCTGGGACGTGACCCCGTCGGTGAGCCTGGAGGCGACCTACTGGAACATCAAGATCGACGACGTGATCTCGAACCTGACCGCGCAGACCCTGGTCAACCGCGACAACGGCAACAGTGCGATTCCGATCCCGGCGGGCCTGAGCGTGACCCGTGACGGAACGGGGTTCATCACCGAGGTCGTGCGCGGCGCCACCAACGAAGGTGAACTGCAGCGCCAGGGCATGGACGTGAGCGCGGTGTTCTCGCACAAGTACCCGTCCGTGGGTGCCTTCAACCACAAGCTGCTGTATTCGCACCTGATCAAGGCGTCGACCAACGGCGTCAGCTTCGAAGGCAATTTCGGTGCGCCGAAGGACCGTGCGACGATCTACAACAACTGGAGCCTGGGTTCGCTGAACGCCGCGTGGAACGTCAACTACATCGGCAAGAACGGTGACGATGGTGTCGGCTTCGTCGGCAGCTACGTCACGCATGACATCCAGTTGGGCTGGGCAACCCCGGTCAAGGGCCTGAAGCTCACGCTCGGCGCCCTGAACGTGACCGACAAGCTCCCGGCGAAGGTGAGCGAAGACACGCGTCCGTTCAACTTCTACCTGTATGACCAGTACGGCGCGCAGTACTATGCACGGGTCGAAATGAAGTTCTGATCGATCTCGCCTCGGCGGGCCGCTGCGGCGGCCCGTCGCCGGCGAAACTAGCCGGGCCGGCGCAAGCGATTGCACCGGCCCTTTTTCATGTGCCTCAGCAAGGCCCGGCCGGGGTCAGGGCTCGCCGACCAGGGTCCAGCCCAGCAGGTGGCCTTGCTCGACCACGGTGGACATGCGTGATCGCAGGCCGCTGCGTTGCAGGGCCGCGGCCCAGGCCGAAAGCGCGTCGGCATCGAGGGCGCAACGCTTCAATTCCCGAAGCCGGAATCGGCTGTCGTCCAGCTGTGCGCGCAATTGCGCCGACGCCTGCCGGGCGACGCCTTCGCCCTGTTGCACGGCCAGCCCCAGCACCTGGTTCACGGCGTCCTGGACTTCCGCGACGACATCGTCCCCATCGCCGACGAATGCCCGCAGGGCCGTCTGCGCAGCATTGAATCGCTGTCGAGCGGCATTGGCCGTCGCGTCGCGCGCAAGTGCTTCGCGGCCAGCCCCGGTGGCACTGCGCGCCATCGGCTCGATCATCGCGTCCATTGCCATCAGCAAGCCGTCGGTGGCCTGCAGCCGGTCCAGGTGTTCGAGTTCAACCGCCGCCAGCGCCACGGGGCGCGACTGTGCATGGTGCAGCATGAAGGCAATGCGACCGGCGGCCTGCCGCACGCGCAGGACTTCGGCCAAGGCCCGCTCGGCATGGCTGTACTCGATGCCGTACTGACTGGTCACGAGGTCGAAGCCCGCGTCGCCGAAAGGCAGTTGTTCAGCATCCACACCGCCGCGAAAGTGCAGCCGGCCGGCGCTGCTGGCCGGCAGCGCCTGCCACCACGGTGGCGCGTGCTTGGCGATGTCGATGCCGGTCATCGCGCAATCCAGGTCGGGGCGCAACCGCAACAGCAGGCGCGGGATGGCCCCGTTCCCGGTGGCGATGTCGAGGATCTTCGCGCCTGCGGGGGTGGACGCATGCACCTGCTGCCAGAACATGGCGACCGTGCCCTCGTAGACGTCGCCGAAACTTCGCGCACAACTGTGCGCCGCGCCGGTGGACCAATGTCTTGACCAGACTGCGGAGCGGGTGTTGCTAGCGTTTGTCGTCATGGGGCGGCAGCATAGCGCGGCCACGACCACGAATGCCCGTGCCGAATCCCGCCGCGGGTATCTGATGATCGATCCCGAGTTCCGGGGCAGTCTGGCCCATGGTCAGACGCGATACCGGCGGGTGTTCAAAGAATCGGGCCTGGCGATGCAGGATCAC
>CAZWUR010000038.1:24218-46143 GCA_964637205.1 uncultured Rubrivivax sp.
CACGCGCCGGGCGGTGCACAAGTTTTCCGGGGAGGTAAAGCACATCGCCGGCGCCAGCCATGGCGGCTACGCCGCACGGATGGGCGTGGTCCGGGAGCCGGCGCAGTACCGCGCTGCGGTCAGCTGGATCGGCCCCACCGACGTCGCACTCATGCCCACCTACAGCGCCAGTGACATCATGGGCAGCCTGTGGCTGCGCGACGCCTTTGCGCACCAGGTGGGCGATGTGAATGCCGATGCGGCACCGTCGCGGACGACATCACCGCTGCAGCGGGCGCAGGACATCACCCGGCCCGTGCTGCCGGCCTACGGCGAGCGCGACCGGCGCCTGCCGCTGGTGCACAGCACGCGCCTGCGCGACGCGCTGAAAGAGGCCGGCAAGGCTGAAGTCGAGTGGGTCGCGTACGCGGAGGAAGGTCACGGATAGGCACGCGAGCGCATCCGGCTCGACTTCTGGGCCCGTGTGGAGGCCTTCCTGGCGCGCGAGCTGCAGTGAGTCAGCTCACTTGGGCGCCAACCGGATCGCCCCGTCGAGCCGGATCACCTCGCCATTGAGCATGTCGTTGGTGATGATCTGGTGCACCAGCTTGGCGTAGTCGGCCGGGGTGCCCAGGCGGCTCGGGAAGGGCACGCTGGCGGCCAGCGCATCCTGCACCGCCTGCGGCATCGTGAACAACATCGGCGTGCCGAAGATGCCCGGGGCGATGGTCATGTTGCGGATGCCGTTGCGCGCCAGGTCGCGCGCGATGGGCAGGGTCATGCCGACTACGCCGCCCTTGCTCGCGGCATAGGCCGCCTGGCCGATCTGGCCGTCGTAGGCGGCGACGCTGGCGGTGCTGATCAACACGCCGCGCTCGCCGGTGGGCTCGGGGTCGTTCCTGCACATCGCCTCGGCGGCCAGGCGGATCATGTTGAAGCTGCCGATCAGGTTGACCGTGATCACCTTGGCGTAGACGACCAGCGGGTGCGCGCCGTCCTTGCCCACCGTCTTCACGGCCGGCGCGATGCCGGCGCAGTTGACCAGGCCCATCAGCTTGCCCAGGCCGGTGGCCGTGGCCACCACGGCCTGGCCGTCGGCCTCCTGGCTGACGTCGCACTTGACGAAGACGCCGCCGACCTCCTTGGCGACCTCCTCGCCGCGCTCGACCTGCAGGTCGGCAACCACGACCTTGCCGCCATGCGCGGCCAGCATGCGCGCCGTGCCCTCGCCCAGGCCGCTCGCGCCGCCGGTGACGATGAAAACATTGCCTGCGATGTCCATGTGTGCTCCTTGGTGTGGCTGACGTTGACGTAAACGTGAATTGTGCGTCAAAGGAAAAACGCGGCCCGTGGGCCGCGTTTCAGGTCGGCGCAACGGTCACTTCAGCCCAGTGCCGCAAACGCGCGTGCCGTGATCTCCTCGACGCTGCCAGTCCCGCTGATCTTCGCGTAGCGCGGCGCACTCGCGTCGCCGGTCGCGGCCCAGGCCGCGTAGTAGTCCACCAGCGGCCGCGTCTGGTCGTGGTAGATCTTCAGGCGCTTGCGCACGGTGTCTTCCTTGTCGTCGTCGCGCTGCACCAGCGGTTCACCGGTGACGTCGTCGACGCCCGGCGTCTTCGGCGGGTTGAACCTGACATGGTAGCTGCGGCCGCTGGCCGGATGCGACAGGCGGCCGCTCATGCGCTCGATGATGGCGTCGTCGGGCACATCGATCTCAAGCACGGCGTCGAGGTGGACGCTGGCGACCTTCATCGCGTCGGCCTGCGGGATGGTGCGCGGGAAACCGTCGAACAGGAAGCCGTTGGCGCAGTCGGGCCGGGTGATGCGCTCCTTGACGAGGGCGATGATGATGTCGTCGCTGACGAGGCTGCCGCTGTCCATCACCTTCTTCGCCGCAAGGCCCAGCGGCGTCCCGGCCTTCACGGCGGCACGCAGCATGTCGCCGGTGGAGATCTGCGGGATGTTGTACTTCTTGCAGATCATCGTGGCCTGCGTGCCTTTGCCTGCGCCGGGCGCGCCCAACAGGATCAGTCTCATCTCGCTCCTCGGATTGTGGTGATGTCGCTTGATCGCAGCCGTTGCGCGCGACCTCCGCCCCAAAAGGCAGAATATCACGCAGCCACCCTGCGCCAGGCTGACGCGGCCGGCCTCAGTCGCGCCAGATCGCGCGCACGCGGGCCAGGTCTTCGGGGGTGTCGATGCCGGGCCCCGGCGCCTGGTCGCTGACCAGCACGGCAATATGCTCGCCGTGCCAGAGCACACGCAGCTGCTCCAGCGCCTCCAACTGCTCCAGCGGTGCCGGCGGCAGGCTCGGGAAGCGGCGCAGGAAGCCGGCGCGGTAGGCGTACAGGCCGATGTGGCGCAGCGGCGCCGGGTCGGGCAGGGCGCCACCGCCGTCGCGCCAGCAAGGTATCGGCGCGCGGCTGAAATAGAGCGCCCGCCCGGCCGCGTCGAGGACCAGCTTGACCACGTTCGGGTTCATGAACTCGGCCGGGTCGGCGATGGCGTGGGCTGCCGTGGCCAGCGCGCAGTCCGGCTTTGCGGCCAGCAGGGCGGCGCAGGCGTGCACCAGGGCCGGGTCGATCAGCGGCTCGTCGCCCTGTACGTTGACCACGATGTCATCACCGTCCAGGCCGAGCCGGGCGCAGGCCTCGGCCAGACGGTCGCTGCCGCTGGCGTGGTCGCTGCGCGTCAGCAGGGCCTGCACACCGTGGGCGGCGCAGGCCTCGACGATGCGCCTGTCATCGGCAGCGACCACGACGCGCAGGGCGCCGGCCGACGCCACGCGCTCGGCCACGCGCACGACCATCGGCTTGCCGGCGATGTCGGCCAGCGGCTTGTCCGGCAGCCGGGTGGACGCCAGCCGGGCCGGGATCAGGATGCTGAACTGCACGCGTAGTGCCAGCGCGTCAAGGCACCGGTTGGGGTGCGGGCTCGGGCGTGTCGGTGGAGCGCGCCTCCTGCTCGAGCATCACCGGGATGCCGTCGCGGATCGGAAAGGCCAGATGGTCCGCCGGACAGGCCAGGGCCTCGGGCCGCTGCTGCGCATCGCGCAGCACGGACAGCGGGCCCTTGCAGATCGGGCAGACGAGAAGATGCAGCAGGCGATGGTCCATGTTCAGTGGTGCGCAGCGAGTGAATGCGAGTGTGGGGGTTGCATTTCGGTCTAACGGCGAGCCAGGCCTTGCAGCACGCTGGCGAGCAGCGCCGGCGGAAGCTGGAAGTCTAGTCCGACCACCCACACCCGGGTGCTGCCGACGGCGGCGGGGGCCAGTTTGGCGGCGTCCTTCTCGGTGCAGACCACGTCGGGCGTGCCGGGCGGCCAGGGCGGTGTCGACAGGTCGGCGTGGTCGGGCAGGGGCAGCGGCGTACAGGCCAGACCCGCTTCGGCGAGCATGGCGAAAAAGCGCTGCGGTGCCGCGATGCCGGCGATGGCGAGCAGGGGCCGACCGCGCAGCGCCTGCAGCGCCTGCCGGTGCATGGCGCCGCCGGCATGCCAGTCGGCCAGGGGCAGGGCGCCGGACAGTGAACGTCTAGCCAGCTCACCGGGCAGCGGCGTGCTCGGCGCCGCTGCGTTGTAAAGCACCAGGGCCTGCGCCGGGGCCTGTCGGGGCAGGCGCTGGCGCAAGGGCCCGGCCGGCAGCAGGGCCCCGTTGCCGACGCCACGTTCGTCGAACACCCAGACGTCGAGGTCGCGGGCCAGGGCCCGGTGCTGCAGGCCGTCGTCTGCCACCAGCACATCGACTTCAGGGTGCGCCTTCAGCAACGCCTGTGCCGCCTGTGCGCGCCTGGCGCCGACGGCCAGCGGCGCGCCGGTGCGGCGCCGGATCAGCCAGGGTTCGTCGCCGATGCGCGCGGCATCATGCGCCGCGCTGGCCACCAGGATGCCCTGTGTGCGCCGTCCATGGCCGCGCGAAACGACGCCGGGCCGCCACCCGGCGGCCTGCAGTGCCTGCACGAGTGCGATCACGGTCGGTGTCTTGCCGGCACCGCCGGCCACGAGATTGCCGACCACGAGCACCGGGCAGGGCGCGCGCCAGGGTCGGCGCCAGCCCAGGCGCCAGGGCAGGGCGACCAGGCCCGCGAGCAGCGCGTAGAGCACCGACAGCGGGCGCAGGGCCCAGGGTGGCGGGCCCGGACGGTACCAGAGGGCCGTCAGCGCGCGCTCCAGCGCAGCGCGCATGGCCGGCTTCAGGGATTGCCGCCGTTCTGGGCAGCGAAGGTCAGCCGCGTCAGGCCGGCACGGCGGGCGGCGTCGAGCACGTTGATCACCGACTGGTGCGCCGTCAGCGCGTCGGCCGAGACGATGACCATCGCATTGCGGTCGCCGCCGGCGGCACGCGCCAGCACGGCCGTCAGCTGTTCCACGCTGCGCCCGTCGACGAGTTCGCCACGCACGCTGTAGCGGCCGTCGCCGGACACCGCGACGATGATCTCGCCGGGGCGCTCGACCATCTTCTCGGCGTCCGCGCTGGGCAGGTTCACCTGCAGCTGGGTGAAGCGCGAGAAGGTCGTCGACAACATCAGGAAGATCAGGATCACCAGCAGCACGTCGATGAAGGGGATCAGGTTGATCTCCGGTTCCTCGGGGCGCTGGCGGCGGAAGTTCATGCGCCGTTGCCGCCGCGCACGGTGAAGCGCAGCAGATGCGGCAGCAGGCGCGCCGCGGCGAGCTCCATGTTCAGCTGGAAGGCGTCGACCAGGCCGCGGAAGTAGCGGTAGAACATCAGCGACGGAATGGCCACGATGAGGCCGAAGGCCGTGTTGTACAGCGCCACCGAGATGCCGTGTGCCAGCTGTTGCGGGTTCGAGCTGCCGTCGGGTGCCTGCGAGCCGAAGATCTCGATCATGCCGACCACGGTGCCGAACAGGCCGAGCAGCGGCGCCGCAGCGGCGATGGTGCCCAGGGCGTTCAGGTAGCGCTCGTTGAAGTGCACCGCCTGCCGGCCGGCGTTCTCGATCGACTGGCGCAGCGCGTCCTCGGTGATGCGCGGCTCGGCGATCACGCTGCGCAGGCCGGCGGCGAGCACGCTGCCGAGCACCGAGTTCTCGGCCAGCTTGTTGACGACCTCGGCCGACGGCAGGCTGCTGCGCGTGACGCCCAGCACTTCGTCGAGCAGGGACGGCGGCGCGACCCGCGAGGTGCGCAGCTGGTAAAGCCGTTCGAGGATCAGCGCGAGCGCGACGATGGAGCAGACGATGAGCAGCCAGATCGGCCAGCCGGCGGCTTGTATGATGGAAAACAAGGGCGGGTTCCGGGGCGTTGGCAGGACGACGGGCATTATGGACGATGCCCGCAACCCCCCCCGAGGCTCGTGTGCACGAGCCTGGACATCGCCACCCTCGCATGCCTTTGCCTGAACCTGCCTCCCCTGCCGGCCGTCTGATCTGGGACGTCGCGGTCTTGCTGCTCGCCGTCGGCGACGCGCTGGCGGCGCGTTTCGGCGGCGTGGCGGTGCGCGGCGAGCTCTCGGGCTACACGCGCGCGGCCAGCGGCCACTGCTACTTCACGCTGAAGGACGCCGACGGCGCGGCCGCGAGCCTGCGCTGCGCGATGTTCCGCCGTTCGGCGTCGCTGCTGGACTTTGCGCCGGCCGACGGCCAGCGCGTCGAACTGCGCGGTCGGCTGGCCGTCTACGAGCCGCGTGGCGAACTGCAGTTCGTCGTCGAATCCATGCAGCGCGCCGGCGCCGGCAGCCTGTACGAACAGTTCCTGCGCCTGCGCGATCGGCTGCAGGCCGACGGCTTGTTCGACGCTGTGCGCAAGCGGCCCATCGCGGCGCATCCGCGCTGCGTCGGCATCGTCACGTCACTGCAGGCGGCGGCGCTGCGCGACGTGCTGAGTGCCTTCGCGCGGCGTGCACCCCAGGTCCGGCTGCTGGTCTACCCGGCGCCGGTGCAGGGCGCGGATGCGCCGGCGGCGCTGCTGCGGGCGCTGGCCGCGGCGGCGGCCCGGCGCGAGGTCGACACCCTGCTCCTGGTGCGTGGCGGCGGTTCGCTCGAGGACCTCTGGGCCTTCAACGACGAGGCCCTGGTGCGCGCCGTGGCGGCGAGCCCGATCCCGCTGGTCTGCGGCGTCGGCCACGAAAGCGACGTCACCCTGTGCGACCTGGCGGCCGATCTGCGCGCGCCGACCCCGACCGCCGCCGCCGAACTGGCCTGCACGGCGCGCAGCGTGCTGCTCGCCGACCTGCAGGCGCGAGCCGGGGCGCTGCAGCGCAGCGTGGCGCGGCAGTTGCAGACGCAGGCGCAGCGGCTCGACCTTGCGGCGCTGCACCTGGCGCGCCCGGCGCGCGGCCTGGCCCGCCAGCACCAGCGCATCGACGCCCTGGCGCACGCGCTGCAGGCCGGTTTCGTGCGGCGCCAGGAGCAGGCCAGACGTGCTTTGCCGCTGCGCGCCGAGCGCCTGCAGCATGCCGTGGCCGGCAGCCTGCGCCTGCAGCACGAAAGGCTGGCCGGTCAGACGCAACGCCTGCATGCGCTGGACCCGCATGCCGTGCTGGCCCGCGGTTATGCCTGGGTCGAGGCCGACGACGGCCGGCCGGTGACCCAGGTCGGCGTGCTGAGGCCGGGCGACGCGGTGCAGGGCGTGTGGGCCGACGGCCGGGCGGCACTTCAGGTGCGGTCGGTGAACCTGTCGCCGCCGGCAGCGCCGACACCCCGCAAGCACACGCGGTCTCCGGGCTCTGCCTAGAATCAAACATCGACCCCCACGGAGGACCCTGATGGAACACACCCTGCCCGCCCTGCCGTATGCGCTCGACGCACTCGCCCCGCACTACAGCCGCGAGACGCTCGAATACCACCACGGCAAGCACCACAACGCCTACGTCACGAACCTCAACAACCTGCAAAAGGGCACCGAGTTCGAGACGATGTCGCTGGAGGAAATCGTCCGCAAGTCCAGCGGCGGTGTCTACAACAACGCGGCCCAGATCTGGAACCACACCTTCTTCTGGCATTGCATGAAGCCCAGCGGCGGCGGCGAGCCCAAGGGTGCGCTGGCCGCGGCGATCCATGCCAAGTGGGGCAGCGTGGCCGACTTCAAGGCGGCCTTCGTCAAGTCGGCGGTCGGCAACTTCGGCTCCGGCTGGACCTGGCTGGTGAAGAAGCCCGACGGCAGCGTCGACATCGTCAACACCGGCGCCGCCGGCACGCCGCTGACCACCGCCGACAAGGCGCTGCTCACCGTGGACGTGTGGGAGCACGCCTACTACATCGACTACCGCAACCTGCGCCCGAAGTTCGTCGAGACCTTCCTCGACAAGCTGGTCAACTGGGAATTCGCCGAAGCGAACTTCGCGTAAGCGGACCCAGTCAACCGCCGAAGGGGGCGCCGCGCAGGCGGTCGCCCTTCTTCAGTCCGCGCTTGGCGAACCAGCCCTGGTTCATCTCGAGGGCGAAGCGCACCGGTACTGGCGTGCAATGCGAGGTTTCGTCCAGCGGCTTCATGTCGGCCAGGTGCACGATGCGGCCGTCGTCGTCGACGAAGGCGATGCTCAGCGGGATCAGCGTATTGCGCATCCAGAAACAATGGCCGGCCGGCGCGTCGTAGACGAAGAGCATGCCTTCATTGCTGCCCATCGTGCGCCGCTGCATCATGCCGATCATCTGCTGCCTGGGCGTGACCGCCAGTTCGGCCTGGATCACGTGCATGCCCGCGGTGAGTGCAACCGTCGGCAGCCGGGGCTGCGGTGCGTCCTGCGCCCGGCCGTCGTGCGGCGCCAGGGCAAACAGGATGCTCGCCAGGAGCGCGGTGATGGTCTTGACATGGATCATGTCGTGGGGCGAGGTGCTGCGTAAAGTGGTGAGCATCGCACAGCCGCGCGTGCAGGCGTGCGCGGCCCGATGAATCCCAGCTACGCCTCGCCCGAATTGCCCGCCGACGCCACGGTTCTCGACGACCCGCTGGAGTTTGCGCAGTTCTCGCGCAGCCGGGTGGATGCGCAGGGTCGCACGCGCTGCGAATCGGGCCTGCAGATTGGCGGCATCACCTGCGCTGCGTGCAGCGGCATCCTCGAATCGGCACTGATGCGCGTCGACGGCGTGCTGGAGGCGCGTGTCAGTGCCGCCAGCGCGCGCGCCAGCGTGCACTGGGACCCGGCGCGCACCCGCCCCTCGGTCTTCATCGCGGCGATCCGCGCGGCCGGCTACAACGCGGTGCCCGACGCGGCGGCACCCGCGCGCGAACTGCGCCGGCATGAACATCGGCAGGCGCTGTGGCGCTGGTTCGTGGCCGCCTTCTGCTCGATGCAGGTGATGATGCTGGCCACGCCGAGTTATGTGGCCGACGCCGGCGACCTCACGCCCGATCTGCGCCAGCTCCTGAACTGGGGCCAATGGCTGCTCACCCTGCCGGTGGTGGTCTTCGCGGCCGGGCCCTTCTTCCGCGCCGCCTGGCGTGGCCTGCGGCTGCGGCGCATCGGCATGGACCTGCCGGTGGCCCTGGGCATCGGCGTGGCTTTCGGCGCCAGCATGGGCGCCACCTTCATGCCGGGTGGCGCCTTCGGCGACGAGGTCTGGTTCGATTCGGTGAGCATGTTCGTCGCCTTCCTGCTCGGTGCGCGCTATCTGGAGCTGCGCGCGCGCCACCGGGCGCAGGGCGATCTGGAAGCGGCGCTGGCCGCGATGCCGGCGACGGCCCGGCGTGAACTCGACGACGGCAGCGTCGAGAGCGTGAGCATCCGCCGCCTGCGGCCTGGCGACCGGGTGCAGGTGCCCCTGGGCGAGCTGTTCCCGGCCGACGGCATCCTGATCGACGGTGCCACGCAGGCTGACGAGGCCTTGCTCACCGGCGAATCCACGCCGGTGGACAAACAGGCCGGCAGCCCCCTGGTGGCCGGCAGCGTCAACCTGGGTGCGCCGGCGCGCCTGAAGGTGCAGCGGGTCGGCGCCGACACGCGCTGCGAGGCCATCGTGGCGATGATGCGCGACGCGCTGACCCAGCGTCCCGCCGCGGTGCAGCTCGCCGACCGCTGGGCCGGCCCGTTCCTGTGGGCGGTGCTGCTGCTGGCGGCAGGTGCCGCGGCGGTGTGGAGCCTGATCGACCCGGCGCGGGCCTTGCCGGTGGCGGTGGCGGTGCTGGTCGTGACCTGCCCCTGCGCCCTGTCGCTGGCGGCCCCGGCGGCGCTGGTGGCGGCGGCCGGCGGCCTGGCGCGGCGCGGCGTGATGATCCAGCACCTCAACGCGATCGAAGGGCTGGCCCGCGCCGACCGCCTGTTCGTCGACAAGACCGGCACCTTGACCGAAGCGCAGGGCGGGGCGGCCTCGGTGCGGCCCCTGCCCGGCGCGGCAGTCGATCCGGCGACCCTGCAGGCCGCGGCATCGGCCGCAGCCGCCCTGGCCGCCTGTTCGACGCACCCGCTGAGCCAGGCGATTGCCAACGCGACCCCGGCCGCGCCGCTGCCGTTGACCCGGGTGCAGGAACATGCCGGCCTCGGCCTGGAGGGCCTGGACGCCGGCGGGCGCCGCTGGCAGCTCGGCTCGCCCGCCTGGCTGGGTGTGGCCACGGCACCGGTCGATGCCCGCGCCCTGGTGGCCGTCGACGGCCGGCCGGTGGCCACGGTGGTGGTCGCGGAGACATTGCGCGAGGACGTGGCCGCGTCGCTGGC
The DNA here is from genome assembly GCA_964637205.1 of uncultured Rubrivivax sp. GTDB lineage: Bacteria > Pseudomonadota > Gammaproteobacteria > Burkholderiales > Burkholderiaceae_C > Rubrivivax. Next base: position 33,809 of record CAZWUR010000038.1, read on the forward strand.
GGCGTTGGCGGCCGACGGCCTGCCGGCCACCCTGCTCTCCGGCGACCGCAGCGCGCGCGTGCAGCGGCTGGCCGCCGAACTCGGCCAGTGCGACCACGTCGGCGACGCCTCGCCGCAGGACAAGCTGAATGCCGTCGCCGCGGCCCAGGCGGCCGGGCACCGCGTGCTGATGGTCGGCGACGGCGTCAACGACGCGCCGGTGCTGGCGCGAGCCGACGTCTCGCTGGCGATGGGGCAGGGCGCCCTGGTGTCCCGTGCCCAGGCCGACGCGGTGGTGGTGTCGGGCCGCTGGCGCGACGTCGTGCGTGCGCGTGCCACGGCCGGCAAGACCCTGCGCATCGTGCGCCAGAATCTGGCCTGGGCGGTGGCCTACAACCTCGTCGGCATCCCGCTGGCGGTCGTCGGCTGGTTGCCGCCCTGGGCCGCCGGGCTCGGCATGGCCCTGAGTTCGCTGACGGTGGTGTTGAACGCACTGCGCGCCGCGGCCGATCCGGCGCCTTGACAATGGATATCCTGTACCTGCTCATCCCCTTGTCGGCCGTGCTCGTGCTGGCCATCCTGGGGGTCTTCGGCTGGGCCCTGTTCCGGGGCCAGTTCGAGGACCTGGATGCCGAAGGCGCACGCATCCTCGATTCTGGGCCTGACTCGGTTGATGCCGATCAATCAATGCTGCAAGTGCACAAAGAACAATCCCCTACAGCCAGTAAAGTTTTCCCCTGAGGAGAGGATCCATGTCGAACAAGAACATCGGTGCCGCCGCTGCGGCCCCCGTGTACACGGATACGGTGGTGCGGTGGTTTGCGCTCGCCGCCGTGTTGTGGGGCGTGGTCGGCATGCTCGTCGGCGTGTTCATCGCCGCGCAGCTCACCTGGCCGGAGCTGAACATGGGCATTCCGTGGCTGAGCTACGGCCGGTTGCGGCCGCTGCACACGAATGCGGTGATCTTTGCCTTCGGCGGCTGTGCGCTGTTTGCGACCAGCTACCACGTCGTCCAGCGCACCAACCAGACCCCGCTCTTCCTCAACGGTCTGGCCAAGTTCAGCTTCTGGGGCTGGCAGGCGGTGATCGTCCTGGCCGCGGTGACGCTGCCGATGGGCCTGACCCAGAGCCGCGAATACGCCGAACTGATCTGGCCGGTCGACGTCCTCATCGCCGTGGTCTGGGTGTCCTATGCGATCGTCTTCTTCGGCACCATCGGCATCCGCAAGGTGCGGCACATCTACGTCGCCAACTGGTTCTTCGGCGCCTACATCCTGGCCGTGGCCCTGCTGCACATCGTCAACAACATCCAGATCCCGACCAGCCTGACGCACTCCTACTCGGTGTATGCCGGGGTGCAGGACGCGATGGTGCAGTGGTGGTACGGCCACAACGCGGTGGGCTTCTTCCTCACCGCCGGCTTCCTCGGGATGATGTACTACTACATCCCCAAGCAGGCCGAGCGCCCGGTCTACAGCTACCGGCTGTCGATCGTGCATTTCTGGGCGCTGATCTTCACCTATATGTGGGCCGGCCCGCACCACTTGCACTACACCGCGCTGCCGGACTGGGCGCAAAGCGTGGGCATGGTGTTTTCGCTGGTGCTGCTGGCGCCGAGCTGGGGCGGCATGATCAACGGCATCATGACCCTCAGCGGGGCCTGGCACAAACTGCGCGACGACCCGATCCTGAAGTTCCTCATCGTCTCGCTGTCGTTCTACGGCATGTCGACCTTCGAGGGCCCGATGATGTCGATCAAGACCGTCAACGCGCTCAGCCACTACACCGACTGGACCATCGGCCATGTGCACAGCGGTGCGCTGGGCTGGGTCGGGCTGATCTCGATGGGTTCGCTGTACTACCTGATCCCCAGGCTCTACGGGCGCAAGGAGATGTACAGCGTGCGCGCGATCGAGCTGCACTTCTGGATCGCCACCATCGGCATCGTGCTCTACATCGCCGCGATGTGGATCGCCGGCGTGATGCAGGGCCTGATGTGGCGTGCGGTCAACCCCGACGGCACCCTGGTCTACAGCTTCGTCGAGAGCGTGAAGGCGACCTTCCCGTTCTACGTGATCCGCCTGCTGGGCGGGCTGCTGTACCTGAGCGGGATGCTGATCATGGCCTGGAACGTGGTCATGACCGTCAAGAGCAACAAGCCCGCCGTGGCGTCCGTGCCGATGGGCACGGCCCACGCCTGAGTCGGGAGGAACATCATGGCGAGCAATTCCCAACCCAGCGGTCACGAGAAGATCGAGACCAGCAACTTCCTGATGATCGTGCTGATCCTGGTCGCGCTGTCGATCGGCGGCATCGTCGAGATCGTGCCGCTGTTCTTCCAGCGCAGCACCACGCAGCCGGCCGAAGGCATCAAGCCGTATACCGCGCTGCAGCTCGCCGGGCGCGACGTCTACGTCCGCGAGGGCTGCTACAACTGCCACTCGCAGATGGTGCGGCCCTTCCGTGCCGAGACGCTGCGCTACGGCCCCTATTCGACGGCCGGCGAATTCGTCTATGACCACCCCTTCCAGTGGGGCAGCAAGCGCACCGGCCCTGACCTGCACCGCGTCGGCGGCCGCTACAGCGACGAATGGCACCGGGTGCACCTGAACGACCCGCGTGACCTGGTGCCGGAGTCCAACATGCCGGCCTATCCCTGGCTCGACAAGGCGGCGGTCGACCCGGCCAGCATGGCCCCGCGCATGAAGGCGCTGCGCATCATCGGCGTGCCCTACAGCGACGACGAGATCAGCAAGGCCGCCGAGGAGGTGACGGGCAAGACCGAGCTCGACGCCGTGGTCGCCTACCTGCAGAACCTGGGCATCACCCGCAAGTAGTCGAAAGGCCTGTCATGGACATCAACGATCTGCGCAGTCTGGTCACCGTGGTCAGCCTGGTGCTGTTCCTGGCCCTGGTGGTCTGGACCTATTCACGCCGCCGCAAGTCGGCCTTCGACGAGGCCGCGATGCTGCCCTTCATGGAAGACGGCCAGGCGCCGCAGGGCGCGAACAACGAGGAGAGCACGCGGTGAGCGACTTCTTCAACAGCGGCTGGTCGATCTTCGTCGCCGCCGCCACCATCATCAGCCTGATCGCCTGCCTGGCCTTGCTGATGATTGCGGCGCGTCGGCGCGTGATGGCCAACGACAACACCACCGGCCATGTCTGGGACGAGGACCTGCGCGAGCTGAACAACCCGCTGCCACGCTGGTGGATGTGGCTGTTCGTGATCACGGTGGCCTTTGCCGGGATCTATCTGGCGCTCTACCCGGGCCTGGGCAGCCACGACGGGTCGCTGAAGTGGACCAGCATCGGTCAGTGGGAGACCGAGCAGACCAGGGCCAAGGCGGCGATGGAGCCGATCTACGCCAAGTACGTCGCGATGTCGGCCGAGGACATGGCCAAGGACGCCACCGCGATGGGCATCGGCCAGCGCCTGTTCATCAACAACTGTGCGCAGTGCCACGGCTCCGACGCGCGCGGCAGCAAGGGCTTCCCGAACCTGACCGACGACGACTGGCTGTACGGCGGCACGCTGGACAAGATCGTCGAGACCATCACCCAGGGACGCGAGGGCAATATGCCGCCGATGGGCGCGGCGGTGGGCAGCGGCGAGGATGTGCGCAACGTCGCGCACTATGTGCTCAGCCTGTCCGACAGCGCGCACAACCCGGTCTATGCCCAGCTCGGCAAGGCCAGCTTTGTCGCCTGTGCCGCCTGCCATGGCAATGACGGCAAGGGGCTGCAGGCCATCGGCGCACCGAACCTGACCGACAAGATCTGGCTGCATGGCTGGGGCGAGCAGGCGATCACGGCGATGATCAACGAAGGCAAGGTCAACGTGATGCCGGCGCAGGCCAATCTGCTTACCGCGGAGCAGATCCACGTGCTGGCCGCCTATGTGTGGCAGCTGTCGCGGGGCAGCGCCGCGTTGGCCAGCCGCTGAGTCGCGCCGGTCCGTGACCAGCGCCGCAGCGCCCGGGGAGGATGCCGCCGCCGAACTGGTGTCGCTCTACCAGAAGCAGCAGAAGATCTACGCCCGCGCGGTGACCGGCTGGTTCGCCGGTTGGCGCTGGGCCCTGGTGTGGGCCACGCAGCTGGTCTTCTACGGCCTGCCCTGGCTGGACTGGAACGCGCGCCAGGCAGTGCTCTTCGACCTCGCCGCGCGGCGCTTCTACATCTTCGGGCTGGTGCTCTACCCGCAGGACTTCATCTACCTGACGGGCCTGCTGATCATCGCGGCCTACGGGCTGTTCCTGTTCACCGCAGTGGCCGGGCGGCTGTGGTGCGGTTACGCCTGCCCACAGACGGTGTACACCGAGATCTTCATGTGGGTGGAGCGCAAGCTCGAAGGCGACCGCCCGCAGCGCATGAAGCGCGACGCCGGCCGCTGGACGCTGGACCGCAGCTTGCGCGCCGCGGCCAAGCATGGCGTCTGGATCGCCATCGCGCTGTGGACCGGGTTCACCTTCGTCGGCTACTTCACGCCGATCAAGACCCTGGCGGCCTCGGCGATGAGCCTGGGCTTCGGCCCCTGGGAATGGTTCTGGGTGCTGTTCTACGGCTTCGCGACCTACGGCAACGCCGGCTGGATGCGCGAGCAGGTCTGCAAGTACATGTGTCCTTATGCGCGTTTCCAGAGCGCGATGTTCGACAAGGACACGATGATCATCAGCTACGACGCCGAGCGCGGCGAGCCGCGTGGCACACGCGGGCGCAAGACCGACCTGAAGGCGGCCCATCTCGGCCACTGCATCGACTGCGAACTCTGCGTGCAGGTCTGCCCGACCGGCATCGACATCCGCAAGGGTCTGCAGTACGAATGCATCGGCTGCACCGCCTGCATCGACGTCTGCAACGGCGTGATGGACAAGATGCAGTACCCGCGCGGCCTGATCCGCTACGCCACGCCCAACGGCATGGCACAGCACTGGACGCGCAGCCAGATGTTGCGCCATGTGCTGCGACCGAGGGTGCTGGTCTACACCGTCATCCTGGTGCTCATCACCGCGGGGCTGGGCGTCAGCCTGTGGCTGCGCTCGCCATTCAAGGTCGACGTGGTGCGCGACCGTGCGGCGCTGGCGCGCCTGGTGGACGACGGCTGGATCGAGAACGTCTACACGCTGCAGATGATGAACACCACCGAACGACCACAGCGCTACCGCGCGCAGGCCAGTGGCCTGCCGGGTGTGCTGCTCGACGGCGGCCAGGAGATCATGCTCGCGCCGGCCGAGAACCGATGGGTGCCGGTGGCGGTGCGGGTGCCGCCCGAGTCGGCGGCGCAGGCCGGGCCGGGGGCGCACAGGATCATGATCCGCGTGACCTCACTTGGCGATGACGGCGCCAGCCTCGACGAACAGACAACCTTCGTGGTGCCGCGATGACCCAACTGCCCAAGGACCCGAAGCCCACGCCGCCCCTGCACAGGCCCTGGTGGCGTGAACCGATGATGTGGCTGGTGGTCGGCGGGCCGGCGACGGTGGTGGTGGCCGGCATCGCCACCGCCGTGATCGCCGTGCTCTACGCCGACCCGGTGCTCGATACCCGCGCCGCGCCCACCGCGATGCAGGGCCGCAACCATGCCGCCACGCCGGCCGTGCCGGTGCCGCCGGCCAAGCCATGAGCCGCCGCCGAGAACGTGCGATGGCCGTGCTCTGGCCGGCCTTCCTGATGGCCGGCGTGCTGGAGATGCTGGTCTTCGCCCTGGTCGACCCGACGCAGTTGCGCCCCTTCGGCGGCGCGCCGCCGGGCTGGTCGTCAACGGTCGTCTACAGCCTGGCCTTCTTCGTGTTCTGGGGCGTCATTGCGCTGGCGGCCTGGCTGACCGACCTGCTGCAACGCGGTGCCGACGAGGTCAACTGAAGCGACAGCGACTGAGTAAGCCGTGCGCCAGCGTCTCAGGTGTTGGCGCCATTGACCAGGCGCTGCAGGCCCTCCTGGTCGAGGATGCGGATCTGGCGTTGCTTGACTTCCAGCAGGCGCTCGTCCTGGAACTTGGAGAAGGTGCGGCTCACGGTCTCGAGCTTCAGGCCCAGGTAGCTGCCGATTTCTTCACGCGTCATGCGCAGGATCAGCTCGCTGGCCGAGAAGCCGCGGCTTTGCAGGCGCTGCGTCAGGTTGAGCAGGAAGGCGGCCAGGCGCTCCTCGGCGCGCATGCTGCCCAGCAGCAGCATCACGCCATGGTCACGCACGATCTCGCGGCTCATGATGCGGTGGAACTGGCGCTGCAGGTCGGAGACCTCGCGCGACAGTTCCTCGAGCTGGTGATAGGGGATCACGCAGACCTGCGAGTCCTCCAGCGCCACCGCGTCGCAGGTATGACGCTCGGTGCCGATGCCGTCCAGGCCCAGCAGTTCGCCGGCCATCTGGAAGCCGGTGACCTGGTCGCGTCCGTCCTCGTTGCCGACGCAGGTCTTGAAGAAGCCGGTGCGCACCGCAAACAGTGCCTGGAAGGACTCGCCGCTGCGGAACAGGGCGTCGCCGCGCTGCACGGCGCGGCGCGTCGACACCAGGGAATCGAGCTTGAGCAACTGCTCGTCGGACATGCCCACGGGCAGGCACAGCTCGCGCAGATTGCAGCTCGAGCAGGCAACCTTGAACGGCTCGAGGCGCAATGGAGGCGTGGCTGTACTCATGCAGGATGAACCAGGAAGGGACTGCTCGCATTGTGCCGCGTCAAGCCGGCGTTGCTTGAACCGAAGACTTGAGATACATCAAGAACGCCGGGGCGGACTTTGGCACATTGTCGGCATGCAAGCTCCCCAAACTGCCGAGCGGCCCATGGTCATTGCCGACGAGACGCTGCGTCGCCTCGACGTCCCCGGGCCCCGTTACACGTCCTACCCGACGGCTGACCGTTTTGTCGAGGCCTTCGGCCCGCTCGAATACCGGCAGGCGCTGGAAGAGCGCGCCCAGGGTGCGCGCGTCGGCGGCCCGCCTGCGCTGTCGCTGTACGTGCATGTGCCGTTCTGCGAGTCGGTCTGCTACTACTGCGCCTGCAACAAGGTCATCACCAAACATCACGACCGCGCCACCGAATACCTGGACGTGCTGGATCTCGAGATCGCGCTGCACTCCGGCGTGCTGGGCAGTGGCCAGCCGGTGTCGCAGTTGCACCTGGGCGGCGGATCGCCGACCTTTCTCAGCGACACCGAGCTGCAGCGCCTGATGGCCAGCCTGCGGGCGGCGTTTCGCATCGTGCCCGGCGCGGAGATCTCGATCGAGGTGGATCCGAGAACCGCGAACACCGATCGCATGCGGGCGCTGGCCGCGATGGGATTCAACCGCATCAGCTTCGGCATCCAGGACTTCGACCCGCAGGTGCAGGTGGCGGTGCACCGCGTGCAGAGCCTGGAAAGCGTTCGCGACCTGATGCTTGCGGCACGTGAATTCGGCTTCGAGTCGATCAACGCCGACCTGATCTACGGCCTGCCCAGGCAGACGCCGGATTCCTTCGAGCGCACCATCGCCCAGGTCTCCGAACTGCGGCCGGACCGCATCGCGCTCTATGCCTACGCGCATCTGCCGGCGCGCTTCAAGCCGCAGCGACGCATCCACAGCGCCGAACTGCCGAGCGCCGAAGCCCGCATCCGCATGCTCGGTGCGGCGATCTCGGGCTTCACCGGGCAGGGCTACAGCTACATCGGCATGGACCATTTCGCGCTCAGCGGCGACGCGCTGGCCGCGGCCAAGCGCCAGGGCCGGCTGCACCGCAACTTCCAGGGCTACAGCACGCAGCCCGATTGCGACCTGCTCGGCCTGGGTGTGTCGTCGATCGGCCGCATGGGCGCCACCTACAGCCAGAACGCCAAGTCCCTGCCCGAGTACTACGACGCCCTGCGCCAGGGCCAGTTCGCGACCGTGCGCGGGCTGGCCCTGTCGCGTGACGACCTGGTCCGCCGCGCCGTCATCATGGCGCTGATGTGTCAGGGCCGGGTCGAGTTCGAATCGATTTCGCTGGCGCATCTGGTGCGCTTCGAGACCTACTTCGCCAGCGAGATCACGGCCCTGCAGCCGATGGTCGAGGCCGGTTTCGTCGAGATCGACGCCGAGGCGATCCAGGTCACCGCCAGTGGCTGGTTCTTCGTGCGCGGCGTGGCCATGACCTTCGACCGCCATCTGCGCGCCGACCAGACCCGGGAGCGCTTCTCGCGCATCGTCTGAGGACCACCGCCCGATCGTCTGCGATCATCCGGGCATGGAATTTGCGCTGCTGCTGAGCGCGCTGGCCCTGGGGCTGGCCGGTGTGCCGCACTGCGCCGCGATGTGTGCCGCGCCCTGTGCGGCGCTCACCGGCCGCGGCAACAGCGGGCCCGTGGCCTGGACCTTTCATGCGGCGCGGGTGCTGTCGTACACGCTCGCCGGCGCGGTGGTGGCCGGCAGCGTCGGTGCGCTGGCGGCACTCGCGCAGTGGAGCCCGGTGCTGCGCCCGCTGTGGACCCTGCTGCATGCCTCGGCCTTCGTGCTCGGCCTGTGGATGCTCTGGCAGGGGCGCCAGCCGGTCTGGCTGGAATCGCTGGGCCGGGGCAGCGCACGCGCCGCCGGGCCGGCCGCCGGCTGGCAGCGTCTGCGCGGGCCGGTTAAGGCCGGTGCCGCCGGACTGGTCTGGGCGGCCTGGCCCTGCGGGCTGCTGCAGTCGGCCCTGGTACTGGCCGCTCTGGCCAACGGGCCGGCCGGCGGTGCCCTGGTGATGACGGGCTTTGCCCTCGTCACGGCCGCCGGGCTGATGGCCGGGCCGGCGCTGTGGTCGTGGTTCGGCGGCGGTGCGGTGGCCGCGCGTGCGGCGAGCTGGGCGGTGCGCCTGTCCGGCGCGATGATCGCCGCGGCGGCGGGATTTGCCCTCAGCCACGGCATCTGGGCCGATTTTGTGGCCTGGTGCTTCGGCTGAGGCGCTGCGCTGCGTCAGGGGCCTGACAGGGCCGGCGCCTTAGAATCACGGCCGTCCGGCGGGAATCCCTCGCCCAGTGGAGAACATCAGTCCATGTACCAGCACATCAAGGTGCCCGAGGCCGGGCAGAAGATCACCGTCAACGCGGACTATTCGCTCAACGTCCCCGACGAGCCGATCATTCCCTACATCGAGGGCGACGGCACCGGCCTGGACATCACACCGGTGATGCTGAAGGTGGTCGACGCCGCGGTGGCCAAGGCCTACGCCGGCAAGCGCAAGATCCACTGGATGGAGGTCTACGCCGGCGAGAAGAGCACGCGCATCTACGGCCCCGATGTCTGGCTGCCCGAAGAAACGCTGCACGCCGTGCGCGACTACGTCGTCAGCATCAAGGGCCCGCTGACCACGCCGGTGGGGGGTGGCATCCGCAGCCTGAACGTGGCGCTGCGCCAGGAACTCGACCTCTACGTCTGCCTGCGTCCGATTCAGTACTTCAAGGGCGTGCCCAGCCCGGTGAAGCAGCCGGAGAAGACGAATATGGTCATCTTCCGCGAGAACAGCGAAGACATCTACGCCGGCATCGAATTCGAAGCCCAGACCGACAAGGCGAAGAAGCTCATCAAGTTCCTGATCGAGGAGATGGGCGTCAAGAAGATCCGTTTCCCCGAGACCAGCGGCATCGGCGTCAAGCCGGTGTCGATCGAAGGCACCGAGCGCCTGGTGCGCAAGGCGATCCAGTATGCGATCGACAACGACAAGTCCAGCGTCACCCTGGTGCACAAGGGCAACATCATGAAGTACACGGAAGGCGGCTTCCGTGACTGGGGTTACGCGCTGGCGAAGAAGGAATTCGGCGCGGTCGAGATCGACGGCGGCCCCTGGTGCAAGTTCAAGAGCCCGAAATCGGGCAAGGACATCGTCATCAAGGACAGCATCGCCGACGCCTTCCTGCAGCAGATCCTGCTGCGCCCGGCCGAATACTCGGTGATCGCCACGCTGAACCTGAACGGCGACTACATCTCCGACGCGCTGGCCGCGCAGGTCGGCGGCATCGGCATCGCCCCGGGTGCGAACCTGAGCGACAGCGTCGCGATGTTCGAGGCCACCCACGGCACCGCGCCGAAGTACGCCGGCAAGGACTATGTGAACCCCGGTTCCGAGATCCTGAGCGCCGAGATGATGCTGCGCCACATGGGCTGGACCGAAGCCGCCGACGTCATCATCGCCAGCATGGAGCGCTCGATCGCCAGCAAGAAGGTCACCTACGATTTCGCGCGCCTGATGGACGGCGCCACGCAGGTGTCCTGCTCAGGCTTCGGGCAGGTGATGATCGACCACATGTGAAGCCGTCCCACCGCGTCTCTTGACGCCCCGTAAGCCCCTGATTTTGTTGAAGAAATCAGGGGTTTTTGCTTTTCAGCTCGGCTCACGGCCGACCACGAAATCCCGTCACTTTTGACGGGAAATTGACGGGAAACGCGGAGGGGAACCCTGCAAAGTCCGTCATTTGACGGTCCCTTCTTGAATTCACCAAAGACGCGTAGGCTCTGGTCAGGTGGACCCTCTACGCCACGTCCATGGCATCGCAGCTGCCCGAACAACCCGCCCAAGGAGTGCCCGACAATGATGAAGTGCGACCCCGTCACAGGCGTGTGCCAGCTGCCCGAGCTGGACCAGCCCGCCGATACCGCCGCGTCTGCTGCGCGCCCCGGCTGGGCAGTCCGCTACATCGGTGATCCGATGTGCTCCTGGTGCTGGGGCATCTCGCCCACCGTCGGCGCTGTAGAGGCATTCTGCGCAGCGGAGGGTATTGGGTTTTCGATCACCATGGGCGGCCTGCGGGCGGGCGGCGGCGATCCTTGGAACGCGACCTTCAAGGACTTTCTGCGCAACGAATGGCGCCACATCGCCCAGGCGACCGGCCAGCCCTTCGGCTACAGCTTGCTGGAGGCCCCGCATTTTGACTACGACACCGAGCCCGCCTGCCGCGCCGTGGCGACCTTCAAACTGCTCCAGGCCCGGAGCCCCCTGCCGACCTCGACCGCGTTGACCTTCTTCTCGGCGGTCCAGCGCAAGTTTTATGTGGAGGGGCAAGATCCCAAAGTGGTGGATTTCTACGCCAGCATCTGCGCCAGCCTGGCACTGGATTTTGAGGAATTCCGGGCCGTGTTCGATTCGCCAGAAGCCCAGCAGGCGGTTCAACAGGAATTCGTTCGCTGTCGGCAGTGGGGCGTGCGCTCCTTTCCGACGCTGCTGCTGGAGCACGATGGTGAAACAGCGCCGCTGGCCCAAGGGTTTGTCACGGCAGAGCAGGTGCTCTCTCGACTGCGGCAAAAAATCCCCGCGTGAGTCGTACCACTGCCGCAAACGCCTTGTTCTTTGAACAGAAGAGGAATGGACGCATGAGCTACTTGCTTCAGGTGGATTTCCCCTACACGGGCCCTTGGGGACAGGCCATGACCGAAGCCATGGACGGCCTGGCCCGCTCGATTGCCGAGGAGCCCGGGCTGCTCTGGAAGATCTGGACCGAAAACGAGGCCACTGGCGAAGCCGGCGGCATCTACCTGTTCAAGGACATGACCAGTGCCGAAGCCTATCTGGCCATGCACACCGAGCGCCTCAAAGGCTTTGGAATCCCCCATGTGAATGGCAAGATCTTTGCCGTGAACCAAGCGCTGTCGCAGCTGGATCGTGGGCCTGTTTGAAAAACATGTGAGGGCCAAAGGCGACGAAGCTGCGACCCTGAAGGCGGGTTGACGCGTCAGGCTCCGGCAGTCAGACCGTCAACCATCGCGCCAGCCCGAAGGCCGACCGACCTGGTCCAGCTGCAGCAAGGTCTTGCACACCTGCCGCCTCTTTCAGAACGCCATCGAGCCCAGCACGATCACGGTGACCGTTGCCAGCACCGGGATCGCCACCGCATGAACGAACACGTCGGCATCACTCTGTCATGCGCATATTTGCATGACGCTGCCTTGCAGTCGTTGGTGCAGCCGGCTCGACGGGCAGCAGCGAGTCGGCAGGGTCAATTTGAACTGATGACAAGCGGTTATTGCACCGGCACTTCGCGGCGAGCGGCGACACATCCCGTCGAACGGGAGCTTCGTGGGGCGTGATGAAGCGTTGGCCAGCGCTCCCGCGCTCAGTTGCATGGCGATGGCGGCCACGCCCGAGCAGATCTGGGCGTTGCACGCGGTGCCGGTCGATCAGTTCATCGCCAGCCCAAGCCCATGAACCTAAGCAGCGCATCACGCGCAGGGTTGAATTCGCGTAAGGAGGGAACTGCCCTTTCCCCGGCTCAGGCGTGGTCTCGACCCCACCCCAGTTCGTGCCTCACACCACTGAAACGAGAGGGCCTGAACCGGACTGTCAGGAATGCCTGCCTATGGCCGTTATGCAAGTCCTGCCATAACGGCCATTATGAGAAGACGCTGGTTATGACAAGACCATGGAAGACGAGCGACGGG
>CAZWUR010000039.1:0-45454 GCA_964637205.1 uncultured Rubrivivax sp.
TCGGTGGTCGCGATCAGCGCCTGCTCGTCGTTGAGCTGGTAGACGGCGGCGTCGTCGGCGGTCTCGATGCCCACCAGCAACTGCGGCGGGATCGGCATGCTGGTGGTGCCCTTGAGGATCTCGCTGAGCACGCCGGGGGCAATCTTGCAGCCGCAGCCGCCGCCATGCGATAGCGAGGTCAGCCGGGGTTCGTTCGGGGTCATTAATGGGGCTCCTGTGCATGCTGCAGCACGGCGCGCAGGGTCGCGCGTTCGCGGGCGGGGTCGAACAGCGGTGCGCGGGCTGCGCACTGCGCCGTCAGGTCGGGCAGCATAGCCGGCTCGTCGCGGGCGCGCTCGAGCAGGGTCGCCAGCGCCCGTGCATCGCCAGGGGCAAAGCTGCCGCGGTAGTCCTCGCCGAGCATGCCGATGTTGCCGGCAATGCGCGAAGCCAGCACCGGCGTGCCGCGGCGCACCGCCTCCATCACGACATGGGCGCCGCCCTCCATGCGGCTGGCGTGCACCAGCACATGCGCCTGGCGGATGCGCCCGAGGGTCTCGCCATGCGAGCGGCCACCCAGCCAGCGGTACTGCGGGCAGCTTGCGGCGCAGGCCTCGGCGGCAGCCCCCAGGGCCGGGTCGAGCGCGGCGCCGATGTGGTCGATCAGGATGTCGCGCCGGCCCTGCAGCAATGCCGCCGCGGCCCACAGGGTCTGCGGCCATTTTTCATCGCGCAGATGGCCCACCATCAGGGCGCGCAGGTGGCGGCCGGTCTTGGGCAGCGGCGGCAGCGCGGCGGTGGACTGGAAGCTGACCACGGCCTTGGCGCGATGCACCGCCGGCAGGTCGAGCACGGCACGTTCGTGGAGCACGATCAGGCGCCAGGCCAGGTCCAGCGAGCGCCGCGCGGCGTCGCCGTCCGGGCCTTCGGCGCGGATGTCGCGGTACAGGTCGGTGCCGGTCAGCGCCAGCACCAGGGGCCGCCCGCCCTGGGCCGCCGCGAAAGCCTGGATCGACGCCGCCGAACGCCGCGCATGCAGGGCCAGCATCGCGTCGGCCGGGCGGCCGTCCCAGGCGGCACACAGGCGGACCGCATAATCGTCGGCCAGCATGCGTGCCCAGCGCCGCGCGGTCTGCCAGTTGCCATTGTTGGCATCGGCCAATGCGGGTGTCACGAGGCACAGGGTCTTCATCGTCAGCGGAGCCTACCTTGTCCGAATCTTTCGCGCCGGTGCGCGCACCGGCCCTGGCACTGCGCCAGGCGGGTGCCGTCTGGCTGCAGGGCGCATTGGCCGATGCCCGTGCGAACACGCTGCGCCTGTTCGACGCCTTGCGCTCGGTGCTGCCGGCCGACATGACGCTGCCCTACGCGCCCGAGCTGAACCCGCCGCGCTGGGAGCTCGGCCATCTGGCCTGGTTCGAGGAACGCTGGCTGGCGCGCAACCCGCAGCGCCTGCGCGGCGCGGCGGCCGACCCCGAGGCCGGGCTCGGCGCCGCGCTGCTGCCGCGCGCCGATGCCCTGTACAACTCCAGCCGCGTGGCGCATGCCTCGCGCTGGCACCTCGACCTGCCCGACGCGGCGCGCACGCTGCGCTACGCGGCCCAGGTCCGTGAGCGCACGCTGGCCCTGCTGGCAGGCACGCGCGACGACGACGACGCGCTGTTCTTCTTTCGCTGGGCGCTGGCGCACGAGGACATGCACGCCGAGGCCGCGGTCTACATGGCGCAGCAGCTGGCCCTGCCGATCGCCGGTGCGCTGCCGCGCCGCGGTCCGGCGCCCGGCCCGGACGGCGACGTGGAACTCGACGGCGGCCGGCTCACCCTCGGCCACAGCGGGCCGGGTTTTCATTTCGACAATGAAGGCGGCAGCCTGCCGGTCGATCTGGCGCCCTTCAGCATCGACCGCGCGGCGCTGAGCTGGGGCCGCTACCTGCCCTTCGTCGAAGCCGGCGGCTACGCCGACCCGCAGTGGTGGAGCGAAGCCGGCTGGGCCTGGCGCCAGCGCTGCAGCAACGGTCGCCCGCATCATCTGGCACGCGCCGACGACGGCGACGGCCGCTGGCAGCGCGCCGCCTTCGGCGAATGGGTCGACATCGACCCCGACGAGCCGGCGATGCACCTGAGCCGGCACGAAGCCCAGGCCTGGTGCCGCTGGGCCGGCCGGCGCCTGCCGAGCGAAGCCGAATGGCAGTTCGCCGCCGAACAGGCCCCGGGTTTCGCCTGGGGCGAGGTCTGGGAATGGACCGCCAGCGCCTTCGAGCCCTGGCCCGGCTTCAGCGCGCACCCCTACCGCGACTACTCGATGCCCTGGTTCGACGGTCGGCCGGTGCTGCGCGGCGGCAGTTTCGCGACCGCGGCACGGATCAAACATCCGCACTACCGCAACTACTTTCCCGCCGAGCGCACCGACCTGTTCGCCGGCTTCAGGAGCTGCGCGGCGTGATCCCGGCGTCGGGCGGCAGCCGGCGCGGCGCCATCACGCAGACACCCTTCTTCGGGCTGGCCAGGCCGTAGCGCAGCGTCACCGCGGCACGCGGCACATCGAAGGCCTCGGCGAGGAACTTGATCAGCCGCGCGGTGGCCTTGCCGTCCTCGGGCACGGCCGCGATCTGCACCTGCAGCCGGCCGGCCATCACGCGGCCGAAGGCGTCGCGCCGGGCGCCGGGACGGCCCTGCAGTTCGAGCAGCAGGGCCTCACCCTCCCAGCGGAAATGCGCGGTCGCGCTCACGCCTGCGCCGCGAACACGGCGAACCAGCCGCGCGCGTCGCACCAGCAGCGGGTGGCGCGAAAGCCGGCGTCGCGCAGCAGGGCCTCGAAGCCCTGCGGCTGGTACTTGCAGGCGTTCTCGGTGTGCAGCCGCTCGCCGGCGGCGAAACGCCGTTCGCCCCCGGGCCAGTTCACGCTCAGCGCCACACGCGCTTCGAGGTGCATCTCGATGCGCGAAGCGGCGCGGTCGAAGAGCGCCACATGGCGCCACTGGCGCAGGTCGAAATCAGCCCCCAGCAGATGATTGACGTGGCGCAGCAGGTTCAGATTGAAGGCGGCGGTGACGCCCAGGGCATCGTCGTAGGCGGCCTCCAGCAGCGCCTTGTCCTTGACCAGGTCGACGCCGATCAGCAGCGTCCCGCCGGCGCAGGCCGCGTGCATGCGGCGCAGCAGGACCAGGGCCTCGTCGGGCGTGAAGTTGCCGATGCTCGACCCCGGGTAGAACAGCGTGCGCGGACCGCCCTGCACCGTCGTGGGCAGGTCCAGGACCGAGGAGAAGTCCATGCCCAGGCCGAGCATCGGCAGCGCCGGATGGCGCTGCTGCAGCGCCGCCAGGGCTTCACGCAGGAAGTCCACCGAGATGTCCACCGCCACGTACTGCGACGGCGCCAGCGCCGGAAAGAGGGCCGCGGCCTTGGCGCAGTTGCCCGCACCCAGGTCGACCAGGGGCCGGCCACGGCCGCAGGCCGCGGCCATCTCCTGGGCATGCGCGGCGAAGATCGCCGCCTCGGTGCGCGTGGGGTAGTACTCGTCGAGCGCGGTGATGGCGTCGAACAGCCGCGACCCCAGCAGGTCGTAGAAATACTTGGGCGCCACGCGGGCCGGCCTGGCGCGCAGGCCGCGGGCGATTTCGTCGCGCACCGCCGCCGCATCGGGTTCGAACAGCTGCAGGAAGTCCGGGACGGGCATCGGGCGAACTCTAGCAGCGCGCTGCATCCGATCGCCGCATCGGCTGTAATGTCGGGGCCCCTCCGTCGACCGAGACCGCACCATGCTCAGCTTTTCCCCCTCCCGCACCCGCCGCGCACTGCTCACCTGCGTGCTGCTCGCCTTCGGCACGATCGCGCATGCGCAGCAGGTCTTTCGCATCACCGCGATTCCCGACGAGTCACCGACCGAACTGGCGCGCAAGGCCGGGCCGCTGGTCAAGTACCTCGAGGGCAAGCTCGGCATGAAGGTCGAGTACACGCCGGTGACCGACTACGCCGCGGCCGTCGAGACCCTGGTCAACCGCAAGATCGACATGGCCTGGTTCGGCGGCTTCACTTTCGTGCAGTCGTCGGTGCGCTCGGGCGGCAAGACCGTCCCCCTCGTGCAGCGCGCCGAAGACGCCAGGTTCCGCTCGGTCTTCATCACCACCGACCCGACGATCAAGACCCTGGCCGACCTGAAGGGCAAGGACGTCACCTTCGGCTCGCAGAGCAGCACCTCGGGGCATCTGATGCCGCGCAGCTTTCTGATCGAGGCCGGACTCGACCCGGACAAGGACTTCAGGCGCGTGGCCTTCAGCGGCGCGCATGACGCGACGATCGCTGCCGTGGCCTCCGGCAAGGTGCAGGCCGGTGCGCTGAACATCTCGGTGTGGGAGAAGTTCGTCGCCGACAAGAGGGTCGACACGGCCAAGGTACACGTCTTCTACACGACGCCGCCCTACTTCGACTACAACTGGACGGTGCACGCCGACATGCCGGTGGCGCTGCGCGAGAAGCTCACCGCCGCCTTTCTGGCGCTTGACCCGGCCACACCCGAAGGCGCCGCCGTGCTGGACCTGCAGCGCGCCAGCCGGTTCATCCCGACGAAGGCCGAGAACTACAAAGGCATCGAAGCCGCCGCCCAGAACGCCGCCCTGCTCTAGGCGCAGCGTGGAGCTGGACCTGAGCGCGATCAGCGCGCGTCACCCGTCGGCGCGCGCCGATGCCCCGGCGGCGCTGCGCGCGCTCGCGCTGCACCTGGCCGCGGGCGAAGCGGCGGCCGTGATCGGCCCCTCGGGCGCCGGCAAGACGACCCTGCTGCATGTGGCCGCCGCGGCGCTGCCGCCCAGCGGCGGCGCGCTGACGCTCGGCGGCCAGGCGCCATGGTCGCTGTCGGCGCGCGGCTTGCGCGCGCTGCGCGGGCGCTTGTTCCTGGCCCCGCAGGTGCCGCCGCTGCCGCCGCGCCAGCGCGTGGTCACCGCGGTGCTGGCCGCCAGGCTGCCGGCGATCGGCCTGGCACGCAGCCTGCGCTCGCTGTTCTACCCGGACGACATCGCCGGCGCCTTCGCCGCGCTGGAGCGCTTTGATCTCGGCGACAAGCTCTTCGACCGCGTCGACCGCCTGTCCGGCGGCGAACGCCAGCGCGTCGGCCTGGCGCGTGCGCTGCTGTCGCCGGCCAGGCTGTGGCTGATCGACGAGCCGCTGTCGGCGCTGGACCCGACGCGTGCCGCGCAGGCGCTGGCCACCCTGGTACAGGGCGCACAGGAGCGCGGCGCCACCCTGCTGGCCACCTTGCACCAGGTGGACATGGCGCTGGCGCATTTTCCGCGCATCGTCGGGCTGCGCGACGGCGCGCTCGCCTTCGACCTGCCGGCGGCCCGGGTCACGCGCGAACATCTGCGTGCGCTGTATGCGCAGCACGAACACGAGCTGCAGGCGGCGCCGACGGCCGAACCGGCCCCGGCGCCGGCCCTGCCCGCGGTGATGCACTGCCGATGAACAGCCTCGCCGCACCGCTGGCCGCGCCGCAGCGCGACCCGGCCTGGACCCGCCGCCTGGGCTGGATGCTGGCCGCGCTGGTGCTGCTCTGGCCGGCCCTGGTGGCCACCGAGTTCAAGCCCTGGCTGCTGTTCGAGGCGCGCAACGCCGAGCCGACCTGGCGCTTCGTCTCGAGCTTCGTGCCACCGGCACATGAGGCCGACTTCCTGGCCCTGGTGGCGCGCGAGACCTGGCGCACCGTGGCCATCGCCACCGCCGGCATCGTGCTGGCCCTGGTCATCGCCATCCCGATGACCCTGCTCGGCACCCGCGTGCTGTCGATCTCGGCGCTCAGCGGCCGCATGGGGCGCGCGCCCTTCCTGCTGCGCCAGGCGGTGCGCTGGTGGCTGATCCTGCTGCGCTCGGTGCCGGAGCTGGTCTGGGCGCTGATCTTCGTGCGTGTCGTCGGCCTCGGCCCCACCTCGGGCGTGCTCGCCATCGCGCTGACCTACGGCGGCATGCTGGGCAAGGTCTACGGCGAGATCCTGGAATCCAGCGACGACCACGTTTCGGCGACCCTGCTGCGCCAGGGCGCGGGCCGGCTGCAGGCCTTCTTCTACGGCGTGCTGCCGAACAACGCCGCCGAGCTGACCAGCTACACCGTCTACCGCTGGGAATGTGCGATCCGATCTTCGGTGGTGCTGGGCTTCGTCGGTGCCGGCGGCCTGGGCCAGCAGATGGACACCTCGATGAAGATGTTCGCCGGCGGCGAAGTGGCGACGATGCTGCTGGTGTTCATCGCGCTGGTGGCCCTGGCCGACCGGACCAGCGCCTTCCTGCGGCGCAGCCTGGGATGAACAAGCCCAGCGCCGCCAACCCACCGTACCGCATGCCGCCGCGGCTGTTCGACGCGCGCTGCCGCGCCTGCTGGTTCACGCTCGGCATCGCGCTGCTGGTGCTGGCCAGCTTCTGGAGCCTGGACCTGCAGTGGGCCGCTTTCCTGTCGGCCGAGGCGATGGCCAGCATGGGCCGCTTCCTGGGCGAGTTCTTCCCGCCCGATCTCTCACCCGGCTTCGTGCACAAGGTGGCGCTGGCCAGCGGCGAGACGCTGGCGATGTCGGCGCTCGGCACCCTGCTCGCCGCCGCCGGCGGCCTGCTGCTGGCCCTGCCCGCCAGCCGCCTGCACGAGGGCGACGCGGCGCGCGGCCGCACGCCGACGCGCTGGCTGCTCAACGCGCTGCGCTCGATCCCCGAGCTGGTCTGGGCCGCGCTGCTGCTGATCAGCGCCGGCCTCGGGCCCTTTGCCGGCACCCTGGCCCTGGCGCTGCACACCACCGGCGTGCTCGGCCGGCTGTTCGCCGAAGCAATCGAGAACACGCCACCAGGCCCCGGCGACGCGCTGCGCGCCAGCGGCGTGCCGGTGGGCCGGGTCTTTCTCTACGCCACCCTGCCCCAGGTGCTGCCGCAACTGCTCAGCTACATCCTGTACCGCTGGGAGAACAACATCCGCGCCGCTGCCGTGCTGGGCGTCGTCGGCGCCGGCGGCCTGGGCCAGCTGCTGGCCTTCCACATGGGCCTGTTCCACATGGGCAAGACCTGCACCATCGTCGGCGCGATGCTGCTGCTGGTGGCCCTGGTGGACGCGCTCAGCCACGCCAGCCGGCGGCTGATGATGCGCTGATCAGTTCAGCGCCGACGACCCCGGCGGCTGCGAGGCCGGCGGCGTGAAGAGTTCGCCGACATCAACCGCGTCGAAACGGTACTGCAGGCCGCAGAACTCGCAGCCGACCTCGACCTCGCCACGTTCGGCGATCAACGATTCGCTCTCGGCGCGGCCCAGGCCGAGCAGCATGCCGCGCACCCGTTCGCGCGTGCAGCGGCAGGCAAAGGCCGGCGCCAGCGGCGCGTAGCAGCGCAGGTCTTCTTCCCAGAACAGGCGGTGCAGGATCTGCGCCGCGTCCAGGCTCAGCAGTTCTTCGGCCGTCAGCGTCGAGGCCAGATGGGCGATGCGATTGAAGCTCTCGTCCAGGCCGATCCGGTCCTCGTTGCGCGCCGCGAGGTTGCCGGCACCTTCGACCGGCAGGCGCTGGATCAGCAGCCCGGCGGCGATGCGCTCGTTCGCCGCCAGGACCAGCCGCGTGTCGAGCTGTTCGCTCTGCAGCATGTAATGCTCGAGCACCTCGGACAGGGCCTGCAAGGGCTCGCCGGCGTCACCGTGCAGCGCCACCACGCCCTGGTAGGGCTGCTGGCCGGGCTGGCGCGTCTGCGGGTCGAGCGTGATCGCGCAGCGGCCGCGGCCGTGCACATTGACCATCGCGGCCAGGCCGGCGCCGACGGGCACTTCGCCACCCACCGTGGCGGTGGCGCGGAAACGCAGATCGGGCTGCACCTCGGCCACCGCCAGCGGCACCGGGCCGTCGCCCTGCAGTTGCAGCACCAGGGCGCCGTCGAACTTGATGTTGGACTGCATCAGCACGCCGGCGGCGCACATCTGGCCGACCAGGGAGGCCAGCTCCGGCGCCCAGACCTCGCGCGCAGCGCGCCGGCGCTGCAGTTCCTGCCAGCCGTCGGTCAGGCGCACGAGCAGGCCGCGCACCGGCAGGCCCTCGAAGAGGAACTTGTGCAGCTCCGACATCGGCGCCGTCACTTGACCCTCTGCGCCGTGCGGTGGCGCGCTGCCTGCTGCACATAGTGCTGCGCGCTCCAGTGCAGGCGTTCGATCTGCGCCGGCTCCAGCGCGCGCACCACCTTGGCCGGGCTGCCCATGATCAGCACCCCGTCGGGGAATTCCTTGCCTTCGGTGATCAGCGACTTGGCACCGACCAGGCAGTTGCGGCCGATGCGCGCGCCGTTGAGGATCACGCTCTGGATGCCGATCAGGCTGCCGGCACCGACGCTGCAGCCGTGCAGCATCGCCTGGTGCCCGATGGTCACGTCGTCGCCCACCTTGAGCCAGAAGCCGTCGTCGGTGTGCAGCACGCTGCCGTCCTGCACATTGCTGCGCGCACCCAGGGTGATGCGGTCGTTGTCGCCGCGCAGGACGGCCCCGTACCACACGCTGCTGAGCGCGCCGAGCTCGACCTGGCCGATCAGGCTGGCGTTGTCCGCAACCCAGACCCCCGCGCCGAGGCGGGGCTGGTGCTCGCCGAGTGAATAGATGGCCATGCCGGTCTCCACGCGCATTGCACAATGCGCCACAGTGGTCGATTCTAATTTCGCATGAGCGCCCCGCCGGGGCCGATGGCCGGCAACGCGCCGGAGCTGCGCCACGCGGCGCTGCACTGGCTGGCCATCGACGACCCGCGCGACAAGGCCCGGGCCGTGCGTGCCGGCGTCGCTGCCGGCGGTGCGGTCGACGGCGCGGCAGCCTTGTCGCCGGCGAGCCCGCTGCCGGGCCGCCCGCCACGGCCGCGGCTGGTCGCGCCGGCCGCGGTGCCGCGCCGCTCGCCGTTCACGACCGAAGGCCGCGCCGCCCTGCTGCACGCGGTGGCGCACATCGAATTCAACGCGATCAATCTCGCGCTCGACGCCGTGTGGCGCTTCCCCGGCCTGCCCGAGGCCTACTACCGCGACTGGCTGCGCGTGGCGTCTGAAGAAGCCCTGCACTTCACGCTGCTCACCGAGCACCTGGCGACGCTCGGTCATGCCTATGGCGACTTCGACGCGCATGACGGGCTTTGGTCGATGGCGCAGAAAACGGCGGCCGACCTGACGGCGCGCATGGCCCTGGTGCCGCGCACGCTGGAGGCGCGCGGCCTGGACGCGACGCCGCCGATGCAAAAGCGCCTGGCCCAGGCCGGCGATGCGCGCGCGGTCGAGATCCTGGACCTGATCCTGCGCGACGAGATCGGGCATGTGGCCGTCGGCAACCGCTGGTACCGCTGGTGCTGCGCGCGCGAAGGCCTGGACCCGCTGGCGCACTATGCCTTGCTCGCCGAACGCCATGGCGCGCCGCGCCTGAAGCCGCCGTTCAACCTGGCCGCGCGCCGCGCCGCCGGCTTCGAGGACGGCGAACTTGCGCTGCTGGCGCCGCCGCCGCCGCCGTAAACTCCCGCCCCACAGATCCACCACCGGACACCCCATGCACAAGCGTCGCTTCCTGAACACCGCTGCCGTGCTCGCCGCCGGCCTGCTGATCGCCGCCTGCGGCAAACAGGCCGAGCCGCCCGCACCGGCCGCCGCGCCTGCGCCCGCGCCGGCCAAGGTCTACGTGGTCGGCACCGACGCCGCCTACGCACCTTTCGAGAGCCAGAACGAACAGGGCCAGATCGTCGGCTTCGACATCGACGTGCTCAGCGCCGTCGCCGCCAAGGCCGGCATCGAGCTGAAGTTCGTCAACACCCCCTGGGAAGGCATCTTCAACGAGCTGCAGCAGGGCGGCCGCGACCTGCTGGTGTCGGCGGTGACGATCACCGACGAGCGCCGCCAGACCATGGATTTCAGCGACCCGTACTTCGACGCCGCGCAGCTCATCGCCGTCAAGGCCGACAGCAAGGTCGCCACCTTCGCCGATCTGAAGACGCTCAAGGTCGGCGTGCAGACCGGCACCACCGGCGACGAAGTCGTGAGCAACCTGCTGGGCAAGACGAGCAGCAATGTCAGGCGCTTCGAGTCCACGCCGCTGGCGCTGAAGGAACTGGAGGCCGGCGGCCTGGACGCGGTGGTCGCCGACAACGGCGTCGTCAGCCACTACGTGGCCAACAATCCGGCCGGCGGCTTCAAGACCGTGGCCGACGCGAGCTTCGTGCCCGAGCAGTACGGCATCGTGGTCAAGAAGGGCAATGCCGAGCTGCTGGCCAAGATCAACGAAGGCCTGAAGGCGATCCGCGCCGACGGCAGCTACGACACGATCTACGCCAGGTATTTCGGCGCCAAGGCGCCGAAGTAGGCCGCGGGCGCCGGCGATGGACCTGCGCTGGGAGATCCTCGCCGGCTACGGTCCGCTGTTCGCCGCCGGGCTGTGGATGACGGTCAAGCTGACCATCGTCGCCGTCGGCGCCGGCCTGCTGCTCGGCGTGGGCTTCGGCCTGGTCAGCAGCTCGGCCGACGCGCCGCAGCCCAAGTCGCCGGCACCGGCCTTCGGTTTGCGCGTCGCACGCTGGGTCACGGCCGCCTATGTGGGCTTCTTCCGCGGCACGCCGCTGTTCGTGCAGATCCTGCTCGTGCACTTCGCGCTGATGCCGGTGCTGATCCACCCCGACCATGGCCTGCTGCTGGCCGGCGACGCGGCGCGCGAATTCCGCCAGGAACATGGCGCCTTCTTCTCCGGCTGCCTGGCCCTGAGCCTGAACGCCGGCGCCTACATCAGCGAGATCTTCCGCGCCGGCATCCAGAGCATCCACCGCGGCCAGCAGCAGGCGGCCTACAGCCTGGGTCTGACGCATGTGCAGGCGATGCGCTGGGTGGTCCTGCCGCAGGCTTTCCGGCGCATGGTCCCGGCCCTGGTCAACGAAGGTGTCACCCTGATCAAGGACAGCTCCCTGGTCTCGGCGATCGGCCTGGCCGAACTGGCACTGGCGGCGCGCACCGTGGCCGGCGCCTATTCGCGCTACTGGGAGCCCTACCTGGCGATCTCGGCGCTGTACCTGGTGCTGACCCTGACCCTGTCGCTGCTCGCCAAGCGGCTGGAGGCGCCGGCGCATCTGCGGGGGCGCTGACCGCGACAAGCGCGGGGCGCGGATCAGGCCTCGAAGAAGTAGCGCTTCAGCCCGGCCAGGATCATCTCGACGGCGATCGCCGTCAGCACCAGGCCCATCAGCTTCTCGATCGCCGCCACCATCGACGCGCCGAGCAGTTTGCGCAGGCGGTCGGCCGCCAGCAGCACCACCCCCGAGACCGCCATCGCCACCGTCAGCGCGCCCATCCAGGTCCAGAGCTGCCCGGGCTGGCGCGAGGCCAGCAGCAGCACCGTGGCCATCGCCGAGGGCCCGGCGAGCAGGGGCACCGCGAGCGGGAAGATGAAGGGTTCGCGCCCTTCGTTGCCGGCCGCGTAGACCTCGCCACCGCTGGCAAAGACCATGCGCACGGCAATGATCAGCAGGATCACGCCGCCGGCCACTTCCAGCGATCGCTCCGACAGCCGCATCAGGTGCAGGAAGGCCTGGCCGCCCAGCATGAACAGGGCCAGCACCCCGAAAGCGATGCTGACCTCGCGCAGGGCCACCACCCGGCGGCGCGCCGGCTCGACGCCACGCAGCACCGAGATGAAGATCGGCAGGCTGCCGAAGGGGTCCAGCACCAGCAGCAGCAGCACCAGCGCGGAAACGAAGCCATGTTCCATGGGCGCGCATTCTGCGCGCGCCCCGCACTGTTGTGCCGGCGCACCATTGCCGGCCTCTCGAAGCCTCTTTTTCGCACCGCTCAGGGTTGTCCCCAGGGCCCGCGCCTAGACTCGTGGCACGCGGCCGAAACGAGCCGCACCCCTTCTGTCCCACTTCGAAAGACCACCGATGAAGACCAAGATTGCCTTGGCCGCCCTGGCCACCCTGACCGCCGGCAGCACCTTCGCGCAAGGCAGCACCGAGATCTACGGCCGCCTGAACCTGACCGTGGAGCGCCAGAAGGCCGGCGGCATCACCCAAACCGAGATGCTGAACAACTCGTCGCGCATCGGCATCCGCGGCACGGAAGACCTGGGCGGCGGCCTGAAGGCAGGGTTTGCGCTCGAGCATGGTTTTGCCGCAGACACCGGCTCGGCAAGCTCGACCTTCTGGGGCCGGCAGTCGGAAGTGAACCTCGGTGGCGGCTTCGGTGCCTTGCGTCTGGGCAACTTCACCAGCGAAGCCTATTACGCCACCGCGGACTACGTGTCGATGCACAACCACGACACCGGCACCTCCGCCGATGCGTTCTATGCCGATACGCGCTACTTCGGCCAGTCGGACAAGATCGGCTACATGTCGCCGAATCTGGGCGGCCTGGTGCTCCACGCGGCCGTGAATACACGCGACCTGCCCGGCGAAACCGATCGCACCTACGAACTGGCTGCCAACTACGCCGCCGGGACGCTGCAACTGGGCGCGGGCTTGCAGAAGACGGGCGACCTGAACCAGTTTGCCGTGCGTGCGCTGGTCGAGCTGGGTGCGTTCACCGTCGGCGGCTATGTGCAGCGCGACAAGAACGTCTACGGCACCGGCAGCCGCTCCACGCTGCGCCTGTCGGGCATGTACACCATGGGTGCGACCGAACTGCATCTGAACTACGGCCATGCCGGCGGCTACGACGAAGCCGATTCATCGGCCAACCAGTACACGCTCGGGGCCAACTACAACCTGAGCAAGCGCACCAAGGTCTACACCTACTACACCAAGGTGGGTGACGGTGCCGCCGGCCTGTACGGCGGGGACCGCAACAGCCTGGCCCTGGGCCTGCGCCACAACTTCTGATCCACGCCGGATCAGAACCCGAAGCCGGCCTGCGAGCCGGCTTTTTTTCGTCTCAGCCGCGCGGGTGGTGCGCCGCGTGCAAGGCGCGCAGGCGTTCGCGTGCGACGTGGGTGTAGATGGTGGTGGTCGAGATGTCGGCGTGGCCGAGCAGCATCTGCACCGCGCGCAGGTCGGCGCCATGGTTCAGCAGATGGGTGGCGAAGGCGTGGCGCAGGGTGTGCGGCGACAGCGGCACCTGGATGCCGGCGCGCAGGGCGTGGGCCTTGACCAGCTTCCAGGCCATCTGGCGCGTCATCGCGGCGCCGCGGCCGGTGACGAAGCAGGCCTGCGAGGCCCGGCCCTTGAGGATCCCGGCGCGCGCCTGGCCCAGGTAGCGCTGCAGCCAGTCCGCGGCCTCGGCGCCGAAGGGCACCAGGCGCTCCTTGCTGCCCTTGCCGGTGATGCGCACCACACCTTCGGCCAGGCCGAGCTGCACGCTGCGCAGGCCGACGAGTTCGCTCACGCGCAGGCCGCTGGCGTACATCAGCTCGAGCATGGCGCGGTCGCGCAGGCCGCGCGGCGTCGAGGTGTCGGGCGCCGCAAGCAGGGCCTCCACCTGCGCCTCGGACAAGGTTCCGGGCACGCGCTGCGGCTGGCGCGCCGGCAGCAGGCGCAGGGTCGGGTCGACGCTCAGCAAGCGCTCGCGCAGCGCCCAGCGGTAGAAGCGCCGGAACACCGCGAGCCGCCGGTTTGCGGTGCTGGCCCGGGTGTCGGCGTGGCGCGCCACCGCGTAGCCGCGCAGCTCGGTTTCGCCGGCGCCCACCAGCTTGCGGCCCTGCGCGGCCAGCCACTGCGCCAGCGCCAGCAGGTCGCGGCGGTAGGCCGCCAGCGTCAGCGCGGCCAGGCCGTCCTCGAGCCAGAGCGCGTCGATGAAACGCTGGATCAGCGCCGCGTCGCCCACGTTCGGATCAGAAGATGGGGTGGCTGGCTTCACGCCCACAGCACTTTTGTCCGCGACCCGGCATGGCCTTGCGCTGGCGCGCAAACATCACCGGCATCTCAACCGACCGGCCCGCCAAGCAGGCCGATCTTCATTTCCTTGTCGACCGGCCGGCCGCCGATGAAGATGCGCAGCAGCGCATCATAGAAGTCCGCTCCGGCCAGCGGCTCGCCGACGCTGCGGCCGTTGTAGACGAAGCGCAGGCCCTCGCCGGGCAGGTAGTCGAGGTCGACGATGTCGTTCTTCTTCACCTCGCCCAGCGAATTCACCAGCAGGTCGAAGCGCTGCATGCGTGCGGCCAGCGCCGGCTGCTGGGCCGGCGGCGTATTGCGTGCGATGCCCTTGTAGAAGGCTTTCACGAATTCAACGGTGGGCACGTCGACGAACATGCGCATGCGCAGCCGCTTCGGGCCGGCGTCGGCAAGCACGGCCTCGGTGCTGCTGGCCCGCGGGCCCAGGTACAGGCCGGCGGCGTAGCCCTTGAACCAGGCCACCGCGCGCAGGCCGACGCCGTTCAGTTGCAGGGTGTGGCCGCCCAGCTCGACCGTGGCGGCGTAGGTGTAGCCCTCGACCGTGACCTGCGCACGCGCCGCCGGCCAGGCGCTGGCCAGGGCCAGGGTGAGCAGATGGCGCCGGCGCCGGAGATCTGCAGCAGGGGGGGCGTCGTACATGGCGCGAGTTTGACGCATGCACGCGACAACGCGCTGGCACACTCGTGCGATGACCCCGGCCGCACCGACGCCCGCATGAGTTCGCACGCCCTGCTGCTGCTGCCGGACTTCGTGCTCATCATGCTCGGCTGGCTGATCTGCCGCTACACGCCGCTGGACCGGCCAATCTGGGAGGCCGCCGAGCGCCTGGTCTACTACCTGCTGTTTCCGGCCCTGCTGTTCGGCGCCATCGCACGTCACCCGCTGCAGCCCTCCGCGGCCCTGCCGCTGGCCACCAGTGCCTGGATCCTCACCGGCACCGGCATCGTCCTGGCCTATGCGCTGCGCCGCTGGCCCGGCGTGCCGGCCTCGCTGCACGCCTCGGGCGCGCAGGTGGCCTTCCGCTTCAAGTCGTATGTCGCGCTGGCCGCGGTGGAACGCGTGGCCGGCACGCCCGGGCTGGCCTCGCTGGCCCTGGTGATCGCGATCGCGGTGCCGGTGTGCAATGTCGCCGCGGTCTGGCCGCTGGCGCGCCACGGCGGCCAGCATTACGGCCGCGAGCTGGTTCGCAACCCGCTGATCGTGGCCACCGTGGCCGGACTGAGCTTCAACCTCTTGGGCATCCACCTGCCCGAACTGGTGACGACGACGCTCAACCGCATCGGCGGTGCGGCCCTGCCGCTGGGTCTGATGGCGGTGGGCGCCGGGCTGCGCCTGGGTGCGCTGCGCGACGGCCCGCGGCTGGCCTCCGGGCTGCTGACGATCCGCCACGCCCTGCTGCCCCTGGTGGGCCTGGCCTGCGCCTTCGGTTTCGGCCTGCCGCCGGTGCAGCAGACGGTGATCGTGATCTTCAGCGCTCTGCCGACGGCCTCCAGCGCCTATGTGCTGGCGGTGCGCATGGGCGGCAACGGGCCCTATGTCGCCGGCCTGGTCACGGTGTCGACCCTGCTCGGCATGCTGAGCCTGCCGCTGGCCCTGATCGCCCTCGGCGCCCTGCAATGACTCAGGCGCAGGCACTGCGCTGTGCCATTGCCCAGTGAATGTGTTCGCGGGCGAGTCCGGCATCGGTGGCCGCGGCCAGGGCCGCGGCGATGGCGGGGTCGCCGGTCTCGCGCCAGGCATTGCCCAGCGCCACGGCCAGGTTGCGCCGCCAGCGCTCGAAGCCGATGCGCCGGATCGGATTGCCTTCGGTGCGGCGCAGAAACGTCGCTTCGTCCCAGGCCCACAGCGTGAGCAGGTCCTCGGACCCGAGGCGGGCGTCAAAGTCGGGCAGCGGGCTGCGCTGCGCGTAGCGGTTCCAGGGGCAGACGAGCTGGCAGTCGTCGCAGCCATAGACCCGGTTGCCCAGGGCCGCTCGCCATTCGAGCGGGATCGGCCCCGGGTGTTCGATCGTCAGATAGGAGATGCAGCGCCGCGCGTCGACCCGCCCGGGCGCGGTAATGGCCCCGGTGGGGCAGGCGTCGAGGCAGGCCGTGCAGCTGCCGCAGTGCGCGCTCACCGCTTCGGTCAGCGGCAGCGGCAGGTCGACGAAGAGCTCGCCGAGAAAGAACATCGAGCCGGCGTCGCGGCGCAGGGTCAGGGTGTGTTTGCCGCGCCAGCCCAGGCCGGCACGCGTCGCCAGTTCGACCTCGAGCACCGGCGCCGAATCGCTGAACACCCGGTGGCCGAAGGGGCCGATGGCCTCCTGCAACCGGGTGGCCAGGCCCTGCAGGCGCTGGCGCAGCACCTTGTGATAGTCGCGGCCGCGCGCATAGACCGAGATCACCGCTTCGCCCGGCTGGCGCAGCCGGGCACGTTCGCGCTGCATCCAGTCGGGCGGGGTGTCGCGCGGCAGGTAGTCCATGCGCGCGCTGATCACGCGCAGCGTGCCCGGCACCAGCTCGGCCGGACGCAGCCGCTTCGTGCCATGCGCGGCCATGTAGTGCATCTGGCCGTGCAAGCCGGCGGCCAGCCAGGCCTCGAAACCGGGCTCCGCGCAACGCAGGTCGACGTCGGCGACACCGATCTGGGAGAATCCCGCCTGATGCGCCCACTCCCGCAGCTGCCGCCACAGGTGCGGCATGTCCAGGGTCAGACGCTCGTGCATGCCCCCATTCTAGGAACCCGCACCCTGCATTGGCCCGACGAGGCCGCCTGCGCCGCCAGCGCCACCACGCTGGCCGGGCAACCCGCGCTGCGCGACGCCTGCATCGAACTGCAGGGCCCGCTCGGCGCCGGCAAGACCACCTTCGTGCGCCACCTGCTGCGCGCGTTGGGCGTGGCCGGCCGCATCAAGAGCCCGAGTTATGCCGTGCTCGAGCCGCACCAGGCCGGGGATCTGGCGATCTCGCATTTCGACTTCTACCGTTTCAGCGACCCGCACGAATGGCTGGATGCCGGTTTCCGCGAGGTCTTCGCCGCCCCCGGCCTGAAGCTGTCGGAGTGGCCCGAGAACGCCGCCGGCCAGCTGCCCCTGCCGGATCTGCGCCTGCACATCGAGACCCTGCACGACGAGAGCCGCCGCGTCAGGCTTGACGCGTTGACGCCGCGCGGCGCGGCCCTGCTGCCATGCGGATGACGACGCGCCGCGAAACCCTGGTCCTGCTGCTGGCGCCACCCCTGCTGGCGCGCGCCGCCGGCGGGCCGGCGATCGTCGGCGTGCGCATGTGGCCGGCGCGGG
This sequence comes from uncultured Rubrivivax sp., assembly GCA_964637205.1. Taxonomy (GTDB): domain Bacteria; phylum Pseudomonadota; class Gammaproteobacteria; order Burkholderiales; family Burkholderiaceae_C; genus Rubrivivax. The sequence continues at coordinate 17,088 of CAZWUR010000039.1, forward strand.
ACTACACCCGGGTCACGATCGAGTCCGACGCCGCGCTGGTCGCCAGCCATGTGCTGCTGGCCGACCCGCCGCGACTCGTGGTGGACCTCGACGGCCTGACCCTGGACAGTGCGCTGCGCGAGCTGGTCGGCCAGGTGCAGGCCGACGACCCCTATGTGGCCGCGGTGCGTGTCGGGCAGTTCCAGGCCGGCGTGGTGCGCCTGGTGTTCGACCTCAAGCAGCCGGTGCTGCCGCAGCGCTTTGCGCTGCCGCCGGTGGCCGCCTACCGCCACCGGTTGCTGCTCGACCTGTACCCGACGGTGGCGCCCGACCCGCTGCTGGCCCTGGTGCGCGAGAAGGAATCGGCCGAGGCCGAGGCGGCGCGTGCGATGCAGGACGCGCTCGGCGAGCTGATCGCGCGGGTCGACAAGCCGGGTCTGCCGGCCCTGCCCGCGCCAGCGCCCGCGCCGACCGGGCCGGTGACGACACCCCGCCCGCGCGGCCCCGTCACCGCCGAAGAAAGGCGCGAGGTCGAGCGCCTGATCATCGTGGCGCTCGACCCGGGCCACGGCGGCGAGGACCCGGGCGCCATCGGCCCCAGCGGCCTGCGCGAGAAGGACGTGGTGCTGGCCATCGCGCTGCAGTTGCGCGACCGGCTGAATGCCCTGCCCGGCATGCGCGCGATGCTCACGCGCGACGCGGACTTCTTCGTGCCGCTGCATGACCGCGTGGCCAAGGCCCGGCGCGTGCAGGCCGATCTCTTCGTGTCGGTCCACGCCGACGCCTTCACCCGGCCCGAGGCGCGCGGGGCCAGCGTCTTCGCCCTGTCCACGCGCGGCGCCAGCAGCACGATGGCACGCTGGATGGCAAAGAAGGAAAACGCGGCCGACCTCGTCGGCGGCGTCAACCTGAAGGTCGCCGACCAGCAGGTGATGCATGCGATGCTCGACATGAGCACCACGGCGCAGATCCGCGACAGCCTGGACATCGGCCGTGAAGTGCTGCGCCGCATCGGGCAGGTCGGGCATCTGCACAAGCGCAGCGTCGAGCAGGCCGGTTTTGCCGTGCTGAAGGCGCCCGACGTGCCGAGCATCCTGGTCGAAACCGCCTTCATTTCCAACCCCGACGAAGAAGCCAAGCTGCGCGACCCCCGCTACCGCGAGCGCCTCGTGGATGCGCTGGCCGCCGGCATCCGGCGCTATTTCGCGAACAACCCGCCGCTGGCGCGCAACCGCACGACATGAACACCGGCCACCCGCGCCGGAACATCCGCGCGCTGCCCGACACCCTGATCAGCCAGATCGCCGCCGGCGAGGTCATCGAACGCCCGGCCTCGGTGGTGCGCGAGCTGGTCGACAACGCGCTGGACGCGGGTGCCACATCGATCACGGTGCGCCTGCTGGCCGGCGGCGTGCGCAGCATCGTCGTCGAGGACGACGGCGCCGGCATGCCCGCCGACGAACTGCCGCTGGCCCTGCTGCGCCATGCCACGAGCAAGATCGGCAGCCTGGCCGACCTGGAGACCGTGGCCACGATGGGGTTTCGCGGCGAGGCGCTGGCGGCGATGGCCAGCGTCGCCGGGCTCACGCTGAGCAGCCGGCCCGAAGGCGCGGCGATGGCGCAGCGCCTGGACGCGCGCAGCGGCGAGCTGCAGCCGGCGGCGCGCGGCCGTGGCACCACGGTGGAGGTGGAGGAACTGTTCTTCGCCACGCCGGCGCGGCGCAAGTTCCTGAAGACCGACGCCACCGAGTTCGCGCATGCGCTGGAGGCGGTGCGGCGCCACGCGCTGGCCCGGCCCGATGTCGCCTTTGCGGTCTGGCACGAAGGCCGGCTGGCGGTGCAGTGGCGGGCGGCCACGCCAGCGCAGCGCCTGGCCGACGTGCTGGGGCGCGACTTCGATGCCGCCAGCCTGGCGCTCGACGGTCAATACGGCCCGCTGCACCTGCATGGCCGCATCGGCCGGCCCGAAGCCGCGCGTTCGCGCGCCGACCAGCAGTACCTGTTCGTGAATCGCCGCCATGTGCGCGACCGGCTGGTGGCACATGCGGTGCGCGCCGCCTACGAAGACCAGCTGCACGGCAGCCGGCAGCCGAGCTGGGTGCTGTACCTGGACCTGCCGCCCGAGACGGTGGACGTGAACGTGCACCCGACGAAGATCGAAGTCCGCTTCCGCGACGGACGCGCAGTGCATCAGGCGGTGCAGCGCGCCGTCGAGTCGGCCCTGGCGCCGACGCGTGCTGCCGACGTCGACCCGCCGACCAGCCTGCCCGCGCCGGCCTTCAGCCTGCCGTCGACCGGCTGGCAGCGCGGCCTGGCGCTGGCCGAACGCCCGGCGCCGCACGCCGCCGAACCGCAGGCCGCATGGCAGGCGCTGCTGCGGCCGCTGGAGCCCGCGCCGGCCGCCGTCGACGACGATGAGGTCGGGTCCTGGCCCCTGGGCCGTGCCCTGGCCCAGATCGGAGGCGTCTACATCCTGGCCGAAAACCCGCAGGGTCTGGTCATCGTCGACATGCACGCGGCGCACGAGCGCATCGTCTATGAAAGGCTGAAGGCCGCGCGCAGCGGCGGCGGCCGGCTGCCGGCACAGCCGCTGCTGATCCCGGTCAGCCTGCCGGCGAATGCCGTCGAGATGGCCACCGCCGAAGCCGAGGCCGACACCCTGCTCGCCCTGGGCCTGGAGCTGAGCCCGCTGTCGGCCCAGACCTTGGCGGTGCGCAGCCGGCCGGCGGCATTGCCGCACGCCGATGTCGCCGAGCTGGCGCGCTCGGTGCTGGCCGATCTGGCCGAACATGGCGCCAGCCGCGTCGTGCAGCGCGCCGAACACGACATCCTGGCGACGATGGCCTGCCACGGCGCGGTGCGCGCCAACCGGCGCTTGACCGTCGCCGAGATGAACGCCCTGCTGCGCGACATGGAGGCCACCGAGCGCGCCGACACCTGCAACCACGGCCGGCCCACCTGGCGCCAGCTGACGCTGCGTGAACTCGACGCCCTGTTCCTGCGCGGACGCTGAAATGCCTGAAAATCGCCCGATGGACAACGCCAGCCTGCCCGGCAACCTCTTCGTCGTCGCGGCGCCCAGCGGGACGGGCAAATCCAGCCTCGTGAAGGCGGTGCTCGAGCTGGACTCGCGGCTCGCGGTCTCGGTCTCGCACACCACACGCGCGCCGCGCGGCCAGGACCAGCATGGGCGCGAGTACTGGTTCATCGACGAGCCGCAGTTCCGCGGCATGGTGGCGCAGGGCGATTTTGTCGAATGGGCGCAGGTGCACGGCAAGCTCTACGGCACCTCGCGCAGCGCCATCGAGGCGCGCCTGGCGGGTGGCGAGGACGTGGTGCTCGAGATCGACTGGCAGGGTGCGCTGCAGATCCGCACGATCTTCGCGCACGCGGTGCTGATCTTCATCCTGCCGCCGAGCTGGGACGAGCTCGAGCAGCGCCTGCGCCGGCGCGGCGAGGACGGCCCGGATACCATCGCCACGCGCATGGCCAATGCGCGTGACGAAGTCGCGCAGGCCCGCCACTTCGACTTCGTTATAATCAACAGCTTGTTCGAGACGGCGCTGTTCGATCTGAAGACGATCGTGCACTCGCAGCGCCTGAAGTACGCGGCCCAGATGCGCAACCGCTCTCAGGTGTTCGCGGCACTCGGCCTGTCTTGAACCCCGAGCCGACCCCAGGAGCCCACACCATGGCGCGCATCACTGTCGAAGACTGCCTGCAGAAGATCCCCAACCGCTTCCAGCTCGTGCTCGCCGCGACCTATCGCGCGCGCATGCTCAGCCAGGGTCACGCGCCCAAGGTCGAGACGCGCAACAAGCCCGGCGTGACCGCGCTGCGCGAGATCGCCGCCGGCGAGATCGGGCTGGAGATGCTGAAGAAAGTGCCGATCTGATTCGGCGCCACCGGCACTGACCAGGGCGCCCGCGGGCGCCCTGGTCGTTTCCAGGAGGCTGTCGGGCTTTGGCTCGGGCCCGCGTTGATCCTGAAGTCGGGCTCAGCCTAGGCGTAAACCGCAGCGATGCCCGGCGGCATCGCGAGGATTTGCAACGACGGATCAGCCCGATTTCAGGATCAACCCGAAGGGCCGGGGAGATTTCCGGCGCCACTCGTCGTTGCCGGCTCGTCGCGGGGGCCCGCCACGCGCCTCGCCGTCGCCTCGATTGGCACCGAAACTTCCCCCCGGCGCGGGCTCGACCCAAAGCCCGACGGCCTCCTACGCGGCGGCGAGCGTGAAACCCACGCGCGTCGTGCCCGCCGCCGATTCGGCCAGCGTGCGCCCGGCGTGCATGCGCGCGATCGCGGCCACGATGGACAGGCCCAGGCCGTGGTGCTGGACCTCGTCGCAGCAGCGCGAGGCATCGGCGCGGAAGAAGCGGTCGAACAGGCGCGGCAGATTCTCCGGCGCGATGCCCTCCCCGGCGTTTTCGACCATCACCCGGAACTGGCCGTCGGCCTCGGGCGCGATGGCCACGACGATCGTCGAGCCGCGGGCCGCGAAGCGCGTGGCATTGCCGATCAGGTTGGACAGCGCACGCTTGACCAGGGCCACGTCGATCGGCAGCCGGGCGTCGCCGTCGACGCGCAGCGTGACGCCGGCGTCCTCCAGCGTCGCTTCGTGGAATTCGCTGACCTGTTGCGCCAGTTCGGCCAGGCTCACCGGCGCGCCACGGCGCGCGCTGGCACCGCGGTCGGCCTGCGACAGGAACAGCATGTCGTTGACCAGGGCCGACAGGCGCTGCATCTCCTCGAGGTTCGAGGCCAGGGTCTCCTGCAGCGCGGGTGCATCACGTTCGCGCGACAGTGCAACCTCGGTTTCGCCGATCAGGGTCGCCAGCGGCGTGCGCAGTTCGTGCGCCACGTCGGCATTGAAAGCCTCGAGCTGCTGCACCGCCTGCTGCAGCCGGTCCATCAGGGCGTTGAACTGTTCGATCCAGGGCAGCAGTTCCTCGGCCGGGTCGACCAGGGCCAGGCGGCGCTCGAGGTGGCGCGCGGAAATCGCGCGTGTCTGCGCCGCCAGGTCGCGCAGGGGGTTCAGCCCGCGCCGGACATGCCAGCGTGTGCCGGCCGACACCAGGGCACCGGCGGCCAGCGTGACGCCGACCAGGATCCAGGCCCAGCGTGTGCCCATCGCCGCGTCGCGCGCGTAGTCCACCGTGTAGCGGGCCTGCACACGACCCCCTGCCAATGCCGGGGTGGCGATCACGAAGTCGTCCGCCTGGGTGTGCGACGACTGGCGCAGCGCATCCGACGCCGCGTCAGCGTAGAGCAGGCTGCCGTCGGCGCGCCAGACTTCCAGCCGTGTGTTGGCGCGCATCGGCGCATCCGACAGCAACTGCGCGAGCACCGCCGCCTCGCCGCCGCCGGCTGCATGGCTGACGATATCGGTGATCAGCTCACAGCGCGCCTTCAGGTCGGCCGCATTGCGCTCGACCAGCATGTCCTTGACCATGCCCCAGGTGACGCTGAACAGCGCACCGAGCACGAGCATCGTGAACACCGCCAGCTTGCGCGACAGCCGGGTGCTGAGCGAGTGCGAGCAGATCGCTTGCGGGCAGCTGTTCACGTGCGGTCCTCCAGCACATAACCCATGCCGCGCACGGTGTGCAGCAGCTTGGCCGGGAAGGGGTCGTCGAGCTTGGCGCGCAGGCGGCGCACGGCCACCTCGACGACATTCGTGTCCGAGTCGAAGTTCATGTCCCAGACCTGTTCGGCCAGCGTGGTGCGCGACAGGATCTGGCCGCGCCGGCGCAGCAGCAAGGCGAGCAGGTTGAATTCCTTGGCCGTCAGGTCCAGCCGCCCGCCGGCGCGCGTGGCGCGACGCGCGATCAGGTCGACCTCGAGGTCGGCCAGTGCGAGTTGTGTGGCCGGCGCCGCACCGGCGCCGTTCTGGCCACGGCGCAGCAGCGCGCCCACGCGCGCCAGCAATTCGCTGAAGGCGAAGGGCTTGACGAGATAGTCGTCGGCCCCCTGCTCCAGGCCCTGCACGCGGTCGGCGACTTCGTCACGCGCGGTCAGCATCAGCACCGGCAGCTGGCGCTTCTCGGCCCGAATCGAGCGCAGCACGGCGAAGCCGTCGACCCCCGGCAGCATGATGTCCAGCAGCACCAGGTCGTAGTCGCCGCCGAGCGCAAGCCGGCGGCCTTCGATGCCGTCGTGCGCCAGGTCCACCACATGGCCGTTCTCGCTCAGGCCCTTGTGCAGGTACTGCGCGAGCTTGACCTCGTCTTCGATCACCAGGAGTCTCATGATGGGATGGATTCTGCCGCCGCGCCGGCGTTCCTGCGATTACGAAATTGTCATCTGCGTGTTCGATGCGCGTCGGGTCCGCTGTTCAAAGTTCAGTCCATGGTCGATGCCGAGGTGCACCGACCAGCCTCCCGAACCAGACTCAACCCAAAGGATCCGATCATGAACACCCGCACCCTCATCGCCCTGGCCACCTTCGCCGTCGCCGGCAGCGCCTTCGCCCAGGAAGCCACGTCCGACGCGTGGATGAACGCCGTCTCGACCAAGACCCGGGCCCAGGTCGCGGTCGAACTGCAGCAGGCGCGCGCCGACGGCAGCATCAGGGCCGTCAGTGCCGGCTACCTGAACCCGATCGTCAGCCAGAAGTCGCGCAGCGACGTGCGCGCCGACGTGATGGCCGCCGCGCGCAGCGGTGAGCTCGCCCGCATCGACGCCGAAGCCTATGCCTTCGACGGCCGCGGCGCGGCGCCGAACGCCGCCACCCGCGTCGCGCAGCGCAGCCGCTGAACGAGGGCGTCGGCAAGCCCCGCGGCCCGCTCCGGCGGGCCGATGGGGCTACATTCGGGCCATGGGAATTCGCTCGCTGGCCGCCGAACTGCTGCCGACGACGCTGCTCGGTCTGCAGCGCGCCAGCGCCAGCGCGCCCGCGCCGGTCGAGGCCCAGTCCTTTGACGCCCTCACCGCCAAGCTCGGCTACCTGAACAAGGGCGAACTGCGCCAGGTGCGCGAAGCCTACAAATTCGCCGACGAGGCGCATCTGGGCCAGTACCGCGCCAGTGGCCTGCCCTACATCACCCACCCGATCGCCGTGGCCGGGCTGTGCGCCGACTGGAAGCTCGACGTGCAGGCCATCATGGCCGCGCTGATGCACGACACGATCGAGGACCAGGGGGTCACGAAGACCGAGCTGATCGCGCGCTTCGGCGCCCCCACCGCCGATCTGGTCGACGGACTGACCAAGCTCGACAAGCTGCAGTTCAACACCCGCGAAGAAAGCCAGGCGGAATCCTTCCGCAAGATGCTGCTGGCGATGTCGCGCGACGTGCGCGTGATCCTCGTGAAGCTGGCCGACCGGCTGCACAACATGCGCACGATGAACGCGATGGCCAGCGACAAGGCCAGACGCATCGCCGGCGAGACACTCGACATCTACGCCCCGATCGCGCACCGGCTGGGCCTCAACGAGATCTACCGCGAACTGCAGGACCTGTGTTTCGAGCACCTGCACCCCTGGCGTCGTGCGGCGCTGGCCAAGGCGGTGACGCGCTCGCGCGGCTACCGGCGCGACATCGTCGATCGTGTGCACAAGGAAGTCCAGGCCGCCTTTTCGAAGGCCAGGATCAAGGTCCGGGTCTCGGGGCGCGAGAAGACGATCTACTCGATCTACCGCAAGATGCGCGAGAAGCATGACGGTTTTGCGCAGGTCAACGACATCTTCGGCTTTCGCATCGTCGTCGCCACGCTCGACGAGTGCTACCGCGCGCTCGGCGTCCTGCACCAGCTCTACAAGCCGGTGCCGGGCCGCTTCAAGGACTTCATCGCGATCCCCAAGGCCAACGGCTACCAGAGCCTGCACACCACCCTGGTGAGCCCGCTGGGCACGCCGGTGGAATTCCAGCTGCGCACCGAAGCGATGCACGCGGTGGCCGAAAAGGGCATCGCCGCGCACTGGCTCTACAAGTCGGACAAGGCGCACACGGTGGCCGACGCACAACGCCTGGGCACGATGTGGCTGCAGTCCCTGCTCGACATCCAGGGCGATACCAACGATTCGACCGAGTTCCTCGAGCATGTCAAGATCGACCTGTTCCCCGATTCGGTCTACGTCTTCACGCCCAAGAGCAGGATCCTTGCACTGCCGCGCGGCGCGACGCCGGTGGACTTCGCCTACGCCATCCACTCCGATGTCGGCGACCACACGGTGGCCGCGCGCATCAACGGCGAACCGGTGGCGCTGCGCACCGAACTCAAGAACGGCGACGTCGTCGAGGTCATCACCGCGCCCGGCGCGCGGCCCAATCCGGGCTGGCTGAACCATGTGCGCACCGGCCGTGCACGCTCCAAGATCCGCCACTATCTGAAGAACCTCGAGCAGGAAGAGTCGCTGGCGCTGGGCGAGAAGATGCTGGCGCAGGCGCTGCGCGCCGAGGGCCTGACGCTGCCCGGCGCCGACCCCGGCGACGAGATCGCCGCGGCGCTGTGGCAGCAGCTCACGCGCTGGAGCGGCAACCGCTCGCGCGCCGAGCTGATGGTCGACATCGGCCTCGGGCGCAAGATCGCGATCATCGTCGCCAAGCGCCTGGCGACGATGATGGGCGAGCGCGGCATCCGGCCCGACGCCGTGACGCTGACGCTCGGCCGCTACGCCAGCGACGACAGCTCGCCGGCCCAGGGCGTGGTCTTCGTCGACGGCAGCGAAGGGGCCTCGATCCGCCTGGCCAGCTGCTGCCGGCCGATCCCCGGCGACGCCATCACCGGCTACCTGGGCCGCGGCGAGGGCCTGCTCGTGCACACCGCCGAATGCCATGTCGGCCGGCGCCTGTTCGAACGCGACAGCGAACGCTGGATCCAGGTCGCCTGGGCCGACGACCTGACGCGCAGCTTCGAGAGCAGCGTGCTCGCCCTGGTGAAGAACGGCAAGGGTGTGTTGGCGCAGCTGGCCTCGGCGATCAGCACGGCCGAGGCCGACATCACGCACCTGGACATGGGCAGCGAGCCGGCGCACGACACCACCGAACTGCGATTGCTCGTCAGTGTGCGCGACCGCCAGCACCTGGCCGACGTGCTGCGCACGCTGCGGCGCGTGCCGACGGTGCTCAAGGTGTCGCGCCTGAAACCCTGAGCCGCGGGCTCAGCCGGCCGCCGTGTCGTCGCCAGGCGCCGGGTAGCGGACCTCGATCACCTCGATGCGCTCGGCGCCGGCCGGCGTCAGCAGCGTCACTTCATCGCCCTCGCGTGCCTTCAGCAGCGCGCGCGCAACCGGGCTGATCCAGCTCACCTCGGCGGTCAGGCTGTCGGCTTCGTCGATGCCCTTGATCGTGACCGTGCGTTCTTCACCGGACGCATTCGCATAGGTCACGGTGGCGCCGAAGAAGACCTGGGTATTGCCATGATGCAGGCGCGGGTCGGCGACCTCGGCGATTTCCAGGCGCCGGGTCAGGAAGCGGATGCGGCGGTCGATCTCGCGCAGCCGCTTCTTGCCGTAGAGATAGTCGCCGTTCTCGCTGCGGTCACCATTCTTCGCCGCCCAGGAGACCGTCTCCACGACCTTTGGCCGCTCGCTGTCGAGCAGGCTCATCAACTCTTCGCGCAGGCGGTGGTAACCGTCCGGCGTGATGTAGTTCTTGGTGCCCGCGGGCAGTACCGGCAGGCCAGGTGCGTCGGCGTCGTCGTCGTCCTCGCCATCACTTTCGCGGGTGAAGGCTTTGTTCATCTCGATGCTGCGGGCCGCCACACACCCAGGTGCGGCAGCAGGGCGCGGTACGGTGCCAGCAGGAGCAGGGCCATCGCCCATTTGACGGAGACGTCGCCGGTGGCCAGCATCAGCCAGTCCATCTCGCCGCCGTAGAAGGCGAGGAAGAAGAAGATCACGGTATCGAGCACCGAGGCGATGATCGAGCCGACCAGCGGCGCCTGCCACCAGGAGGCCTGGCGCAGCCGGTTGAAGGCGCTGATGTCCAGCCATTGCGCGGCGATGAAGGCGCAGCCCGAGGCCAGCGCGATGCGCCACGGGGCCACGGCCAGCGACACCAGCACCGCCACGGCAAAACCGATCCAGGCGACCCGGCGCGCCGCGTTCGGACCGAGGGCACGATTGGTCAGGTCGGTGACGAGAAACACCACCGGATAGGTGAAGGCGCCCCAGGTCAGCCAATCGTTGATCGTGAACTGGACCGCAAAATTGGACAGCACGACGACCAGCACCATTGCCGATACCGGCACGATGAATTGGCGCGAAACCGTTGACCCTGTCGAATTGGACATTCGCATCTTTGCAACTCGATTCAATGAGTTGACATTATAGGTTCGCATTCGTGTTACCGTTGCGCCCGCGTAACGGCCGCAGAGTCGCACGGGAGGTTCCCATCAACATCACCCAGAGTCATCCATGTCCAAGTCCTATACCCAATTGATGAAACAGATCGACGGTCTGCAACGCGAAGCCGAAGACGTGCGACGCAAGGAAATCGCCGGCGTCGTCGAACGCATCAAGGAAGCGATCAAGGCCTACAAGCTGACCGCCACCGACCTGGGCCTGTCGACTGCCCGTGCGCCGCGCGTCGCGAAGGCCGCCAAGAAGCGCGCCGGCCGCAAGCCCGGGCGTCCCGCGGCGGCGAAGTTCCGCGACGAGGCCGGCAACACCTGGGGCGGGCGCGGTCCGCGTCCGGCCTGGCTGCGCACGGCGCTGGCCTCCGGCAAACAATTGTCGGATTTCGCGGTCAAGTGAACCCGGGATCCGGCGGCCCAGGCCGGATCGTCCGCCTGGCCGAGGAGCCGACCGAGTGGGCTGTACCTGCTCGGTTGCGAAGAGCGCATCGTCGGCATCTCAGGCTAGACGATGCGCCCGTGCCGGGCTCGGTCTCTGGGCCAGCAATCGGCGCAGCAGCGCCTGGTGCGGCAAGAAGTTCCGGCCCGAACGGCTTGCCGCGCGACCGGGCTGGCCGGACATGCCGGCGGTCCGTCATGGCCGCCTGCACGAGATCAGGTCCTGCGGCATCCTGCGGCCTGGCCCAGCGGCACTGCCTGATCGCCGCCGCCTTGTGACACGATGGCAGGCATGAACACGCCCCAGCCTGCGCCGATCGACCTTCGCTCCGACACCGTCACCCGCCCGACGGCCGCGATGCGCGCCGCCATCGCCGCCGCCGAGGTCGGCGACGACCAGTACGGCGAGGACCCCAGCACGGCACGCCTGCAGGCGCTCTGCGCCGAAATGCTGGGCCAGGAAGCGGCCCTGTGGCTGCCCTCGGGCACGATGGCCAACCAGGTCGCGCTGCGCGTGCTCACGCGCCCTGGCGACGAGGTGCTCACCCCACGCGAAAGCCATGCCGCCTGGCACGAGGCCGGCGGTGCGGCGGCGAATGCCGGCGTGCAGATGGTCGAATTCGGCCAGCGCGGCCTGTTCACGCTCGACGACATCGACGCCGCGATCAAGCCCACCGGCCTGCCGGTGTTCCCGCCGAGCACCCTGCTGCAGATCGAGAACACGCACAACCGCGCCGGCGGCATCGTGCTGCCGCAAGCGCTCGTCGTGGCCGCCTGCGCGCGCGCGCGCGAGCGCGGCCTGGCCTGTTTTCTCGACGGCGCGCGGCTGTGGAATGCGGCGCTGGCCAGCGGCCGCAGCGAAGCCGAACTGGCCGCCCCCTTCGACCTCGTCGCCGTGGCCTTCAGCAAGGGCCTGGGTGCACCCGGCGGCTCCCTGCTCGCCGGCCGCCGCGACCTGATCCGCTCGGCCGACCGGCACCGGCGCATGCTGGGCGGCGCGATGCGTCAGAACGGCCTGTTCGCCGCTGCGGCGCTGCACGGCCTGGCCCATCACCGTTCACGCCTGGCCGACGACCATGCAAACGCGCGCAGCTTCGCCGAGATCCTGGCGCCCTGCCCCGCGGTGCAGCTCGACCTGGCGACGGTGCAGAGCAATATCGTCGTCTTCCACCTGGCCGGGGGTGCAGCCGATGCGGCCACCCTGGTGGCGCGGGCGCGCGAGCAGGGCGTGCTGCTGAATGCCTTCGGCCCGCGGCTGGTGCGCGCCGTCACGCACCTCGATGTCGACGCGGCCCAGGTCCGCGACGCGGCGCATCGCCTGCTGCGCCTGCTGGCCTGACGCCGATCAGATCGACGGCTCCAGCGCGTGCAGCAAGGCCAGCAACAGCGGCCAGGTGAGCGCAAACAGCAGCCCGGTGATCAGCAGCCGGCCCGCCGGCACCGCCGGCACGCGGCGAAAGCGCGTCCAGTTGACCAGGGTCGTCAGGGGCACGGCCAGCACCGCCAGGCCCAGCGCCAGCAAACCGACAAAGGAGCCGCCGCCACGCGAGACGATCATCACGAGGCCGAAGCCGAACAACTGCACCAGCAGCGGCAGGAGCACGGACAGCATGAGACGCATGGCAGCAACTCGGGGTATCGGCACAGACCGCAATGATGCCGCAGCCGCGCCCGACCCTGCTGTGATCTGTGGCGCATTCGCTCGCCCGGCGTAGGATCGCAGGCCATGCACCGTCCCCGCCCGAACAGCCTCCCGCTGCGCCCGCCCCGCCGCCGGCGCCGCATCCCGGCCCTGCACCATCTGGCGCCGCTGACCCTGCTGCTGGCCGGCGCCTGCGGCACCGTCGCGGCCTCGGTGACTCTGTTCAAACCCCTGGGCACGCGGCAGTGCGAAGCCGGCGGGCCGACGCCGGACGGCCTGGCCCAGGCCCTGCGCGCGGGCGCTGTCACGGTGCAGCTGATGAGTTGCGGCCACGACGGCCGCATGCGGCCCGCGGTCTGCGGTGCCGCCGACGGACGTCTGGTGATCGTCGATGTGCCGGCCGAGCAGCAGGCACGCGCCGAAAGCCTGGGCTGGCGGCCCTTGTCCGGTCTGCCGGACGCCGTGCGCCGGCCCTGCTGAGCGTCAGCGGATGCGGCGCACGCGCGGCCGCTGGTTGACACCCTCGATCGTCATCAGGAAGCTGCCGAGCACGGCGCGCTCGATGCGCACCGGCGGGTTCTGCAGGTCATAGAAGCCGCTCGTGCTGTCGACGATCTGCCACACCTGACCGTTGTCCAGCGTGAAGCGCGTGCCGTTGCCGAAATCGCGCACCTGGCCCGTGATCCGGCTGCTCAGTGCATCGGCCGTGCCCTCGGTCAACCGGCCCTCGAAGCCGAAGCCGCCGGCCTGCGGCGCGCCGCCGGTCGCCGCCGGGGACGCGGGCGTGCCCACCGGCGCGCCCCAGCCGGCGCGCGAGCCGAGGCCGGGCAGGGCGATCGCGTCGTAGCAGGCCAGCCTGGCCGGCGCCTCGGCGATGATGCGGCAGCGCTGCACCGCGGCCAGGTCGACGCCAGCGGGGGTCTGCGCGATGGCCACACCGGCGACGCCGGCCAGCAGCGCACAAAGGACAGTCTTGTTCATGGGCATCACTGTAGCCGCTCTGCGGGCAGGACCGGGCCGTGCGACCATCGATGCCGATGAAACCCACCCTCCGGAGGCGTCCCGGGCGGCTGGTCGCCATGCTGCTGGCCGGCGCCCTGCTGCTGGCCGGCTGCGCGACGCTCGACCGGCAGCAGCGCGAATGGATTTTCCAGCCCGGCACGCGCAGCTGGTGGGGCGGCCTGGCCGCGTCCGAGGGCATGCAGGAGCGCTGGATTCAGTTCCACGCCCAGGACAGCGGCGAGCCGGTGCGCCTGCACGCCCTGTGGGCGCCGGCCGCGCGCACCGACGCGCCGCTGCTGCTGTACCTGCACGGCGCACGCTACGACGTGCGCGGCAGCGCACACCGCATGCGCCGGCTGCAGGGGCTGGGATTTTCGGTGCTCGGGGTCGACTACCGCGGCTTCGGCCGCAGCACGCCCGAGCTGCCGTCCGAGCAGATGGCCGGGGAAGACGCGCTGGCGGCCTGGGACTGGCTCGCGGCGCAGCACCCCGACCGACCGCGCTTCGTCTTCGGTCATTCGCTCGGCGGCGCCATCGCGGTGCAGCTCGCGAGCCGGCGCGACGACGTGAGCGGCCTCATCGTCGAGGCAGGCTTCACGTCGATCCCCGAGCTCGTGCGCCACTTCAAATGGGGCTGGCTGCCGCTCGGGCCGCTGATCACGCAGCGTTTCGAGGCCGCCGAGCACATCGCCCGGGTGCGCGCCCCCGTGCTCGTCGTGCATGGCAGCGAGGACCAGCTGGTCCCGCCCTCGCTCGGCCGGGCGCTCTACGAACGGGCCCGCTCGCCCAAGCGCTTCGTGCTCGTCGACGGTGGCACCCATCACAGCACGAATGCCCTGGGCGAGCCGCAATACCGCCAGGCGCTGGCCGAGCTTTTCGGGCTGCGTGGCGCCGAATGATTCCCGGCCGGCCCCGGTCGGCGGCGCTCGGCATGGTCCAATCCGGGCCATGCCCGCAGCCGAATCGCCCGCCGCCGACGGTGTCCGTGTCTCCAAGCTGATGACCGAGCGCGGCCTCGCGTCGCGGCGCGAGGCCGACGCCTGGATCGAGGCCGGCTGGGTCACGGTCAACGGCCGGATGGCGGTGCTCGGCCAGCGCGCCGCGCCCGACGCACACATCGAGGTCGACCCGCGCGCGCGCCAGGAGCAGGCCGAGCGCGTGACGATCCTGCTGCACAAGCCGATGGGTTTTGTCAGCGGCCAGGCCGAGGACGGCCATGCGCCGGCGGTGTCCCTGGTGAGCGCGGCCAGCCGCTGGTCCGGCGACAAGCTGGCGCGCCGTTTCCACCCCGGCCAATTGCGCGGGCTGGCGCCGGCCGGGCGGCTCGACATCGACTCCACCGGGCTCCTGGTGCTGACCCAGGACGGGCGTGTCGCCAAGCAGCTCATCGGCGACGACAGCAGCGTCGAGAAGGAATACCTGGTGCGTGTGCAGCACCCGCCGCAGGGTCCGCTGCCCGAGGCCGAACTGCAGCGCCTGCGCCACGGCCTGACGCTCGACGGCCGCGCGCTGCGCCCGGCGCGTGTGAGCTGGGCCAACGAGGACCAGCTGCGCTTCGTGCTGCGCGAAGGCCGCAAGCGGCAGATCCGCCGCATGTGCGAACTGGTGGGCCTGAAGGTGATCGGCCTCAAGCGTGTGCGCATCGGCAGCGTCGTGCTCGCCCAGTTGCCGCCGGGCCAGTGGCGCTACCTCGGCCCGCACGAACGGTTCGGCCGGTGAACACGCTGGTGCATGCACGCCGCCCGGCGCTCAGCCAGGGCGGGGCCGCCGCCGTGCTGGCCCTGCTGATGGCGCTGCAGCCGGCGACCACCGACATCTACCTGCCGTCCCTGCCCCTGCTGACCCAGGCGCTGGCCGCGCCGATGGTGCTGGCGCAGATGACGATGGCCGCACTGATCCTGGCCTTCGGCTTCGGCCAGCTGCTCTGGGGCCCGGTGGCCGACCGCGTCGGCCGCCGGCCGGTGCTGCTGGGTACCTTGCTCGCCTATGCCCTGGCCAGCGCCGGCGGTGCGCTGGCCGGCAGCATCGAGCAGCTCGTGCTGTGGCGCGCGCTGCAGGGCTTCACGATGGCCGGCGCGGTGGTCTGCTCGCGCGCGATGGTGCGCGACCTGTACCAGCCGGTCGAAGGCGCGCAGGTGATGGCGCTGGCACTCAGCGGGCTGGGCCTGGTGGCGATCGCCGGGCCGGCGCTCGGCGGCGTCGTGGCGTCGGCCGCGGGCTGGCGTGCCGCGCTGGCGGTGGTGGCCGTCTACGGCACGCTGACACTGGCGGTCGTGGCCTGGCGCCTGCCGGAAACCCTGGCCGTGAAGAACCCGCGCGCCACCGCGCCGGGGCCGATGCTGGCCAACTGGGCCGAGGTGCTGCGCCACCCGGGTTTTCGCGCCTGGATGCTGCTCGTGACCTGCACCTACGGCGGCATCTTCAGCTACCTGGCGGCCTCGTCCTTCGTCTTCATCGACGTGCTCGGTCTGAGTGCCCGGCAGTACGGGCTGGCGATGGCTTCGGTCAGCGTCTTCTACATGGCCGGCACCTTTGCCTGCCGCCCCTGGATCCGCCGCTTCGGCCTGGCGGGCACGGTGCTGCGTGCGGCCGGCTTCACCGCCATCGCCGGGGGCTCGGTGATCGCACTGGCACTGGCCGGCGTGCACGCCGTCTGGGCCCTGCTCGTGCCGCAGTGGATCTACGCTTTCGCCCACGGTTTTCACATGCCCTGCGGGCAGGCCGGCACGGTGGCGCCCTTTCCGGACAAGGCGGGCGCCGCGTCGGCGCTGGCCGGCTTCGTGATGGCGGTGGCGGCCTTCGGCATCGGGCGCTGGCTGGGCGGGGCCATGGACGGCAGCGTGCTGCCCTTCGCCTGGGGCCTGGGCTTCTGGTCGGCGATGACCTGCGCCGTGGCCTGGACCCTGGTGCGCCGGCATGGATGAGGGCAGGCGCTTGAAAGGCCTGTGCCTGGCCGGCCCCACCGCCAGCGGCAAGACCGCGGTGGCCCTGGCCCTGGCCGCCAGGCTGCCGCTGGAGGTGATCAGCGTCGACTCGGCCCTGGTCTACCGCGGCATGGACATCGGCACCGCCAAACCGACGCCGGCCGAACGCGCCGCGGTGCCGCATCACCTGATCGACATCCGCGACCCGCGCGACGCCTATTCGGCAGCCAGGTTCGCCGCCGACGCCGAACACCTGGCGGCGCAGATCCGCGCCCGCGGCCGGCTGCCCCTGCTCGTCGGCGGCACGATGCTGTACCTGAAGGCGCTGCGCGAGGGCATCGACGCCATGCCCTCGGCCGACCCCGCCGTGCGTGCCGCACTCGACGCGCGCGCCGCCGCCGAGGGCTGGCCGGCGCTGCACGCCGAGCTCGCGCGCGTCGACCCGGCCAGCGCGGCGCGCCTGGCGCCGGCCGACAGCCAGCGCATCCAGCGCGCGCTCGAGGTCTGGCAGGTCTCGGGCCGACCGCTGTCGCACTGGCAGCGGCGCGCTGCGTCCGCCGTGCCCGCCGCAGATGCCGACTGGCCGCTGGTGACGCTGGAGCCGGCCTCGCGCGCCTGGCTGCACAGGCGCATCGCGCAGCGTTTCGACGCCATGCTTGCGGCCGGCTTCGTCGACGAGGTGCGCGCCCTGCGTGCACGCGGCGACCTGCACCCGGGCCTGCCGTCGATGCGCTGCGTCGGCTATCGCCAGGCCTGGGCGGCGCTGGACGCCGGCGACCTGGCGCCGCTGCGCGAGACCGGCATTGCCGCCACCCGCCAGCTCGCCAAGCGCCAGCTGACCTGGCTGCGCTCGATGGCCGACCGCCGCGTGGTGGCCTGCGACGCAGCCGACGCCGGCGCACAGGCCCTGGACCGGCTCCAGCGCAGCGCCGGCGTGTGACCTCGGTTGCCCGGGGGGCCGCGGCCGCGGCCGGTGCGCTGCACCGACGCCGCAGCGCCTGAAACCCCGCGCGGCGGGACCGCGCTGATGCTCGGGCATCATCGGTGCCGATGCTGCGCATCGAACATCTCGCCAAGGCCTTCGGCGACACCCCCGTCTTCCGCGACCTGGACCTGCAGCTCGCGCGGGGCGAGTTCGTCGCCCTGCTCGGCGATTCCGGCGTCGGCAAGTCGACGCTGCTGAACTGCATCGCCGGTCTGGAGGCCGCCGACGCCGGGCGCATCTGGATCGACGGCCAGGATCTGGCGGCGCTGAACGATGACGGCCGCGCGCACCTGCGCCGGCAGACCCTGGGTTTCGTCTTCCAGGCCTTCCACGTCCTGCCGCATCTGAACGTGGCCGAAAACGTGGGCCTGCCGCTGCGCCTGCTCGGCCGCCCCGATGCCCGGCGCGTCGAGGCCCTGCTCGACAGCGTCGGGCTCGGCGGACTCGGTGCACGCGCGCCGGCCCAGCTCTCGGGCGGACAGCTGCAGCGCGTGGCGATCGCACGCGCAGTGGTGCACCAGCCGGCCTTGATCCTGGCCGACGAACCCACCGGCAACCTCGACCCCGGCACCGCAGCGCGCGTGCTCGACCTGCTGCAGGCCCAGGTGCACGACAGCGGCGCCGCCTGTCTGCTCGTCACGCATGCCGAGGCGGCCGCGGCGCGTGCCCACCGTGTGCTGCGCGTCACCGCGCAGGGGCTGGACCGGGTGGCGTAGTTGCGCATGCGTGGACCGCGACTGTCCGACCTGCTGCTGCTCGCCTGGCGCGAGTGGCGCCACCATCCCTGGCGCCACGGCGCCGCGCTGCTGGCGGTGGCCCTGGGGGTGGCGCTGGCGTCCTCGGTGCACCTGATCAATGCCTCGGCACTGGGCGAGTTTGCCTCGGCGTTGCGCGCCACCCAGGGCGAACCCGATCTCAGCGTGCGCGGCGAGGCCGCCGACGGCCTGCCCGATGCGGCCTGGGCCCACCTGGCCAGCGCCACAGGCGTGGTGGCCGCCACGCCGCGCGTCGAGATCCAGACCTATGCCCGCCGGGCCGACGGCAGCCGGCTTCCCCTGCAGGTGCTCGGCCTGGACGCACTGAGCATCGCGGCGCTGGCGCCGGAACTGCTGCCGCGGCCGGCCGAAGGCCTGGGCCGCTTCGCGCTGCTCGACCCGGCGCTGGTGTTCCTCAACACCAGCGCGCGCGAAGCGCTGGGCGTGCACGACGGCGACGCCGTGGCCCTGCAGTCGGGCACACGCTGGATCAGGCTGCAACTGGGCGGCTGGGTGGCGGCTGGCGGGGCGCCGCTGGCGGTGCTCGACCTCGCCGCGGCGCAGGACCATTTCGGCCGTGGCGGCCGCCTGAGCCGGGTCGACCTGCGTCTGGCGCCGGGCGCCGATCCGCCGCCGCTGCCCACGGGCTGGCGTGCCGAGCGGCCGGACGACGCCGAGCAGCGCATGTCGCAGCTCTCGCGCGCCTACCGCGTCAACCTCACCGTGCTCGCCCTGGTGGCGCTCTTTGTCGGCGCCTTCCTCGTCTACTCGGTGCTGGCCCTTTCGGTGGCCCAGCGCTTGCCCGGTTTTGCCCTGCTCGGCGTGCTCGGCATGACGGCCGGCGAACGCCGACGCCTGGTCTTGATCGAGTGCGCCGGCCTGGGCATGGCCGGCAGTGCACTCGGCCTGGTCGCCGGTGCCGGCCTGGCCGCAGCGGCCCTGCGCTGGCTGGCCGGTGACCTGGGCGGCGGCTATTTTCCGGGCGTGACGCCGTCGCTGCGCCTGCCGACGCCGGCGCTGGCCGCGCTCTTCGGGCTCGGCACCGCGGCGGCCCTGGCCGGCGGCTGGTTGCCGGCGCGCGCCGCCGAACGGCTGCAACCGGCGCGCGCCCTGAAAGGCCTGTCCAGCCTCGAAAGCCCCGTGGCCTCACCCTGGCCGGCGCTGGCCCTGCTCGCCGCCGGGGTGGCGCTGGCCTTTGCGCCTGCGGTGGCCGGCCTGCCGCTGGCCGCCTATGGCGCGGTGGCCTGCCTGCTCTTCGGCGGCGTGGCCGGGGTGCCGGTGGTGGTTCAGCTGGGTCTGGCCGCCTGGACGCTGCCCGCTGCCGCGCTGCCGCGGCTGGCCCTGCAGCGCGCCTCGTTCCAGCGCCAGACGGCGACGGCGACGGTGGCCGGCGTGGTCTCAGCGCTGGCGCTGTCGGCCGCCTTGACGGTGATGGTGACGAGCTTTCGCAGCGGCGTCGGCGAATGGCTGGACAGCCTGCTGCCGGCCGATCTGTACGCACGCACCGCCGGCAGCGCTGCTGCCGCCGAACAAGCCTGGCTGACGGCGGATTTCATCGGCGCCGCCCAGGCCGTGCCCGGCGTGGCCCGGGTGCAGACGAGCCGGCTGCGCAGCCTGGCGCTGGCGGCCGACCGGCCGCCGGTGCTGCTCATCGTGCGCGCCCTGGGCAATCCCGCCGAATCGCTGCCCTTGCTCGAAGCGCCGCGGCCGGCCGGCGACGGCATCGGCTGCTTCGTCAGCGAAGCGATGGTGGCGCTGTACGGTGCGGCGCCCGGCAGCCGACTGCGACTGCCGCTGGACGGCGGCGCGGTGGACTGCAGCGTGCGCGGCGTCTGGCGCGACTACGCGCGCCAGTTCGGCAGCGTGGTGCTCGACGCCGCCGACTACCGGCGACTGAGCGGCGACACCCGCGTCAACGAGCTCGCCCTGTGGCTGGCGCCCGGCGCCGACCTGGCCAGCGTGCGCGCGGCACTGCAGGCCCTGGCGCCGGACCCGGCGATGCTGGACTTCGCTTCGGCCGGCGAGATCCGGGCGATGTCGCTGCGCATCTTCGACCGCAGCTTCGCCATCACGCGCTACCTGCAGGCGGTGGCGATCGCGGTCGGCCTGGTCGGCGTCGCGGCCAGCCTGTCGGCGCAGGTGCTGGCACGGCGCAAGGAGTTCGGGCTGCTCGCCCATCTGGGCCTGACGCGGCGCGAGCTGGTCGCCCTGGTTGCCGGCGAGGCTGCCGCATGGCTCGCCGCCGGCGTGCTCATCGGGCTGACCCTGGGCGTCGCCATCAGCGCGGTGCTGGTCTTCGTGGTCAACCCGCAGAGTTTCCACTGGACGATGGACCTGGTCCTGCCCCGGGCGCCGCTGGCCGCGCTCGGCGCGGCCGTGCTGGCCGCCGGCACCGCCACCGCCGCCTTCGCGGCAAGGCGCGCCGCAGGCCGCGCCGCCGTGCTGTCGGTGAAGGAGGACTGGTGAAACGCCGCCCCTGGCTGCTGGCGGGGCTCGCACTTGCGACGCCGGCAGCGGCACGCACGCGCGCCGAGGCGCAGCGCCAGGCGCTGGTGTTCCCGCGCGACCACGGCGCACATCTGCACACGCGCATCGAGTGGTGGTACCTGACCGGCTGGCGCGGCGCGTTCGAAGCACCGACGCAGGGTTTCCAGGTCACCTTCTTTCGCGCCCGCACCGGGCTCGACGGCGCCACGGCCAGCCGCTTCGCGCCGCGCCAGCTGCTGTTTGCGCATGCCGCGCTGACCGACCTGGGCGGGCGCACGCACCGGCACGCCGAGCGCATCGTGCGCTGGAACGGCGACCCGGCGGCGGAACTGGCCGCGGCCGCGCTGGACGACGCCGCGCTGCACATCGGCCGCTGGCGTCTGGCCCGCGACGGCACCGGCTGGCAGGCCGAGATCGACGATCCGCCCTTGTCCCTGCGCCTGCGCCATACCCAGCCCCTGCTGCTGCAGGGCGATGCCGGCTGGTCGCGCAAGGGCCCGCAGCCCGAACAGGCCAGCCACTATGTCAGCGAGCCGCAGCTCGACCTGGCCTCACCCGCGGGCGGCGGCCGGGCCTGGATGGACCACGAGTGGAGCGACCAGCTGCTGCACCCACAGGCGGTCGGCTGGGACTGGGCCGGCATCAACCTGATCGATGGCAGCGCGCTGACCGTGTTCCGCCTGCGCCGCGCCGACGCCAGCGTGCTCTGGTCCGGCGGCAGCTGGCGCGCGGCGGGTGGCACGCCGCGCAACTTCGGCGCCGACGAACTGCGGATGACGCCCGAGCGCACCTGGCTCAGCGGCGCCACCGGTGCACGCTACCCGCTGGACTGGACCCTGGACACGCCGGCCGG
Organism: uncultured Rubrivivax sp.; assembly: GCA_964637205.1. Classification (GTDB taxonomy): domain Bacteria; phylum Pseudomonadota; class Gammaproteobacteria; order Burkholderiales; family Burkholderiaceae_C; genus Rubrivivax. The sequence goes on from CAZWUR010000039.1 coordinate 38,449, forward strand.
CCGCTTCGGCCTGCGCGCGCTGCTCGATGCGCAGGAGCTCGACGCCCGGCGCAGCACCGGCAATGTCTACTGGGAAGGCCTGAGCGAACTGCTCGATGTGCAGGGGCGACGGGTGGGCCTGGGCTACCTCGAACTCACCGGTTATGCCGGCCAGCTCAGGCTGTAGGGCCGATCAGCCGGCGTCGCCCGTACGCCCGGGTTTTTCGGGGCGTTCCGGGCGCAGCGTGCTGCCGCTCGCTGGCCCGCGCGCTGGCAGCCAGGGTGCGTCGGGGTTGGCCGCGCGCACGCAGTTGCCGCCGGCCTGGCGTGCCGACTGCAGTGCCTGCTGCGCCAGCGACACCAGTTCGTGCAGGGGCTGGTGCAGCGGCCGCAGCACGGCCACGCCGACGCTGGCACGGAAGGTCGCCCCCTCGGGCAGGCCGGGCAGCGCGAGCTGCTCGACCATCTCGCGGATGCGGTCGGCGACGTCGAGCGCGCCGGTGGCGTCGGCCTGCGGCAGGAAGACACCGAGCTGGGCGTCGTCGAAGCGGGCCAGCAGGTCGGCCGCGCGCAGCGAGGCCAGCACCTGCCGGCCGAGGCCGGCGAGCAGCGCATCGGCCACCTGCGGCCCCATCCGTTCGGTCATCGGACGCAGGCGGTCGACTTCGACGAGCAGCAGGGCCACCGCACCGCCGTAGCGCCCGGCACGCAGCCAGTCACGTTCGGCCAGGGCGAGGAAGGCCGGGCGGTGGAACATGCCGGTCTCGAGGTCGCGCAGGATGGCGTCGGACGGTTCGGCCCGCGGCGGCGCTTCGGCGGCTGCCGCCACCGGCGGCGGACGACGCCAGGCGGCGGCCGCGGCCGCCGCGCCCGCCAGCAAGGCCGCGGCCAGCGCGGCGGGCCAGGGTGTCTGCGGCCATAACAGCGGCACGCTGCCGGCCAGCACTGCGGCCGCGACGCCGGCCGCAGCCATGCGTGGCCAGGGTGATTCGGCAGCAGGCCGGCAGTCGGGCGCCGCGGGAGCGTCGGGGGAAGTCATCTCATCGGCGGTGCCACACAACGGTGATCCATTCGACCACAGAAGCCGTGGTCGCGCGAAGGCAGTTTCACCGCTTCGCGGGGGTGCCTTCTTGACGCCAGGGGCGTCTGTCTCTAAAGTGATATCACTTTAATCTTATCCAACCTGCAATATGTCCACCACCCGCACTCCTGAGCGCGCCGCCCGCGCCGCCAACGGCTACCTGATGGCCGGCATCGGTGTGGCGCTGATGGCGCTGACGCCCCTGCTCGTGATGAGCGGCGTCGCGCGTGTGCCGGCGCTGATCATCCCGCTGGCCATCGGCTCGGCGCTCGGCGTGTTCCTGATGGTCGGGCTGTACATGCTGCAGCCCAACGAAGCCGCGATCCTGACCCTGTTCGGCGAATACACCGGCACCGACCGTGGCGAAGGCCTGCGCTGGGCCAACCCGCTGACGAAGAAGCGCAAGCTCTCGCTGCGCGCGCGCAACCTCAACGGCCCGACGCTGAAGGTCAACGACAAGCGCGGCAACCCGGTCGAGATCGGTGCGGTGGTCGTCTGGCGTGTGCGCCACTCCGCGCAGGCGGTGTTCGACGTCGATGATTTCGAGACCTATGTCAAGGTGCAGGCCGAGGCCGCGGTGCGCCACCTGGCGTCGATGTACGCCTACGACGACGGCGAGGACCTGGCCGCCGGCGAGCACACCTTGCGCGGCGGCATGGACACGGTGGCCGCCGCGCTGCGCACCGAGTTGCAGGACCGCTTCGAGGAAGCCGGCGTGCAAGTGCTGGACGCCAAGCTCAGCCACCTGGCCTACGCGCCGGAGATCGCGCAGGTGATGCTGCGCCGCCAGCAGGCCGAGGCCATCGTCAGCGCGCGGCACAAGATCGTGCAGGGTGCGGTGGGCATGGTCGAGGCGGCGCTGAAGGGCCTGGCCGAAAAGGGCCTGATGCAGCTCGATGACGAGCGCCGCGCGGCGATGGTGAGCAACCTGCTCGTCGTGCTGTGCTCCGACCACGACGCGCAGCCGGTGATCAACACCGGCACGCTGTACAGCTGATGCCGACGCTCGGCCGCCGCTGGCCTGCCCGGCGCTGAAAGCCCGATGGCCAGCCCCGGCAAGAAACACTTCGCGCTGCGCATCGATCCGCGCGTGTGGGCCGAGATCGAACGCCTCGCGGCACAGGAACTGCGCAGCGCCAACGCCCAGGTTGAAATGCTGCTGCGCGAGGCGCTGGCGCGGCGCGGGCGGGCATTGCCGCCGGCCGGCAACATCGGTGCCGAGGCATCGGAGGTCGAAACCCCATCAAGGAGCACCGAATGAATCGATCCGCGCCAAACATCGCCACGGCCTTCGGCCGGCGCCGTCTGCTCGGGTCTGCAACCCTGCTCGGCCTGGGCATCGGATGCGCAGTGGCGAGCCGCCCGGCGCGCGCCCAGGCGGCCGGCGCGGATGCGAAGGCCCTGCAGGCCCTGCTCGACGCACGCCTGGCACAGCAGGGCGTGGGCCTGGCCGCCGCGCGCCTCGTGGACGGGCGTGTCGAAAGCGCCGTCGCCGGGCGCCGCGCGGCAAACCAGGACCAGGCCCTGGCCGCCAGCCATCGCTTCGAGATCGGCTCGGTGAGCAAGACCTTCGTCGCCCTGCTGCTGGCCAGTCGCGTGCAGGGGCGGGACTTCGCGCTCGACGACCCGGTGCAAGCCGCGCTGCCGCGCGGGCTGCGCCTGCGCGACACGACCGGCGCTCCCCTGCGCTGGGTCGACCTGGCCACGCACCGCTCGGGCCTGCCGCGGCTGCCCGGCAACCTGCAGCCGGGCCGCCCCAGCGACCCCTATGCCGATTACGACGCGCAGGCGCTGTACGCCTTTCTCGAAGCCTGGCGCCCCGACCGCGCCCGCGACGCCCGCTTCGAGTACAGCAACCTGGGTTTCGGCCTGCTCGGACACGCGCTGGCACGACAGGCCGGCCTGAGCTTCGATGCGCTGCTGCAGCGCGAGGTGCTGGCGCCATTGGGGCTGTCGGCGATCACGCTGGCGCGGCCGGGCGTCGGCGCCGCGGACATGGCGCAGGGCCACGATGCGCAGCGCCAGCCGGTGCCGTTCTGGCATTTCGACGTGCTCGCCGGCGCCGGCGCCTTGCGCGCCAACCTGGGCGAGATGCTGCATTACGTCCAGGCGGCCATCGGCGTCGTCGACACCCCGCTGCGCGCCGCCTTCGATCTTGCGCTGGCGCCGCGTGCCGACGGCCCCGGCCGCGGCACGCGGATCGGCCTGGCCTGGTTCTCCAGCGAGGTCGGCGGCCGGGTTCTGACCCACCACGACGGCGGCACCTTCGGTTTTGCCAGCTCGCTGTTCATCGACCGCGCGGCCCGGCGCGCCGGTCTGGTGCTGGCCAACACGATGCGGCCGGTCGACGATCTGGCGCGCCACCTGGCCGACCCCGACGCGCCCTTGCGCGACCTGGCCGCCGAGGCCCGCGCCACGCAGGCCGCCGCGATCACGCTGCCGGCGAATGCGCTGACCCCGCTGGCCGGTGTCTACGCCATCAGCCCGCAGTTCAAGGTCACCATCAGCGTCGACGCCGAGCGCCTGTTCGGGCAGGCCACCGGGCAGGACCGCTTCGAGCTCCTTGCGCGCGGGCCGCGCCAGTTCTTCGCCCGCGTGACGGCGCTGCAGATCACCTTCGAGGGCGAATCCGGGCCGCCACCGGCGTTCGAGCTGCAGCAAGGCGGGCAGCGCCTGCGCTTCGTGCGCGAATAGGCCGGCGCCTGGCGGGGCCGACCGGCGCGCGCCCGATAGACTCGCCCCCCATGCCCCAGCCTGAAACCGCGCGGCCCGCCGCGAAATCGCCGCGCTCGTTGTCCGGCCTGCTGCCCTTCCTGCGCCCCTACCGGGGCCGCATCGGGCTGGCCCTGCTCTTTCTCGTGATGGCCGCGCTGAGCACGCTGGCCTTCCCGGTGGCGCTGAAAAGCCTGGTCGACGAAGGCCTGGTCAGCGCCGGGCCCGGCGAACGTCTGCTGGCGATGCGCGAACATTTCCTCGGCCTGTTCGCCGTCGGCGCCGCGCTCGGGATCTTCTCTGCGCTGCGCTTCTACATGGTGAGCTGGATCGGCGAGCGCATCACCGCCGACCTGCGCAACGCCGTCTACGGCCATGTGGTGCAACAGAGCCCCGAATTCTTCGAAACCACCGCCACCGGCGAGGTGCTCAGCCGCCTGACCACCGACACCACCCTGGTGCAGACCGTGGTCGGCTCGTCGCTGAGCATGGGCCTGCGCAATATGGTGATGGGCATCGGCGCGCTGGTGGCGCTGATCGTCACCAATCCGGTGGTGATGACGCAGGTGCTCGGCATCCTGGTGCTGGTGGTGCTGCCCAGCCTGTATTTCGGCCGCCGCGTGCGCAAGCTCAGCCGCGCCAGCCAGGACCGCGTGGCCGACTCCAGCGCCATCGCCGCCGAAGTCCTCAACGCGGTGCCCGTGGTGCAGAGCTACCACCAGCAGGCGCGCGAATCGGCGCGTTTCGACACCGCCACCGAGGACGCCTTCCAGACCGCGCTCAAGCGCACGCGTGTGCGCTCGCTGCTCGTCGCCTTCATCATCACCGCCACCTTCGGCGCGCTGATCTGGGGCCTGTACCAGGGCACGCAGGCGGTACTGCGCGGCGACATCAGCGCCGGCCACCTCGGGCAGACGGTGTTCTTCGTCATCATCTTCGTCAGCTCGGTGGCGGTGCTGTCCGAGGTCTACGGCGACGTGCTGCGCGCCGCGGGTGCCACCGAACGCCTGATGGAGCTGCTCGACACGCGCAGCCCGGTGACCGAACCGGTCGCGCCGTTGCCCCTGCCCGCGGTGCGCGGCGGCTCGGCGGTGCGCTTCGAGTCGGTGAGCTTCCACTACCCGTCGCGGCCGCAGACGGCGGCGCTGGACGGCTTCGATCTCGACGTGAAGGCTGGCGAGACGGTGGCCCTGGTCGGCCCCAGCGGCGCCGGCAAGAGCACCGTATTGCAGCTGCTGCTGCGCTTTTATGACGTGCGGCGCGGGCGCATCCTGCTCGACGGCGTGCCGGTGGACCGCCTGAGCCTGGCCGAACTGCGCGGGCGCATCGGCATCGTGCCGCAGGACAGCACCATCTTCTCGACCAGCGCGCTGGAGAACATCCGCTATGGCCGCCCCGAGGCCAGCGACGCCGAGGTCATCGCAGCGGCCAAGGCCGCCTTCGCGCACGACTTCATCATGGCCCTGCCCGAGGGTTATGCCAGCTTTCTCGGCGAACGTGGCGTGCGCATCAGCGGCGGCCAGCGCCAGCGCGTCAGCATCGCGCGAGCGCTGCTGAAGAACCCGCCCCTGCTGCTGCTCGACGAAGCCACCAGCGCGCTCGACGCCGAAAGTGAACGCATGGTGCAGGCGGCTCTGGAATCGGCGATGCAGGACCGCACGACGCTGGTCATCGCCCACCGCCTGGCCACCGTGCTGAAGGCCGACCGCATCGTCGTGCTCGAGGCCGGACGCATCGTCGACATCGGCCGCCACGACGAGCTGGTGGCGCGCGGCGGCCTGTATGCCCGGCTGGCGTCGATGCAGTTCGGCCTGGAGTCGCCGGAGGCGGGTGCCTGAGACGGCGCTTCTGGTCTTTGTCGGCGCCCTGGCCGGCGGCACGGTTTCGGGCCTCACCGGCTTCGGCACCGGTCTCGTCACGCTGCCGATCTGGCTGTTCGCCGTCGCGCCGGTGCGCGCGGCGCCGCTGGTGGTGATCTGCTCGGTGGTGGCGCAGCTGCAGACCCTGCCGGCCATCTGGCATGCGATCGACCGGCGCCGGTTGATGCCCTTCCTGCTCGGCGGCGCGGTCGGTGTGCCGATCGGCACCCGGCTGCTGCCCCTGGTGCCGCTGGCCGCCTTCAAGGCCGGGCTCGGTCTGCTGCTGGTGCTGGTCTGCGGTTCGCTGCTGCTGGCGCGCCGGCAGCCGCGCTTTGTGCAGGCCGGGCGCTGGGCCGACGCAGCGGTGGGCTTGGGCGGCGGGCTGCTCGGTGGCCTGGCCGGGCTGTCGGGCCCGCTGCCCACGCTGTGGGCCGGTCTGCGCGGCTGGGGCAAGGACCAGCGTCGCGCCGTGTTCCAGAGTTTCAACCTCGGCGTGCTGCTGCTGGCGGGCATCTCGATGGCCCTGGCCGGGCTGATGACGCCCGAGGTCGCGCGGCTGGCCCTGGCCGCCCTGCCCGGCACCCTGATCGGCGCCTGGGCCGGCCGCCGCCTGTACGGCCGGCTGGACGTGGTGCGCTTCGACCGCATCGTGCTCGTGGTGCTGGCCGCGGCCGGCGTGGCGATGATCCTGGGCGCCCGATAATCCCGGCCATGACCCGACCCGTGCCTTCCCAGTTCGAAGATTTCATGCGCCATGTGGCGACCCAGGGCGTGGCCAAGGCCGACCGCACCGGCACCGGCACGCGCAGCGTCTTCGGCCACCAGATGCGCTTCGACCTGCGCCAGGGATTCCCGCTGGTGACGACGAAGAAGGTGCATTTCAAGAGCATCGCGATCGAGCTGCTGTGGTTTCTGCGCGGCGACAGCAATGTGCGCTGGCTGCACGAACATGGGGTGACGATCTGGGACGAATGGGCGCGCGAAGACGGCGACCTCGGCCCGGTCTACGGGGTGCAGTGGCGCAGCTGGCCGACCCCCGACGGCGGCCATGTCGACCAGATCGCGCAGGTGGTGGCGCAGCTCAAGGCCAACCCCGACAGCCGGCGCATCATCGTCAGCGCCTGGAACGTGGCCGCCCTGCCGCAGATGGCGCTGATGCCCTGCCACGCCTTCTTCCAGTTCCATGTCGCCGAAGGAAGGCTGAGCTGCCAGCTCTACCAGCGCAGCGCCGACATCTTCCTCGGCGTGCCCTTCAACATCGCCAGCTACGCCCTGCTGACGCATATGCTGGCGCAGCAATGTGATCTGGAAGTCGGCGACTTCATCTGGACCGGCGGCGACTGCCACATCTACGACAACCATGTCGAGCAGGTGC
>CAZWUR010000040.1:0-44558 GCA_964637205.1 uncultured Rubrivivax sp.
GGCATCTTCACGCCCACCGAGGGCGCGGCCGTCGGCGCCGTGGCCACCGGGCTGCTCGCCTGGCAGCGCGGCGGCCTGAAGGGCAACAAGCTGCGCGAGGCCTTCGAGTCCACCGCCAGCGGCACCTCGATGGTGTTCCTGATCGTGCTCGGTGCGGCCGCCTACAACAGCTTCCTGGCCCTGTCGCAGCTGCCACAGGAACTCGCCTTCTGGGTCGGCGAACAAGGCTTCGGGCCCTACCAGGTGCTGTGGGCGATCCTGATCTTCTACCTCGTCGCCGGCTGCGTCATGGACTCGCTGTCGATGATCCTGCTCACGATCCCGATCTTCTTTCCGATGGTCTCGGGCCTGGATTTCGGGCTGCCGCCCGAGGAGATGGCGATCTGGTTCGGCGTGCTGGTGCTGATCGTCGTCGAAGTGGGGTTGATCACGCCGCCGGTGGGCATGAACCTGTTCGTGATCCAGTCGATGGCGCCGGACATCAGCATCCGCGACGCCTACCGCGGCGTGATGCCCTTCGTCATCAGCGACCTGATCCGCGTCGTGATCCTGGTCGGGGCGCCGTGGATCACGCTCTTCGTGATCCGCCTGAATCCATGAACATTCGCCGACGCATCGCCTCGCTGGAGGTCAATGCCATCGGCCTGGGCTGCATGAGCCTGAGCCATGCCTACGCCACACCGCCGCCGCGTGAAGCGGCCGCAGCCCTGCTGCGCGCGGCGCTGGACGCGGGGGTTGATTTTTTCGACACCGCGGCGCTGTACGGTTTCGGCGCCAACGAGAGCCTGCTCGGCGAAGTCCTGGCGCCACACCGCCGGCGTTTTGTCCTGGCCAGCAAATGCGGCCTGCACGGCATCGACGGCCAGCGCGTGATGGACGGCCGGCCCGAGACCCTGAAGTGGTCCTGCGAGCAGAGCCTGAAGCGCCTGCGCACCGACCACATCGACCTCTTCTACCTGCACCGCTGGGACAAGACCCGGGTGCCGGTGGAGGACAGCGTTGGCGCACTGGGCGATCTGGTGCGCGAGGGCAAGGTGCGCGAAATCGGCCTGTCCGAGGTGTCCGCCGCGACGCTGCGCCGCGCGCATGCGGTGCACCCGGTTGCCGCGGTGCAGACCGAATATTCGCTGTGGACGCGCAACCCGGAAATCGCGGTGCTCGAAACCTGCCGCGAGATCGGCGCCGCCTTTGTCGCCTTCAGCCCGCTGGCGCGTGCCTTCCTGACCGGCAGGCTGCGTTCGGTGGACGCGCTCGAAGCCAAGGACATCCGGCGCGGCATGCCGCGTTTTGCGCCGACCAACTTTGCGCAGAACCTGGCCCTGCTGCCGGCCTACGAGGCCCTGGCCGCCGAGGCCGGCATCACGCCGGCGCAGCTCGCCCTGGCCTGGCTGCTGGCGCGCGGCGAACATGTGATCCCGATCCCGGGCACCACGCATGTCGGCCACCTGCACGAGAACATGGGTGTGCTGGACACTACGCTGTCGGCGGGCCTGCTGGACCGGGTGAGTGCACTGATCAACCCGCAGACCGTGGTCGGCAACCGCTACGCACCCGGCTCGCAGGCCGAGGTGGACACCGAAACCTTCTGAGCCTGCCGTGGCAGCGCTCAGGCCGAACCTGCGCGCTGCCCCGCGTAGGCGACGAAGGGCGCGAAGCTGTCCGGGTTGGCCATCGCGTCGGGGCTGGCCACGGCCTCGGGCTTCGCGCCGAGCAGCAGCTTGCGCACCGGCAGCTCCATCTTCTTGCCGGTCAGCGTGCGCGGGATCTCGGGCACGGCGACGATGTCGTCGGGCACATGACGGGCCGACGCGTCGCGGCGGATGCGCGCGCGCAGACGGTCCTTCAGCGCATCGTCGAGCCGCACGCCGGGCTGCAGCACGACGAAGAGCGGCATGAAGGAGGGCTTGCCCAGATACTCCAGGTCGACCACCAGGCTGTCGCGGATCTCCGGCAGCTCCTCGACCACGCGGTAGATCTCGGCCGTGCCCATGCGGATGCCGTGGCGGTTGATCGTGGTGTCGCTGCGGCCGTAGATCACCGAGCTGCCGTAGGGCGTGAAGCGGATCCAGTCGCCGTGCCGCCAGCAGCCCGGGTACATCTCGAAGTAACTTTCCTGGTAGCGCCGGCCGCCCGGATCGGCCCAGAAATACAGCGGCATCGACGGCATCGGCTGGCGGATCACGAGTTCGCCGACGGCGTCGACGACTTCACGCCCATGTTCATCGAAGGCATGCGCGTCGACCCCCAGTTCGCGGCACTGGATCTCACCGGCGTGCACCGGCAGGGTCGGCGCGCTGGACACGAAACCCGCGGCGACGTCGGTGCCGCCGCTGATCGAGGCCAGCCACAGGTCGGGCTTCACCGCGCGGTAGGCCCAGTGATAGGCCTCCTCGGGCAGCGGCGACCCGGTGGAGACCAGCGCGCGCAATGCCGACAGGTCGGCCACGCGGCCGGGTTGCAGGCCGTCCTTCATCGCCTGCACCAGGAAGGCGGCGCCGCAGCCGAACAGCGTGGCCCGCTGCTCGCCGGCAAAACGCCAGGCCGCGTCCTTTTCCGGGTGGCCCGGGTGGCCGTCGAAGAGCAGCACGGTCGCACCCACCAGCAGCCCGCCGACGAGCATGTTCCAGACGATCCAGCCCGGGCTGCCGAGGTAGAGCATGCGGTCGCCCTCGCGCAGGTCGTGCTGGAAGGCGAGCGTCTTCAGGTGTGCCAGCACGATGCCGCCATGGCCATGCACCATCGCCTTGGGCAGCCCGGTGGTGCCGCTGGAATAGACGATCCACAGCGGGTGATCGAAGGGCAGGCGCTCGAAGTGAAGCGCTGCCGGCGTGGCCACGGCATCCGCCCAGCGCACCGCACCCGGCCAGGGCGGGCTGCCGTCGCTGCCCGGGCCGGGCACATGCACCACGGCCTGAAGGCTGGGCAATTCACGCAGCAGTTCGGCCACCGTGGCGCTGCGCTCGTGCTGCCGGCCGGCATAGACATAACCGTCGCCGGCGAAGAGCAGCTTCGGCTCGATCTGGCGGAAGCGGTCGAGCACGACGGTGGCGCCCATGTCGGGACCGCAGCTCGACCAGATCGCACCCAGGCTGGCGCTGGCGAGCAGGGCGACCACGCTTTCGGCCCGGCTCGGCAGGTAGGCGACGACGCGGTCGCCGACGGTCACGCCCCGGGCGCGCATCCAGGCCGCCAGCGCCCCCACCTGCGCGCCCAGTTCGGCCCAGGACAGCTCGCGCGCCGGCGCGTCCTCGCTGCGCAGGATCAGCGCCGGGCGGGCGTCGCTGGCGTTGCGGAAGACATGTTCGGCATAGGACAGGCGGACGTTCGGAAACCATTGCGCACCCGGCATCTCGCGCCGCGCCAGGACCACCGAGGGGTCGCCGTCGGCGATCACGTCGAAGTAGTCCCAGACCGCGCGCCAGAAACGGTCCAGGTCGTCCACCGACCAGCGCCACAGCGCCTCGTAGCTCTCGAAGTTGCTGCCGTGGCGCTGTTGCAGCCATTGCTGGAAATGATGCAGGCGGCTGGCCTGCTGCTGCGCAGGCGTGGGGGTCCACATCAGCTGGCCGGGGGTGACGGTCATCAATCGCTCCGGGATCAGGGCCGGGCCAGTATGCCCCGCCCCGTCAGGCCGGCAGGGCCTGCGCGTGGGCCTGGCCGGCGATCGGCTGATCGAGCAGGCCCGACGGGCGCTGGTCCACCAGGCGGTCGGTGATCGCCGCGGCGGCCCACATTGCGCACAGCGCCACCCAGGCGGTCAGCGTGAACACCGCCGCGCCGCTGAGACCGGCGCCGACCGCACAGCCGCCGGCGGTCATGCCGCCGAAACCCATCGCCACCGCGCCGACGATGTAGCGGCGCATGCTGGCGCCGCCCTCGAAGCCTTCGAGCTTGAGTTCACCGAACAAGGCCGCGGCGAGGAAGGAACCGAGCACCACGCCGGGCATCAGCCCCATGTCGAAATTGGCCGGTTTGTCGCTGACGAAGAGCACCCGCGTCAGCACCTCGGCCGACGGGCCGGTGAAGCTCAGGGCCTGGATCGGATGCGTCTCGAAACCCTGGCTGGCCACCGAGTAGGTGAACCCCCAGGCCGCGGCGATGACCAGGCCGACGCCGATGGCACCGCCGTAGCCCCAGGCCGGCACCTTCTGCCGCCGCGCCCAGATGATCGCGGCCACCAGCCAGACGCCGCCGAAGAGCAGCGCGCCACCATGCCCGATGCCGCTGCGCGCGATCAGGTCGCGGCCCAGGCCGCCGTCCACGGTCCAGGCCGCGGAGATTGTCTCGCGCAGCGGCGACAGCATGCCGGTCCAGGCCGACTGCGCGGCCACCGCGAAGATCAGCCCCGCCATCACCGAGCGCAGATTGCCCTGCGCGGCCAGCACCAGCAACCGGCTCGAGCAGCCGCGCGCCAGGATCATGCCCATGCCGAACAGGGCCCCGCCGACCGCGGCCCCCGACAGGCTGCCGCGGGCGGCGATCTGGCGTGCGTCGGTGGCGTCGAAGGCGCCGAGCAGCACCAGGGCCTGGGTCGCCGTCACCGCGGTGGCAAAGGCGAACAGCCAGACCGTGAGCTTGCCGCCCGGGTGGCCGCGCGCAAACTCGATCACCGCCGCGCGCAGGCAGAAACGCGAGCGCTGCGCGAAGAAACCGAAAGCCAGGCCGATCAGCAGCCCGCCGAGACCCAGCGTCCACGGCTCGCCGAGTCGATCCATGAGGGAGAGCATGTTCATCGCTATACCGCTGAGGGTACAGCCTAGCGGCCCGGGGGCGGCGCTGTCTTGACCAGATTCAAGACGCGCGCAGTGCCCAGGCGCGCATCAGGGCTTGATATAGGCCGCACCCTGCTGCTGCAGCTTGGCCACGCGCACGACGCCCGAAGGCGTGAAGCTGGCATCCATGACGAACTGGTCCTTCTTCAGCTCGCGATTGCGCAGCGTGATCTCGCAGATCTCGAACTTGACCCCACGCGCCACCAGGGCCGAGACCAGGGGCGCGAACAGGCCGACCTTGTCGTCCTTGGCACCTTCCATCAGGAAGTCGACGCCGTCGGCGTGGGTGACCACGGTGATCCTGGCCTGCGGGTCCACGTCGAGGTGGTTGCGGATGTTGCGCAGGCCCTTGACCGCCTGCATCTTGGTGTTGTCGATGTGATAGACGACCAGGTCCTGTGCCTGCGCCGCCAGGGTGGCGCAGGCCAGCACGGCGGCGGCAATCAGTTGCTTGAGCATGATCTTGTCTCCTGGGTGTGGTGACGTTGTGTCGTGGCCGACTATGCCAGCCCCGGGTTACCCTCGACGCCGATCAGGCGAGGCAGGTTGGGCTGGCGCGGCGCGATGCGGCCCTTGGCCTTGAGCCAGGGTTCCAGCATGTCCCAGATCATCTTGTTGCCGGCGCGGGCGGCGTCTTCGGCCACCGGCGCCCAGCCGGCCACCTTGTAGGTCCGGTCGGCGTCGATCGGTTTGCCCTGCAGGCGCATGTCCTGGATGCGCTTGCCCATTTCGGCGCCAGGCTCGCAGGCATAGCTCAGGCCGCCGACGCGCACCATGTCGCCGCCCTGCTGGTAGTAGGGGTCGGGGTTGAAGAGGTTGTCGCAGACGTCCTCGAGCACGGTCTTGATCATCGAGCCCTTCATCTCGCTGAGCGTGGCATAGCTGTAGGTGGTGGCCACCTGGTCCATCATCAGCTCGCGCGTGATCACGTCGCCGGGCAGCAGGCTGGTGCCCCAGCGGAAGCCGGGCGAAAACGCGATCTCGGCGCCCTGGGCCTCCATCATCGCGTCGCACAGCAGCTGGTCCCAGCTGCCGTTGAAGTTGCCGCGCCGGTAGAGCAGGCCGTCGCTGACGGCGAGCTGCTCGGCCAGCCTGGCCTCGTAGGGCGCACGGATCTTGGTGATGATCGCGTCCATCGCCGGGTCGGCCGGCAGCAGGTCGGCGAACACCGGCAGCAGCTTGTATTGCCAGCGCGCGAGCTTGCCGTCCTTGAGCTCGAAGTCCATCACGCCGAGGAACTTGCCATTGCTGCCGGCATTGGTGACCAGGGTGGTGCCGCCGGCATTCTTCACCGGCACGGCCAGGGGCACGCCGTCATGCGTATGCCCGCCGAAAATGGCGTCGATGCCACGCACGCGGCCGGCCATCTTCAGGTCGACGTCCATGCCGTTGTGGCTGAGCACGACCACCAGCTTCGCGCCCTTGGCGCGCGCTTCGTCGACCATCTCCTGCATGCGGTCGTCCTGGATGCCGAAGCTCCAGTCGGCAACCATGTAGCGCGGGTTGGCGATCGGCGTGTAGGGGAAGGCCTGGCCGACGATGGCCACCGGCACGCCGTTCACCTCGCGCATCACGTAGGGGGCGAAGACCGGGTCCTCGAAGTCGATCGTCCGGACGTTCTGCGCGACGAAATCCACCTTGCCCTTGAAGTCGCGCTCGACGATCGCCTTGACGCGCTGCATGCCGTAGGTGAACTCCCAGTGGCCGGTCATCACGTCCACGCCCAGCAGCTTGGCGGCGTCGACCATGTCCTGCGCGTTGGTCCACAGGCTGGTGGCGCTGCCCTGCCAGGTGTCGCCGCCGTCGAGCAGCAGCGCGCCGGGGCGGCCGGCCTTGAGCAGCTTGACCAGCGTGGCCAGGTGCGCGAAGCCGCCCACGCGTCCGTAGCGGCGCGCGGCAGCCTCGAAGTCCAGCATCGTGAAGGCATGCGCTTGCACGCTGCCGGCGGGGATGCCGGTGGCTTTGAGCAGGTGCTCGCCCACCAGGTGCGGCAACTGGCCTTGCATGCTGCCCACGCCGAGGTTGACGCTGGGCTCGCGGAACCACAGCGGCTTGAGCTGCGCGTGGCAGTCGGTCATGTGCAGCAGCGAGACGTTGCCGAAGCGCGGCAGGTCGTACAGCACCGCCTGCGCCTGCTGGGCATCGGCCTCGCCATGCCGGCCCAGCGCCATGCCGGCCACGCCGGCCGCTGACAGGACTTGCAGGAACTCGCGCTTGCTGAGGTTCATGTCTCGATCAGTAAGGACTGATATTTGAAGGCCGAAACAGCCCGCGCGCGGCGGGCTGCGAAGGGCGGATGGCGACTACTGGTTGACCGGCGACTTGGGGTCGAGCAGCAAGGCCATCAGGTCGCGCAGCTGCGCTTCGTTGAGCAGCCCCATGTGGCCGAAGCGCGGCATGTTGGAGCAGGCCGAGTAGGCCTTGCTGTTCCACAGCTTGCCCCAGGTGTACTGCACCACCGCCGCGCTGGCCGGGGCCAGCGGGTCGCTCACGCCACGGGTCTTGCCGTAGTTGTAGAGGCTCGGGCCGATGGTGCCGTAGCTGATCTCCGCCTTGCTGATCTGGTGGCAGTTGTAGCACTGGGCACCGTTGTCCTTGGGGTTGGTGCTGGTGTCGGTCCAGGTCATGCCGCGGCCGTTTTGCGCGAGCTTCTCGCCCTCGCGCCAGTCGCCCAGGTAGATGCCGCCGCTGGGCCACTTGATGCTGGCCAGCGCCTCGGCCTCGATCTGCTTGGCCACCGCCTCGGGCGGCGCGTGGTCGGACGAGCAGGCGCGCTGCCCCAGGTCCTGCTGCAGGCGGTCGACCTTGGCGATGCCCTGGTCGCGGAAGCCGGCCTTGATCATCGCGATGGCCTGGGCGTCGAGTTCCTGCGGCGACGGCATTGGCGCCATGCTGCTGCAGCCCAGCGCCAGGGCTGCGGCGGCGGCCGCCGTGAATGCGGTTGATGCTTGCATGACGGCCATCCTCAGCGCTTGATCGCCGGGGCGATGGACTCGGCACCCTTGGCGTTGACACCCATGTAGACCCCCAGCGCCACCGTCAGGTCGGAGGCGAAGCCGGGGTACGGAAAGCGCTGCTGGCGGAAGCAGTCGTTGAGGCGAAGCTGCATGCTCCACATCTGGCCGTTGCTGACGCGGTAGGCCGGCCAGGCCGCGAAGCCGATGCCGTCGCCCGGGTTCTTCGTCAGGTTGGGCAGATCCTGCAGCCGGATGCGCTTGTCGTCGGTGCCGTGGCAGGTGGCGCAGGAAAAGTCGTAGGGCCCGCCCTGGAAGAAGAAGGCGCGCTCGCCGAGCTTGAACATGCGCTGCTCTTCGGGGTGGCCCTGCGGCAGCGCGAAGCGCATGCCGCGCGAGGCCGACGCGGCCCAGGTGGCCAGGGCCGTGACATTGGCCATCTCGCCCTTGCGGAAGGCGGTCTTGCGGATCGCGGCGCCGTCCAGGCCCTGCAGGTTCTCCATGCAGGTGACGAGACGGTCCTCAAGATCCTGCACCCGGCCGGTGTCGGCAAACCAGCGCGGCAACTGCACGAAGGCGCCCTTCACGACGCCCGGGCCCAGGCCCAGGTCGCAGCGCTCGAGCGAGGCGTTCTTCGGCCCGCGCTTTTGTTTCCAGAGTTCCTCGCCCTTGGCTTCATAGAGTTCGGCGGGGTTGCCGTCCTCAAGCATCTTGCGGTACTCGGCGATGCCGTCGGCCGTCGATTTCCCCTGCGCGAAGGCGTTGCCGGCAAATGCCAGCACCACCGCCGCGCCCCAGGCGAGTCCTTGTCTCATCGTGTCTTGTCTCCTCTTGGCGTGCAGGTAACCGAGGCTTCAGGCCACGGTCGCTTCGTCGCTGCGCTTGTCGCCCTTGTTGTCGGCCCAGCTGATCGTGACCTTGTCGCCGGCCTTGGCGCCCTTGACGTTGACCTGCATGAACGGGTTCTTCGACACCGAGGGGCCCCACTGGGCGGTCATCACGGTCTTGCCGTTGTGGGCCACGGTGACGTCCTGGATGAACCAGGCCGGGATCACCTTGCCCGCCGAGTCCTTGCGCTGACCGGTTTCCATCTCGTGGCTCATCAGCACACGGACGACGGCCTTGTCACCTTCCACCTTGGCGCGGATGCGCATCGGATCTGCCATGTCTTGCTCCTAGATTCTCAAAAATGGATCAGCCTGATCCAGGGGATTCGTGCACGGCCTCGCAGAGCTCGGCCGGTTCGTCCACGGCCTCGCAGAGCTCGGCCGGTTCGGCAGGCCATCACCCGTCCGCAGGGACGGTTTCAGGTCCTGCCTCACCCCCCGCAACCGCCCAGCGTGACCTTGATTTCCTTGCCTGCATACAGCACCTTGCCGTCGGCCATCATGGCCACTGCATAGACGTTGGACGACTGGCCCATCTTGACGCGCGTGCTGACGTTGGCCTCGACGCTGTCGCTGAGGTCGAAAGCCGCGGCGAGCGCGTTCGGGTTCTTCTCGACGAGCAGCAACAGGCGCTTCACGCCCGCGGCCGAGCTCGACGCGCCGACCGGCACCACGGCGCCGTTCTCGGCGATGTCCGGGCCGATGATGGTGACGTCCTTGCTCTCGGCCGGCGCAGCGCCGCCGAGCGCCTTGACCACGTCGGCCATCGACTTGGCAGAGAACGCGGCCTCGTTCCAGGCCGCCTGGGCGGCTGCGGGCAAGAGCCCGGCGGCAGCCAGCAGACCGGCCACCTTGGCGCTTTGAGACAACAGCTCTCGGCGTGTTTGCATCGTTTGCTCCTTATATAAGCAATGTCTAACTCAATGATCCGTCAACCCAGGGTCGGCGCAAACCGGGCATACCCGCAGAGTTCAGGCCGCGGGGCAAGGGCTGGGGCGCAGCTTACTTCGGGGCGCCGGCGGCGAGCCACGCGGCGATGGTCTTGACCTCCTCGGCCGCCAGGGTTTGTGCAGGCATCGGGATCGAACCCCACTGCCCCGAGCCCCCGGACACGATCTTGCCGGCCAGGTAGGCCTCGCGGTCGGCGCGGTCGGCGTATTTGCGGGCGATCTCGCCGAACCCCGGCCCGACGATCCTGCTGTCGACGCCGTGGCAGGCCATGCAGCCCTGCTGCGCCAGCAGGGCTGTCGGTGCGGCGCCGGCCTTGGGTTGCACCGGCGGCGCGGCCGGCGCCGGCGGCGCACCGGCCGGGCGCGAGGTGTCGGCGCCATGCTGCGCACCGACCATGCGGTTCTGCTCGGCGAGGTTGCCGTGGGCATTGCGCGCGAAGTCGGGCAGGAAGGAGGCCACGTCGGGCTCGCCGGCACAGTTGTTCATGCAGGCCACGCTCTTCACGTCCGGCGCCAGGCCGCCCATGCCCTGCCCCGGCCACAGGTGGTGGCGCGTGTTCATGCCCTTGCGGTTGGGCATGCGCTGCTGCACCTGGGCGATGTTCCTGTCCGACAGCACATAGTCCGCAGGCACCACCTCGGCCAGGTTGAGCAGGTAGGCGAGCACCGCATAGACCTCGTCGGGCGTCAGGGACTTGGGCGCGTTCCAGGGCATCGCGCGGTAGATGTAGTCCCACAGCGTGGATACCGTGGCCACCTTCATCATCGTGGTGCGCCCCGGGTAGGCCCGGTCGTTGAGCCGCGCGACATGGCCGGTCTTGACGTCCTCGGCGGTGGTGCCGCCGACCAGGGGCGTGAAGATCTGGTTGCTCTCGCCGAAGACGCCGTGGCAGGACGCGCAGCGCTCCTCCCAGAGGTCGATGCCCTGATCGACCGAGCCGCTGCCGGGCGGCAGGCCCTTGAAGTCCGGGCGCACGTCGATGTCCCAGGCTGCGATCTCCTTGGCCGTGGCCGCCCGGCCGATGCCGGGATAGGCGGCCTGCGCCAGCGCGGCACCCGCCGTGGCGAACAGGAGCAGGCCGGACAGTGCGGCGCCGAGCGCGGCCTTAACCGAGCTGGACATTCTTCACCTCCCCGCTTTCCTGCACGAGCCAGGTCTGGATCGAGTGGTTGTGGTAGATCGAACGTGTGCTGCGCACCTTGCGCAGTTCGCCATAGGTCGGCTGCACATAGCCGGTGTCGTCGATCGCACGGCTCTGCACCAGGGCCGGCTTGCCGTCCCAGACCCAGTCGATGCCGAAGCGGGTCAGGCAGCGGTCGAGCACCGGCGTCTGCAGCCGCGCCGTGCGCCAGTTGCGCCCGCCGTCCACCGAGACGTCCACCCGCCTGATCTTGCCGCGGCCCGACCAGGCCAGGCCGCTGATGTTGAAGAAGCCCTTGTCCAGCAGCACCTGGCCGCCCGAGGGCGTGGTGACGACGCTCTTGCACTCCTGGATGCTGGTGTACTGGCGGTGCTGGCCGCCGGGCATCAGGTCCATGTAGTGCACGGCCTCGTCCTTGGTGGCATAGGGCTGGTCGCCGACCTCGATGCGACGCAGGTACTTGACCCAGCTGACGCCCTGCACACCCGGCACCACCAGGCGCAGCGGATAGCCGTTCTCCGGCCGCAGCATCTCGCCGTTCTGGCCATAGGCCACCAGCACCTGCCCGCTCTCGACCATCTCCATCGGGATCGTGCGCGTCATGCTGGAACCGTCGGCGCCCTCGGCAAGAAGGTAGCGACCACGCTTGAAGTCCACCCCGCACAGATCGAGCAGGAGCTTCAGCGGCACGCCGGTGAACTCGCTGCAGCTGATCATGCCGTGCGTGTACTGCGCGGTGGGCACCGCGACATTGCCCCACTCCATGCCGGTGTTGGCGCCACATTCGATGAAGTGGAAGCGGCTGACGCTGGGCAGGCGCATCAGCTCGTCCATCGTGAAGACCTTGGGGGTCTTCACCATCGCCGCGTCCGAGCCGTTGATCATCAGCCGGTGTTTGCTCGGGTCGACGTCCCACCAGCCCTGGTGGTGGCGCTCGAAGTGCAGGCCGCTGGGCGTGACGATGCCGAACAGGCTCTGCAGCGGCGCAAAGCTGACGCTGGCCTGCGTCGTCTGCGTCAGGCCCGGACTCTGGCGGCGCTGCACATTGGCTTCGAACTTCGACGGCATGCCGTAGCCGTCGGTGGCCACCGGCTGGCCGAGGCCGGTACTGTGCGCCGGCAGGTTCAGGATGTTCGGGTCGCCACCCTCGGCGGGCACCGGGTTGGGCTGGGCCAGCACAGAACCGGCGGCCGCGGCGCTGGCCGCGCCGGCAAAAGCGCGGCGGATGAAGTCGCGCCGGCCGCCCTTGGCCTCGCGCCAGACGGCGCCGACGCCGTCGCGGTCGAGGAAGTTTTCCGGCGCCTTGCGCAGGCGACCGGGCGGAATGGTTGGGTCGGACAAGGCTGCCCCCGATCGAAACGTCTATTTATTCAGATATAAGCACAGACGAATATAAACCGGGATCAAGGCATCGGTACTGGGGTTTACGCGGATTCCGACCCCGGGCGCTCCGGGCGCTCCGGGCGCTCCGGGCGCTCCGGGCACTCAGGGCTGACCGACCACGGACGCCGTGGCCACCAGTTCCTCGAACAGCGCCATCGAGACCTCGCCCGAGACCGCGTACGGGTCCAGCGTGGCGGTCTCGGAGTACTTCAGCAGCAGCGCCCGGTTCAGACGCGCCATGTTGACCTGGCCCATCGACCAGCCGGCAAAGCGCCGCTCGCCGATCTCGCGGTAGCTGAGCAGTTCGACCTGGGTGTGGCGCGGGTCGGCGGCGATGCGGTTGTACAGGCGGTTCACCGCGCTGCGCCCGCCCTCGAGCACCTGCAGGAAGATGCCCTCGGAGCAGCACAGCACGCCGGTGATGCCGGCCTCGGGGTTGCCGGACTTGGACTGGCGCAGGATGGCGAGCAGATCCTCCTGGCCGAAGCCGTCGACGGCGCGGCTGGCGTACATCAGGCGAACGAGCATGGCGGGCTCCTCAGGCAGATTTGCGGGGCAGCAGCGCAAGGAATTCGCGCCGCAGGTTGGCATCCTTCAGGAAGGCGCCGCGCATCACGCTGTTGACCATCGCGCTGTCGGTGTCCTTGATGCCGCGCCAGTGCATGCAGAAGTGGTCGGCCTCCATCACGATGGCCAGGCCGTCGGGCTGCACCCGCTCCTGCAGTTCGTTGGCCAGCATCGTCACCGCCTCCTCCTGGATCTGCGGCCGGCTCATGATCCAGTCGCAGATGCGCGCGTACTTGCTCAGGCCGATCAGGTTGGAATGTTCGTTGGGCAGCAGACCGATCCAGACCTTGCCGAAGATCGGGCAGAAGTGGTGGCTGCAGGCGCTGCGCACGGTGATCGGGCCGACGATCATCAGCTCGTTCAGGCGCTCGGCGTTCGGGAACTCGGTGACCGCGGGCATCGGGTGGAAGCGCCCGCGAAAGACCTCGTCGAGGTACATCTTGGCCACCCGTTGCGCCGTCTCCTGGGTGTTGTGGTCGCTGTCGGTGTCGA
This sequence comes from uncultured Rubrivivax sp., assembly GCA_964637205.1. Taxonomy (GTDB): domain Bacteria; phylum Pseudomonadota; class Gammaproteobacteria; order Burkholderiales; family Burkholderiaceae_C; genus Rubrivivax. Next base: position 13,148 of record CAZWUR010000040.1, read on the forward strand.
TCACCAGCGACTCCAGCAGGGCCTGCATCTTGTGCCCGACCTCGACCTTCAGCTCGGCGAGTTCGCCGTCGTGCACAAAATCCGCAATGTTGTCGTTGGCGTGGAAACGCCGGCCGGCCGACACCAGCCGGTAGCGCACGCGCTCGGACGCCGGCAGCGCGGCCAGTTCCTCCTCGCTGCGCAAGATCCGCTGCGCCGGCTCAGGCACCTTCTTCAGGGTGGGCGTGGTCATGTCCGGCTCCGTTGCAGTCGTGGATCATTGTGACGGCGCCCCGCCGACCTTGGGTGGGCCAGGGGCTAGACTGCCCGCGTGACCCCACCCTCGCCGCCGCTGCAGCGCCTGCTCGACCTGACAGCGGACGCCGTGCAGGCGGTGCAGGCCGGGCGCTCGCTGAACGACGCGCTGGCCCGTGTGCCGGCCGAGGCCCGGCCCGGGGTGCAGGCGCTGAGCTTTCATGTGCTGCGCTGGCTCGGTGGCGCGACCGAGCTGCGATCGATCTGCGCACCGAAGGCCCCGCCGCCGAACGTCGACGCCCTGCTGGTCAGCGCACTGGCCCTGCTCTGGCCCACCGGCGAGCCGCCGCCCTATGCCGACCACACCCTGGTCGACCAGGCCGTGGCCAGTGCCCGCCACCGCACGCCGGCCGCCGCGGGTTTCATCAATGCCGTGCTGCGCCGCTTCCTGCGCGAGCGCGACGCCCTGGTGGCGCAGGCCCGCCACCAGCCGGTGGCCGCCTACAACCACCCGCTGTGGTGGATCGAGCGCATCAAGCAGGACTGGCCGGCACATTGGCAGCCCCTGCTGCAGCAGGCCAACCGGCATCCGCCGATGACCCTGCGCGTGAATGCCCGGCGCAGCAGCGCGGCCGCCTATGTGGACCGCCTGGGCGCCCAGGGTCTGGCGGCGAGGGTGCTGGCGGACCCGGCCCATGGCGGCCAGGCCGTGGTCCTGGACCGCCCCTGCCCGGTCACCGCCCTGCCCGGATTCACCGCCGGCGAGGTCTCGGTGCAGGACGCGGCCGCCCAGCGCGCGGCGCCGCTGCTGCTCGGCGGCACGCCACGGCGTGAATCCCTGAGTGAAGGCGCGCGTGTGCTCGACGCCTGCGCCGCGCCCGGCGGCAAGACGGCGCATCTGCTGGAGATGCGGCCCGACCTGGACTTGCTGGCCCTGGACAGCGACTCGCAGCGCCTGACGCGAGTTCAGGACACGCTGAACCGCCTGCAATTGCACGGCGCCAAGGTGCAGCTGGCCGCCGCCGATGCGCGCGACACATCGCGCTGGTGGGACGGCCATCCTTTCGACGCCATCCTGCTTGACGCCCCCTGCACCGCCTCGGGCATCGTGCGCCGCCACCCCGACGTGCGCTGGCTGCGCCGGCCCGACGACGTGCCCAACCTGGTGCGCATCCAGGCCGGACTGCTCGACGCGCTGTGGCCGCTGCTCGCCCCCGGCGGGCGGCTGCTCTACGCCACCTGCTCGCTGTTCAAGGCCGAGGGCGAGGCGCAGATCGACGCGTTTTTGCAACGCCACGCCATGGCGGGCGTGACGCGGGACGCCGCGGCGCCCGGCCACCTGCTGCCCCTGGCCGACAATGGTGTCGCGCTGGAAGACGGTTTCTTCTACGCCCTCCTGCACAAGAGCTGACCCGCAACCGCATGCACCGCCGCCGCCTGCTGCTCGGCCTACTGCTCGGGCCCTGGTGGCTGAGCGGGGTGCTGCCGCGCACGGCTCGGGCACAGAGCGCCAAGCTGTCGACCCTGACGCTGACGCGCGACGACGGCGCCCTGCTGCTGGACTTCGCGGTGCGCCTGGATCTGTCGCCGCCGATCGAGGACGCGCTGCAACGCGGCGTGCCGCTGTACTTCGTGGCCACCGCCGCGCTACGCCGCAGGCGCTGGTACTGGCGCGATCGACGCATCGCCCGCGTGCAGCGCAGCTGGCGGCTGGCCTTCCAGCCGCTGACGGCGACCTGGCGCGTCAGCCTCGGTGCGCTGTCGCAGTCCTTCGACAGCCTGCCCGAGGCACTCGCCGCAGTCTCTGCCAGCGGCGGCTGGCGGGTCGCCGAACTGGCCCAGCTCGAGCCCGATGACGACTATGTCGAATTCGAGTACCGGCTCGACACCACGCAGCTGCCGCGGCCGATGCAGATCGCGCTGCCCGGGCCCTCGGACTGGGCGCTGCGCGTCGAGCGTGAGCTGAAGGTGCCGGCGTCATGAGCAAATCCGCGCGCTGGACCTGGTTCGTCTCGCTGGTGGCGATGACCGGCGTGGCCCTGGTGCTGGCCTTCGTGCTTTCGCTGGCCACACGCGGCGGCGTGTTCTACGAACAGCACTTCGTCTGGCTGTTCTGGGTGAATGCCGCGGTGGCGGCATTGCTGCTGCTGGTGCTGGCCTCGGCGGCGATCCGGCTGGCGGTGCGCCTGAGGCGTGGCAAGTTCGGCACCCGGCTGCTGATCAAGCTGGCCGGCATCTTCGCCCTCGTCGGCCTGCTGCCGGGGCTTCTGATCTACACCGTGTCCTACCAGTTCGTCTCGCGCAGCATCGAGGCCTGGTTCGACGTGCGCGTGGCCGGCGCGCTGGACGCCGGCCTCGGCCTGGGGCGCAGCACCCTGGAGGCGCTGAGCACCGACGTCGCGACCAAGACCCAGCTCGCCGCCGAACGCCTGGCCGACAGCCGCGGCAGCACCCTGCCGCTGGCGCTGGAGCGCCTGCGCGAACAGATGGCCGCGCGCGAAGTCTCGGTGGTCAACGCCAGCGGCCAGGTGCTGGCCACGGCCGGCGGCACGGCTGGCGCCATCGCACCGGAGCGGCCGAGCGCCATGCTGCTGCGTCAGGCGCGCAGCGCGGGCATCGGCGCCCAGGTCGAGAGCCTGGACGAAGAATCGCTGGCACCGACCGCGCTGAGCACGCCGCGGGTGCGCGCCCTGGTGCCGCTGCCGAGCAACGAGATCAGCCTGCGCAGCGGCGAGGAGCAGTTCCTGATGGTGACGGTGCCGCTGTCGCGCACCCTGGCCGCCAACGCCCTGGCCGTGCAGGCGGCGTACAGCGAATATCAGCAGCGCGCCCTGGCCCGCGACGGCCTGCGCCGCATGTACATCGGCACCCTGACCCTGGCCCTGGTGCTGGCGGTGTTCGGCGCGGTGCTGCTGTCCCTGCTGCTGGGCATCCAGCTCGTCAAGCCCCTGCTGCTGCTCGCCGACGGCGTGCGCCAGGTGGCCGCCGGCGACCTGACCGCCAAGCCGGTGTTCGCGAGCAAGGACGAACTCGGCGGCCTGACGCGCAGCTTCGCCGACATGACCCAGCAGCTGGCCGACGCGCGCTCCGAGGTGCAGCGCGGCGTGAGCCAGCTCGAAGGTGCGCGCACCCGGCTGCAGACCATCCTCGACAACCTGACCGCCGGCGTGATCCTGTTCGACGGCGAAGGCCGCATCGACGGTGTCAACCCGGGCGCGACGCGCATCCTGCGCCTGCCGCTGTCGGCCTGGCGCGGCCAGAAGCTGGCCGATCGGCCCGAGCTGCAGGACTTCGCCAGGCTCGTCGAGCAGCGTTTCGAGCTGCTCGCCACCAGCCCCGAGGCCGGTGAGCGCGAGCACTGGCAGGACGCGCTGGAGCGGCGCAGCGGCCCGGAGCTGCAGACCCTGGTGCTGCGCGGCGCGATGCTGCCCGGCGACGCGCGGCTGCTCGTCTTCGACGACATCACCGAAGTCGTCTCGGCGCAGCGCTCGCAGGCCTGGGCCGAGGTGGCGCGCCGGCTGGCGCACGAGATCAAGAACCCGCTGACGCCGATCCAGCTCTCGGCCGAGCGCCTGCAGCACAAGCTCGAACCCAAGCTCGCGGGCACGGACCACGCCCTGCTCGTGCGCTCGGTGGCCACCATCGTCAGCCAGGTGCAGGCGATGCAGCAGCTCGTCAACGAGTTCCGCGACTACGCCCGCCTGCCCGCGGCCCGCATGCAGCCACTGCAGCTCAACACCCTGGTCACCGAGGTGCTGGCCCTGTACGGCGACGCGCTCGACCACGACCGCCTGGGCACCCAGCTGGCGAATCCGCTGCCCCCGATCCAGGGCGACCCCACGCAGCTGCGCCAGGTGATTCACAACCTCGTGCAGAACGCGCTGGACGCCGTCAACGAGCGGGCTGCGGGCCGGGTCGAGGTGCAGACCAGCGCAGCGCTCGGCGAAGACGGCCGTCTGCGTGCCGTGCGCCTGACGGTGCGCGACAATGGCCCTGGATTTGCCGAACATGTGCTCAAGCGCGCCTTCGAACCCTATGTCACGACCAAGACCAAGGGCACCGGACTGGGGCTGGCGGTGGTGAAGAAGATCGCCGACGAACACCGGGCCCGGCTGCGCGTGGCCAATGTGCACGCAGGCGACGACGCCGACGGCCCGGTCACGGGCGCCCGCGTTTCGCTATCATTTTCCGATTTTGCGCCCGGACCGCTTCCCGCGGAACCGGACCCCGCGCCGGGGGCGGCAGACAGCGCAGCCCGGCCCGTGCACTGAGACCAGCAGCCGCATGGCCATCATTCTTGTAGTCGACGACGAGCTCGGCATCCGTGCCCTGCTGTCGGAGATCCTCACCGACGAGGGGCACACCATCGAGCTCGCGGAGGACGCCGCGCAGGCGCGCGCCGTGCGTGAGCGCATGAAGCCCGATCTCGTGCTGCTCGACATCTGGATGCCCGACGTCGACGGCATCACCCTGCTCAAGGAGTGGGGCGCCACCGGCCTGCTGACGATGCCGGTGATCATGATGAGCGGCCACGGCACCATCGACACCGCGGTCGAGGCGACCAAGTTCGGCGCGATGGCCTTCCTGGAAAAACCGATCACGCTGCAGAAACTGCTGCGCGCGGTGGAGCAGGGTCTGGCGCGCCCGGGCGGGCGCAATGGCACGGCCACGCCCGAGCCAGCGGCGGCGGCGAGCCTGGGCGGCGCGATGCCGCCGCCACAACAAGGCCCCGGCCTGCTGGCGCCGCCGCCGCCACCGCCCGGCCCGCAGGCGCAGCAGAGCTTCGACCTCGACCGCCCGCTGCGCGAGGCGCGCGACGCCTTCGAGAAGAGCTACTTCGAGTTCCACCTCGCCAAGGAAAGCGGCTCGATGACGCGCGTGGCCGAGAAGACCGGCCTCGAACGCACGCACCTGTACCGCAAGCTCAAGCAACTGGGCGTGGACCTCAGCCGCAACAAGCGCGGCGCGGGCTGAAGGCGACCAGAGCCGCCGGTTCAGGCCGCTATAATCGCCGGCTCGGCCTGGTAGCTCAGTTGGTAGAGCAGCGGATTGAAAATCCGCGTGTCGGTGGTTCGATTCCGCCCCAGGCCACCAAGATGTCATTCCAGGGAATCCCAAGAGGTCCCAGGAAGTCCAAAAATCCCTAGAGAATCAACGCTCTAGGGATTTTTTTCGTCTCAGCTGGTTTCAACCAGACCCTGGAGTTCTTCGAGCCGATGGAGCAACTTTGGCAGTAACTCGCCTGGAAGCGGGGGCGAAGCCGGAAAGTTACTCCATGCCGCGCAACCTGATCTCGTCCGACGCCACCATCCGGGCCATCAAGCCTGGGGACCCTCGAACACGCCTCAGCGACGGGGACGGCCTGATCCTGCTGCTGTTCGTCAAGGGAGGCGCCCATGGCTGGCGCTTTGACTACCGCTTCGGTGGCAAGCGCAACATGATCTCGCTGGGCACCTACCCGGACACCACCTTGGCCATCGCCCGCCGCAAGGCCGATGCAACACGGCAGCTGCTAGCCGAAGGGGCGGCGCGCGCGGGGTCTGTCGTAGTTGACGCATGGTGATCCTGGGTGTGGGCATGTCCGGTCGAAAAATCGACCAGCATGCCCTCGGCTCAGGTCACCCGCGCGCGATGCCGCTGTCCGCCATCACGCTGAAACGCTGTCCGCGATCAGCGTGAAACGGTGTCCGCCTTGACGTGAAACGCTGTCCGCGATCCCGTGAAATGGGTGTCCGCGATGGCGTGAAATACGCAGCAAAGGCGGCAGCACGAACGCGCAGTGCCCTGAAAGCCAAGTTCGATTCGCTGGCGATCCGCAAGGGGCACAACAAATCAACCGTGGCGCTGGGCCACAAGATGCTGCGCACAATCTACGCAATGCTCACCAACGGCACGCATTACCAAGACAAAACGGTGGACTATGAAGCGCTGAGCGTCAGTCGCAACGCGCCACGCTGGCTGAAGATGCTGCGCAAGCATGGCTTCATAGCGCAGACCGCAGCAGCCTAAAACTTCTTCTTCGCCGCTGATATCAAAGCACCGGCCAGCATCGGGCCAAGCCACCGCTCGCCTGCAAGGTACGTTCTTCCACATTAAGCGGGCGACGGCGGCAGGACGCCAGGCCCGCGCGGTGGATGATAGACAGAGCCGCCGCGCGGGCCTGGTGGCCTGCCGTTGACGCTCCGCTTGAGCGAGTGGTTAGGCAGCGCTGTGCGGAACGCATGGTACACTAGTCACCGCACTAGTCACTTTGAGGTATACTATGCAGACGTGGCCTATTCAGGACGCCAAAGCGCGGTTCAGCGAGTTCCTTGAGACCTGCTTGGCAGAGGGCCCCCAGATGGTGACTAAGAGAGGCTCTGAGGCCGCAGTGCTGGTTCCCGTGGACGAGTGGCGGCGGCTGAAAGCAGCGGCTCGCCCCTCGCTCAAGCAACTCCTGCTTTCCGATCAGGGGCGCGCCGAGCTTGTTCTCCCTAGCCGAGGTCACGCCCGTAGGCGCAACCCAGTGTCCGCAGGTTGAGATTGATGTACTTGCTTGACACGAATGTCGTCTCCGAGTTGCGGAAGCCAAAGCCTCACGGTGCGGTGCTCGCTTGGTTTGATTCACTTGAAGACACACAGCTTCACCTTTCTGCAGTGACCATAGGTGAGATTCAGGTTGGCATTGAGCTGACCCGTGAGCAGGACGAGGCGAAGGCGTTGGAGATTGAGGCGTGGCTGGAGTTGGTTGCCGCTTCATACAACGTGCTTGCAATGGACGCGGCGGCTTTCCGGGCCTGGGCGCAGCTGATGCATCGGAAGTCTGACACGGTGTATGAAGACGCCATGATTGCTGCGACAGCCAAGATCCATGGCTTGACGGTTGTCACCAGAAACGTTGCCGACTTCAAGGCCTTTGGTGTTCCGCTGCTCAACCCATTCAAGACGTAGCTGTTTGGCGGTGTGCGTACTGCGAATGCGAATTGCGCTGCCTAACGTTCTTCCACATTAAGCGGGCGCCAGCGGCAGGACGCCAGGCCCGGGCTGGCGAAAATGTACCGCGTACCGCCAGACCGGGCCTGGTGGCCTGCCGTTGGCGCTCCGCTTGAGCGAGGGGTTAGGCCGCATCCGCCGCGCTCTCGAGTCCCCGATTTGGTAACCAGCACGCCATGCGAGTTGCTACCCAACCACGACGCCGGTATTGCTTGGAGATTGGGAAGAAACCCATTGCTGAATATGCGGCTACAGCGTACGGAGAAGCATTTAGCTCGACTGTCTTGACTTCCGGAAGATTCTCATCAAGGTGAGAGCGAGCCGCGCTCCAGAGGGAACTGCCAATTCCGCGGCGCAGGTGAGTTGTAGCCGCGAAGCAAAGCTGCACGAGGTTTGGCCGAGGCAAGACAATTACTCCGACGAAGCTTCCTTCATCCTCGTAGACTGCGGCATAGGCAGCGGAAGCGAGTACCGCAGCAATCTTTTCGGGCGTGGTCTCGCTGTAGAAGGAGTCCTGGATTGGATTTGTTTCGTCCACGAAACGAGCCAAATCGTCCATTCCGGGAATCTCGCGGCTCATCCAAGCGATCGTTTCTCATCGCTGATGGAGCGTTTTCGAGTGCGCGCGCACCTGCTTCACGCCGGGGTGCGGTGCGGCGTGACCCATTTTGCGGCCCAGCCGGGGCGGGCGTTCCGGCACGTGCTGCGCCGCGGGGAAGTGGTGGTCACACGAGCGTGGGGGTTTTAGGCGCCCTCCGCAACGCCCAAGACGAGTTCGGGACCGACTTGCGCCGGCCTGGATTGCCTGGCTTCGGTGCCGGCGCCGTCGCTTCGCGGCGAATCGGTGCGTCCTCGACCGCTTCAGATGGCCGGTTCCGGCCCGGGCCCCTGAGTTGACCCTGCCGTCGGCAGCGTTGTGCCGGCACTGCGCGCAGCACCACCCCGGCTGCAACGTTGCAGCGAAGCCCCTGACGAGGTGTATTCGACGGCGGACGCCGCTCAGCCCGCGAGTTGCAGCCCGCGTCGCGCGCCCGGCCCTTGCGCGGCGGCTGCGGTTCCAGCCCCAGGCGGCTGAGGTGGCCGACCTGGAGCGATTCATCCACGAGCCAGCTGCGCCGCGGACGCCGCTGCCGCCGCTCGTGCGTGTGGCGCTGGTGCATGCACAGTTCGAAACCATCCACCCGTTCCTGGATGGCAACGGCCGTATCGGCCGCCTGCTGATCGCCGCACTGCTCGAACACTGGGGCCAGTTGTCCGAGCCGCTGATGTACCCGAGCGGCTACCTGAAGCAGCACCAGGCCGAGTACCACCGGCGCCTGTCGGCCATCCGTGACGGCGGCGACTGGGAAGGCTGGCTGCACTTCTTCCTGGAAGGCGTCGCTTCGGCCGCGGCAGAAGCGGAACGTGGCATCGTCGCGATCGCCAGCCTGGTGACTGCGGACCGGCGGCGGCTGCTGGCGGCGCCCAAGGCCGGCGCCATGGGCTTGCGGCTGTTCGAGCTGCTGCCGATGATGCCGCGCTTCACTATCGAGCAGGTGCGTCAAAAGCTGCAGACAACCTTTCCGACGGCAACAGCGGCGGTCAAACTGCTGGAAGGCCTGGGCATCGTGACCGAACTGACCGGCCAGAAGAAGAACCGCAGTTTTAGCTACCAGGGCTATGTCGACCTGTTGACGCAGTGATCCGGCGGTTCCTGCCGTGCCAATGCATTGGGGTGGAGTAACTTTGGCAGTATTCGCCACCGAATCCAAAGTCAGGTCCGGGCGTTCAAGGGGGCTGTCGCTCATCCTTTGAGTGAGCCTCAGGCCACCAAGAAAATGCGAGTGCTGACAAGCACTTACGAAGCCGGTGCTCACGCAAGTGGCCACCGGCTTCGCGTTATCCGACGCTGTTTCTGACCGTCTCGATGGTGGACGGCTGCGCACGGGATGTGGCTCGATCCAGGGCTTCCTGTTCAGCCCCGCGGTCGCGGCCGATGCGGCCGCAGTCTTCCGTCGCGCCTCGGCGGCCGGCAGGTCCAGGATGAACATTCCGCCGGCGGCGTTCGGCCGGGCCTCGACAGCAATCACAGCGCCGCTTTCGCACAGATCGTCCTGCGCGATGGCGGATGGCCACGATCAGATCCACCAGTGGCTATGCACCGGCGAACCCGACAACCGCTTCGCGGCCGGCGCACAGGCGCACGAGCGCAAGCCGCAGCAAGGCCTGAGCCCCAAACTTCGACGCGACGCGATGAAACAATCGCGCCAACGCGGCGAGTCGCGTGGAATGATGGCGCATGCCATTGAGCCCTGACGACCTGCGCCACATCGTCGCCCGCACGCTGGGCCACTACGACGAGCGCGCGCAGTCGTACTGGGAGGGCACGCGCGACCACGACGTCAGCCAGAACGTCCACGCGCTGCTTTGCGCCATCCACGGATCACCGCCCTTCGATCTGCTGGACCTGGGATGCGGCCCCGGGCGCGACCTGCGGACCTTCAAGGCGTTGGGACACCACGCCGTGGGCCTGGAAGGGTCACCGCTTCAGGCCGCGCTGGCCCGCAGCCACAGTGGCTGCGACGTGCTCGAGCAGAACTTCCTGCAACTCGATCTGCCCGATGCTCGATTCGACGGCGTGTTTGCGAACGCCGTGCTCTTCCATGTCCCCAGCCAGGAGTTGCCGCGCGTGCTGGGTGAGTTGCACTGCGCGCTGAGGCCCGGCGGCGTGCTCTTCAGCTCGAACCCGCGCGGCACCGGCCAGGAAGGCTGGAACGGCGACCGCTACGGCGCGTTCCATGACTGGACCACCTGGCAGCGCCTTCTCACCGAGGCCGGGTTCGTCGAGGTGGAGCACTTCTATCGACCGACGGGCGTGCCGATCGAAGCGCAGCCGTGGCTGGCCAGCGTGTGGCGCAAGCCTGAGGCTTCACCGATGATTCAGCCGGCATCGGGTTGAGTGTGGCGGGTTGGATTGTCCGACCCCGAGTCGGCCCAAAGTCCGCCGTCCTTGTCCTGACCCCAGCGGCGCCGACAAGTCGAACTCGGACAGTTCGATGCCCCAGGCTCCAGGGTTTTGCTTGCCCGGCCCCATCCAGCAGTAGGCGGCCACCCGGCACGGCAGACAGGCGCCGCAGGACCAGGCCCGGCATCAGAGGTGCCGCGCTTCGGTGACGCTCCGAAGGGGCCGGCGCCGCGGCGTCCATAATGGTCCGCAGGTGATCTTGCCTGGCCATTGATTGGGGAGAGTCCCGTGAGCGAACTGACCGTTGAACAAAAAGACAAGCTGGTGGCCGACCTGCGCGTGGTGATTGCCGACGCCGAAGAACTGCTGCGCCTGGGCGCCGAACAGACCGGCGCCACCGCCACCGAGTGGCGCGCCCGCGTCGAGGCCCGCCTGGCCGGCGCCAAGGAGCGCATGGCGCATCTGCAGGAACTCGCGGCGGCCCGGGCGCGTGCCGCCGGCCATGCTGCGGACGACTATGTGCACGAGCACCCCTGGAAGGCCATCGGTGCCGCCGCCGGCCTGGGCCTGATCGTCGGCCTGCTCATCGGGCGTCGCTGAGGTCATGCCCGGCCCAGGCGCTGACCGCGCAGCGCGCGCGGTCGGGCTGTTCGGCTCCTTGAGGCGGCTGCTGGCCAGCCTGCTGGAGATCGCCCAGGTCCGGCTGGATCTGCTGAGCACCGAATTCCAGCGTGAGAAGCTGCGCATCTTCGACGGCCTGATCTGGGCCGCGCTGGCGCAGATCTTCCTCGGCGTGGGCCTGCTCCTGCTGGCCGGCTTGCTGGTGGCGCTGGCGCCGCAGCACTGGCGCCTGCTGGTGCTCGGCCTGCTGGCCCTGCTGAGCCTCGGCCTGGGCCTGTGGATGGTCGCCAGGGCGCGCCGCCAGTTGAGCAGCCCTGCCGGCCTGCTGCCCGCGACGCGGGCCGAACTGGCCCGCGACCTGGGCGCCGTGCGCCCGCCCGAGTGATGTGGTTCGACAGCCGCCAGCAGGCACTGGCGCGCCGCGGTGAACTGCTGCAGGCGCGCAGTGCGCTGCTGCGCACCGCGCTTGCGCAGGACAGCCAGGCGCTGCAGATGCCGCTGGCAGCGGCTGACCAGGTGCTGGCCGGTGGCCGCTGGCTGAAGGCCCATCCCGAAGCGGTGGCTGTGGGTGTCGCGGTGCTGGTGCTGTGGCGGCCGCGCCGCGCCTGGCGACTGGGCAGGCGCCTGTGGAGCGGCTGGCGCCTTTGGCGACGCGCGCAGCGCTGGCAGGCCACCGCGCTGGCCTTGCGCCTGCGGCGCTGAACGGCGGCGCCTTGGCCGGCTGCCGGCCGAGGAACCCTCTCTATGTGCGTGGAATCGCCGGCGCCCAGGAACCAGCCTTCAGGGTCACATCGGCGCGCCGGATCGAATGCGCGCGCAAAGACGAGGCCTAGCGGCGCCGTGCACGCCGCTGAGATATCCGATCCGTAGATCGTCGGTTGCGATTCCGGCCGGCGCGGCTCGCTGGCGCGGCCTCGAATGCCCCCTGTGTAGGATGTACCGCCTCAGGACCTCGAGGAGCACGGCAGATGAGCACGCACAAGGATCCGATGGTCCCCGACGGCCGGGTCAACCCGATCCAGACCGATTACAAGGTCGGCCAGGACAACATCGTGATGAACATCGGGCCTTTCGGCCTGGACATCCACAACCGTGTGTTCGCGGTGTCGGGGCTGATGGTCGTCGCCTTCGTGCTGCTGACGCTGATGTTCCAGACCCAGGTCGAGCCGCTGTTCACCGGGATGCGCACCTGGCTGACCTCGAACCTCGACTGGTTCTTCATCAGCGCGGCGAATGTCTTCGTCGTCGTCTGCGTCGGCATCGCGCTGTCGCCCCTGGGCCGCGTGCGCCTGGGCGGCACCGAGGCCAAGCCCGACTACTCCTACCTGAGCTGGTTCTCGATGCTGTTCGCCGCAGGCATGGGCATCGGGCTGATGTTCTTCGGCGTGTCCGAGCCGCTGTCGCACTTCGGCACCGCACTCGGCGGAACGACGGTGGTGGACGGCCTGCGCACCGACTGGGCGCCGCTCGGCGCGGCCGCCGGCAACCCGCAGGCGGCCGCGCGCCTGGGCATGGCCGCGACGATCTTCCACTGGGCGCTGCACCCGTGGGCGATCTACGCGGTGATCGCGCTCGGCCTGGCCCTGTTCTCGTTCAACAAGGGGCTGCCGCTGACCATCCGCAGCGTCTTCTACCCCCTGCTCGGCGAACGCATCTGGGGCTGGCCCGGCCATGTGATCGACATCCTGGCGGTGCTGGCCACGCTGTTCGGGCTGGCGACTTCGCTCGGCTTCGGCGCGTCGCAGGCCAGCGCCGGGCTGAACTTCCTGTTCGGCGTGCCGCTGGGCAACACGACGCAGATCGTGCTCGTCATCGGCATCACCGCGATCGCGCTCGGCTCGGTGCTGGCGGGCCTGGACGCGGGCGTCAAGCGCCTGTCCGAGATCAACATGGTCCTGGCCCTGCTGCTGCTGCTCTTCGTCATCGCCGTCGGCCCGACCCTGGTGCTGCTCACCGGCCTGTTCGACAGCCTCGTCGCCTACCTGCAATACCTGCCGGCGCTGGCGAATCCGGTCGGCCGCGAGGACGCCAACTTCTCGCAGGGCTGGACCGCGTTCTACTGGGCCTGGTGGATCAGCTGGTCGCCCTTCGTCGGCATGTTCATCGCGCGCGTCTCGCGCGGCCGCACGGTGCGCGAGTTCCTGATCTCGGTGCTGATCGTGCCGTCGCTGGCCTGCGTGGTCTGGATGGCGGTGTTCGGCGGCACCGCGATCAGCCAGGTGATCCACGACGGCTACGAGGTCGCGGCGAAGGCGGATCTGCCGCTGCAGCTGTTCGCGATGCTCGACGCGCTGCCGCTGGCGCAGGTCACGTCGTTTCTCGGCATCGTGCTGGTGGTGGTCTTCTTCGTCACCTCGTCCGACTCCGGGTCGCTGGTCATCGATGTCATCGCGTCCGGCGGCAAGGTCGACGCACCGACGCCGCAGCGCGTGTTCTGGTGCACGCTGGAAGGGCTGGTCGCGATCGCGCTGATCCTCGGCGGCGGCCTCGGCGCGCTGCAGGCGATGGCGGTCTCGACCGGGCTGCCGTTCACGATCGTGCTCCTGGTGTCGACCATCGCCTTGACCAAGGGTCTGGCGTCCGAACCCCGCCCACGCTGACGGGGCGGCGAACATGCAGGTCGAGCAACTCGAGATCCTCGACTTCCTGCGCGCCGTCCCTGCGCTGGGCAGCCTGCCCGACGAGGCGCTGCAGCGCATGGCCTGCGCCGTCGACGTGCGCTACTACCCGGCGGGCCAGCGCATCGTCGAGGCCGGCGACCCGGCGCAGTACTGGTTCGTGCTGCGCAGCGGTGCCGTCGAGGTCTACCGGCGCGACGGCAGCCTCTACAACCGGCTGACCGCCGGCGGTCATTTCGGCGAGTTCGGCCTGCTGCGCGGCCACCGGGTCCGCTTCCCGGCGGCCGCGCTCGAAGACTGCCTGCTCTATCTGATCCCCGAAGCGGTGTTCACCGAACTCTTCGACGCACATTCCGACTTCGCCGACCAGGTCGAGGTCGAGGATCACAGCCGGCTGCGCATCGCCGTCGAACGCGGCGCCAGCGCCGGCGCGGGCAGCGACAACATGGCCGACGCGATCGAATCCATCGTCAGCCGCGCCGCGGTGATGATTGACCGCGACGCCAGCGCGCGCGATGCGGCGGCGTGGATGACGGCCGAGGGCGTCTCGTCGCTGCTCATCACCGAAGCCGCCACCGACGCCGAAGCGGGGCCGCGCCTGGTCGGCATCCTCACCGACCGCGACCTGCGCAAGCGGCTGCTTGCGCCGGGCCTGCCGCTGGACACGCCGGTGCACCGCCTGATGACGACCGCCCTGGTCACGGTGCAGCAGGAGCATCGCGTCTCCGAGGCCTGGCAGTCGATGCAGCGCCACAACATCCACCACCTGCCGGTGCTGAACCAGGACCAGCCGGTCGGGGTGATCACGCTGCGCGACCTGTTCCGCCACGAGTCGCATCACAGCGTCTACCTCGTCGGCAGCATCCTGCGCGCCAGGACCGTCGACGAACTCGCGGCGATGACGGCCGACGTGCGCGCGACCTTCGTGCACATGGCGCAGGCCGAAAGCCATGCCCGGCTGGTCGGCGGCGCGATGTCGGCGGTCGGCCGCAGTTTCAAGCAGCGCCTGCTCGAACTCGCCGAGGCCGAACTCGGCCCGCCGCCGGTGCCCTACTGCCTGCTCGCGCTGGGTTCGATGGCGCGCCAGGAGCAGCTGATCCTGACCGACCAGGACAACGCCATGCTGCTGTCCGACGACTACGACCCGGCGCGCCACGGCGACTACTTCAAGGCGCTGGCCGCGCGCGTGTGCGACGGGCTGGACCGCTGCGGCTACCCGTACTGCACCGGCGGCGTGATGGCGAGCAACGACGCCTGGCGCCAGCCGCTGCGCGAGTGGGAGCGCATCTTCGCGCGCTGGATCAGCAGCCCGACGGCGCAGGACCTGCTGCACAGCAGCATCTTCTTCGATCTCGACGGCGTGCACGGGCAGACCGGCTGGGTCGACCGCCTGCGCCAGCAGATCGCCCGCCAGGCCAAGGCCAGCCCGCGCTTCCTCGCCAGCATGGCGCGCAACGCGCTGCTGCGCACGCCGCCACTGGGTTTTTTCAAGGGCTTCGTGATGGAGTCCGACGGCCGCCACGACAACACCATCAACCTGAAGCGCCGCGGCACCGCGCCCCTGGTCGACCTGATCCGCGTGCATGCCCTGGCGGTCGGTTCACGCGCGCGCAACTCCTTCAGCCGGCTCAAGGACGTGGCGGATGCCGGCATCCTGCCGCCCGGCCGCGGCCGCGACCTCGGCGACGCGCTGGCCTTCATCTCCAGCGTCCGCATCCGGCACCTGGCCGACGACATCACCGGCGGCCGCGAACCGAGCAACAGCATCGAGCCCGACAAGCTGTCGGACTTCGACCGCAAGAGCCTGCGCGACGCCTTCCTGGTGCTCGACGGTGCGCAGCAGTTCCTGAAGTTCCGCTTTCGATGAGCCGCAGAGTCACCTCGTCGGCGGCCCGCCCGCGGACTGTCGACCCAAGCCCGTGATGCTGCACCGGGACATGCTGCGCGGGCCGGCAGACGCCGGCGCTGACAACGCCGACGACGTGGCCGACCAGGCGGCCCCCGACTGGGCAGGGCGCTTCGCGGCAATGGCCCGATCGGCACGCGACGTGCGTCTGCGCCGCTACTACGGCGCGGGTTTGCCGAGCGCCGACGCGCCGCTGGCGTCGGTGCCGATGGCTGCGCTCGACATCGAGACCACCGGACTCGACCCGGCCCGCCACGAGATCGTCAGCATCGCCCTGGTGCCGATGGATCTGTCGCAGATCCGCGGCAGCCAGACCCGGCACTGGATCGTCAGGCCGCGCGGCGAACTGGCGGCCGAATCGGTGACCTTCCACGGCATCACGCACTCGCAGGTCGCGGCGGCACCCGACCTCGCCGAGGTGCTGGCGCCCTTGCTGACGGCGATGGCCGGCCGCGTGCTGGTCGTGCACTGCCGGCAGATCGAACGCCAGTTCATCGACGCGGCGCTGCGTGCACGCATCGGCGAGGGCCTGCAGTTCCCGGTCATCGACACCATGGCGCTGGAAGCGCGGCTGCACCGCCGCCCGGCCGGGTTCTGGGCGCGCTGGCAGCGGCGCACACCGGTGTCGATCCGCCTGGCCGACAGCCGGCGCCGCTACGGCCTGCCCGACTACCGGCCGCACCATGCGCCGACCGATGCGCTGGCGTCGGCCGAACTGCTGCTCGCCCAGGTGGCCGACCGCTACGCGCCGCAGTCGCCGCTTGCCGATCTGTGGCAGTGACGGCGCAAGGTCCGGCCCCTTGGCTGGCGCGCCAGGGGCTGGCTCAGGCCCGCGCCCGGGCCCTCGGGTCATCGCGCCGCGGCCGCCGCGGTTTCCAGTTGACGCACAAGTTCTTCCATGTCGACGGGCTTGATCAGATAGCCCGCACATCCCGCCGCGAGCATTTCCTCGCGTCGATAGTCTTCAGCGAACGAGGTGATCGCGACGATCGGCAGGCCACGCGTGTGCGGGTTGTCCTTGACCCGCCGCACGAAGCTCAGGCCGTCCATGCCCGGCAGGTTGAGGTCCAGCAGCACGACATCCGGCCGCGCCGTCTCGAGGTTGTCGATGGCCTGCTCGGCGTTCGTGTGGTCGAGCGTCAAGTGCCCGCTCAGGCGCACGCGGTCGCAGGCCAGCTTCAGGTCCAGCCTGTGGTCCTCGATGACCATCACGTTCAGGCGCGTCGCGTCGCGGTCCGGCTGCACCAGGAAATGCGCGACCTGGCCCGGCAGGCGGCGGGTGTCGATGGGCTTGGTGATGTAGCCGTTGCAGCCGGCGTCCAGCGCTTTCTGCTCGTCGCCCTTCATCGCGTAGGCCGTCACCGCGACAATCGGGATCGACGCCGTGCGCGGGTCGGCGCGGATGCGCCGCGTCAGGGTCAGCCCGTCCATGCCCGGCAGCGAGATGTCCATCAGCACCAGATCGGGCAGGCGCGCACCGGCCAGCGCCCGCAGGGCCTGGCCGGCGTCCTCGGCGTACGTCACCGCATAGCCCTCGATCTCGAGCAGGTCGCCGGCGAGCTTGCGGTTCAGCGCGTTGTCGTCGACAACCAGAATGTGCGTTCTCACGCCGACCTCGCCGAGGCTCTGTATTCGCGCGGCAGCCAGACCTCGAAGGTGCTGCCCACGCTTGGCGTGCTCTGCATCGTGATCCGGCCGCCCTGCAGTTCGACCAGCTTGCGGGTGAGCGGCAGACCCAGGCCGGTCCCCTCGTGACGACGCGAAGCGCCGCCGTCGAGTTGATGGAAGACCTCGAACAAGCGGTGCATGTCGGCAGCCGCGATACCGATGCCGTTGTCGCGCACCTTCAGGATCACGCCCAGGTCGGCGTCCGCCTCGAGCGAGACCATCACCTGACCACCTTCGTCGGTGAACTTGACGGCATTCGACAGAAGGTTGAACAGGATCTGCTTGACCTTCTGGGCGTCGAGCAGCACCTCGCCCAGGCCGTCGGGGACCTGCCTGAGCAGCCGGATGCGCTTCTTGCGTGCCATCGGCGTGACCACCGAACACACCGAGGCCACGGCATCCGGCAGGGGAAATGCCTCGGCATAGACCTCCATCTTGCCGGCCTCGACCTTGGACAGGTCGAGCACGTCGTTGATGAGCTGCAGCAGGTGCTTGCCGCATTGGTGGATGTCGCCGATGTATTCGCGCTGTTTGTCGTTGAGCGGCCCGAGCCGCTGGTCGACCAGCAGTTCTGAGAAGCCCAGGATGCCGTTCAGCGGCGTGCGCAACTCGTGCGACATCCCGGCGAGGAATTCGCTCTTCAGGCGGCTCGCTTCGTGGAGCGTCTGTTCGATGCGCTTGCGGTCGCTGGCATCACGGATGGTGCTCACCACCAGGGAGCCTTCTTCGGTCTCGATCGGGCCGAGGCTGACCTCGATCGGGAACTCGCTGCCGTCCTTGCGCAGGCCCGACAGCTCCAGTCCGGCGCCCATCTGCCGCACTCGGCGCTGGCTGGCAAAGCCCTGCCGGTGGGCCGTGTGGCTGCCGCGGTAGCGCATCGGAACCAGTGTCTCGATCGGCTGGCCGATCAGTTCGCCGCGCGACCAGCCAAACAGTTGCACCGCCTGCGAGTTGACGAGCACGATGTGCCCGCCGGCGTCGACGATCACCATCGCGTCGGGTGCCGATTCGAGCAGGTCGCGGAATTTCGCGTCCGCCTTGCTGAAGGCCTGCTCGCGCTGGCCGAGGTCGCGCACGGCGCACACCACGAGCGCATCGCCCGGCAGCGGATTCAGGCGGATCTCGACGGGGAACTCCCGCCCGTCGCGGCGCCTCCCGTGCAGGCCGAGCCCGCCATCCGCCGTGCGCGGGTTCGGCCGCCAGAAGGCGCGCGCCCGATGGCCGGCCAGCCCGCCGTGATGGCGGTCGTGCAGCAGCGTGGCGACCGGCTGGCCGACGAGCGCCTCGCGCGTGGCGCCGAACAGCGCCTGGGCCGGCGCGTTCACCATCACGATCAGGCCGGTCGCGTTGACGATCAGGACGGCGTCCGGCATGTCGTCGAGCAGGTCGGCGTAGCGAGCCTCGACGAGCCGGGTGTCGCGCGCCAGCGTCAGCCCTGTCACGTCCTTGTGGGTGACGATAAGACAGTCGACGGCGCCATCGGCAGCGCGGACCGCCTTGGCCGACGCGCGCACCTGAAGGCAGCTCCCGTCCTTGCGGTGACAAACCACGTCATCGACACCCAGGCCCTCGACGGCGGCCTTGCCCAGCAGTCCGGCGAAGCGGCCCGCGTGGTCCGGCGCGACGACGATGTCGCTGAATGCTTTGCCTGCCAGCTCGGCCGCGCCGTAGCCGAACAAGGCCTCGGCGGCGCGGTTCCGGTGCAGCACCATGCCGCTGGGGTCGAGGACGACCACGGCTTGCGGGTCGTGTTCGAGCACGGTGGCGTCGAAGATTGCGTCCACTGGCAAAACTCCACGATGCATTTTTTCAACTGCGCGCCACGGCGTCGCACGCCGCGACTGCGCGCGAAAGGCCGGACCATCATGCCGCCGGCATCACCATGCGCGCAACCCGTACAACATATCGTGAGCAGCGCCATTTGTTGCCGATGACGACCACGCCCGGATGCACCGAACGCCGGCCTTGGCCCTGCCTGCACACGCCGGGCGGCGCCCGGGCGGGATCCGGCCAGGACCGGCAGCGCCTCGGCCGCCATCGGTACGGGATCCGGACCGGACGTGCCCGGCGCGCGTCGTGGCGAGCGGCCCTGGCGCTCAACCAGCGCGAGCCTCGAACCTTGGCGGCTGGCTCAGGTGGATCTGCGTGCCGTAGCTGCGGTAGCGCGCCGACAGCGCCTGCGCGTGCTCGCGCAGGGCCTGCTGGCCCTCGATGTTCGCCGCATGCCGGTCCAGTGTGTGCCGGGCCAGATCCAGCAGTTTGGCATTGAGGGTGGTTTCAGCGCGCGCCAGCAGCGACTCGACGGCGTCCCGCGGCTGCCCCTGGAGCGTTTTTGCCACCGCGACTTCGGCCGCCGTGCAGATCTCCGCATAGGCGTCGCGCACCGCTGCGGCAAGCGCCGGATCGTCGCGCAGCGCTCTGGCCAGCAGGTCGCAACTCGTGCGCGACACCGCGAAGCGCCGGGCCAGCACACGCACGTCCTCCTCGACGCCCTCCAGCCGCACCTCGCGACGCAGCAGGCGCGACAGCAGGGCAAGCAAATTGCAGGCGGCCTCGAACTCGAAGGTGGGTGCGCAGGATTCCTGGACCAAGGCCCGCACCTGGGTCACGGCTTGCGCGAGCTGCCGCTCCAGCAGGTCCGCCAGCACACCGATGACGGTCTCGAAGCGACGCAGACGATCACTGTCGGGGCTGCCGGCGCGCGCCAGCCTGATGCTGCGATGCGACTGCCTGAGCCCGCGCAGATCCCCCTTGTCGAACTGCACGAAAGCCAGCAACACCAAGCCCTGAAGATCGAAGACCTTGCTGTTCAGTCCGAGCCGGGCGGCCTGTGCCAGCGCCGAACCCGCCTCGACCGGGTCGCCGTAGTAGAACGCCAGCAGCCCGTGTTTCACCAGCCGGGTGACGCTTCCCGGCGTCAGCGACAGGGCGTCACGCGATGCGCGCAGCGCCTCGTCGGGCAGGCCCTGGTCGAGCAGCACCCGCGCCATGACGTCGTAGGCGTCGGTGTAGCCCGGCTGTTCGCTGAGCAGGCTCTCAAGGGAGCGGCGGGCCTGGCTGGTGCTGCCCCGATCATGCTGCGAACGGGCGATGCCCAGGCGTGCCCAGGGCAGGGCCCCGACCTCGAGAATCGCCTCGAACAGGCGTTGAGCCGCACGTGGCCTGCCCAGCCGAAGCCAGAGTTCGGCGCCGACCCGGGCGGCCTGCACCCAGGCCGGGCCGCGGGCATCGAAGCGCACTTCGCAGCACTCGGCCGCCTCGGCGTAGGACTCGTCCTCGATCAGGCCGAACACGTCCTTGAGCGCATGCTTGCGCCGCCTGGCGTCGAGCAGGCGCTGGCGCAGCGCCTCGGCCGTGTGCGGCTTGATCAGGTAGGCGTCGACCGCAGCCTCGGCGGCTTCGGCCACCTTGGCGTAGCCGGCTTCGGCCGAGGTCATGATGACCACGGTCGCCAGCGGCAGCAGGCTGGCCTGCCGCAGGTCGTCGATCAGGTCCTGGCCGCTGATCGGCTCGCCGAGAAAGTGGTATTCACACACCACGATGTCGAAGCGGCGCTGCTCCAGGACGCGCCTTGCATCGCGGGCGGTCGGCGCCTGCTGCACCTCGGCGACCCCGAACTCGCGCAGCATGTTGCACAGCACGCTGCGCGACGCACTGTGGCTGTCGACCACCAGGGCGCTGGCGTGGCTGATGTCGGCATCCAGAGGGATCATGGGCTGGGCTTCGCTCAATCGGTTGGGGGCGGTTCGACGTGGCCGAACCCGGGCTGGATCCGGGCCCACATGAGGGCTTCGCCCTTCATTTCGGCAGCGGCTTGTGCGTCTTTAGCAATTGCATCACATTTGAATTGAAACTCAAAAGAATCTGCCCTAAGCCCCGGAAATGACCGGTCCGATATGAAAGCAGAGGCCGCCCATGGCCGATCTGAATCATTTCTGGACTACAAATGGCATTTCTCACATCTCACTACGACCCCTTCCTGGTCATCGCGTCGATCCTGGTCGCGACGCTGTCGGCCTATGTGATGCTCGATTTCGCCAGGCGCGCGTCAAGCGGCGGGCGGCGCTGCGCACGCGCCATGCTGGTCGCGGGGTCGCTTTCGATGGGAACCGGGATCTGGTCCATGCATTTCATCGGCATGCTGGCCTACAGCTTGCCCATCCCCCTGGGCTACACCTACCCGATGACCGTCCTGTCGTGGCTGGCCAGCGTCGCGGCCTGCTTCGTGGCCTTGAAGGTCGCCGGTGGCGCGCCGTCGCCCAGCCGGCTGATCGGCGGCGCGCTCGCGATGGCGGCGGCCGTGTGCGCGATGCACTACATGGGCATGGCGGCACTGGACCTTTCGCCCGGCATCGTCTGGAACACCTGGCTGGTGGCCGCCTCGGCCGTGGTGGCATTCGGCGCGTCGGCCGCGGCGCTGGGGCTGTGCCTGCGGCTGCGCCAGCTGCGACCGGGCTTGGGCACGGCCGGCCGGATCGGCGCGGCCGCCTTCATGGGCCTGGCCACGAGCGGCGTGCACTACACCGGCATGGCGGCAGCGAACGTCCACGAAGGCGTCGTCTGCTGCAGCGCCGGCCTGCTCGACGGCGGCGGCCTGGGCACGCTGGCCCTGTTCGCCTCGCTGACGATGCTCGCGCTGACGCTGGCCGTTTCGGCCTGGGATGCCAGGGTCCAGCGGCGCGCGGTCCGGCTGGCGAACGCGCTCAAGCGCGCGAACCTGGGGCTGCGCTCGGCGAACGCGACGCTGCGCCAGCAGGCGCAGATCGATGCGCTGACGGGGCTGCCGAACCGGCAGGGCTTCGAGGCCCGTCTGGTCCACGCGCTGGCCCGGCTGGACGCGGCGGCAGCGGCGCGGGACGGCCGCGATCCCGGGCAACTGGCGGTGCTGTTCGTCGATCTCGATCGTTTCGGGCCGGTCAACGATTCGCTCGGCCATGCCGCCGGCGACCAGCTGCTGCAGCAGGTTGCGACGCGGCTGGAGCGCGCCGTCGGGCCGGGCGACAGCGTTGCCCGGGTCGGCGGCGACGGCTTCCTCGTGCTCACGCAAGGCCCTGCGGACACGGGCCAGGCCAGTGCCCTGGCCGAGCGGCTTGTGCAGACGCTGGGGGTCGCGTTCGAGGTTCTCGATCGACAGCTGAACATCTCGGCGTCGATCGGCGTCGCGCTCTACCCGCTGCACGGCCCGCGCAGCCAGCTGGTGGCCCATGCCGTCGTGGCGATGCGGGCGGCCAAGCGCAGGGGCGGCGCGACCTGCATGATGTTCGATTCGACGCTGGCCGGCGCAGCACTCGATGAACTGAAGCTGCAGAACGAACTGGGGCAGGCGATCGAACGCCGGCAGCTGAGCCTGCACTACCAGCCGAAGGTCGACGCGCGGCACGGCCAGATCCACGGCGTGGAGGCGCTGCTGCGCTGGCAGCACCCCGAACTCGGCTTCGTCGGCCCGGACCGCTTCATTCCTCTGGCGGAGCGCTCGGGGCTGATCATCGCGCTGGGCAACTGGGTCATCGACGAAGCCTGCCGGCAGATGCAGGTCTGGGCCGACGCCGGCATGCACATGCGGGTGGCGATCAATGTGTCGGCGCACCAGTTGCGCAGCGACGACCTCGCGCTGCGCATCGGGCAGGCGCTGGACCGGCATCGGCTCGACCCGTCGCAGCTGCTGTGCGAGATCACGGAATCCGTCGCCATGGACGACATCGGGCGCACGCAATGCGCCATCGAGGCGCTGCGGGGCATCGGCGTGTACCTCTCCATCGACGACTTCGGCACCGGCTACTCCAGCCTCGGCGCCCTGCGCCAGCTCCCGGTCACGCAGCTCAAGATCGACCGCAGCTTCGTCTGCGATCTGGAGTCGGGGCGCGGCGCACGCACCATCGTCGACGCCGTGATCCGGCTCGCGCACGCGCTTGGGCTGCGCGTCGTCGCCGAAGGCGTCGAGACGGTCGGCCAGCGTGAGGCGCTGGTCGAGCTGGGCTGCGACGAGCTGCAAGGCTACCTCTTTGCCAGGCCGATGCCCGCCGAAGCGCTGCTCGCCTGGGCCCACGGACACAAGCCCGCGGGCAGCGTCGACTTCTCGCCATCGATCGTGGACGAATGGGCGCTGGCGTGAATGCTGGCGCCGGCCCGGTGATTGCTACAGAATTGCGCACAATGAACAAAAAAATCGGCTCAACCGACTGCTCGACCATCGAAGCCGCAAAACTGCTCGGGATGTCCGTGCGTTCGGTCCAGCTGATGGTCGACCGTGGCGAACTCGATGCCTGGAAGACCTCCGGCGGCCATCGCCGGATCGAACGCGGCTCGATCGAACGCTGGCGCAGCGCCCGCGAACTGGTGCCGGTGGTGCAGGTGGTGCCGCAGCCGGCCCAGCCGCGGGCCGCCGCAGAACGGCCGGCCCTGGCACTTGCCTTACCGGGGTCGGGGCCGCGCCCCCGGATCCTGCTGATCGACGACTCGATCCATTTCCAGAAGCTGGCAACGCTGCTGTGCCGGCAGCATTTCCCGCAGGCCGACCTGCATGTGGCCGACGACGGCATTGCCGGTCTGGCGATGTACGGCAGCCTGCAGCCGCAGGTGCTGGTCGTCGACCTGATGCTGCCGGGCATCGACGGCGCAACCCTGATCATGAGCCTGCGCTCGCACCCGCGGTTCGCCGGATCACACCTGGTCGTGGTGACCTCGCTCGACGAGAACGAATGCAGGCCCTACGCGTTTGCACTGCAACAGATCCCGGTCATCCACAAGGCGAACCTGGTCGATGAACTGCCGGCGCTGCTGGCGCAATGGCTGCCGATGGACCCGCCACGGGCAGCCGATGACGACGCGGCCAGCGACTGCGACGCGGCCTGAACCGGAAAGCCGGATCAGTCGTCGCCGGAAGGCCCCGCGCTGCGTGGCTGGCACAGCAGGTCCACGGCCTGCTCTTCGGTCTCGGCGAACATGACCTTGATCTGTTCGCCGCTGCCCGGCAGCAGGGCGGCGCGCAGGCGCTTGGCCTGTGCCGACGCCTCGCGGAAGCTGTCGAATTCGGCACGTTTGGCGTACTGCGCG
The DNA here is from genome assembly GCA_964637205.1 of uncultured Rubrivivax sp. Taxonomy (GTDB): domain Bacteria; phylum Pseudomonadota; class Gammaproteobacteria; order Burkholderiales; family Burkholderiaceae_C; genus Rubrivivax. The sequence goes on from CAZWUR010000040.1 coordinate 37,164, forward strand.
AAGGGGCGCACGCTGAAGACGTAGTAAGGCATCAGAGGTAGTGTTTGCTCAGGCGCCGGCGCCCGGGCACGGCCTTCTGGATGATCACGCCGTGCACCGCGGCCAGGCCCTCGGGCAGGGGCAGGTCGGGCCAGGCGGGGTTCAGCGCATGCAACCGCCAGCCGCCATCGGGCGCGGCGACGATCTGGCGCAACAGGTAGTCGCCAGCATGGCGGGCGAGCACGAAGCTGCCGTCACGCACCGCGCCGTCGGGCTCGATGATGACGATATGGCCCTCGTCGAACTCGGGCGTCATGCTCTGACCGATCACGCGCAGCGCAAAGACTTCACCGCCCGCGCAGCCGTCGGCGTCGAGCTCGGGCGTCATGGCGTCATGCGCCGCACCTGGGCGGCCGGCACACCGGCGCGCTGCAGGGCATCGGCCAGGGTGTCGACGAAGGCCGGCGGGCCGGCCAGGTAGACCTCGCAGTCGATGTCGAACACGTCGGCGCGCATCGCCTGGGCGATCTGCCGCGCGCCATCGGCCGCGTCGTCGGCCGACAGCAGGGTGATCTCGAAGGCGTCCAGCGCCTCGCTCCAGGAGCGGCACAGATTGCCCATGAAATGTCCGTCGGGCCGCGTCGACAGCCAGAACAGCGCCATCGACGGCGCAGCGTCGAGCGATATCGCATGCTCGATCAGGCTCTTCACCGGCGCGAAGCCGGTGTCGCAGGCCACGAAGACCAGGGGCCGCGCGCCGTCGGCGAGCACGAAGTCGCCCATCGGCCCGCGCACACCGACCGACGCCCCCGGCCGCACGGCGCCGTCGAACAGGCGCGCGGCAAAGGCATCGTCATCGCGGCGCGCGATGAAGAACTCCAGGTTGCGGTCGTCGCAGGGGCAGCTCGCCACCGGGTAGCTGGCCGACAGGTCGTCACCCTGCTCGCCGGGCATGCCCAGCGTCACCGCCTGCCCGGCCAGGAAACGCAGCCGGTGCGTGCGCGGCGTCTGCAGATGCAGCAGCAGGGTATCGGCACCCAGCGGCTTGAGCGCACGCAGCGTGGCCACCAGGGACTGCGGCGCGATGTCGTCGGGGCCGGCGGCCTCGAGCGTCTCCAGCGTCAGCTCGCTGCTCGCCGCGGTGTGCGCGCAGGCGAGCACGATGCCCTGGGCGCGCTCGGTCTCGGTGACCGGGCAGTCGGTGGGCATGGTGCGCGCCACCTCGCCGGCCATCACGCGCACCTTGCACAGACCGCAGCTGCCGTTGCCGCAGCCGTAGTTCATCTTCAGCCCGGCCTTGAGCGCCGCCTGCAGCAGGGTGTCACGGCCCTCCACGGTGAATTGATGACCACTCGGCCGCAGCGTGACCTGGGCCAGCACCACCTTGAGCACATCGTCCATCACGTCCAGCATATCGACAGGTTCGGTGGCCAGGGCACGCGCCAACCCGTCGTTCAGCTGGCGCTCCAGGGATTGCATGCGCAAATCGTCGCCGGCGGCGCGATGTTCGCGGATGCGCTCGCGCAGTTCGACCACCAGCGCGTGGTAGCGCTGCAGATGGCGCTGTGTGTCGGCCAGCTCCTGGCCCTGGCGGAACAGGCGCTGCGCCAGCACTTCCTGGCTCGGCAGCAGGCGCTCGCGCAGGCGCCGCGCGAAGGCGTCCTCGCGGATCTGCGTCACCTGCTCGAGCAGGCCCTGCGACTCGAGCTGCACCTGCGGGTAGAGCGCGAGCAGGGTGTCGGTGGAGACCATACCGTCGCTGAGCTGGATCTCGCCACGCCGCACGCGCTGCTGCAGCACGCCGCGCGGCACGCCGACGAGCTGCGCGGCGCGCCAGATGCTCACCCAATGCGCCATGCCGGCCTCCGGGATGGCGGGTCGGCTACCCGGTCGAGGTAGCGCGCGCGGTAGAGCAGGCGCGGCGCGGCCGGGTGATCGACGAAGGCGCTGCGGTCGTGCAGCACGTTGTTGGCGACGATGCCCATGCCGGGCTCGAGCCGCAGCTGCAACGTCTCGGCGCCGGCCAGCACCCGGGTCAGGGCCGCGGCGGCGTCGCGGGTTGCCGCGTCGTCCTTCCACACGATGCTGCGTGTGCGCGCGGTGTAGCGCAGATGCAGATGGCCGTCTTGCGGGTCGACCGAGAACACCGGTCCGGGCTGAGCCCCCCGGGCCACGCCCGCTTCGTCTTCGCGCGCCGGAATGAGCATCGCGTCCGGCGCCATCAGGGCCCGGATCCAGTCCGCCTTCTGGTCGCGCAGCGCGATGTAGGCCAGCTCCGGGTCGAGCAGCCGGTTCTCGCCGCCCTGCGCCGCCGCGCGCACGCAGTGCAGCAGCATGCCGCGGATGCGCCTTGCGGCCGGGTGGTAGTAGCCGTCGGTGTGCCAGCCGATGGCGCGCGCGGTGTAGGGGATGAACTCGCCCTTGGCCGGCGCATCGCCCTGCACCGCGACGGCGATGCGCGAGATGCCGTCCTCGTCGGCCAGCACATTTGCATCCAGGCGCTGCAGGCCCAGGGCCCGGCCCAGGCGGCGCGGAAGGGCCGGGTCGGCGGGCTCGGCCGGGCTGCGGTAGACGGCCATGTTGAAGCGGGCGCAGCGGTCGAGCAGGGCCGCGCACTCGGCGTCGGACGGCTCGGCAGGATCGCGCAGTTCGACGCTCAGCGCGTCGACGCTGCGCGGGCGGTCGGCCAGCTTGCGCGCGCGCCAGGCCTGGTAGGCCGCGTCGTCGGCCAGCGCGAAGGGGCTGCTCAGCACAGGCCGTCGGACGGTGGCGGTCGCGGCGCTCATCGCCTCAATCCCCGGTGGTGCGCGTGCGCCGGCGCGGCCGCTCGGCCGGGTCGTGCAGGTCGCGCATCGCGCTGGTCATGATGTCCACCGCGTCGGGGGCCTCGACGGCCATCACCTGGTCGATCACCCAGCGCCGGTCCTTGACCGGCAGATCGGCTTCGATGCGGTGGCCCAGGTAGCGGTAGAAGCCGAAGTCGGGCACGAAGCCGCCGTCCGCCGGCGCGTCGGGGTCGGCACCGAACTCGGCGTAATGGCCCTGCAGGACGTTGAACTGGTCGATGAACCGTTCAGCCCAGCTGCCGCCGTCGGCGCCGGCCGCATCTGCTGCCGCACCGAGCAGGTCGCCTTCGTTGTCCTGCAGGAAGTCGGCCACGCGCAGCACCAGGGCGGTGGTGAAGCGCCGCCGCACGTCGGGCGCGAACTTGTCGTGGGCCAGGCGGTCGGTGAGCACCAGCAGGAACACCAGCACCTCGCGCATGAAGCCGAAGTAGGGTGCGCCGGGGTCGATGTCGAAGCCCGCGCTGCGCATGCGCCCCAGCATCTGGCGCGCCACCCGCCAGGCGATGAAGGCCACCGCGCCGGCCTGCTGCTCGGGCGTCTTTTCGCCGCCGGCCTTGAACCAGTGGCTCTTGATGCGTGCGGCCGGGGGCGGCGCGGGGTTGGACATGCTCGGGTCTTGTTGTCCGCCGGCCGCTCAGGCGCCGACGGCGGCGGCCGACTTGTGCGGCACGAAGAGGCCGCAGCCGAGTTCGTGGTGCGTGCCAAGACCGGTGCACATCACACGCAAGGCGTGCTCCGGGCTCAGGCCGTCGAGCAGCAGGCTGTAGCCGGCCAGCGGGCCGTTGCCGGTGGGCAGCGACTGCAGGCGGCCGCACACGGTGCGGCAGGCGACCTCGAGCGCCCGCAGTTCTGCCTCCATGCGCGCCAGGAAGGCGAGTTCATCGTCGTCGGCTGCGTCGACGAAGTGCGCGTACAGGGTGCGGTGCGGCAGCAGCGCGCGCAGCACCGGCACACCCAGGCGCAGGCTCTCGCCGTCGAGCAAAAAGCTCTGCCCGGTCAGCGCCGCGGCCACCGCCTGCGCGCACGCCTGCGGCACGCGCAGCGTCAGTCGCGTGCGGCCCGACAGCAGACTGCCCAGGCCATCCGACAGGTTCAGCCGGTGCATGCCGGTACCCGGTGTCCGGCCGAGCCAGGGCAGGGGCCCGGCGAGCGCCGCCGCGAGCAGGCTGCGGTAGGCGGGCGGCACCGTCCGGCCCGCCACGGGAAAGGCCAGGTCGACCAGATCGAGATCGCCGGCGACGGGATCCACCACCCTCAGGCCTCCGGCTGCGTCGCAGCCCAGGCGATCAGCGCCTCGCCCCAGGCGCGCGCCGTCTGCGGGTCGACATCAAAGATCGTGAAGCGGCTCTTCTCGCGGATGCGCGTGCGCAGCAGCGCCATGCCGCCGGCCTCGAAGTCGACCTGCTGCAGTTCGATCTCCTGTCCGCCCAGCGGCACCCGCAGTTTGTGCAGTGGTGTCAGTTGCGTCATCCGGCCTGGTCCACGTGGCTCGTCTCCCGGATGGCATTGAGCGCGGCGCATCGGGGCGCGTCCATACCCGGGACGGGCGAGCCGGGTGTACGCCCTTCGGGTAGGGCCCCGGCTTACCCATGGTGCGTATGGCGGCACGGGCCGGGTGCCGCCTAGGATGTACCGCAGACGGGTCGATGCCCGCTGCAGGAGACATGGCCATGGCCAAGAAGATGCACCCAACGCCGATGCTCGACCAACTCGAGGCGGGCCCCTGGCCGAGTTTCGTCACCGGTCTGAAGCGACTGGCGCAGGACAAGGACTACGTCGTCGACCTGCTCGGCACGCTGGAAACCAGCTACCAGACCAAGAAAGGGTACTGGAAGGGTGGCACGGTCGGCGTCTTCGGCTACGGCGGCGGGGTGATCCCGCGCTTCACCGAGCTGAAGAACGAGGACGGCACGCCCGTCTTCCCCGACGCGGCCGAGCTGCACACCCTGCGCGTCCAGCCGCCGCCGGGCATGCACTACACGAGCGACGTGCTGCGCAAGATGTGCGACATCTGGGAGGAGCATGGCACCGGCCTGATCGCCTTCCACGGCCAGAGCGGCGACATCATGTTCCAGGGCGCGAAGACCGACAAGGTGCAGGCGGCCTTCGACGATCTCAACGAACTGGGGTTCGACCTCGGTGGCGCCGGCCCGGCGGTGCGCACCTCGATGAGCTGTGTCGGCGCGGCGCGCTGCGAACAGAGCTGCTACGACGAGGGCCGCGCCCATCTGCAGGTGATCAATACCTTCACCGACGACATCCACCGCCCGGCCCTGCCCTACAAGTTCAAGTTCAAGTTCAGCGGCTGCCCGAACGACTGCATGAACTCGATCCAGCGCTCGGACATGGCCGTCATCGGCACCTGGCGCGACAACATGCGCAGCGACGAGCCGCTGGCGCGCAAATGGTTCGCCAAGCACGGCATGAACGAACTCGTCAACGACGTGGTCGCGCGCTGCCCGACCAAGGCCATCATGCTCAAGGAGGTCAAGGACCTGCGCAGTGACGCCCACCTGACCTGCGTCAAGGTCAGCGACACGCACGCGCTGGAGATCGACAACAAGGACTGCGTGCGCTGCATGCACTGCATCAACGTGATGACCGGTGCACTGGCCAAGGGCACCGACACCGGCGCCACGATCCTGATCGGCGGCAAGCGCACGCTGAAGATCGGCGACCTGATGGGCACCGTGGTCGTGCCCTTCATGCCGCTCAAGACCGACGCCGACTTCGACGCCCTGGTCGACCTGGGCAAGCGGGCGATCGACTTCTTCGCCGAAAACGCGCTCGAACACGAGCGCACCGGCGAGATGATCGAGCGCATCGGACTCGTCAACTTCCTCGAGGGCATCGAGGTCGAGATCGACGCCAACATGGTCTCGACGCCGCGCACCAACCCCTATGTGCGCACCGACGGCTGGGACGACGAGGTCGCCAGGATCAACGCCAAGAAGCAGGCCAACGCCGCCTGAGCCGGAGACACACCATGGCCCCTCGCACCCCCATCGAAAGCGGCGCCCCGGACAACAAGCAGTTCATGCATCCGACGATGCTGAAGAACTACGGCAACTGGAAGTACCACGACCGGCCGCGGCCCGGCGTGCTGCGCCATGTGTCGCACAGCGGCGACCAGATCTGGACGGTGCGCGCCGGCACCCAGCGGCAGATGGACGTGTGGACGATCCGCAAGCTCTGCGACATCGCCGACACCTATGCCGACGGCCATGTGCGATTCACGATCCGCAGCAACATCGAGTTCATGGTGGCCGACGAGAACAAGGTCGCGCCCCTGGTCAGCGCGCTGACCGAAAGCGGCTTTCCGGTCGGCGGCACCGGCAATTCGGTGTCGATGATCTCGCACACCCAGGGCTGGCTGCACTGCGACATCCCGGGCACCGACGCCTCGGGCGCCGTGAAGGCGCTGATGGACGATCTGCACGCGGAGTTCATCCGCGAAGACATGCCCAACCGGGTGCACATGTCGACCAGCTGCTGCGAAATCAACTGCGGCGGCCAGGCCGACATCGCCATCGTCATCCAGCACACCAAGCCGCCGAAGATCAACCACGACCTGGTGGCCAACGTCTGCGAGCGCCCGTCGGTGGTCGCGCGCTGCCCGGTGGCCGCGATCCGCCCGGCCCTGGTCAACGGCAAGCCGAGCCTGGAGGTCGACGAGAAGAAGTGCATCTGCTGCGGCGCCTGCTATCCGCCCTGCCCGCCGATGCAGATCAACGACCCCGAGCACTCGAAGTTCGCGATCTGGGTCGGCGGCAAGAACTCGAATGCGCGCGGCAAGCCGACCTTCATGAAGATGGTCGCGTCGGGCATCCCGAACAACCCGCCGCGCTGGCCCGAGGTGTCGGCGATCGTGAAGAAGATCCTCTACACCTACAAGGAAGACGCGCGCAGCTGGGAGCGGCTGAGCGACTGGGTCGAGCGCATCGGCTGGCCGCGCTTCTTCGAGAAGTGCGACCTGCCCTTCACCAAGTACCTGATCGACGACTGGCGCGGTTCGCGCGCCAGCCTCAACGCCTCCACCCACATCCGGTTCTGAGACAGCGTAGAAATGAAGCTCGCCCTCCTCGTCAGCGAAGGTCCGTACACCCACCAGGCCGGCGATACGGCCTGGAACTTCGCCAGCGCCGCCATTGCGGCGGGGCATGAGGTGATGCGCGTCTTCTTCTATCACGACGGTGTCTACAACGCGACCCGGCTCACCGAGCCGCCGCAGGACGACCGCCACATCGTCAACCGCTGGTCCAAGCTGAACGGCGAGCACGGTGTCGATCTCGTCGTCTGCGTCGCCGCCGCGCTGCGCCGCGGCATCAAGGACGAAGTGCTGGCACCGGGCTTTCGCATCAGCGGCCTGGGCCAGCTGGTGGACGCCGGCATCAAGGCCGACCGCACGGTCACCTTCGGAGGCTGACATGTCTACCCCCACGCTCACATTCGTTCGCTGCCCCCCGCGGGGGCTCAGCCTCCCTTGGGGCGGCCCGGCGGGAGGCTGACATGTCCACCCCCACGCTCACATTCGTTCGCTGCCCCCCGCGGGGGCTCAGCCTCCCTTGGG
>CAZWUR010000040.1:44658-44910 GCA_964637205.1 uncultured Rubrivivax sp.
GCGGCCCGGCGGGAGGCTGACATGTCCACGACCAAGAAGTTCATGTTCGTCAACCGCAAGGCCCCCTACGGCACGATCTACGCGCTGGAAAGCCTGGAGGTCGTGCTCATCGCCGCCACCTTCGACCAGGATGTGAGTCTCGCCTTCCTGGACGATGGGGTCTACGAGCTGGTCAGGGGCCAGGACACCGCCGGCATCGGCATCAAGAACCACAGCAAGACCTACCGCGCGCTCGACGGCTACGACGTCGAG
>CAZWUR010000041.1:0-42784 GCA_964637205.1 uncultured Rubrivivax sp.
CTCGGTCTGCCAGTAGTGGTGTTTAAAAACGTTGTCGCAGTATCAATAAAAAAAAAAATTGACATTGATGCCGTAGCGCCCCCATTCGAGCGCCATCGCGCGCGTCATGTGGATCACCGCCGCCTTGCTCATGGCGTACACGCCGATCTGGCCGAGCGCGCGCAGCCCGGCCATCGACGCGATGTTGACGATGCGCCCGCCGGTGAAGGTACCCGGCGCCGCGCCGCGGCTGCGCGCGATCATGCGCTTGCCGACTTCCTGCGCGACGAAGAAGGCGCCGCGGGCATTGGTGCCCATCACGAAGTCGAAATCGTCCGGCGTCACGTCGACCAGCTTCTGCGTGGTGCTGACGCCGGAGTTGTTGACCAGGATGTCGATGGTGCCCATCTCGGTCTCGGCGTGGGCCACCGCGGACTTGATGCTGTCGGTGTCGTTGACGTCGAGCTTGACGACATGGGCGTCGCCGCCGGCGGCCTCGATCTCGGCGCGCAGGGTCTTCAGGCGCTCGATGCGCCGCGCCGCCAGCACCACGCCGGCCCCGGCCGCCGCCAGGGTGCGCGCGAACTGCGCGCCCAGGCCGCCGGACGCGCCGGTCACCATCGCAACCCGCCCCGACAGATCGATGTCGTAACCCATGTCCCTTGCCTCCCGAGTACGGCCTGTGTTCGATGCGGGAAACGATAGCACGCAGGCCTGTGGCCGCAGTCGGGCTTCGGGTGGCAGCGTCGCAAAGCCCGCCAGCCTTCTAGAATCCCGCTCCATGACCAGCGAACAACTGCTCGCGCAATTCGGCCCTCGCGAAGCCATGGACTACGACGTCGTGGTCGTTGGTGCCGGCCCGGCCGGCCTGGCCGCCGCGATCCGGCTCAAGCAGATCGACCCCGCGCTGTCGGTGGTGGTGCTGGAGAAGGGCTCCGAGCCGGGTGCACATATCCTGTCGGGCGCGGTGATGGACCCGCGCGCGATCACCGAGCTGATTCCCGACTGGCAGGAGCGCGACGCGCCGCTGAAGCAGCCGGTCACCGGCGACGAGGTGCTCTTCCTCGATGCCAAGGGGGCCACGCGCACGCCCGACTGGCTGGTCCCCGGCGTGCTGCACAACCGCGGCAACTTCGTCATCAGCCTGGGCACGCTGACGAAATGGCTGGGCGAGCAGGCCGAGGCGCTGGGGGTCGAGATCTTCCCCGGCTTCGCCGCGGCCGAAGTGCTCTACGCCGACGACGGCCATGTGCGCGGGGTGGCCACCGGCAATCTGGGCGTCGGCAAGGACGGCCGGCCGCACGACGGTTTCCAGCTCGGTATGGAACTGCTCGGCAAGTACACGGTGTTTGCCGAAGGTTCGCGCGGCCACCTGGGCAAGCAGCTCATCGCCCGTTTTGCGCTCGACGAGGGCCGCGACCCGCAGAGCTACGCCATCGGCGTCAAGGAACTCTGGGAAGTCGACCCGGCGCGGGCGAAACCCGGCCTGGTGGTGCACACCGCCGGCTGGCCGATGGACGAGCAGACCTATGGCGGCGGTTTCCTGTACCACATGCAAGGCAACCAGGTCACGCTCGGCTTCGTCACCGGGCTGGACTACCAGAACCCCTGGCTCAGCCCCTTCGAGGAGATGCAGCGCTGGAAGACGCACCCGGCCATCCGCGCCCACCTGGAAGGCGGCAAGCGCATCGGCTACGGCGCGCGCGCCATCACCGCCGGCGGCCTGCTGAGCCTGCCCAAGCTGGTGTTCCCCGGCGGCGCGCTGGTCGGCTGCGACGCGGGCACGCTGAACGCCTCGCGCATCAAGGGCAGCCATGCGGCCATCAAGACCGGCATGCTGGCGGCCGACGCCGCGGCCGCGGCCATCAAGGCCGGCCGCAGCGGCGACGAGCTGACGGCCTACCCCGAAGCCTTCGAGAAGAGCTGGCTGCACCAGGAGCTGCACGCCAGCCGCAACTTCAAGCAGTGGTTCAAGTACGGCAACATGGTGGGCACGGTGATGACCGGCATCGAGCAGTGGCTGCTGCCCAAGCTGGGCATCCAGAGCCCGCCGTGGACCAAGCACCGCCACGCGCCGGACCACGGCCGGCTGCACGCCGCCGGGCAGGTCGAGCCCATCCGCTACCCCAAGCCCGACGGCAAGCTGACCTTCGACCGCCTGTCATCGGTCTTCATCAGCAACACCAACCACGAAGAGAACCAGCCGGCGCACCTGACGCTGAAGGATCCCACGGTGCCGGTGGCCATCAATCTGGAGCGTTATGCCGGCCCTGAGAGCCGCTACTGCCCGGCCGGCGTCTACGAGTTCGTCAACACCGACGGCAACGAGCGCCTGGTGATCAACGCGCAGAACTGCGTGCACTGCAAGACCTGCGACATCAAGGACCCGACGCAGAACATCGTCTGGGTCGCACCCGAAGGCGGGGGCGGCCCCAACTACGCCGGCATGTGAGCCGGCTGCGGCAGCGCGCCGCGGCCCGCGCAGGCGCATGAGCTTCAAGCTGCCGCGTCCCTCGTACCGCCAGTTGCTGGTGGCGGCCTTTCTCGGCGTGGCCGCCCTGCTGGCCGCCGCCGCGCTGCGCGGGCTGGGCACGCTCGAGCAGCTGCTGGCGCAGAGCCGGGCCGGCGCCGACAGCGCGCTGCGTCTGTCCACCGCAGCCGAGCGCCTGGGCGAACAGGTCACCGCGATGGAGCGCGCCGGCCGCCAGTACGTGGTGCTGGCCGACCCGGCCCTCAAGCGCAACTATGTCGGCCACGCCGCCGACGCGGCGCGCCAGGTCGAGGCGCTGCGTGCCGTGCTGCCGCCGGCCCTGGCCGCCGAATGGGCGCAGCGCGTGGACACGCTGCAGGCACAGCTCGAACCCGGGGCCGGGGATGCAGCCCTGGTCGAACAGTTCCGCGCCCTGGCTGCCCTGCACCTGCGACTGGCCGAGCTGGCACGGCGCCATACCGAGACCCGCAATGCCGTGCTGGAGCGCGAACTGGAAGACGGCCGTCTGGCGCTCGGCCAGCAGCTGCTGGCGGCCGTGGCCCTGGCACTGGCCCTGGCCCTGGGCTTCGCCTGGTGGCTGGCGCGGCCGTTGCAGCGCGTGGAGCGCGCGATCCAGGACCTGGGCGAGGACGGATTCGAGACCCCGGTGCACATCGCCGGCCCGGCCGATGTGCGCCGCATCGGCCGCCGCCTGGACGCACTGCGCCAGCGCCTGGCCGAGGCCGAGGCCGACAAGGCGCGTTTCCTGCGCCATGTCTCGCACGACCTGAAGACACCGCTGGCGGCGCTCAAGGAAGGGGTCTCGCTGCTCGAGGACGGCACCGCCGGGCCGCTGTCGGACAACCAGCGCGAGATCGTGCGCATCCTGCGCGACCACGGCACGCAGCTGCAGCAGCGCATCGAAGACCTGCTGCGCTGGAACGCCAGCGCCTTTGCCGCCCAGCGGGTGCAGCGCCGGCCGGTCGAGCTCGGCGCGCTGATCGACGGCTGCATCGACGAACAACAGCTGGTCTGGCGCGCCAAGGGCCTGCACATCGAGGTACGGGGCACGCCGCTGAGCGCCGAGGTCGACGGCGCCCTGCTCGGCAGCGCGATCGGTAACCTTCTGTCGAATGCGATCCGCTTCAGCCCGCCGGGCGCTAGGATCCACATTGAGCTGCGTGCGCTCGGCCAGGATCTGTGCATCGACGTGGGCGACGCCGGCCCTGGCGTGCCCGAGGACGAGCGCGGACGCATCTTCGAACCCTTCTACCGCGGCCGGCGGCAGCCCGAGGACGCGCTGCCGGGCACCGGCATCGGGCTGTCGATGGTTGCCGAGACGGTGCGCGCGCATGGTGGCGACGTGCGACTGCTGCCGCCCTCCGACACCGATCCCGCCCTCGCCCGGGGCGCCCATTTCCGCATCCACATTCCCCATGCCCTGCCCGACTGAAGTGCCCTGCCCCCCGCCCTGGCAACGCGCGGGGGCGGGGATCGCCGCACTGCTGCTCGCCGCCGGCTGCATCCAGGCACCGCCGCCGCCCGCGGCCTCGGCCCCCGCACCCGTCGAGGTTCCCGCAGCGTCGCCCCCGCCACCCCCGCCACCCCCGCCACCCCCGCCGGCGCCGCAGGCCACGGCCTTGCAGCGCCTGGCGGACTTCCACGAGCGCAGCAAGGCACTCGGGCCGACCGAGCTGGCACGCGAACAGGCGCGCCTGGCCGCCACCCCCGGCACCGAGGCGACCCTGCAACTGGCCTGGCTGCTGGCGCAGGCGCGTTCGCCCGGCGACCTGGCGCGCGCCCAGACCCTGCTCGAGCCGCTGGCGCGCGGCGAGGGTCCGGCGTCGATGCTGGCGCAATTGCTGCTCGCCCGTGTGGCCGAACAGCGCCGGCTGGACGACCAGCTTGAGCGCCAGGCCCAGCAGCAGCGTGATCTGCAAAAGCGCAACGAGCAGCTGCGTGAACAGCTCGACGCCTTGCGCGCCATCGAACGCAGCCTGGGTCCGCGGCCGGCGGCTTCGGCGCCGAAGCCGCCATGACCAGCCCCGGCGCGCACATCCTCGTCGTCGACGACGACGCCGACCTGCTGCGCCTGCTCGGCATGCGCCTGGGTGCCGCCGGCTACCGCGTCGATGGGGTCGGATCGGCCGAAGCGGCGCTCGACCGCCTGGCCCTGCAGCGCCCGCAGCTCGTCATCAGCGACGTGCAACTGCCCGGCGCCGACGGCCTGGCCCTCTTCGACGCGATCCGCGCCCGCCACCCGGCGTTGCCGGTGATCCTGCTCACGGCGCACGGCACGATCCCGGACGCCGTCGAGGCCACCGCGCGTGGGGTCTACACCTATCTGACCAAACCCTTCGACGGCAAGGCCCTGCTGCAGACCGTGGCCCAGGCGCTGGCCCTGTCGCCGCCCGCCCCGGATCCCGACGGCAGACCCGAAGCCTGGCGCGAGGCCATCGTCAGCCGCAGCCCGCGCATGGCCGAGCTGCTCGCCGAGGCGCAGCTGGTGGCCGGCAGCGACGCCAGCGTGCTGATCCGCGGCGAGTCGGGCACCGGCAAGGAAGTGCTGGCGCAGGCCATCCACCGCGCCAGCCGCCGTGCGCAGCGCGCCTTCATCGCCGTCAACTGCAGCGCGATCCCCGAGACCCTGCTCGAGTCCGAGCTCTTCGGTCACGTCAAGGGTGCCTTCACCGGCGCCACCCGGGACCGTGCCGGCCTGTTCCAGGCGGCCGACGGCGGCACCCTGTTCCTCGACGAAATCGGCGACATGCCGCCGCCACTGCAGGTCAAGCTGCTGCGCGTGCTGCAGGAGCGCGCCGTGCGCCCGGTCGGCGCCGACCGCGCCGTGCCGATCGACGTGCGCCTGCTGTCGGCCACGCACCGCGACCTGGAGGCCCTGCTCGCCGACGGCAGCTTCCGCGAGGACCTGTTCTACCGGCTGAATGTCGTCACCCTGCACCTGCCGACCCTGGCCGAGCGGCGCGAGGACATCGCGCTGCTGGCCCAGCATTTCCTGGCCGACCTGGCGCAGCGCCAGGGCCGCGCGCTGCACGGCTTCGCCCCCGACGCCCTGCGCGCGCTGGCCGCGGCGCCCTGGCCGGGCAATGTGCGCCAGCTGCACAACGTGGTCGAGCAGGTCTGCGCCCTGAGCACCAGCCTGCTCGTGCCCCTGGCCCTGGTGCAGCGCGCGCTGCGCACCCCCGAGGTGGCGGTGCTGCCTTATGCCGAGGCCCGGCGCCGCTTCGAGCGCGACTATCTCGTCGGCCTGCTCAAGCTCAGCGACGGCCATGTGGCCGACGCGGCCCGCCTGGCCGAACGCAATCGCACCGATTTCTACCGCCTGCTGCAAAAGCATGGTCTGGCGCCGGAGCGTTTCCGCGATGCTGTCGCCGATGAGCGACAGGACAAATCACCCGGCTGACAGGCACTTGGGTGCATCGACCCGATTTCCTGTCGCTGATCGGCGACAGAAGTTTGAAGTTTTTACTTTAACTAAGCTCTATAAGTATCTGATCTAAAAGTATTTATGTAGTTGGCACGCGGCATGCAAACGGCAGCCGCATGTTGCGTCGCCTGCTTGTGCTCCTGGCCATCCTGGCCCCGCTGACGGCCGCGGCCTTCGGCTTCGAGGACGTCGCCGCGCTGGCGCAGCGCCAGGCGGCCGCCCCCTGGCAGGCGCCCGCGACGGCGATGCCGCCGGCGCTGGCCGCGCTCGACTACGACGCCGCCCGCGAGATCCGCTTCCGCCCCGAGCATGCCGTCTGGCGCGGCGGCCCCTTCGAGCTCCAGTTCTTTCACCGCAGCCGTGGGCAGCGCGATTCGGTCGCCGTGCACCTGATCGAAAACGGCCACCCGCGCCGGCTCGGCGACGAGCGTGCGGCCTGGGACTTCGGCCGCCTGCCGGCCAGCCACGGGCTGGACCCGGCGCAGCTCGACGAACCCGGCCCGGCCGGTTTTCGCATCCACCACGCGCTCAATGATCCGGCCTACAAGGATGAGCTGATCGCCTTCCTCGGCGCCAGCTACTTCCGTGCGCTCGGTCGCGGCCAGCGCTACGGGCTGTCGGCCCGCGCCCTGGCCATCGACACCGTCGGCGGCGGGCCCGAGGAGTTCCCCCGCTTCACCGCCTTCTGGATCGAGCGACCGGCCGCCGACGCCGGCAGCGTCACGGTCTACGCCCTGCTCGACAGCCCGCGCGCCGCCGGTGCCTGGCAGTTCCGGATCCGGCCCGGCGAGAACACGGTGCTCGACGTGCGCGCCCGCCTGTTCCTGCGCGCGCCGGTGACGATGCTCGGCCTGGCGCCGCTGACCAGCATGTACCAGCACGGCGAAAACCAGCCGCGGCCGGGGGACTTCCGCCCCGAGGTGCACGACTCCGACGGGCTGTCGCTGGCGGCCGATGGTGAATGGCTGTGGCGCCCGCTGGTGAATCCGCGCCGGGCCCTGGCCAGCAGCTTCGCGGCCGGGCGCCTGCAGGGTTTCGGCCTCATGCAGCGTGACCGGCGCTTTGCCGCCTATGAAGACGACGAGGCGCATTACGAGCGCCGCCCGTCGGCCTGGGTCGAGCCGCTCGGCGACTGGGGCCCCGGGCGGGTGCTGCTGCTGCAACTGCCGACGCCCGACGAGACGCACGACAACATCGTCGCCGCCTGGGTGCCCGACCAGCCGCCCGAACCCGGGCAGGCACTGGACTTCGCCTACCGGCTGCATTGGCAGGGCGCGGCCTTCACGGTGCCGCCGACCGGCTGGACGCTGCAGTCGCGCCAGGGCCGCGGCTGGGCGGCGCCGAGCCCCGGCGAGCAGCAGTTCATCGTCGATTTCGACGGCCCGGCCCTGCGTGCACTGCCCGAGGACGCCAGGGTGGATGCCGTGGTCACGCCGCTGGCGAATGCCCGGCTGCTGCAGGCCCACGCCTGGCCCCACCCGAACGGCGGCTGGCGCATGGCGCTGCGCCTGCAGCGCCTGGACGCCGCGCAGCCGATGGAACTGCGTGCCTACCTCGCGCAGGGCAGCCAGGCACTCACCGAAACATGGACCGCATTGATCCCGGAGGACTCCCGATGACCCGTCGCGCCCTGCGCCGCTACACCCACAACGCAGCGCCGCCGCTGCAGCGCGGCTCGATGCCGGCGAGACCCTGGGGCCGGCCCTGGACCGGTGTCGACCGGCCCGACGTGGGTGAACCCGCCGCGCGCCGGCGCCTGCTGGTGCTGCTGGTGCTCGGCATCGCGGCCCTGGCCGCGGCGGTGCTGCTGCGCCTGCAGCCCCTGGGCAGCGAGCCCGACGCGGTGCGCATGCTGCAGGTGCTGCTCTTCGCCCTGCTCTTCGGCTGGGTGGCCGCGGGTTTTGCCACCGCGCTGATGGGCTTCGTGGTGCTGCTGCGTGGCGACCGCCAGATGCTGTGTCATGCCGACGTGGCCCGCCAGCCCCTGGCCGCCGACGCCAGCACCGCGGTCATCATGCCGATCTGCAATGAACAGGTGCAGACGGTCTTCGCCGGCCTGCGCGCCACGGCCGAGTCGCTGGTGGCCGCCGGCGGCGCCAGGCTGACCGAGCTCTACGTGCTCTCCGACAGCGCCGACCCGGCGCTGCGCGAGGCCGAGTTTGCCGCCTGGCAGCGCCTGCGCCAGCAGATGGCGCCGCATGGCCTGCAGGTGCACTACCGCTGGCGCGCCCGGCGCAGCCACCGCAAGGCCGGCAATGTGGCCGACTTCTGCCGCCGCTGGGGGGCTCGCCACCGCTACATGGTGGTGCTCGACGCCGACAGCGTGATGAGCGGCGATGCCATCCTCGGCCTGATGCGGCTGATGGAGGCGCACCCGCGCGCCGGCATCGTGCAGTCGGCACCCGTGGCCTGCGGCCTGGACACGCTGCATGCACGCGCCCAGCAGTTCGCTACCCGCGTCAGCGGCCGGCTGTTCGCCGCCGGCATGCAGTTCTGGCAGCTCGGCGAGTCGCACTTCTGGGGCCACAACGCGATCTTCCGCAGCGCGCCCTTCATGGCGCATTGCGGCCTGGCGCCGCTGTCCGGCCGCGGCGGTCTGGCCGGCTCGATCCTGTCGCACGATTTCATCGAAGCCGCCCTGATGCGCCGCGCCGGCTGGCAGGTCTGGCTGGTACCCGACCTGCCCGGCAGCTGGGAGCAGCAGCCGCCGCATCTGCTGGCCGAACTGCAGCGCGACCGTCGCTGGTGCCAGGGCAACCTGATGAATGCCCGCCTGATCGCCGAACCCGGCCTGCACCGCGTGCACCGCGCGATGCTGGCCACCGGCGCGATGGCCTATCTGTCGGCGCCGCTGTGGCTGGGCTTCGTCGGCCTGGGCCTGGTGCTGTGGCTCGACGGGCGCCACCAGCTGCAGGCGGCGGCCGGGCCGGCCCTGCTGCTCTGGGCCCTGACCGGCACCCTGCTGCTGCTGCCGCGGGCGCTGGGTGCCGTGGTGGTGCTGCTCGAAGGGCGGCAGCGCCAGTTTGGCGGCGCCGCGGCCCTGCTGGCCAGCACCCTGTTCGAGGCCCTGTGGTCGGCCCTGACGGCACCGGTGCGCATGGCCGCGCACACCTTGTTCGTGGGCGTGGCACTCGCCGGTCTGCGCCTGGACTGGCGTTCGCCGCCGCGCGAGGCCCAGGCCCTGCCCTGGCGCGACGCCGCGCGGCTGCTGCTGCCGCTGTCGGCCATCGCCGCGGCCGTGCTCGCGGCCGTCGCCTGGCGCGACCCGGCCGCCGCCCTGTGGCTGGCACCGGTGGCCCTGCCCCTGGTCGGCGCGGTGCCGCTGGCGGTCTGGGGCGCCCGGCCGGTGCTCGGCCTGGCTCTGCGCCGTGCGCGCCTGCTGCTCACGCCGGAGGAGACGCAGACCGCGACCGAACTGCGCCGGGCCTGGGGCGAACTGGCCGCGCTGCCGGCCTGACCGGGTCAGCCGACGTCAGTCTCGCGCCGGCCCTGCTGGGCCAGCACCTGCAAGGCGTGTTCGTAGCCGATCTGCACGATGCGGTCGAAACGTTTCCACTGCAGCAGGCCCACACGATCGAGCGGCGGGTGGAAACACAGGTCGGCCAGGACCCTGGCCTGGCGGCCACGCGCCATGCTGTTGAGCACCATCACCGTCATCAGATAGGCCGGCAAGGACGGCAGCCGATAACGCCGCTTGCGCAGGGGCCGCAGCCAGTCGACGAAGAGCGCCCAGCCGCCGGGCAGCTCGTCGAGCTCCATGCGCAACGGCTGGCGCACGTCGAGTTCGACCCCGATCACGCGCCCGACGCCGCGCTGTCGGCGCATCACGTCGACCGGGAAGTTGTTGAAGCTGCCGCCGTCGCAGTGCAGTTCGCCGTCGATCAGCACCGGTGGCAGCGCACCGGGGATCGAGGTGCTGGCGCGCAGCAGGCGCACCAGCGGCCCGCGCTGCAGCACCTGCTCGCAAGCCTGGCTGTAGTTGGTGGAGATGCCGAAGAAGCCCTTCCACAGGTCCTCGGCGTCGGCCTCGTGGCCGAGCAGGCCCTGCACGCCGTCGCTGATGACGCGCCGCAGGCGCCGGCCGCGGAAGACCGACAGCCAGGGCCAAGCACTGTAGTCGCCGGTGGGCCTGGCGTCGAAGGCGCGGCGCGCATTCAGCATCACGTCGTCCCAGCGCCGGTCGGAGGCGACATAGGTGGCCATCACGGCGCCGATGCTGGTGCCGCCGACGAAGTCGATCTCTTCGCCCTGCTCGCGCAGCGCGCGCACCACCCCCAGATGCGCCAGGCCGCGCGCGCCGCCGCCGGCGAGCACGAGGCCGGTGGCGCTGCGGTTGAGAAAACGCGCCAGCCGGCGCAGATCGCCCCGGTGCTGCCGGCGCAGGTGCAGATGGCCCTGCACCGCGCGCCGGTCGAGCCAGGCGCGGGTGCCGCGCGGCGCCCAGGTGTCGGCCGGGTGCAGCAGCAGCAGGATCTCGGCCGCGTCGGTCACCGCGGCGCGGTCGGTCAGGCACAGCTTCTCGGTGGCGTGCACCGCCGGCGACTCGGCGGCGTCGGCAAGCAGCAGCAGTTCGTCGGCGCCGCGGCAGCAACGTGCCG
The DNA here is from genome assembly GCA_964637205.1 of uncultured Rubrivivax sp. Classification (GTDB taxonomy): domain Bacteria; phylum Pseudomonadota; class Gammaproteobacteria; order Burkholderiales; family Burkholderiaceae_C; genus Rubrivivax. The sequence goes on from CAZWUR010000041.1 coordinate 10,493, forward strand.
TCCAGGCGGTGGGCTCGTCGTCGGCGACCAGCAGCACGAACTCGGCGCGCGATTCGATGCGGTCGAGCAGGAGTCCGATGCGGCGCTGTGCGTCCATCATCGACAGCGGGCCGAGCGTCGAGTCGGGCGCGTCGACGTTGCCGTGAGCACGCGCCGCGTCGACCACCTCGACGCGGCCGAACAAGGCCAGCTCCTCGGCCAGCAGCACGGCCATGGCATGCACGTCGATGCCGCGCGTCACCGGCACCAGGGCGATCGTGCCGGGGCGCGGGTACAGGCCCTGCGCGTCGGGCGTCTGCAGCCGGCGCACCATCTGCCGCGACAGCGCCAGCTGGCGGGTCAGGGCCATCGACATGGCCGCGTGGCTGGCCATCAGCCGGTTGAAGGCGGCGCGGTCCAGCCGCGCGAGCAAGGAGTCGCGCACCGCGTTGACGCTGGCATTTCGTGCGCCGCCGGTGATCAGCGCCAGCTCGCCGACGATCTGCCCGCGGCTGATCTCGCCGACCATGCGCTGGCCGCCGGGCGCGGCCTCGTCGTGCACCGTGGCGCGCAGGCGGCCGCTGACCAGCAGGTACAGCGCGTCGCCGGGTTCACCCTGGCGCATCAGGATCTGGCCGCTGGCCAGTTCGGTCCAGGTCATGGCGCGCTGCAGACGCTCCAGCGCCTCGGCATCGACCTCGCCGAAGGCCTCCTGCAGCAGGCGCGACAGCAGTTCGTCGTGGTAGGGCTGGCGCTGGCCCGCGGCGCCCTGGACCGGGTTCAAGACCAGGCGGGCGGGCGTTTGTCGATGAAGGCCTGCACACCCTCCAGCGCCGCCTCGTCCATCATGTTGCAGGCCATGGTCTCGGCGGCCAGGTCGTAGGCGCCGGAGATGTCGGTTTCGAGCTGGCGGTAGAACAGACCCTTGCCGGCGGCGATGGCCACCCGCGGCTTGGCGACGATGGCCCGGACCAGGCGCTCGGTCTCGGCCTGCAGATCGGCGGCATCGACGACCCGGTTGACGAGGCCCCGGGCGCGCGCTTCGTCGGCGGAGATGAAGTCCCCCGTGACCAGCATCTCGAAAGCCGCCTTGCGCGGCAGGTTGCGCCCCAGCGCGACACTGGGTGTGCTGCAGAACAGGCCCAGATTGACACCGCTGACGGCAAAGCGCGCCTCGCGCACCGCCACCGCAAGGTCGCACATCGCCACCAGCTGGCAGCCCGCCGCGGTGGCGATGCCCTGCACGCAGGCGATCACCGGCACCGGCAGGCGCTGGATCGTCAGCATCATGCGGCCGCATTGGGTGAACAGGCGCCGGTAATAGTCCAACGACGGTTCGGCGCGCATCTCCTTGAGGTCATGGCCGGCGCAGAAAGCCTTGCCGGCCGCCTGGATCACGACCACGCGCGCGCTCTCGTCGACGGCCACCCGGTCGAGCGCCGCCTGCAGCGCCTCGAGCACCGCTTCGGACAGGGCGTTGAAGGCCTGCGGCCGGTTCAGCGTCAGCGTGACCACGCCGCGCGGGTCGGCCTCAAAGCGCACCGGATCGTCATGCATCGTCGCCTCGTCCTTCAATCGATCGCCTGCGTGCTCTTCGCACGTTCGCGCAGCTGGAACTTCTGGATCTTGCCGGTGCTGGTCTTGGGGATCGGCTCGAAGCGGATCTCGCGCGGCACCTTGTAGCCGGCGAGCAGGCCGCGGCAATGCGCCACCAGGGCCTCGACCGTCACCACGGCGCCGGGCTTGAGCTCGACGAAGGCCAGCGGTGTCTCGCCCCATTTGGCATCCGGCCTGGCGACCACGGCGCAGGCCAGCACCGCCGGGTGGCGGTACAGCGCGTCCTCGACCTCGATCGAGCTGATGTTCTCGCCACCGCTGATGATGATGTCCTTGCTGCGGTCCTTGATTTTCACGTAGCGGTCGGGCTCGAGCACGGCCAGGTCGCCGGTATGGAACCAGCCGCCCTCGAAGGCCTTGGCGCTGGCCTGCGGGTTCTTCAGGTAGCCCTTCATCACGATATTGCCGCGGAACATGATCTCGCCCAGGGTCCGGCCGTCGGCCGGCACTTCGATCATCGACTGCGGGTCCATCACGGTCATGCCTTCCTGCAGCGGGTAGCGCACCCCCTGGCGGCCGTTCAGGCGGGTCTGTTCCGACAGGTCCTCGTCCGCCCAGCGGGCACGCTTGCTGGCCACCGCGGCCGGGCCGTAGACCTCGGTCAGGCCGTAGACATGGGTGATGTCGAAACCGAGCATGGCCATGCCCTCGATCATCGACGCCGGCGGCGCCGCACCGGCCACCATGCCGCGCACCGCGCCGATGCCGTCGCGCAGCGTCGGGTCGTCGCTCACCGCGGCCAGGATGGTGTTGTGCACGATGGGGGCCGCGCAGTAATGGTCGACGCCATGTTCACGCATCGCAGCCAGGATGGCGCGCGCGTCGACGCGGCGCAGACAGATGTGCACGCCGGCCTGCAGCGCCACCGTCCAGGGGAAACACCAGCCGTTGCAGTGGAACATCGGCAGGGTCCACAGATAGCGCGCGAACTGCGGCATCGTCCAGGTGACGGCATTGCTCACGGTGTTCAGGTAGGCGCCGCGGTGGTGCGTGACCACGCCCTTCGGGTCGCCGGTGGTGCCGCTGGTGTAGCTGACCGCGATGGCGTCCCATTCGTCGGCCGCCCCGTCCAGGCGCGCCAGCGGCGCATGCGCCGCGAGCAGGGCCTCGTAGTCGTGCGTGCCCAGGCGTTCGCCGGGGCCGGTGTACTCGCTGTCGCTGACGTCGATCACCGTGATCGGGCGGCCCATCTGCTGCAGCGCGGCGGCCATCGTCGGCGCGAACTCGCGGTCGGTGATCAGCACCTTGGCCTCGCAATGGTTCATCTGCCAGGCCAGCAGCGCCGCATCGAGCCGCGTGTTCAGGGTGTTGAGCACCGCGCCCAGCGCCGGCACGGCGTAGTGCGCCTCGACCATCTCCGGCGTGTTGGGCAGCATCGTGCTGACGGTGTCGCCGCGGCCCACGCCCAGGGCCTGCAGTGCCGCGGCCAGGCGCGCGGATCGGTCGCGCAGCGTGGCCCAGTCGCAGCGGCGGGCGCCGTGGATCACCGCCGGCAGGTCGCCGAAGACTTCGGCCGTGCGCTCGACGAAGCTCAGCGGCGAGAGCGCCACGAAGTTCGCCGGGTTGCGGTCCAGATCACGTTCGTAGATGTTCATGTCGGCATCCTAGCCCTTCGCCCGCCCGCCGCGCTCCGGGAGAGCCCCAAGCGCCGGGCTCATCGTGACGCGCTCGCGGCCGCCAAAGCCTGGTCAATATCCCACAGGATGTCGTCGACATGCTCAAGTCCGACCGACAGCCGCACCATGTCCGGCAGCACCCCGGCGGCCAGTTGCTGCTCGGCGTCGAGCTGTCGGTGGGTGGTGCTGGCCGGGTGGCTGATCAGGGTGCGCGTGTCGCCGATGTTGACCAGGTGGCTCATGAACTGCGCCGCCTCGATGAAACGCACGCCGGCCTCGGGCCCGCCCTTGACGCCGAAGGCCAGCAGGCCCGAGCCGCCGCGCATCTGGCGCCGCAGCAGGGCATGCTGCGGGTGTTCGGGCAGCCCCGGATAGTTGACCCAGGACACGCGCGCGTCGGCCTGCAGCGCCCGCGCCACGGCCAGCGCATTGCTGCAGTGGCGCTCCATGCGCAGCGGCAGCGTCTCCACGCCCTGCAGGATCTGCCAGGCGCTCATCGGGCTCAAGGCCGCGCCGTAGACACGCAGGGTCTCCATGCGGCAGCGCATACAGAAGCCGAAGTCGCCGAAGGTCTCGTAGAACTTCACGCCGTGGTATCCGGGCGAAGGTTCGACCATGCCCGGGAACTTGCCGTTGTCCCAGGGAAAGCGGCCACCCTCGACGATCACGCCGCCCAGCGTCGTGCCATGGCCACCCAGATACTTGGTGGCCGAGTGCACGACGATGTCGGCCCCCAGCGTCAGCGGATTGCACAGCGCCGGACTGGGCACCGTGTTGTCGATGATGAGCGGCACGCCATGGGCGTGCGCCACCTCGGCCACCGCAGCGATGTCGAGCACCACCAGGCTCGGGTTGCCCAGGCTCTCGGCGAACACGGCGCGTGTTTCGGGGCGCATCGCGGCGGCAAAGGCGGCCGGGTCGGTGGCGTCGACAAAGGTGGTCTGAATGCCGAACTTGCGCAGGTTGACGGCCAGCATCGTGACGCTGCCGCCGTACAGCGCGCCGGCGGCGACCACATGGTCGCCGGCCTGCAGCAGCGTCATCAGCGCCATCGACTCGGCCGCCATGCCGCAGGCGGCGGCCACCGCGGCGCGGCCTTGCTCGAGCGCGGCCACGCGCTCCTCCAGCGCCGCCACCGTCGGGTTGCTCAGCCGCGAATAGACGTTGCCGAAGGTCTGCAGATTGAACAGGCTGGCCGCGTGGTCGGCACTGTCGAAGACAAAACTCGTGGTCTGGTAGATCGGCAGCGCGCGCGCACCGGTGGCCGCGTCGGGGATCTGGCCGGCGTGGATGGCCAGGGTCTCGGGGTGGAAACGGCGGTCGGGCGAGGTCATCGGTCAGTGCATCGCTCAGAGAGCATCAAAGTGGGCGCTTGGCCGACACCAGCTGCGTATTCACACCGGCCCAGTTCAGGCCGCCGAACAGGCGCGCATGTTCGATCTTCGTGCAGCGGTTCATCACGCTGTCCAGACCGGCGGCGCGCACCCGCACATCGGCCTCGGCATTCATGACCCCGATCTGCTGCCACAGGCATTTCGCACCGATGCGCATCGCAGCCTCGGCGATCGGGCCGACCTCTTCGCTGCGCCGGAACACGTCGACCATGTCTACCCGCCCGGCGATGTCGTCCAGGCTGGCCACCACCGGCTCGCCGAGGATCGCGCCGCCCGCATGGCGCGGGTTCACCGGGAGCACGCGGTAGCCATGCTGCTGCAGGTACTTGGCGACGAAAAAGCTCGGCCGGTGCCATTCGGCCGAGAGCCCGACCACGGCCACGGTGCGGCAGGTCTTCAGGATGCGGCGCAGTTCTTCGATCGTGTTCATGGCCTGGGGTGCAGCTTGTCGCGGCTGCAGTATCGGCCTTCGCGAAAGGCGTCGAAGAGAAGAAACGTTTGAACCAATATTCGCCACATGATACATTTGCATCATGCTCCCGCCCGTCAAGAACCTGCCCCAGGACCCTGCGTTTTCACCCGAACACGTCGAGGGCCTGATCGAACAGGCCTTCGACGCCCTGAGTCCCGAATTGCAGCGCGCGGCACGCTGGGTGCGCCAGCACGGCACTTCGCTGGCCCTGCATTCGATGCGCAATTCGGCCCGCCAGGCCGGCGTTGCCCCGGCCACGATGACACGCCTGGCCCAACGTCTGGGTTTCGACGGCTTCGAGGCCCTGCGCGAGCCCTTCGTCCGCCGGTTGGCCGACGGACCGGCATTGCAGGCCGCGGCGCTGCCGGCCCTGCGCAAGGAGCGCGCACTCGCGGCGGTCGTCCAGGACCTGAATCAGGCGCAGCAGGCGCATGTCGCTGCCGTGCCGCAGGCGAATGCGCTCGACCAGCTGGTGGCCGCCGCCGACGCCATGCTGAGCGCGCGGTCGGTCTTCTTCCTCGGCATGCGGGTGTCGCACGGCATCGCCTTCCAGATGCACTACGCCCATTCGCTGCTGGCGGCCAACGGCAATCTGCTGACGCATCTGGGCGGCACCCTGTCCGACCAGATGCTCCAGGTCGCCGAAGGCAGCCTGCTGGTGGCCATCAGCCAGACGCCGTACTCGCGCATGACGGTCGAGGCGGTGCAGACGGCGCGGCGCCAGGGCGCCCGGGTGCTGGCCCTGACCGACAGCCGCCTGGCGCCGATGGCACGCGAAGCCACCCACCTGCTTCTGTTCAACGGCAACGCCGGGGCCCATTTCCACTCCACCACCGGTGCGCTGGCCCTGATCGAGACCCTGCTCTGTCTGGTGATGGAGCGTGGCGGCGACAGCGTTCGTGATTTCCTGGCCATGCGCCAGCAACGCCTGCAAAACGAGCGCGCCTACTGGGAGGTTCCCGGCCGGCAGGGTTCGCCCGTCAGCGGCAGCGCAAGACGACGGCTGCCCCCGTCGACCTCCTCATGACCCACATCCTGCACCGACAGCTCAAGACCCGCCTGCCCGTGGCCGCCCATGCGCGCGGCGTCACGATCACCGACAGCGAAGGGCGCGACTACATCGACGCCTCGGGCGGCGCCGCAGTGTCCTGCCTCGGGCATGCACACCCCGACGTGCTCGCCGCCCTGCACGCCCAGGCCGACCGCCTGGCCTACGCCCACACCAGCTTCTTCACCTCCGAAGTCGCCGAGGCCCTGGCCGACGAGCTCGTGCAGCACGCGCCGCCGGGCCTCAGCCACGCCTACTTCGTGTCGGGCGGGTCCGAGGCCATCGAGGCCGCGCTGAAGATGGCGCGCCAGTTTTTCGTCGAGATCGGCCAGCCGCAGCGCTGCCACTTCATCGCCCGCCAGCAGAGCTACCACGGCAACACCCTTGGCGCCCTGGCCGTCGGCGGCAACGCCTGGCGACGCAGGCAGTTTGCACCCCTGCTGATCCCGGTGACGCATGTCTCGGCCTGCTACGAGTACCGCGGCCTGGCGGACGGCGAATCCGCCGAGGCCTACGGCGCGCGCCTGGTGCAGGAACTGGCCGCGGCGATCGACCAGCTCGGCGGCGACACGGTCATCGCCTTCGTCGCCGAGACCGTCGGCGGGGCCACCTCAGGCGCGCTGACGCCGGTGCCCGGTTACCTGAAGGGCATCCGCGAACTCTGCGACCGCCACGGCATCCTGCTGCTGCTCGACGAGGTGATGTGCGGCATGGGCCGCACCGGCACCCTGCACGCCTGCAAGGCCGAAGGCGTGGTGCCCGACCTGCTGGCCATCGCCAAGGGCCTGGGCGGCGGCTACCAGCCGATCGGCGCCGTGCTCGCGCATCGGCGCATCGTCGACGCCTTCGCCAAGGGCTCGGGCCTGTTTCAGCACGGACACACCTACATCGGCCACCCGATGGCCTGTGCCGCCGCGCTCGCCGTGCAGCAGGTGATCCGCCGCGACGGCCTGCTCGACGCCGTGCAGCGCCAGGGCCGCGGTCTGCGCGAACGCCTGCTGGCCACCTTCGGTGAACATCCGCAGGTCGGCGACATCCGCGGCCGCGGCCTGTTCCAGGCCATCGAACTGGTGGCCGATCGCGGCAGCAAGACACCCTTCGATCCGGCACACAGGCTGCACGCGCGCATCAAGGCCTGCGCCATGGCCGAGGGCCTGATGGTTTACCCGATGGGTGGCACGATCGACGGCGTGCGGGGCGATCATGTGCTCCTGGCACCGCCCTTCATCGTCAGCGACGACGATCTGGACCGGATCGTCGAGCGGCTCGGGCGGGCCGTTGACGGCGCCATCGCCCAGGCCAGGCCCTCGAATCCGGCCTGAAAATTTGCATCCCGGCCAGCGGAATGATACAATTGAATCATTCCAACCTTTCTGCAACATCTGACAAAGGACCATCCATGCATCTGAAGTCGCCCACCCTGCGCTGGAGCGCCATCGTCGGCACCCTGTTCGCCGCGCTCGCTCTGCCGTCGACGCCTGCGTTCGCGCAGCAGAAGTTCGTCACCATCGGCACCGGCGGTGTCACCGGCGTGTATTACGCCGCCGGCGGCGCGATCTGCCGCTTGATGAACAAGGATCGGGCCAAGCACGGCATCCGCTGCTCGGTTGAGTCCACCGGCGGTTCGGTGTTCAACATCAACACCATGCGCGCCGGCGAGCTTGACTTCGGTGTCGCGCAGTCGGACTGGCAGTACCACGCCGTGAACGGCACCAAGGTGTTCGAAAAGGACGGCAAGTTCACCGACCTGCGTGCGGTCTTCTCGGTGCACCCGGAGCCGTTCACGGTCCTGGCGCGCAAGGAAGCCAACATCACGAAGTTCGAGGACCTGAAGGGCAAGCGCTTCAACGTCGGCAACCCGGGTTCGGGCACACGCGCATCGATGGACGAGCTGCTCTCGGCGATGGGCTGGAAGTTGAGCGACTTCTCGCTGGCCTCCGAGCTGAAGGCCGATGAACATGGCGCGGCGCTGTGCGACAACAAGATCGACGGCTTCTTCTACGGCGTCGGCCATCCGTCGGCCAACATCCAGGATCCGATCACGACCTGCGGCGCCAAGCTGGTCCCGCTGAGCGGCCCGGCAATCGACAAGCTGGTCGCGCAGTATCCCTTCTACGCCAAGGTGGACATCCCGGGCGGCCTGTATGCCGGCAACCCGAACCCGACGCCGACCTATGGCGTGCTCGCCACCTTCGTCACGACGTCCAAGGTGCCCGACGAAACCGTCTACCAGCTGGTGAAGGCGGTGTTCGACAACTTCGACGACTTCAAGAAGCTGCACCCGGCCTTCGCCCACCTCGACCCGAAGCACATGGTCAAGGACGGCCTGTCGGCCCCGCTGCACCCCGGCGCCCTGCGGTACTACAAGGAGAAGGGCTGGCTCTGATGCGGACCCAGGGCGGCGCCATGGCGCCCCCAGGTGGAACTTGACCCTCGCGTGAAGGGGCTCCGCCACAGCGGGGCCCCTTTTTGCATTCAACAGACCAAGGGACCGCCGGAACAGGGCGGCCAGGAGACATCGCCATGATCGGAAAGAAGAAGGACAAGGCGGCCGAGGTCGACGTCAACCAGCTTGTCGCCGACAGTGATTCAGGCGGCCGCGCCCCCGGACCCACGGTGGCCCGGCTGATCCTGTACACGGCACTGGCCTGGTCGCTGTTCCAGCTCTGGATCGCGTCACCGCTGCCCTTCTCGACCGGCGTGCTGGTCTTCAACGACACCCAGTCGCGGGCCATTCACCTGGCCTTTTCGGTGTTCCTGGCCTACATGGCCTACCCGGCCCTGGCCTCGTCGCCACGCGACAAGGTGCCGCTGCAGGACTGGGTGATGGCCCTGGTCGGCGCCTTCTGCGCCGCCTACCTGTTCTTCTTCTACCGTGAGCTGGCCGAGCGCCCCGGCCAGCCGACGACGCAGGACCTGGTGGTCTCCGTCGTCGGCCTGATCCTGCTGCTTGAGGCCACCCGGCGCGCGCTCGGCCTGCCGATGGTGATCGTCGCCATGGTCTTCCTCGGCTACACCTTCGCCGGCCCCTACATGCCGGAGATGATCGCGCACAAGGGCGCCTCGCTGTCGCGCGCGATGTCGCACCAGTGGCTGACCACCGAAGGTGTCTTCGGCGTGGCCCTGGGCGTGTCCAGCGGCTTCATCTTCCTGTTCGTGCTCTTCGGCTCGCTGCTCGACAAGGCCGGCGCCGGCAACTACTTCATCAAGAGCGCGTTTGCCCTGCTCGGCCATATGCGCGGCGGGCCGGCCAAGGCGGCGGTGGTGTCCTCGGCCGCCACCGGCATCATCAGCGGCAGCTCGATCGCCAACGTCGTCACCACCGGCACCTTCACGATTCCGCTGATGAAGCGCGTGGGTTACCGGCCCGACCAGGCCGGCGCGGTGGAGGTCTCCAGTTCGGTCAACGGCCAGCTCATGCCGCCGGTGATGGGCGCGGCCGCCTTCCTGATGGTCGAGTACGTGGGCATCCCCTACACGCAGATCATCAAGCATGCCTTCCTGCCGGCCATCATCAGCTACATCGCGCTGATCTACATCGTCCACCTCGAGGCGCTGAAGGCCGACCTGCAGGGCCTGCCGCGCCGCGGCAATGCCACGCCGATGCAGCGCATGGTGTCCTTCCTGAGCACCGTCGCCGGCTTCGTCGTGCTCTCGGGCATCGTCTACTACGGTATCGGCTGGATCAAGACCCTGCTGCCCGACGCCGCGGTCTACGTCATCGGCCTGCTGCTGCTGGGCGCCTACATGGGCCTGCTGTGGATCGGCTCGCGCCAGCCCGAGCTGCCGCTGGACGACCCCAATGCGCCGGTCTTCGAGCTGCCGGAAACGGCACCGACGCTGAAGTCCGGGCTGCACTATCTGCTCGCCGTGGTGGTCCTGATCTGGTGCCTGATGGTCGAGCAGATGTCGCCGGGCCTGTCGGCCTTCTGGGCCACGATGTTCATGATCTTCGTGATGCTGACGCAGCGCCCGCTGATGGCGCTGATGCGCGGCCAGGGTAGCGCCGGCACTTCGCTGCGCCAGGGATTCACCGACCTGGTCAGCGGCCTGGAGGTCGGCGCGCGCAACATGATCGGCATCGGCGTGGCCACGGCGGCGGCCGGCATCATCGTCGGCACCGTCTCGCTGACCGGCATCGGCCTGGTGATGACGGAGATCGTCGAGCTGCTGTCGGGCGGCAATCTGATCATCATGCTGGTGCTGGTGGCCGTCATCAGCCTGATCCTGGGCATGGGGCTGCCGACGACGGCCAACTACATCGTCGTCTCGACCCTGATGGCGCCGGTGGTGGTCGAGCTCGGTGCGCAGAACGGCCTGCTCGTGCCGCTGATCGCGGTGCACCTGTTCGTCTTCTACTTCGGGCTGATGGCCGACGTGACACCGCCGGTGGGCCTGGCCTCGTTCGCCGCCGCCGCCATCGCGCGCAGCGACCCGATCAAGACCGGGGTCACGGCCTTCTTCTACAGCATGCGCACGGCGATCCTGCCCTTCCTGTTCATCTTCAACACCCAGTTGCTGATGATCGGCATCGACGGCGTCGGCCATCTGGCACTGACCGTCGGCAGCGCGGTGCTCGCGATGCTGATCTTCGCGGCGTCGACGCAGGGCTACTTCCTGGTGCGCTCGCGCCTGTGGGAATCGGTGGCCCTGCTGCTCGTGACCTTCACCCTGTTCCGCCCGGGTTTCTGGTGGGACATGGCCTATCCGCCGCACGAGTCGGTGCCCGCCACACGCCTGATGGAGCTGGTGGACAAGGCGCCCGCCGACGAGCGCAAGCGCATCTTCGTCGAAGGCACCACGCTTGACGGCAAGGACATCCGCAAGGGTGTGCTGCTGCCGCTGGGCGAGCCCGGGCCGGCCCGCGAACGCCTGCGCCGGATCGGCCTCACGCTGAGCCAGCTCGGCGACGAGGTCCAGGTCGCGGCCGTCGCCTTCGGGTCCACCGCCGAGAAGCTGGGGCTCGAACAGAGCTTTCGCATCACCTCGATCGAGATCCCGACCGACCGGCCGGCCAAGGAGTGGATGTTCATCCCGGCCCTGGCCCTGCTCGGCGTGGTGGTGATGATCCAGCGCCGCCGGCGCGGCGCGCAGCCGGGGGCCCGCTGATGGTCCCGTTCGCGATCGCCGGGATCCAGATGGCGGTGCCCGCCGGCCAGTTGAACGTCGGCGCCCAGGTCCACCGGCTCGACATCTGCATGGCGCGCTTCCCCTGGGTGCAGATGGTGATGTTCAGCGAACTCGCCAGCTGCGGGCCGGTGCCCTCGAATCCGGTGTCCCTGCCCGGGCCGCAGGAACAGCAGTTGCAGGCCGCGGCCGCGCGCCATGGGGTGTGGCTGGTCAGCGGTTCGATCTTCGAGCGCGGCGCCGACGGCAAGCTCTACAACACCGCCTCGGTGATCGACCCGAAGGGGCTGGTCGTGGCGCGCTACCGCAAGATGTTTCCCTTCCTGCCCTACGAGCACGGCGTCGAACCCGGGCGCGAGTTCTGCGTCTTCGAGGTGCCCGAGGTCGGACGCTTCGGGCTGTCGATCTGCTTCGACATGTGGTTCCCGGAGACCTCGCGCACGCTGACGTCGATGGGCGCCGAGGTGCTGCTGCACCCGGTGCTCACCGGCACCATCGACCGCGACGTCGAACTCGCCATGGCGCGCGCCACGGCGGCGCAGTTCCAGGCCTATGTCTTCGACATCAATGGCCTGCTGGCCGGCGGCGTGGGCCGATCCTGCGTCGTCGACCCGGCCGGCACCGTGATCCACCAGGCCGCCGCCGGCGAAGAGATCATCCCGGTCGAGATCGACCTGATGCAGGTGCGCCGGCAGCGCGAGACCGGCACGCGCTGCCTGGGCCAGATGCTCAAGAGCTTCCGCGACCGTGGCGTCGACTTCGCGGTCTACGACCGCAGCGCCGGTGTCGACGCCTATCTGCACACCCTGGGGCCGCTGAGCATGCCGGTGCGCCCTGGCGCGAAGGCCGGACCGGCGCATGTGCTGCCGACGGTCGCCGGCACCGGCGGCATGCTGGACCCGGACCCTTCGACCCCCTGAATCCCGCCTCCAAGGAGACACGACCCCCGGCGCCCGCCATCCCGATGGCCGGCCCACGCAAGCAACAGGAGAGACCATGAGCGCCACCGAAAATGCCACCCGGACCCCGAGCCGCCAGGCGCTGGGCGACTACTACAGCGCGTCACAGCTGCGCCACGACCGCTGGAATCAGCTCAAGGGCCTGATGCAGCAGATCGGCGCCGGCCCACGCGAAAAGGCCCGGGCGGGGCTGGTGGACAAGGCCGGCGCCTTGCTCGACGCGCTGGAGCCCATCGAGAGCTACTGGGCCTTCCCCGGCCAGCGCGGCCTGCAACTGCTGCGCCGCCTGCTGGCGCAGGAAAACCACGCCGAGCTGAACCTGATGGTGGCGCGCATCGTGCGCGCGATGATGAGCGGCGCCTACCGCAACCGGCACATCGCGCTCGACGACGACAACGACAGCGGCGACCTCGAGACCGCCGACGACGCCGCCGACGCCAGCCGCCAGCGCCCTTATTTCGAGATCCTGATCGTCGACACCCAGAGCGAGGCGCAGAAGGAGGCGCAGCGCCTGAGCCTGGCCGCGATGCGGCGCAAGGACGACGCCTTCATCTACGAACCGGTCGTCGTGCCGAGCTTCGAGGACGCGCTGATCGCCGTGCTCTTCAACCACAACATCCAGGCCGTCGTGATCCGCCACGACTTCAAGTTCCACGCGCAGCAGCAGTTGAAGATCCTCGACCGCTACCTGCGGCGCGTGAATCAAGAACTGGACAAGGAACTCGCCCCCGAGGACTACGGCCCCGAGCTGTGCCGCATCGTGCGCCGCCTGCGGCCCGAGCTCGACGTCTACCTCGTCACCGACCGTTCGGTCGAGGACATCGCCGGCACCGACCTCGGCGGCTGCGCCCGCGTGTTCTACAACCGCGAGGACTACATGGAGCTGCACCTCAACATCCTGCGAGGTGTCAACCAGCGCTACCAGACCCCCTTCTTCACCGCGCTGAAGAACTACTCCAAGCAGCCCACCGGCGTCTTCCATGCGATGCCGCTGTCGCGCGGCAAGTCGGTCTCGCGATCCAACTGGATCCGCGACATGCTGGATTTCTACGGCCTGAACATCTTCCTCGCCGAGACCAGCGCCACCTCGGGCGGGCTCGATTCGCTGCTCGAACCCGTCGGGCCGATCAAGCGCGCACAGGAGCTGGCGGCACGCGCCTTCGGCTCGCGCAAGACCTTCTTCGCCACGAATGGCACCAGCACCTGCAACAAGGTGGTCGTGCAGGCCATCGTGCGGCCGGGCGACATCGTGCTCGTCGACCGCGACTGCCACAAGTCGCACCACTACGGCATGGTGCTGGCCGGCGCCGAGGTGGTGTACCTGGACAGCTACCCGCTGAGCGAGTACTCGATGTACGGCGCCGTGCCGCTGCGCGAAATCAAGCACCGCCTGCTCGAGCTGCGCGCGGCCGGCAAGCTTGGCCGCGTGCGCATGCTGCTGCTGACCAACTGCACCTTCGACGGCCTGGTCTACAACGTCGAGCGCGTGATGGACGAATGCCTGGCCATCAAGCCGGACCTGGTCTTTCTCTGGGACGAGGCCTGGTTCGCCTTCGCCCGCTTCGGCCCCACCTACCGCCAGCGCACCGCCATGCACTGCGCGCAGATGCTGCGCGACCGATGCCGCGACCCGGCCAGCGCCGAAGCCCATGCGCGCCACGCCAAGGACATCAAGGGCCTGACCGACGCGCAGCTGCTCGACACGCGGCTGGTCCCCGACCCGGCCCGGGTGCGGGTGCGCGTGTATGCCACGCAGTCCACGCACAAGACCCTGACCTCGCTGCGCCAGGGTTCGATGATCCATGTGCAGGACCAGGACTTCCGCGGCGAGGTCGAGCAGGCCTTCCACGAGGCCTACATGACGCATACCTCGACCAGCCCCAACTACCAGATCATCGCCTCGCTCGACATCGGCCGCCGCCAGGTCGAGCTCGAGGGCTTCGAACTGGTGCAAAAGCAGGTCGAGGCGGCGATGTCGATGCGCAAGGCCATCGCCGCCCATCCGCTGCTGAAGAAGTACTTCCAGGTGCTGAGCGTGGCCGAGATGATCCCGTCGAAATACCGCAGCTCGGGCATCAAGTCCTACTGGGACGCGGACAAGGGCTGGAACGACACCTGGGACGCCTGGGCCGACGACGAGTTCGTGCTCGACGCCACGCGGGTCACGCTGGCGGTGGCCGGCACCGGGCTGGACGGCGACACCTTCAAGACCCAGGTCCTGATGGACAAGTACGGCATCCAGATCAACAAGACCTCGCGCAACACCGTGCTGCTGATGACGAACATCGGCACCACACGCTCGTCGGTGGCCTACCTGATCGAGGTCCTGGTGCGCATCGCGCAGGAGCTCGACGCCGAACTCGACGAAGCCAGCCCCATGGAGCGCAAGCGCTTCGAGGCGCGGGTGCATTCGCTGCGCGACGAGCTGCCGCCGCTGCCCGACTTCTCGCGCTTCCACGCCGCCTTCCGCACCACCGACGGCAGCACCACGCCCGAGGGCGACCTGCGCAAGGCCTTCTTCATGGCCTACGACGAGAAGCTCTGCGAGTACTTCCCGCTCGAGGACCGCAGCATGGACCAGGCGATCGATGCCGGCCGCGAGATCGTCTCCTCCGCCTTCATCATTCCCTACCCACCGGGGTTCCCGATCCTGGTGCCCGGCCAGGTGATCTCCAAGGAGATCCTGAATTTCATGCGCGCGCTCGACGTCAAGGAGATCCACGGCTACCGCCCGGACCTCGGGCTGCGTGTCTTCACGCAGGCGGCGCTCGACGCCCACCTGCCGCTGCCTGCGCCCGGCGCGCCGAAGCACGCCAAGCCCGTCGCCGCCGTCGCCACCTGAACGCGCAGCGCCCCCCGCTGCGCCGAACACAAGGAAACCCCATGGCCACATCCACCAAGACCCTGAAGAACATCTCGGAGATCCGCCGCTTCTTCCACCGCAACGAGGAGCCGGTGTACTTCGTCAGCGCGACCAACTTCAACCTGCTCGGCATGGACGAGTGGTGCAAGAACTTCAAGTTCATCAGCTACATCGACTGCTACGACGGCCAGCACCCGAACACCTTCTGCCCCAGCGAGCAGGCGCATGCCGAATTCAGCTCGATCGAGGACATCAACAACTACCTGTTGCAGCACAAGGAGGTCATCGACTTCATCAACCGGCGCGGTGGCAAGCCGCGGCTGGTGTTCCTGATGTTCGACGAACAGACCGAAAGGCTGTGCAAGGAACAGGGCTGGGAGATCTGGTTCCCGAAAGCCAGCCTGCGCACGCGCGTGGACAACAAGATCGAGACCGTGCGCATCGGCGACAAGGCCGGCGTGCCCAGCGTGCCGAATGTGCTGGCCGAGATCACCGGCTACGAGCAGCTGACCGAAGTCGCCAGGCAGGCCCGGCTGGGCACCGACCTGGTCCTGCAGTCGGCCTTCGGCGATTCGGGCCACACCACCTTCTTCATCAAGAGTGCGGCCGACTTCCGCCGCCACCAGCACGAGATCATCGGCCAGGGCGAGATCAAGGTCATGAAGCGCATCAACTGCCGTGGCTCGGCGATCGAGGCCTGCGTGACCAGGAAGGGCACCATCGTCGGCCCGCTGATGACGGAGCTGGTGGGTTTCGGCGACCTGACGCCCTACCGCGGCGGCTGGTGCGGCAACGAGATCTACGCCGGCGCCTTCACCGGCCGCCTGCGCGACAAGGCCAAGGAATACACCCGGCTGTTCGGCGAACAGTTGCGCAAGGAGGGCTACCGCGGCTACTTCGAGCTCGACTTCCTGATCGACCAGAAGAGCAACGAGCTCTATCTGGGCGAGCTCAACCCGCGCATCACCGGCGCGAGCTCGATGACCAACCACGCCGCCTTCGCGCATGCCGATGCGCCGCTGTTCCTGTTCCACCTGCTGGAGTTCTCGGGCGTGCGCTTCAACTTCGACATCGAGGAGCTGAACGGGCGCTGGGCCGAGAAGGACAACATCGATTCCTGGTGCCAGATGGTGATCAAGCACACCGACGACACCGTCGACCTGATCAGCGAGGCGCCCAGGTCCGGCATTTGGCGCATGCGCGACGACGGCAGCGTCGAGTACGCGCGCTTCGACTACCACCGCCGCGCCGTGGAAAGCGAGAAGGAAGCCTTCTACCTGCGCATCATGGGCAAGGGCGACTACCGTTACGAAGGCGCCGACCTGGGCATCCTGGTGCTGCGCGGCCGCGCGATGGACAACCGCTTCCAGCTGCAGGCGCGAACGCGCAAGTGGATCAAGGCCATGCGCGCGCAGTACCGGGCGGTGCCGCTGACCGCGCCGGCGCCGGCGGGGCTGGTCGAGGACCACGCCTTCAAGATCATGTGATCCTGCACGCACGGGCGATGCAGCTGGCCTTTCACGCCATCGACGACCAGGCCGACGGCGGCTGGGCGCCGCTGTTCGCGCGCCTGTGGCCGGCCTACCGGCGCTGGTACCTCAAGGAAGGTGTGGCCGCCCGACCCACCTACACCGATTGCCGGCGGGCCCTGCAAACGCATATGCCGGAGATGCTGCCGGTGTGGGAGGCCCTGGTGGAGCGCGCCGGCGGCGGCGACCTCGCGGCGCGCTTCCTGAGCCTGTACGAGCCGCCGCCCTACCTGAGCGGCTGCTCGCAGGCCGTGTGGCCCGGCGCCGAGCCGCTGCTCGTGCGCAACTACGACTATGCCGCCACCGCCTTCGACGGCGTGTGCCTGCGCACCGGCTGGGGCGGGCGCGGGGTGATGGGCACCAGCGACTGCCTGGTCGGCCTGGTCGACGGCATCAACGATGCCGGGCTTGCGCTGTCGCTGACCTTCGGCGGCCGGCGCGAGGTGGGCAGCGGATTCGGTGTGCCGATGATCCTGCGCTACGTGCTGCAGACCTGCAGCAGCACCGCCGAAGCCAGCGCGGCATTGCGCCGCCTGCCCAGCCACATGGCCTACAACGTGACCGTGCTCGACGCCCGGCGCGAGCTGATCACGGCACTGATGGCGCCGGGCCGGGAGACCCTGATCACGCCGGCACCGGTGGCCACCAACCACCAGACGCGGGTCGACTGGGTCGCCCATGCACGCATGACGGCCACCGTCGAGCGCGAGCGCTATCTGCTGCAGCGCATGATGCTGCACGAAGACGCACCCGAGGACTTCGTCGCCCATTTCCTGCGTCCGCCGCTGTATTCGCTGGCTTTCGACCGCGGCTTCGGCACCCTGTACACGGCCGCCTACCGGCCACGCGACCAGAGCCTGAGCTACCACTGGCCGCACTACCATTGGCCGCTGAAGCTCGACGCCTTTCAGACCGGCCAGCGCCAACTGCACTACCCGGTCGGCGCGCCCGCCGTCTCCCTGCACCGCTGAAGCACCATGCCCCGCATCGCCCTCATCCACGCCCTGAGCCACTCGCCGGCGCCGATCAATGCCGCGCTGGAGCGCGACTGGCCCGCGGCCGAGCGCATGAACCTGCTCGACGACAGCCTGTCGGCCGACCTGGCGCGCGCCGGCGCGCTGGACGCGCGCATGACGCAGCGTTTCCTGGCCCTGGCCGACTATGCCGTGGGCACCGGCGCCGACGCGATCCTGTTCACCTGCTCGGCCTTCGGCCCCTGCATCGAGGCCGTCAAGCAGCGGCATGCCGCAATCCCGGTGCTGCGGCCCAACGAGGCGATGATCGACGAAGCGGTGGCCCTGGCCTCCGGCACGCCGATCGGCCTGCTCGCCAGCTTCGCGCCGACGCTGCAGTCGATGCCGCCCGAATTCCCGGCCACAGCGGTGCTGCACAAGGCGCTGGCCGAAGGCGCCATGGCCGCGCTCGACGCCGGCGACGTCGCGACGCATGACCGTCTCGCGGTGCAGGCCGCGATGGCCCTGGCCGACCAGGGCTGTCGCGTGATCGCACTCGCGCAGTTCAGCCTGGCGCGCGCCCGCGACGCCGTCGCCGCCGCCACCGGCCTGCTGGTGCTGACGACGCCGGATTCGGCGGTGGCGCGGCTGAAGGCGTTGCTGCACGCCGGTTGATCGGCGGCGCAAAAAGCACCGGACCCGGGCCGCTTTTGCGCGCTTCGCCGGGGCATCGATGGATCACATTCGACGCTACCGATCTTCCAGGAGCCCCGCATGAACACCCTCTCCGTCGCAAAGCTGCCGCCGACCAGCCCGGATCCCCGGCCCGTCGAGCGCTCGCCGATGCGCCAGGCCTTCAAGGACCTGTCCCAGGCCCTGTCCAGCGAAGACCTGGGCGCCGCGCGCAAGGCCTATGTCGCCGTCGTCAAGGCAGCGCCCGAAGGTGCGCAGTGGAAACCCGAAAGCGCCTTTGCCGAAGTCGGCCGCCAACTGACGCAAGGCAATCTGCCGGCCGCCGCCGAGGCTGCCAAGGCCGCCGCCGCCGAGCTGCGCGGGCGCATCGAGAGCCGGCGACCGCCGACCGCGCCGATCGTGCCGCCGGTGGAAGACATCCCGGCGCCATTGGCGGGCCCCGGCAGCAGCGTCGGCAAGTCGATCAACCTGGTCGCCTGACCGGCCCGCAGACCGTACCGGCCGGGTCTCGAACCCGCGTCAGTATTCGACGCTCAATGCAATCGAACCAAAGGCATGGCGCGACCCCTGTTCGTCGAACTCGCGTGAGCGCACCACGCGCATCACCGCGAGCTTGAGGCCGTAGCCTGCCACCGGCCCGTAGACGCTGAACCCGGTCGCGAACTGCGCAACCAAGGGGCGCCGAGTCACGCTGTGGCCGTTGCGAAACAGGTTGCCGTCAAGCGTGAAATCCCAGGCGACCAGCCTGCCCTCGAGCATCGCGAAGAGATGTGCACCGGTGCGGCCGCGAGGCGCATTGCCGCCAGCGACCCGGCTTGTCGGTGGCCGGTTTTCGGCGCCCGGGCGGATCGGGTAGCTGCCGAAATCGTTCGGCATGTTCCAGCCCATGCGCGCTTCGACGCCGGCGCTGGCCGAGGTTTCGATATTGCCCACCCGCAGGCCGAGCGACCGGATCGCGTCCAGCGTGAAGCCTTCGATCTGCGATCCCGCGCCACGGTAGTGGCGCCACTTCTGTTCGCGCGCCAGTTGCAGCGCAGGCTCGTTGTGGAGCTGGTGGTCCCAGCCCTGGAAGCGGTCGATGCCTTTGACGTGGTGCACCAGATCCTGCATCTGCCGCGCCAGCGACAGCGGGCCGATGACACCCAGCGTCAGCTCGCGTGTATCCAGCGTCTCGACCTGGCGTTGCACGTCGAGCCTGCGGTGATTCCAGGACAGCCCGGCGTACAGCAGTCCGGCATAGGGCCGGTCGTCGACGATGAGGTCGCTGCGCGCCGGGTCCGCCGGGGTGTACATCGACTGGCCGAGCTTGACGACGGCGTTCTGCAGCGATGCGGCGTCGCCGCGCCAGAACGCCGGGTCCAGGCCGCGGATCAGCGCGGCATGCAGGCGCAGCGGCAGGGGCAGACAGGCCGGATCGGCCCCGGCGGGGATGTTGCGTGAAATGGCGGTCAGCGACACGCCGTTGGTGTAGTCGCGGTCCGTATTCGCGAACAGGTCGTTTTCGAGGCGCGCGGTGTAGCCGCGGAACTCGACCGCGGGGCTGCCGAGGCAGCTTTCATCGGGGGGCGAAGACGCCGAGGTCTGCGCAACAGCCGCAATACAAACGCCCGCGGCCAGCCCTGCCACGACGCGCGATGCCCGCCATCGCGCCGGTCGGGCCGTGGGTGCTGTCCGGGGCGTCTTCATACCGCGCCCGTCGACACGACCCGACCTTGCTTCACAGCCACGATCCAGCCTTGCCGGCATCGAGCCTGATCGCGGCGACACCGAGCATCGCCACCCGCATCGAGAGGCCGCCCACAAGCACCAGCGCCGGCGGCACACCCGGGGCCAGTTCGGCCCCGATGCCCAGCGGCATCAGCATGGCCCTTCCTTGCGTCGCAGCACTGCGCAAGTCGAACGCCTTGGGCGGGGGTACAGATCACGAACGGGTCGATGGGGCCGCATCTTGTAAACCTACTGGGGTATGTTGAGGTATAGTAGCAAGTAATCGAGTACTTGCAACTGCCCACTGAACATCCGAGCATGCCCCTCAGACTCCCCACCGAAGAGCGCCAGGTCGAGATCACGGCGGCCGCATTGCAGCTGGCCAGTGAAATCAGTCCGGCCTTGATCACCACGGCGCAGATCGCCAAGCAGGTCGGCATCAGCCAGGGTGCGGTGTTTCGGCATTTCCCCAGCAAGGACGCGATCTGGCACGCCGCGATGCGACGCGTGCACGCCGAACTGCTCGGCGCCATCGAGGCCGCGGCCCAGGCTGCACCGTCGCCGCTCGAGGCCCTGCGCGCCATGTTCAAGGCCCATGTCGACTACGTCGCGACGCATCCCGGCGTGCCGCGCTTCATCTTTCACGAGATGCAGTTGCCCAAGGACACACCCGTCAAGCAGGAGGTACGCGCCCTGCTCCGCGCCTACCGGCTACGGCTGCTGGGGCTGCTCGACGACGCGGCGCAGCGCGGCACGCTGTGCGCCGATCTGGACCACGACGCCGCGGCCACCCTGTTCGTCGGCGCCGTGCAGGGCCTGATCATGCAGTCCATGGCCGCCGGCAGGGTCAACGCGCTGAGGTCGCAGGCGGACGCCGTCTTCACCATCTATCTGCAAGGCATCCGTGCTGGCGGGAGAACCCCATGAAGTTCAACAAGACACTGACACGACGTCTCGGGCTGGGCCTGCTTGCCTTGCTGCTCGCCGCGACGCTGGCCTACGTGATGACGCGCACAGGCCCGTTCGCGCCCGTGCGCGTCACCGTTCACGAGGTGGCCGAAGGCAGCTTGACGCCATCGCTCTTCGGCATCGGCACGGTGGAGGCGCGCCGTGCCTACTTCATCGGCCCCACGCTGCCGGGCCGCGTGCTGCGCCTGATGGTGGACGTGGGCGATACGGTGAAGGCCGGCCAGTTGCTTGCCGAGATGGACCCGGTGGACCTCGACGAGCGGCTGGTCGCGATCGATGCGTCCATCGCCCGCGCACGCAGTGCGAGCACCAGCGCGCAGGCGCAGCAAAAGGATGCCATGGCCAGACGCGAAGTGGCGGCGGCCAATGCGCGCCGCTATGTCGATCTGGGCGAGAAGAATTTCATCAGCAGCGGCGTCGTCGAAGGCAAGCTGCAGGAGCAGACCTCGGCCGAGGCCGGCGTCAGCGCCGCCGTCGCCAACGTCGCCGCAGCCGGCGCCGACCTGCGACGCCTCGATGCCGAACGCGCCGCATTGCGCCAGCAGCGCGGCACCGCGCGGCTGCTGGCGCCCGCCGATGGCGTGGTGACCAGTCGCGATGCCGAACCCGGCTCCACCGTCGTCGCCGGACAGGCCGTGGTCAAGCTGATCGACCCGGCCTCGCTGTGGGTCAAGGTGCGCTTCGACCAAGGCCGCTCGACCGGGCTGGCTGCGGGCCTGCCGGTGCAGATCGTGCTGCGCTCCAACCCGCGCCAACCCCTGGCCGGCGCGGTGGCGCGCATCGAGGCGGTGAGCGACAGCGTGACCGAAGAGCGCATCGCCATGGTCGCGTTCGAGCGCCCGGCTGAACAAGCGGCAGCGCGCGGCACCCATCTGTCGGTCGGTGAGATCGCCGAAGCGACCGTCACCCTGCCCGCCACCGCCCATGCACCGCTGGTGCCCAACGCCGCCGTCAAGCATCTGCGCAATCAGACCGGCGTGTGGCGCCTCGGCGGCGGCGAGTTGCAGTTCGTGCCGGTGCGCACGGGCACCTCGAGCCTCGACGGCCAGGTGCAGGTGCTCGAAGGCCTGAAAGCCGGCGACAGCGTCGTCGAATTCAGCGAGAAGGAACTCACCGCCGACAGCCGGATCAAGATCGTCGACGCCCTGGCGGGCGGCAAGCCATGATCAGCCTCGCGGGGCGCGATGTCCTGCATTCCTGGGGCAAGTTCGTCCTCACCGGCATCGGTCTGGGCTTGCTCATCGGCGTCACGTTGACGATGGCCGGCGTCTACCGCGGCATGGTCGACGACGCCAAGCTGCTGCTGTCCAACAGCGGCGCCGACCTGTGGGTGGCGCAGCAGGACACGCAGGGGCCCTATGCCGAATCATCGAGCCTGCGCGACGATACGGTACGCGCCATCCTCACCCTGCCGGGTGTTGCACGCGCCGTCAACGTCACCTATCTGACGATGCAGGTCAGGCACGCCCGGGCACAGGCCGGCGGCAAGGACGTGCGCGCCATGGTCGTCGGCATCGAACCCGGCCAGCCCGGCGAACCGGGTTACCTGCTCGCCGGCCGGCACATCACGCGCAGTCACTACGAAGCGGTGGTCGACCTGAAGACCGGCTTCAAGCTCGGCGAGCAGATCCGCATCCGGCGCCAGACCTACACCGTGGTGGGGCTGACGCAGCGCATGGTGTCGTCGGGCGGCGACCCGATGGTCTTCATCCCGCTGAAGGACGCGCAGGAGGCGCAGTTCCTGAAGGACAACGACGCCATCGTCAACGACCGCGCGCGCACCGCCGAAAATCCGCAACTCAACCGCCCGGGCGTGCCGGGTCTGCTGGAGGCGGTGCAGGCCTCGCAGGCCAGCAACCGCAACGTGAATGCGGTGCTGGTGCAGGTGCGGCCGGGTTGGTCGGCAGACGAGGTGGCCGCGCCGATCCGGCGCTGGAAGCACCTCGAGGCCTACACGCGCGCGCAGATGGAAGAGATCCTGGTGGTCAAGCTCATCGCCACCTCGGCGCGGCAGATCTTCATGTTCCTCGTCATCCTGGCCATCGTCAGCGCCGCCATCGTGGCCTTCATCATCTACACCATGACCCTGGGCAAGATCCGCGAAATCGCGGTCCTCAAGCTCATCGGCACGCGCAACACGACCATCGCCGGGATGATCCTGCAGCAGTCGCTGGGGCTGGGGCTGATCGGCTTCGTCGTGGGCAAGATCTCGGCCACCGTCTGGGCGCCGATCTTCCCGAAGTTCGTGCTCCTGCTGACCTCGGATGCCGTCACCGGCCTCGTCGCCGTGATGCTGATCTGCGCGCTGGCCAGCACGCTGGCGATCCGCGTGGCGCTGAAGGTCGACCCGGCCGAAGCCATCGGGGGTTGAGATGAGCAGCAACGAAGGCATTCGCATCGAAGGCCTGCGCAAGGTCTATGGCGAGGGCGACACCGCCGTCGAGGCCTTGAAGGACGTCAACATGGTCGTCGCCCCCGGCGAGGTGGTCGGCCTCATCGGCCCATCCGGATCGGGCAAGAGCACCTTGCTGAAATGCCTGGGCGCGGTGATCGAACCCACCGCGGGCCGCATGATCCTGGGCGGCGAGACCATCTACGACGGCAGCTGGAAGATCCCCGACCTGCGCGCGCTGCGGCGCGACCGCATCGGTTTTGTCTTCCAGGCGCCGTATCTGATTCCGTTTCTCGACGTCACCGACAACGTCGCGCTGCTGCCCATGCTCTCGGGCCGTCCGAACGCCGAAGCCCGTGCGCGCGCCGTTGAACTGCTCGAAGCGCTCGACGTGGGCCACCGCGCCAGGGCCCAGCCTTCCGAGCTGTCGGGCGGCGAGCAGCAGCGTGTCTCCATCGCCCGGGCTCTGGCCAACAGGCCCCCGGTGATCCTGGCCGACGAACCCACCGCGCCGCTCGACAGCGAACGCGCGCTGGCCGTGATCCGCATGCTCAACCAGATGGCCACGCAGTACCAGACGGCCATCATCGTGGTCACGCACGACGAGAAGATCATCCCCACCTTCAAGCGCATCTATCACATCCGTGACGGCAGGACCGAAGAAGAGGCGGGTGAAGGGCGCAGCATCGAATAGACCTTGGCCCCGGTGCCGGGGCCAAGGCCGAACCCCGCGACTTGTCGGACGCTGCGTCCCGACCCGCTGATACACTGGCGCCGCCAGGAGAGAGTGCCAGCCCGTGACCGGGAAAGGTGCCGCCGAAGGCGCAGGGCGATGCCCCGAACGCGCAGGCCAAAGGACTGGCAGGATCACCTCGCTGGAGAGTGGTGACTGCAGCGATGCAGGCACCCACCGAAGGGGCAAGGGCCGCCAGGGGGCGCACCCGAATCTCTCAGGTCCCAGGACAGCGGGGCAGCCCGGACACCGGCCACGGTGGCCGAGGCTCTGCCCTCGGAGGTTTGCCCGATGTCCGACCTGCTCACCACCCCGTTGCACGCCCTGCACCTGAAGCTCGGCGCACGCATGGTGCCCTTTGCCGGCTACGACATGCCGGTGCAGTACCCGGCCGGCATCCTGGCCGAACACCGCCATTGCCGCAGCGCGGCGGCGCTGTTCGACGTGTCGCACATGGGCCAGTTGCGTCTGGTCGGCGCCGACGCCGCCGCGGCGCTGGAGACCCTGGTGCCGGTGGACGTCGTCGACCTCGCGCCGCACCGGCAGCGCTACGCCCTGTTCACGAATGCCAGCGGCGGCATCCTCGACGACCTGATGGTGACGCGCCGCGACGACGACCTGTTGCTCATCGTCAATGCCGCCTGCAAGGTGGCCGACACGAAGCATCTGATCACGCACATCGGCCACCGCTGCAGCGTGCTGCCCCTGCCCGACCGCGCCCTGCTGGCCCTGCAGGGGCCGCAGGCCGAAGCGGCGCTGACGCGGCTGAACCCGGACGTCGCGCGCCTGGTCTTCATGACCGGCGGCAGCTTCACGCTGGCCGGCGCCGACTGCTACGTCACGCGCAGCGGCTACACCGGCGAGGACGGCTTCGAGATCTCGGTGCCGGCCGACGCCGCGCTGGCGCTCGCCGAGGCGCTGCTCGCCCAGCCCGAGGTTGCGCCGGCCGGCCTGGGCGCGCGCGACTCCCTGCGCCTGGAAGCCGGCCTGTGTCTGTACGGGCACGACATCGGCGAGACCACCAGCCCGGTCGAGGCCGGCCTGAGCTGGGCCATCCAGAAGGTGCGCCGCCCGGGTGGCGCGCGCGCCGGGCATTACCCGGGCGCCGCCGTCATCGAGAAACACCTGGGCGGCGGCGCGCCGAGCAAACGTGTCGGCCTGGTCGGCCTGGAGCGTGCCCCGGTGCGCGAAGGCACGCCCATCGTCGACGCCCAGGGCCGCCGCCTGGGCATGGTCACCAGCGGCACCCTGGCGCCCAGCGTCGACAAGCCGATCGCGATGGCCTACCTGCCCGTCGACCACACGCAGCCGCAGCACGAGGTGTATGCCGAAGTGCGCGGCAAGCGCCTGCCGATGCGCGTCACCCCGATGCCGTTCTACGCCCATCGCTACAAACGTTGAGCGCCATCCGACCACCCTCGCCCACCCCAACCGGAGCACCGCCCATGACGACCATGTTCACCCCCGACCACGAGTGGATCAACATCGAGGACCACGAAGCCGCCGTCGTCGGCATCACCCTGCACGCCCAGGACGCGCTTGGCGACGTGGTCTTCGTCGATCTGCCCGAGGTCGGCCGGACCTATGCCAAGGGCGAGATCGCCGGCGTCGTCGAATCGGTCAAGGCCGCGGCCGACCTGTACATGCCGGTCAGCGGCGAAGTGGTCGAGGTCAACGAGGCGCTGCGCGCCGACCCGTCGCTGGCCAACAGCGACCCGATGGGCAGCGGCTGGTTCTTCAAGGTGCATGTGACGAAGATGCAGGAGTTCGACGCATTGATGGACCCGCCGGGCTACGACGCGCTGCTCAAGACGCTCTGACCCCTGTACCCCCGACCCCACGCCGCCGAACCCCACCCGATATGCTGATGTCCGCCCTGCCCCCGCTTGCCGAACTCGAAGACGCCGGCGAGTTCCTGCCCCGCCATATCGGACCCGATGCGGCCGACGAAGCACATATGCTGTCGGTGATCGGTGCCGCCTCGCGGCGCGCGCTGATCGAGGCGGTGATGCCGGCGGCCATCGCGCGCACGCAGCCGATGGACCTGCCGCCGCCGGCCACCGAGGCGCAGGCCCTGGCCGAGCTGAAGGCCATCGCGGCAAAGAACCGGGTGCTCAGGAGCTTCATCGGCCAGGGTTACCACGGCACGCACACGCCGGGCGTCATCCTGCGCAACGTGCTCGAGAACCCGGCCTGGTACACCGCCTACACGCCCTACCAGGCCGAGATCTCGCAGGGCCGGCTGGAAGCGCTGATCAACTTCCAGACCATGCTCACCGACCTCACCGGCATGCACATCGCCAACGCGAGCATGCTCGACGAGGCCACGGCCGCCGCCGAGGCGATGACGCTGGCCAAGCGCAGCGTGCGCGCCAAGGGCTCGGCCATCGTCGTCTCGGGCGACATGCATCCGCAGATCCTCGAGGTGCTGCGCACGCGCGCCGAGCCGATGGGGCTGATCGTTCAGCAGGCCGACTCGCCCGAAGCCTGGCAGGCGGCACTGGCCGGTGACGACTATTTCGCCGCGATCGTGCAGTACCCCGCGTCCAGCGGCTGGCTGTACGACTGGAGCGCCGACGCCGAGACCGTGCACGGCAAGCAGGCCGCCTTCGTGATGGTCGCCGACCTGCTGGCCCTGACCCTGCTCAAATCGCCGGCCGAGATGGGCGCCGACATCGTGGTCGGCAGCACGCAGCGATTCGGCATGCCGATGGGCGCCGGCGGCCCGCATGCGGCCTACATGGCCTGCCGCGACGAGTTCAAGCGCGGCCTGCCCGGCCGCCTGGTGGGCGCCAGCATCGACAGCCACGGAAATCCCGCGCTGCGCCTGGCGCTGCAGACCCGCGAGCAGCATATCCGGCGCGAAAAGGCCACGAGCAACATCTGCACCGCCCAGGTGCTGCCGGCGGTGGTGGCCAGCATGTACGCCGTCTACCACGGCCCGCAGGGGCTGACCCGCATCGCGCAGCGCGTGGCGCGCTATCTGGCCCTGCTGGTGGCCGGCCTGCGCGAACTGGGCGTGGACCTGTCGGCCACGCACCACCTCGAGCGCGGCGCCTTCGACACCCTGTGCCTGCACACCGGCGGCGACACCGAGAGGCTGATGACGCGCGCGGTGGCCCTGGGCGCCAACCTGCGTCGGGCCTGGGGCGAGTACCTGTGCATCAGCCTGGACGAGACCACCACGCGCGACGATCTGGCCCTGCTCTGGCGCGTGTTTGCCGGCGACTACCACGCCCTGCCCGATATCGAGGCCCTGGCGCCGAAGACCGCGCCGCTGATCCCGGCCGCGCTGCTGCGCCGCACGCCCTTCCTCACGCACCCGGTGTTCAACACGCACCACAGCGAAACCGAAATGCTGCGCTACATCCGCAGCCTGAGCGACAAGGACCTGGCGCTGGACCGCTGCATGATCCCGCTCGGTTCGTGCACCATGAAGCTCAATGCCACGGCGGAGATGATCCCGATCACCTGGCCCGAGTTCGCCAACGTGCACCCCTTCGCACCCGCCGACCAGCTGGCCGGCTATGCCGAACTGAACACACAGCTCAGCGCCTGGCTCGGCCAGGCCACCGGCTACGCCGGCGTCAGCCTGCAGCCGAACGCCGGCTCGCAGGGTGAATACGCGGGCCTGCTCGCCATCCGCGGCTGGCATCGCGCGCGCGGCGACGGGCATCGCGACATCTGCCTGATCCCGGAATCGGCACATGGCACCAACCCGGCCAGCGCGATGATGGTCGGCATGCAGGTGGTGGTCGTGAAGTGCGACGCCGGCGGTGCGATCGACATGGCCGACCTCGAGGCCAAGTGCGCGCAGCACAGCGCCCGTCTCGCCGCGATCATGGTCACCTACCCCAGCACCTATGGCGTCTTCGACCGCAACATCAAGGATCTGTGCGCCGTGGTGCGCCGCCATGGCGGCCGGGTCTATGTCGACGGCGCCAACCTGAACGCGCTCGTCGGCCTGGCCGCGCCGGGCGAGTTCGGCGGCGACGTGAGCCACCTGAACCTGCACAAGACCTTCTGCATCCCGCATGGCGGCGGCGGCCCCGGGGTCGGGCCGGTGTGCGTGGTCGAGGACCTCCTGCCCTTCCTGCCCGGCCATGCCACGGCCACCGGCATCGAGTCTCCGGTGGGGGCGGTCTCGGCGGCGCCGCTGGGCAATGCCGCGGTGCTGCCGATTCCGTGGATGTACATGCGCATGATGGGTGCCGAGGGCCTGCTGGCCGCCACCGAAACCGCGATCCTGTCGGCCAACTACGTGGCCGCGCGCCTGGCCGAACATTTCGACATCCACTTCAGCAGCGACGTGGCCTCGGTCAAGGGTGGTGGTGTGGCGCATGAATGCATCCTCGACCTGCGCCCGCTGCAGAAGACCAGCGGCGTGGGCGCCGAGGACGTGGCCAAGCGCCTGATCGACTACGGCTTCCACGCGCCGACCCTGAGCTTCCCGGTGGCCGGCACGCTGATGGTGGAGCCCACCGAAAGTGAGCCGCGGGTCGAGCTCGACCGCTTCTGCGACGCGATGATCGCCATCCGCGGCGAGATCGCGAAGGTCGAGAGCGGAGCCTGGCCGAGGGACGACAACCCGCTCAAGCACGCGCCGCACACCGCCGCCGCGCTGACCGTTGCCGACTGGCCGCACGCCTACACGCGCGATGACGCCGCCTATCCGGTGCCCGGCCTGCGGCGGCAGAAATACTGGAGCCCGGTGGGCCGCGTCGACAACGTGCACGGCGACCGCAACCTGTTCTGCAGCTGCCTCCCGGTCGCCGCGTACGCGTAGCCCGGCAGGAGGCACCCGATGGCGGTTTCGGTCTTCGATCTGTTCAAGATCGGCATCGGGCCGAGCAGCAGCCATACCGTCGGCCCGATGCGCGCCGCACGCCTGTTTGCGCTGCGCCTGCAGCACGACGCGCTGCTGCCGCGCACGGCGCGGGTGCTGGTGCAGCTCTACGGCAGCCTCGGCGCCACCGGCAAGGGGCACGGCAGCGACAAGGCGGTGCTGCTCGGGCTGATGGGGCACGAGCCGGACACGGTCGAGATCGACACCATCCCGGCCCTGCTCGACAGCGTGCGCAGCAGCCGGCAGCTGACCTTGCTCGGCGGCCATGCGCTGCCCTTCCAGGAACGCGAGGATCTGCGCTTCCTGCGCCGCGAGAGTCTGCCCCTGCATGCCAACGGCATGCGCTTCAGCGCCTTCGACGCCGACGGCAGCGAGCTGGTCCAGCGTGTCTACTACTCGGTGGGCGGCGGCTTCGTGCTCAGCGACGAGGTCGCGGCCGACGGCTCGCGGCTGAAGGCCATCGCGCCCGACACGACGGTGCTGCCGCACCCCTTTCACAGCGGCGCCGACCTGCTGGTGCTGACGCGCGAGCTGGGCTGCAGCATCGCCGAGCTGATGCGGCGCAACGAAAGGCACTGGCGCCCCGACGCACAGATCGACGCCGGCCTGCTGCGCATCTGGCAGGTGATGCAGGACAGCGTGGTGCGCGGCTGCACTGCCGACGGCGTGCTGCCCGGGGGTTTCCAGGTGCGCCGGCGCGCCAAGGCCTTGCGCGAGGCCCTCGTCTCGCAGCCCGAAGCCGCGCTGCGCGACCCGCTGCAGGTGCTGGACTGGGTGAACCTCTACGCTCTGGCCGTCAACGAGGAGAACGCCGCCGGCGGTCGCGTCGTCACCGCCCCGACGAATGGCGCCGCCGGCATCGTGCCCGCGGTGCTGCACTACTACCGCCGCTTCGTGCACGGGGCCAGCGACGCCGGCGTCATCGACTACCTGCTCACGGCCGCCGCGATCGGCATCCTCTACAAAGAAAACGCCAGCATCAGCGGCGCCGAGGTCGGCTGCCAGGGCGAGGTCGGCGTGGCCTGCAGCATGGCCGCGGGGGCCCTGTGCGCGGTGCTCGGCGGCACGCCCGAACAGGTCGAGAACGCGGCCGAGATCGGCATGGAGCACCATCTGGGCCTGACCTGCGACCCGGTGGGCGGCCTCGTCCAGATTCCCTGCATCGAGCGCAACGCGATCGCTTCGGTGAAGGCCATCAATGCCGCGCGCATGGCGCTGCGCGGCGACGGCACCCACCATGTGAGCCTGGACAAGGTCATCAAGACGATGCGCGAAACCGGCGCCGACATGATGACCAAGTACAAGGAGACGGCGCGCGGCGGGCTGGCGGTGAACATCGTCGAGTGCTGATCAGTCCCGGTCCGCCGGCATCGTCGCAGGCATGCCGGCACCCCCGGCCAGCGGTTTGGCGGCGACCCGCTTCTCGCGCACCAGATAGCTATACAGCACCGGCACCACCACCAGGGTCAGCAGGGTCGAGGTCAGCAGGCCGCCGATGATGGCGCGGCCCATCGGCGCCTGGATCTCGCCACCGTCGTTGAGCGCCAGCGCCAGCGGCAGCATGCCGAAGACCATCGCCGCGGTGGTCATGATGATCGGGCGCAGCCGGATCTGCCCGGCCTGCAGCAGCGCGTCGCGCACCGAGGCGCCGGCACGGCGCGCCTGGTTCGCAAAGTCGACGAGCAGGATCGCATTCTTCGTCACCAGGCCCATCAGCATCACCAGGCCGATCATCGAGAACACGTTGAGCGTGCTGCGCGTGGCCAGCAGGGCCAGCATCACGCCGATCAGGGCCAGGGGCAGGCTGGCCATGATGGCGATCGGCTGCAGGAAGCTGCCGAACTGGCTGGCGAGCACGATGTAGATGAAGATCGCCGCCAGCGCCATCGCCGACAGCAGGCCGGCAAAGGCGTCGTCCTGCTCCTGCAACTGGCCGCCGATGTCGAAGCTGTAGCCCGGCGGCAGCTTGGTCTCGCGCACCAGCTTCTGCACCTCGTCGCCGACCTCGCCGACGCTGCGGTCCTTGACACCGGCGAACACCGCCTCGCGCCGCTGCAGGTTCTGGCGGCGGATGTTCTGCGGGTTGAACACACGTTCGATGTCGGCCACGCTGGCCAGCGCGATCGGCGTGCCGTTGGGAGCAAAGGCCACCGGCAGCGCGCGCAACTGGTCGATGCGCTCGCGGTCGACCTCGTTCAGGCGCAGCACCACGTCGACCTGGTCGCCGTCGGGCGCGGTCCAGGTCGTGGCCGCGTCGCCGGTGACGTAGGCGCGCAGGCTGTCGCTGACCTCCTGCGCCGTCAGGCCGAGCTCGCGCACCGCGCCGGGCTTCAGGCGCACCGCATACGCCGGCACACCGTCCTGCACCGAGGTCTCGACGTCCACCGCACCGGGGATCTTGCGCACCTGGTCGGCGAACTCGGTGGCCACGCGGGCCAGGCCCTCGGCGTCGCTGCCGAGGATGGCGATGTAGATCGGCCGGTTGAAGCCCAGACTGGCATCGGTGCCGGGAATGCCGGCAATCGCGTCGCGGATCGCGTCCTCGACCTGCTTCTGGCTGCGCTCACGTTCGGCGCGCTCGGTCAGGCGGATGTTCAGCCAGGCCTGGTGGCGCTGCCCCGCGCCGCCGACCCAGGTGCTCACATGCTGCACCTCGGGAATGGCGAGCACGATGGCCTCGATCTGGCGCACCTTGGCGTCGGTGCGCTCCAGGCTGCTGCCGACCGGCATCTTGACCGCCAGCTGGGTGAAGCCGCGGTCGGTCTGCGGTATGAATTCGCTGCCGATCAGGGTGGTCAGCGCCAGCGCGGCGACGAAGCTCAGCAGGCCGACGCCCATCACCACGCCGCGCGGCGTGATCGTGGCGCTGCGCCAGCGGCGCGCACTGGCGCGGTCACGCCGACCCTCGACGTCGAAGCCGCGCCCCCAGGCCGGCAGCCCGATGCGCCAGCGGCGGGCGCTGAAAATCCAGTGGATGCCGGCGTCGTAGACCCGGTGCAGCAAGGCCATGAAGGCGTCGGTGGCGCGGATCGCATGGCCGATGACGGGCAGGCCCTTCAGGCGTGCGGCCGGCGGGTCGTGCCAGACCGAACTCAGCATCGGGTCGAGCGTGAAGCTGACGAACAGGCTGATCAGCACGGCCACGACCACCGTGATGCCGAAGGGGAAGAAGAACTTGCCGATCATGCCGCCCATGAAGGCAATCGGCGCGAACACGGCGACGATGGCGAAAGTGGTGGCCATCACCGCCAGGCCGATCTCCTCGGTGCCTTCGCGCGCCGCCGTTAAGTGGTCCTTGCCCATGTGCACATGGCGCACGATGTTCTCGCGCACGACGATCGCGTCGTCGATCAGCAGGCCGATGCACAGCGACAGCGCCATCATCGTCATGAAGT
>CAZWUR010000042.1:0-37901 GCA_964637205.1 uncultured Rubrivivax sp.
TCATAACCGTGGTCTTCTCATAATGGCCGTTATGCAAGTCCTGCCATAACGGCCATGAGCAGTCATTGGCAACGGTTCGCTGTCCGGCATGGTCTCGTTCATCGAGTGGCTGCCAACACCGGGACCCTTCGAGCTGTGCCGCGTCTATGGTGCCGATTCGGAAGTTCCACGGTTGCAGGTTCGCCCCGTGCCAAGCAAGATCGAGACTGTGCGACGACAGGGTTTCGCCCACCTGCCGGAGTAGGCCTCAGAGCGCACGGGGCGCGCCTACGGGAGATCGAAGTGAGTCTTGACGTCCTATCAAACGCGCCGTTGCGAAGCGTCCCCGACGACTACTGCCCGCACGGATCGGAACGCTGGTTCAGCATTCCGGACGGGCACGATGCGGGAAAGAAGCTGTTCTATTTCGATCATTGTCATGGCGACAGCGCTCAGCGGCCGGTCGTCCTGCTTGTCCATGGCAATCCGGAGTGTTCCTATACCTACCGGCACGTCTGGAAGGCATTGATCGACCAGGAAGCACCCTTCAGATTGATCGCCGTCGACCAAATTGGATTCGGCGTATCAGATCAGGCCAGCTTCGAGATGATCGACATGCACCATGCATTCAATCTCAAGAGGCTCGTCGAACATCTTGATCTGCGCGACATCACCTTGGTCGTCCACGATTGGGGCGGCCCGATCGGCTTCGGCGCATTCCTCGATCGACCCGACCGGGTCAGTTCGCTCGTGGTCTTGAACTCGACCATCTTTCCGATGCCGAAGCAGGGTCCCACCTATGAAAACCACCCTCGCACTTGGATGCCCTGGTGCAAGTTTCCGTCCTTCACGCCAGATGCCGTCTGGGGCGGTGCGTCAGCCTTCGTCGTGTTGAATGGCAATCCCCAGCCCTTCCTGGCGTCCCTCGTCCGAGCCTATGTGTTCCAGATGCGCTTTCTGTTGCGGCGAGTTCCGAAGGGCACTCCTGAGTGGGTCTTCAGCGAGTCTCTGCGCGGCAAGAGAAATGCCCGCAGCTCGAAACGCAACGTACTGCAAACACCGGTTTGGGGATACGGATACTCCTATGTCGATCCGGTGATTGGCAAGCAGGACAATCATGAGTTCTACAAGTTGGTCCAGCATAAGGTTGCCGGCGACTGGGGTGCTGCGGGACGCAATATCCCCGCGGCGGGGCACTTTGGCGCCTATGACCCGTGCGGCAAGGATTCGGTGATCCGGCAGTGGCATGAGGCATTTCCGCGAATGGCGCGGCTCACCCACAGCTACCCGGACATCGGCCACTTTGTTGAAGAGCACAAGGGCACCGAAATTGCGGCGTCAATCCTTGCCTTGAACTCGGCTGCCCACTGAGCGTGGAGGCCCATCGGGCGCTGAAGCTATCGAGCAACACGGCGTCGCCGTTGACAGGTTCATCGTGCTGTCGCGTCCCCGAGCTCTCGGGAGCGCAACCGCGGCAAGCCATGCGCCAGGCTGCCGTGCCAGGAGAACGCGTTGCATTCGTTGTCAATGAACGAGAGTAGCGCCGATACGGAACAGGCTTCTGTCGTTGCAGTGGCGCAGGCTCCGCGAGCGCGCCTACCAGCGACGGCACACCGCAGTGACGCCCATGCTGGTGAGCTTCTCCAAAGGTAGCCTCGTGGCTCGGGATCTATGGCAATGGATGTCGCCGGCGGGTCGCTACGGTGCATTCGCGCTGGCCTGACGCGGTCACCGGCGCAGCGCGGGCGGGCACGCGAAGGCCCTGGGACCACAGAACCGCATGCAGCCGCCACTCGAGCCACCGGCCATCGGCGGCAGGCGCTGCGAAGCGGTCGGCACCCTACATCGGCTGCACGCGCTGCCGATGGTTGGCTGCGTTGTCGCCCTGAATGCTCCGCGAGCGGGTTCCGCGGGTCTCATCCACCTTGCGGTCGGCGTCGACGCCGGTCAGGGCCAGCACCTCGACCGCGGTTTCGCTTTCGAAGGCGTGTGACTTGTCGGTGTTGCGATAGTGGCGGTGCATGGCCCAATAGAAGCCGACGGCACTGGCCGGACCCAGGGCCAGCAGAATGAGGATGGCGTCGCTTTGCATGTCAGTGGCGCCCGGCCGCCCGAAGCCACTGACGGCCCCCTCCGGGGGCAGCGAGCGAACGCGAGCGCGGGGGTTTCATCTCAGCGCGCGACGACCCACAGCGCCAGCGCCTCGACCACCGTGCCGATGCTCATCGCCGCAAGAACAAGCTTCCACTGCTGCACCGGTACGCTGCCCATGGTTTCGCCGGTGCGGCCGTTGACCGCGATGTAATGCAGCAGGCCACCGCCCGGCCCCGGCTGGTGATAAGCGTACAGCCACACCGGCAGGTACATCGACACCCAGCGCGTGCCCTTGAGGTCCATGCGCTCGCGCTCCCAGCGTACACCCCGGTCGTAGCGCCGCACCGAAGGCTGCATCTGGGCACGGGCGACCGAGAGCATCTGCTCGTGCAGCCGCGGCATCAGGTGCTGCACGTCGCGGTCGCGCTTCTCCGAGGTGTAGCCCACGAGGTAGGAGGCGTTCCACTTCACCGCGTTCTTGGTGTCGAAGGGCAGGATGGTGTTGATGACGTTGTTGGTGTTGCTGCCGGTGTCGAGGTTGCCGCGCCTGGCGCTTGACTCGAGCGTGAGGTCGTCCACCGTGAAGTCCAGATGGCGCTGTACGCGCCAGACGTCGGCGTCGTAGTAGGTCGTCTTGCTCTTGCCCTGGCCCCGCGTGTAGCTGCGCGTTTGAATCTCGCCGCAGCCCGCCGCGTCGGCGCTGCCGCGCGCGTCGACCACCATATAGGGCAGGTAGACGCCCACCACGTTCTCCGGGCTGAACCCGTCCTTGAAGGCTTTCAGCGCGAACAGCCGGCGCTTGTTCACGAACTGGTGGATGCGCGCCACCGCATCGTCCTTCCTGATGTGAAAGGGCAGCACCGCGTCGGGCACCGCGCCGTTGTCGATCTGCTCGTTCACGCCCAGCACATGGCGGCACCAGTGGCAGCGCGCGGTCATGGCGGTGTTGGTGTTGATCACCACCTCGGCGCCGCAGCCGCCGCACTTGAAACTGCGCAGGCTCGCGGCCTCGGCCGCAATGTCGCGCGCCCCGGACGCGATCTGCATGCCCTCGAGATCGGCGATGCCCTCGCCCAGCCCAAAGGCTTCTTCCACCCGGGTGGGCGCCCACTCGTGGCGGCAATACAGGCAGATCAGCCGGTCGGACCCCGGCCGAGGCTGGACCTCGGTCGCACCGCACCTGGGGCAGTGGTTCAGCCCGTCGCGCAACGCCTTGGCCGAGGTGTCGATCGTGGCCGGGTCGGGCGCGAGCAGTTCGTCGCGGATCGGCTGGGGCAGCCGGCCCAGCTTCAGCGGGTTCAGCGCAGGCTGCCCCGGCGCGGGCGGCATGTCCTGCGGCGAGCCCGGCCCGGTGGGCCCGGCGGGCCTGTTCGGCGGGTCGGGCGCCATGCGCTGCGCCGGCCGCTACAGACCCAGTGCCCTGGCCTTGGCCGCGTCGTAGTCCGCCTGGGTGATGAGCCCGGCGTCGAGCATCTGCTTGGCCTTGGTCAGGCGGGCAATGGGGTCATCGGCTGCGGGCGCTGCTGCCGCCTGTGGCGCAGGCACGACCGCCGGCGCCGGGGCCGCCGGCTGCTGCAGGCCGGCCAGACCTCCCAGGCCGCCGGTGGCGATGCCCATGCCCATGATGCCGCTGACGCCGGCATTCTCACCCGCCGTCTGGATGCCCGCCGCCACCGAAGCCTGCAGGTTGGCATTGCCGCGCGTGCCGGCCAGCGCGTCGGCGCGCTGCACCGTCTTGAGCAGCTCGCGGGTGTTGGCGTCGTACTCGATGGCAACGATGGCGGTCTTGACGATGGCCAGGCCGCGGTCGGTCTTCCATCGGTAGGCATGCTCGACGGCATCGGACAGACTGCTGGCAAAACCGATGGCGTCTTGCTGGATGCGGGTGATGCGGTTGCCTTTGGCCGGGTCGTTGGTGTACAGGCTGAAGGCCGGCGCCAGCGAGCTGACGACTTCATTGAACAGCTGGCTGGCCGCCGCGTTGTCCAGATCGGTGAAGTCGAACACCTGGCCGGGCTGCAGATAGGTGGCGGGCACGAAGCTCTTGACGAAGCGGATCGGGTCCACGATCTGCAGCGTGTAGCTGCCGCGGGTGATGGCGCCGACCTGCGCGCTCAGATAGCCGTCGTCCCAGTAGATCTCGGACTGGGTCCCGAAACGGTTGCCCGGCAGTTCCTTGAGCGAGACGAAAAACGCGGCCTGCTGCGACCCGGGCTGGCCACCAAACTTGAAGCGTTCCCAGCTCTGGCGGACGAGCGCGTCCACCAGCCCGCCGCCGCTGAAGACCGACTGCGACTGCAGGTCGTTCGAGTTCCATTCGTAAGCGCCGGCCTCGGCCACGAAGGCGGTGACCGCGCCGTCCTGCATGAGCAGCAGGCCGTAGCCTTCGGGCACCACGATGCGCGAGCCGTTGCTGATGATGTTCGCAGAACCCCGGGTATTGGAGCCGCGCCCCGCGTTGGTGCCGCGCGGCACCGCCGCGAACAACGCGGCCGTCGGCGGCAGGCCATCGGGCACGGTGTAGAAGTCCTTCCATTGGTCGGCCAGCGAACCGCCGATCGAACCAACCGCTGCCTGAACGAGCCCCATGATGCTTTCCCCTTGTGAGTGCGTGGCCGGGCATGGCGCCGCCCACGCTGGGGAGGCAGGCAAAAGCATACCCGACCGCGAGTGTCGGCAGAGCGACGTCGCCCCGAATCGCAGCGAGACGGACTGCCGAAGCAGCGCCGCGCCATTGCATGCCGGCCGATGCAGGCGATGGCGTGGGCGATGCGTCTTGGCAGGCGCTGGCCGATATGGGGCTAGAGACGGGGTTGGCATCACCTCGGGCGTCGTGCCGTGGCCGGCCTTGGATGAGCCTGCCGCTGTTCGCGGCGCGGCGCGGCGCGACCCGTCGGCCGTGCCGTAAACGGTAGGCCAGCAGCATTCTTCCCGGCCGTCCTGTCGATCTGAACAAGCCCTTCATCCCGACGGAATCAGGAGCACTGGGCATGGACGCAGGCGGTGGCATCTGCAGCAATCAGGGCAAGAAGCGGTGGCGCTTGGATGCTCGCGCCTGGCGAGAACTGATCAATCGCTTCGACAGCATCGATGCGACCCGCTACCTGATCGACGCGCTGCAGCGCGTGGGCCGGCACCAGGCCAGCCTTGACGCCGAGTTCACGCCCAGGCTGTGGAAGCAGCACTTCGCCGACCAGGCACTGCGGTCGGATTTGCACGGGATCGGCGCATAGACAAGTACGCCGCCGGTTTGCCGCTTGCGGCGCAATCGTCACGATGCGGCGATTGAGCAGGTCGGCTTCGGCAGCTTCGAGCGCACGCCGCCTCACGAAGCCACTGAGATTGGTATTGGCCTGTTCGGCCGCGGTCTCCTGCAAGGAACGTTCACGGGCGCCGACGCGAACACTCGGAACGAAGGCGCAAGCGGTTGGCATGAAGGCTCTGCCAAGAGGCGTACGACAATCGCAAACAAGGCGACAAGGCGCCGTTCTTCTGCCACGTCCCTGCCTTTGACCAAGGCCGTGCCGCGGCTGCCTTGCACATCAGCGTCACCCACCACACCCGATCACAAGCATGACCATCCACCCCCTCCGCCCGCGCGACCACGAAGACGCGGCCCGCGTCGCCATCTCCTGGCTGTCCGAGCGTCATCGCAAGGGCTGGCGCAAGTCCTTCGAGGCCCTGCTGGACCTCTGGCGACCCGAAGGCCCCGAACACGGCTGGCAAGTGGACAAAGACGGCATGACCATGGTGTCGATCAACGCCGGCGAGTGGCTGATGGCCCGCGGCGAGATCCACGCCCGTGGTGGCCTGCGCGAGATCAACGCCTATCTGCTCGACCGCGACGGCCCCTACCTCACACCGGGGCAGCGCGACTGGATCGCCCAGTTGCGCGCGCGGCCGCTGCGTCTGTACCGGGTCACCGATGTCCAGCCCGGCGAAGGCATGACCTTGCTCGACGAACTCGACCCGCAGACCCAGCCGCAGCGCGTGCGCGAGATCAGCGGCAGCCGCAGTGCGACGCCGGGCATGCTGATGGGGGCGCGCATCATGCAGGTCAAGGTCGGCGGGGGGATGGATTCGCACCGGGAGCTTTCGGGGGCCATCTACCCTTTCTCCAAACTGGCTGAGCCGACCGTGCTGGCGCGGGCCCACCAGATGATGACCGGCTCTGCCGAACTGAAACTGCACATCGACAACCAGCGTGATCTGCTCGAGCTGGAGATCGCCCGCGCCTGGCTGGACCAGTGGTTCGCACCCACACCGCTGCCACAGATCCACGATGCGTCGACCGGCGATCCCCTGCTCCTGGTGACCGACCACTACCGCGTGCTCGACGCGGCGGCGCTCGCCGCGGCCTTGCTGGCCGAGCCCGATGTCAGTGGCGATGCGCAGCAGGGCTGGCAGCGCCTGATCGAAGCTGCCGACGGCGTGCAGCGCAGCCTGTCGTCGATCAACCCGGGCCCCGCGGCCGACCGCATCGAGCTGTTCCACCGCACGCAGCGCCTGGCCGATGAAGGGCGGGCATGGTTCGAGAACCTGGCCAATACAGCCGTGCAACACCTGACGCGCGAGATCACCGATCCCGCGGGGCATTTCGCAAGTGCGGGTGGCGGTGAAGCGGGTCGCACAGCTCGAACCGCCGACGCGAGCACCCCGGATCTGCCGCCCGACGTGTTCGCCCAGGCCATCGAGCAGGTGCTCCACCGCCACTACGCCAACTGGGCCGACGAGACGCTTCCGGCGCTGGGCGGACGCACGCCGCGCCAGGCCATCACCACCCCGGCCGGGCTGGAACGCGTGAAGGGGCTGCTGCGCGAGTACGAGGAAGGCGAGCGGCAGCAGTCCGCCGCACAAGGCCGGCCGGCCGTGTCCTACCAGTTCCTGTGGGATGCGTTGGGGATCTCGAGGTAAGCCTCGCGATGCGATGGTCTTCGCACCAACGCGCGCGATCACCTCCATGGCCTGCGGCCTGCAACGCAGCGAATTGCGCCTCGGCGAAGTCGCGTTCAGTGGTGGATCAGCAGATGACGTGCTCGTGCATTGACCTCTTCGTGTCCAGCGGCTTGCGATTTCTGCTCGCGCCCTTGCGGTGCCGATGAAACGAAACAAGGACCCGAAGGTCCTTGCTCTTGCTGGCGCTTTGTGGGGTGGCTGATGGGATACAAAACGGCGACCTAAGCTATTGATTTAATTGGGAACTCTCGGCGAGAAAACGGACCCGTTCCCGCATCTGTTCCCCTGGCCTTCGCGGGCCGTCATGAGACCTCGATCGACGCCCATTCTGAGCCTGCGCGCAGCATGGTGCAACCGCTTGACGGCCGGAAGAAGGACGTTTCAACTATGCAGTGACTTCAGCGCCACCTCGGGTGCCGTAGCCACGATCTTGAGCAGCGCCGCAGCAGGCCCCGTGGGGTTGCGCCGGCGCTGCTCCCAGTTCTGCAAGGTCTTCACGCTCACGCGCATGAGTTTCGCGAAGTCGCGTTGTGACAACCCCGTCTGCTCGCGCACGGCTTTCGCGTCCGGGGCACTGACCTCGAACCGCCTGGACGGCTTGGCGCGGCCCTCGGCAATCGCCTTTGCCTCCTTGAGGCTGCCCACCAGTTCT
Organism: uncultured Rubrivivax sp.; assembly: GCA_964637205.1. Classification (GTDB taxonomy): domain Bacteria; phylum Pseudomonadota; class Gammaproteobacteria; order Burkholderiales; family Burkholderiaceae_C; genus Rubrivivax. Next base: position 7,682 of record CAZWUR010000042.1, read on the forward strand.
TCAAACAGCGTCTTGTCCACGTTCACAGCTCCTTGACCAGCTCGCGCAAGATGGCCGTCTCCTTGTCGCTCAAGTCGTCCTACTTCGACTTCGGGTACACCATGAGCCTGTAGATCTGATACCGGTCCTTGACCCAGTAGTAGATGGCACGGACGCCACCGCTCTTGCCCTTGCCCTGCGCCGCAAGGCGCACCTTGCGGATACCACCGCCACCCTTGACCAGATCGCCGCACTCCGGATCGGCGGCCAGCGTGTTCTGCAGGCCGCGATACTCCTCATCGTTGAGAAGGTCCTGCACCTGCCGGGTGAAGGTTGGGGTTTCGATGAACTCCATCGCAATCGAGTATACGCCATTGGCGGATAGGCATCACCAACGCCCGACTACGGATATGAAGAGACGTTCCTCGGGTTGGGTTTACAGCCCTGATCGACATCCGATGCAGGATATGTCAGCAGTTTGGCCGGTCGGACTGGCGCTGCCGTCGTACGCCTGAATGGCCCAGTCGGCCCCTTCAAGAAGTGCGAGCACCACCAGGCACGCTTCCGCCTACATAGGCTTTCAAGGCTTCCACTTCGGCGTCGATTTCCGATAGCCGAAACTTGACAAGGTCAAGCATGTTGACAATGCCGTGGAGTGCTCCGTCTTTCAAGATCGGGACGTATTGAATCTGCTTGTCGTCCATCAATCTCAATACCGCTTCTACGGACTGATCGACATCGCAGGTATGAACTTTCGGGGTCATCAATTCGGCCACCGGCTTGTCGACAACGTTGCGGCCAAAGGTCTTGAGCCCACGGGCAATATCGCGCTCGGAAACGATGCCGAGGATCTTCTGGTCATCGTCGGTGACCACGAGAGCACCGGCCCTGTCTATCTCCAGCTTGTCGATCACATCGCTTATCAGCACATTCGAGGAAATGACCGGAACGAACCGGCCCTTTGCATTCAGCAGCGCTTTGATGGACATTTCAGATCTCCTGGGTTGCGCAGGACAGTCCGCCCGGCAGCACGAAGCGGGTCGTATCGGCAGCACGGTACCGATCCGCTTGTCGGACCGGCACCGTGCCTACGGGCTTATGCGCCCCGAGGATTGCCGACAGCTCAGTTCACCTGAATCTGTCGGACCTTCGGTTGGCCGCGCTGGGCTTTCGGCAACTCGACCCTCAGTACACCGTCGCGGTAGCTGGCCTTGGCCTGATCGGCCAAGACCGCGGCTGGCAGCGGCACGCTGCGGTGGAAGCTGCCGTAGGCACACTGCAGCATGCGCCAGCGCCCTTCGCTGCTCTCGCGCTCGAAGCGCTTTTCACCGCGCACGACCACCTCGTCACCGATGACCTCGATGTGGAGGTCGGTCTTGCGCATGCCCGGCACCTCGATGCGCACCACCACGCGTTTGTCATCCTCGAACACGTCGCCGCCCAGCATCGCCCAGCTCAGGCCGGGCAGCCAGTCGTCGTCGTCGATGTCGGCCTGCACCGGCAGTTCGGACTTGTCGCCAGGCTTGAAGCGCGTCAGCGCTCCCGCAGCGGACTGGCGCAGACGCGTCCAGCCGTCGGACACCGAGTCCCAGAGGGACCCGACGCCCTCGCGAATTTCCTGCATCTTCATCGTCGTTCTCCTTGTCTGTTGTCACGCTCCTTCTGGGGTTGTCATCTACGCAAGACGGCTGTCACGCAGCCGTCACCTCGATGCGGCGCGGCTGCGCATGCTCGGCCTTCGGGATGCGCACGCGCAGCACGCCCTGGCTCAGCTCAGCCCCAACCTTCCCGCAGTCGAGCTCCTTGCTCAGTGTGAAGCTGCGGCGGTAGCGGTTGTGCTGCACCTCGGCATGGCTGGCACGCATGTCCTGCGGCACGGCCAGCGCGAGGTCGCCCTCGATGGTCAACGTGTCGCCCTCGACGCGCAGGTTCAGCCGGTCTCGGCTGACGCCGGGCAGGTCGGCGTACAGGGTGATGCCAGTCGGATCCTCGACCACATCCACCGGTGGCAGCAGCGCCCGCTCGTCACGCGCCTCACGTGCGGCCGGGGTCTGCTCGTTGACCTGCTTGACTTCGGTGTTGCTCATCATGTGACTCCTTGTTCAAGTAAGCTGTTCACTGAATTTCGATGCGCCGCGGCTGGGCCGCTTCGTGGCGCTTGACGCTGATGTGCAGAACGCCGTCGCGGCACTCGGCCGTCACGCCATTGGCGTCGCTTTCGTCGGGCAGGCTGATGCTGCGGCGGAAACTGCCGTCGAAGCGCTCGTTACTGTGCAGTGTGATCTTGGCATCGCGGCCGGCTACAGAGCTGGTGCGCTCGCCGCTGATCGACAACACACCCTGGTCGAGCGTGACGTCGATCTTGCCCGGGTCCACGCCCGGCAAGAAGGCGTAGATCTCAGTCGCGGTCGGCGTCTGGCCGACGTTGACGGCAGGGAAGCCGCCGGCGAAGCCGCGGATGCTGGGTGAGTTCAGGTCGAAGGCCTGTTGCAACTGACGCTGCAGGCGGTCCATCTCGGCGAACACGTCGCCGGAAAACAGGTTGCGGTACATGTCGAACCTCCTTTCGGTTGAAAAAGAGGCGCCACGCCGGACCGGTGGGCGCCCCGGGCATACAGGATGATGTGGACTGGTTTTGTAGTTTCAAGACCCCGCTTGAATCCATTCATGGCAAGCCCATCTGCCCGATCCGGAGGGAGCAGCAGATGCAGTTCAAGGACTACTACGCCCTGTTCGGCGTGACCCGCGACGCGAGCGCCGACGACATCGAGAAGGCTTACCGCCGGCTGGCGTGCAAGTTCCAACCCGACGTCAGCAAGGAGCCCAATGCCGTCGGGCGCATGAGCGAGATCAACGAGGCCAACAGAGGTCAACGCCGTGCTGTCCGACCCGCAGAGGCGTGCAGCCTACGACGCCATCGGCGCCGGCCACCGTGACGGCGAGCGCTTCACGCCGCCGCCGGACTGGGATGCGGGTTTCGAGTTCTCCGGCCGCGGCGCCGACGGCATGAAAATCGGGGAGTTCAGCGACTTCTTCGCTGAGCTGTTCGGCCGTATGGGGCGGGGCGCCAGGCGTCAGGCGCGCGGCACGTACCGAGGAGATCGGGCGCATATCTTTGCCGCACACGGCGAGGATCCGCACGCCCGCATCCAAGTCGACATCGTGGACACCTTGCGCAGCGCCAAACGGCAGATCAGGCTGCGTGCGCCACAGGCTGGACAGCAAAGGCCGCGTGAGCCTCGCCGAGCGCAGCCTTGAGGTCAGCATCCCGGCCGGGATCAAGGCCGGTCAGGTCATCCGCCTGGCCGGAAAGGGGACCCAGGCGTGAACGGCGGGCCGCCCGGCGACCTGCTGCTCGAAGTGAGCTTCCGCCGGCATCCGCGCTTTCGCGTCGACGGCGCCGACCTGATCGTCGAGCTGCCGGTGGCACCGTGGGAAGCGGCACTGGGCGCGGTGGCGCCAGTGGGTGGTGCTGAGGCCCATCGCGGTCTCTGCCGGGATTTGCGTGGTGTCGCCTGTGGAACTGGTGCGCTTCGCGCCTTCTTGTAGATGTCTGCCTTCCTCGGGGCTGGGATAGCCCTTTGACCGCTGTTGAGATGTCTCTGCCTGCCCGCAGCAGCACCAAACCGCCGGCAGAGGTCGGGCCACCTCACGCGCATCGCGCTTGGGCACCGCCGAATGCCATCAGGTACGTTGGGTCAGCATCGCTTGCGCGATCTCGAGGGCGACTGCCGGGGATTCCAGTTGCGTTCGCGCTACCAAGAAGTCTCCGGCAAAGAAGCCATCGAGCGTCACGCTGACCCGGCTCTTCGGGTCCGCCCCTATCGTGGCCGAAGTCAAGCAGGATGCAAGTAAGAGTTCGACGCCTTCATCGACGAAACGACCGTTCGGACGTCTAAGAGTCCAGCGGTGACGCAAGTCGTCTTGCTTTCGAACCTCCAGTATGAGGGGAGCGGCAGCGTTTAGCATCGCGCCAGCGTACTATGAAGCGGAGGACAACAACACCGCATCGTGCCGGAGGGCGTCTGCGGTTTGATTGCATCGCTCGTTTGACTTTGGAGACTACTCATGGATGACGAGGTATGGGAAGTGACGCCGGCAGCCGCGCTGTCCACGACAACTGCGCTCTTTTTGGAGCTCACTGCCGTTCTCCATAAGCGAGGCGTAATTTCGGCGCCCGAACTCGGGCGAAACCTCTTGGCAACAGCGACGGAGGCCGGCGCGGATGCCGACGTCCGCGGCGTCGTCATCACGCTGAGGAACATCGGTCAAAGCTTGATTGACGGGTTCTCTCAATAGCCAAACAAGGCACTGGTAGTCGCAAGAACTCACCCTTGATGATTCGCCCTGGCGGGCGTGGCCCTAAGCCGCGTGCGTCAGGGCCTTGCGCATCTTTTTCGGGTCCATCAGACTTTCGAGTGGGTAGGCGGGCCGCTGATTCCCGCCCCGTACCGGCAGATAGATGCCTTCGTCCAGGCCGATTCTTGACGTAGGCGGCGGAAATTGTGGGCTTTCGAGGGGGTGGGCGCCAGATCAGGATCCCGAACATTGGGAGGGAGCCGTGGTCGGTCGCCGCCCTCACTCAGGCTACCCACTCAAAAGTCTGATGAGCCCTTTTTCGTAGCTGCGACCACGATCTGGCGGATCCGCTCGGCACTGACGCCAAGACCTGAGTTTCTCGACGGCGTCGCCGAAGGTCAAGTTCCAAGGTGGACCGGTCGTTCACCCAGAAGACCGCCACGGGCTCCTATGGGTCGGTACCGCCAGTCCAGTTGACAGCGGAGCGGTCGGTGGCGTGTTGCCCTTGGACTTGCCGGAGGCCTACGACCGCACCACCTCGTACAGCGGCCATTCGGAACGGCACAGTTCGCACGGCGCCATGACCGCTTGGTGGAAGTCATCGCGAGAACGCCCGCCGGCGGCGACCGGCTACTCGCGCTGCGAAGCAGTCTCCTAAACCTGGCCCGTGGTCGAAGCGGAGTGGTTCGACAACACGTCCTCATCAGCATCATGAGTACCGCCGCGGCACGTCCTGGCTGAAGGAGCGAACTTAGTCGGCGACGCAGTGTGTCGCGCCCGCGCGCTCACTCACCTGGCGACGCGCTGCCTGCGTCCGCAAATCTCAAGGTCCGGCGACGCAAGTTTCGGGCGGCTTGACGGCGGGGAGAACGCGCTCGAAGTGGGCCCGATGGCGGCTGCTCTAACGCCGAATAGGTTCCTGGAAAGTCCCCGAGAACGCTCCCGCGTCTCTAAGACATTGATTCGAAAGGGAAAATATGGGGTGGCTGATGGGACTCGAACCCACGACGACCAGAATCACAATCTGGGACTCTACCAACTGAGCTACAGCCACCGCTGAGCCTGCGAGTATAGCCTCAGGGTGCGGATGCTGCCGCCGCCGGCACCTTGATCGACACTTTGTAGCGCAGCTTCAGCGCGTCGTAGTAGGCCTGCGATTCGGCACTCGCCAGAGCCTGGGCGAACTGCTGGCGCAGCGCGGCGTCGCCGCCGGCGGCTGCCGGGTCGCGCGGCAGCACCTTGACCACGCGCAGCACGGCCTCGCCGGCGCCGTCCAGGTCCACCGCCTGCAGCGCGGGCAGTGACTTCGGGTCGGCCTTCAGCGCCGCCTCGACCACGGCGCGCGGCAGGCCCTGGGTCTGCGCCCGCGAGACGATCACCGCGGCCGGCAGTTCGGCGGCAGCGTCCTTGGCGCCGCGCAGCGCGGCCAGGCGCGCCTGGGCGTCCTTGCCGGCGAGCGCCGCGGCCCGTTCGGCGATCAGACGTTCGCGCACCTGGGGTCGGACCTCGTCCAGGGTCTGCACACGCTCGGGTTCGTGCTTGATCACGCGCGCCGACACCATCTGGTTGGCGCCGACCTCCACCGCATCGGTGTTGCGCTGGTTGCGCAGGGCGTCTTCGCCGAACACCGCGCCGAGCAGCTTGGCCGAGGCCAGCGGGCCTTCGGCGCCCGGCGCCGGATTGCGCCGCACGGTGGCGCTGCGCTTGTCGAGCTTGAACTTGTCGATCACCGGCTGCAGGGTGTCGGACTGTTCGTAGACCATGTTGCTGAACTGCTCGGCCGCTTCGGCGTACTTGCGCTGCGCCAGCGAGCGGCGCACCTCGTCCTCGATCTCGCCACGCACCGCCTCGAAGGGCTGCTTTTCGCCGCCGCGCACGTCGACGAGCTGGATGATGTGGTAGCCGAAATCAGTCTCGATCACCGGGCTGATCTCGCCCGGCCGCATCGCGAACACGGCGTCCTCGAAGGGTTTGACCATGGCGCCGCGGCCGAAGAAGTCCAGGTCGCCTCCCTGCTTGGCCGAGCCGGTGTCGTCGGAATCGGCCACCGCCACCGCCGCGAAGCTGGCCGGCTTGGCGCGCACCTGGGCGAGCAGCTTTTCGGCCTTGGCCTTGGCTTTCTCGCGCTCGGCCGCGGGCATTTCCTTTTCGGCCTTGACGAGGATGTGGCGGGCGTGGCGCTCTTCGGCCTGCGTGTAGCGGCTGGCGTTCTGCTCGTAATAGGCCTTCAGGTCGGCTTCGGTGACGCTGACGTCCTTGGACAGGGTCGCCAGGTCGAGCATCACCCACTCGATCTGCGCCTGCTCGGGGGCGCGGAAGTCCTCGGCATGCGCCTTGTGCCAGGCCTCCAGTTCGGCCTCGGTGGGCTGGATGCGGCCGCGGTAGGCGGCGGCGTCGAAGGTCTGCACCTGGACCTCGCGCTGCTCCAGCAGCGCGCCCAGGCCGATGTCGGCCACCGCCGGCGTGGCCAGCGCCGATGCGCCGACGCCGGACAGCACCTGCTCCATGCCGTAGCGCAGCGCAATCTGCTGCTCCGCCGCCGGGTCGCCGAACCCGGCCTGCACGGCGCGGTCGCGGTCGACCTGGCCTGTGGGGCCGCGCAGCGGCGCGAAGTAGGCACTGCCCTTGACGAGCGCGGGCAGCCGGTCGACCCCCGGGATCAGGTGCTGGTCGTCGGCCGCCGCGAGCAGCACGCGCTCGCGCACCACCTGCTCCAGGGCCTCGCGCCTGAAGGCCGGGGTGTCGAACATCGCGGCGTCCATGTCCGGCAGGCGCTGGCGCATGTTCTCCACCGAGCGCCGCTGCGCCAGATCCCACTCGGCCTGGGTGACCTTCTGACCGGCCACTTCGGCGACGGTGGTGTTGGCACCGTCGTTCATGCGCTGGTAGCCGTCGATGCCGAAGAACACGAAGGACGGAATGATCAGCAGCACGATCAGGGCAAGCATCAGCTTGGAGTGCGTGCGGATGAGGTCGAACATCGGGGCAATCTCGCGCGGGAAGGGGGCCGCGACACGGCGGCCGGATGCGAAGAAGGCGAACCGCGGTTCGCCTTCTTCGCTGGGGGTGCGGACCCGCGATTCTAGTGCGGGCCGTGGTGGTGGGTGCTGACGGGTTCGAACCGCCGACCTACGCCTTGTAAGGGCCTGAAATCGTGTTTTTGGGGGTTCGCCGGTGTTCAGTCATCCCATACAAATCAACAGCTTAGGCCGCAGTCGTTCATCGGTGTTCGTGCCAGTTCTCCGCACGTTTTGCCCTACATTTGCCCTAGCGGGACGATTTGCAGTCCTGCAAGGAGGTCTGCGTGGGTCACCGAATCAAGATTGACCGTGAGTTCCTGAGGTCTCTCAGCGGAACCGGCAAGTACCAGGAGTTCACCGACCTGGAGCTCCGAGGCTTCGGCGTCAAGGTCTCGCCGGCCGGCACCGTCGCCTACACCGTGCGCTGGCTTAAGCCGGACGGCAAGCAAGGCCGGACGGTCGTCGGCTACTTCCCGGCGATGAACCCCGGCTCGGCGCGCGAACTCGCGCGGGCGCAACTGGCGCTGACGGAGAAGAAGACCGACACCCTGGCCGAACGCGCCGAACGACGGCGCCACCGGATCGAGACCGAGCGCGAAGTCGGAACCGGCCTGACGCTGGCGCAGTTCCTCGACGCCGACTATGGCGAGTGGATCAAGTCGAACCGGCGCAGCGGCGAGAGCATGGTCAACCGGCTGAAGACCGTCTTCGCCGAGCACCTCGACAAGCCGCTGATCGACTTCACGCCCTGGATCGTCGAGAAGTGGCGCATCACCCGGCGCAAGACCTGCACCGTCGGCACCACGAATCGCGAACTCAACGCTCTGAAGGCCGTCTTCGCGAAGGCCGTCGCGTGGGAGGTCATCCCCGAGCACCCGCTGCAGAAGGTCAAGATCGAGGCCGACCAGACCCGCGTGGTGCGCTTCCTCTCCGACGACGAAGAGATCGCACTGCGCACGGCGCTGGACGAGCGGGAGCGGCGCATCCGCAACGGCCGGGCCAGCGGTAACGCATGGCGGGCCGAGAGGCGCCACGCGCTCATGCCCGACCGTTCCGAGGTCTTCGTCGACCACCTCAAGTCGGCCGTGCTGGTTTCGCTCAACACCGGCTTGAGGCGCGGCGAACTGCTGGCGCTGAGATGGCTCGACATCGACCTCGACCGCGCCCTCCTGACGGTGCGAGCGGCGACCGCGAAGTCGGAGAAGGATCGGCATGTCCCGATGAACCGGGAGGCGCTGCAGACCCTTAAGGCCTGGCGCAAGCAGTCGACGGGCGACTTCGTTTTCGCCGGCCGTGGCGGCGAGCCGCTGACCGACCTCAAGACGGCGTGGCTCAAGCTGCTGACCGACGCCGGCATCGAACGGTTCCGGTGGCACGACCAGCGGCACCACTTCGCGAGCCGACTGGTGATGGAAGGCGTCGACCTCAACACCGTGCGCGAGCTCATGGGCCACGCCGACCTGAAGATGACGCTCAGATACGCGCACCTTGCGCCGGAGCACAAGGCCGCCGCCGTGGCGAAGCTCGACCGCGTGTTGAAGCCCAAGAGCACCGCGAGGGCAGCATGAACGAGACCGAGCGCTTCTGGCGCGAGTTCAACGACGCTTCCGACCTCTTGTCTAGAGTGCCGGCAGCGTTCCCGATCAGGCGTGACATGGCCGCGCTCAGGGCCAGGCATGACAGGGGCGACCCAAACGTCGTCGCCTACTCCGATGGACAAGGCAACGTCGAACGGTACGCCCTGGAGTTCACGGCCGAGCAGCGTCAAGCACTCACGGCAGCCTACAAGGCGGCGAGGCCTCGGGCGCCGCGCGACCTCGACTTCGAGGCGGGCGTCTTCGTCGACTTGCTCGAAAGGTGGGGCGACGGCCTGCTCGATCTAGCCGCAATCAACGTGCCCGACCAGAAGGACCGCAAGCGCAGCATCACGTCGTTCTCGAAGGCAGTCGAAAAGTTCGACGAGGCGCTTTCGAGGATGGACAGCGCGGCTCTTGGCTGGCTCTATGCCGTCGTGGCAGACCGGCTTGCCGCCGACGGCGTGAAGGTGAGTCCCGACGACGACCGCATCGTCTCGATGAGAGAGCACCCTATGCGTGCACAAGTCGAGGCCGGCGAGCTTCGGCGTGAACTGCGGCGGATCGCCGCCGCCATCGTCGACGCGGCAAGCGAGGCCTCTGACACGCTGCCCAAGCACGAGCACTACGAGAACGACCCGCGATTGAAGACCTCGCAAGCACTGGAGCGGCTTGTCATCGAGCACGGCATCGAGTTCGAGGTCAAGGAGACCGGCTTCGCCGCTCTGGCGCTGCGCACGATCTTCGAGCTCGGCGGCATCGAGACTGAGAAGGTCCGCCACTGGCTCGAAAAGGCTCACGATCACCCCGACTAGTTCGCCCGCTTCCGCGAGCGGATGCTCGGAAAAAACGACGGCAAGAATCCGCCGCCCAATTAGTCGCGCCGCCGCCGCTCGCTGCCTATCGTGCTGTTCATGCGTTCGTAAGAGCGCATGCGAACACAGCCACGAAAGGAAGCGCACCAGTGAACACCCATGCCATCGGCTACGGCTACGGGCCGGGCCAAGCAACCCGCTCGGCCTACACCATCGCCGAGTTCTGCGCCGAGCACCGGGTCAGCCGGACCCACCTCTACGAACTCTGCAAAGCCGGCCGCGGGCCGCGCCTGATGAAGCTCGGCCGCCGAGTGCTGATCTCGATTGAGGCCGCTGCCGACTGGCGACGGCAGATCGAAGTCGAGACCACCAAGGCGGGCACACCTGAGGGCGTGCTGTGAACACCGCCGACGATCTCGAAAGCGTCCAAGCCGAGCGCCGTGCAGGCATCGCCCTAGACCGCGTGTCGTCATCCCGCAGGCAGTGGGAGCGAGAACACCGCCGACCGAGCGCGCTGACGCCGCGCGAGGCGCTGGCCGCCCTGCAGTTCGAGGCGCTGCTGATCTGGACCGCTGCGGCCAACGTGCGCCACGGTATCGCTCTGTCAGACGTCGACTTCGAACGCCTCACACTGTCGTGTCGGTGGATCGACAACATCTGCACGGAGGTGCTGCGTTGAACGCGGCGCTACAGAAGGCCGCCGAGGACAAGCTACGCAAGCTGACCGCCGTTGCCGGCGCGGACGGCGTGGTTTTGGTCAACGGCGCCGACGTTACGCCGACTGCGGTTCGTTGGCTGTGGCCAGATTGGTTAGCCAAGGGGAAGCTCCACGTCCAAGCCGGCCAGCCAGGCAGAGGCAAGACGACGATCAACATGGGCTTCGTGGCCACGGTCACCAGCGGCGGCCGGTGGCCCGATGGCACCCGCTGCGTCGCGCAGAACGCCTTGATCTGGTCGGCCGAGGATGACATCGCCGACACGCTGCTACCGCGCCTTCTGGCGATGGGTGCCGACCCGAGGCGAGTGACGTTTGTCAAAGGCATGCGCGAGAAGGGCCAGGAGTTCCCCTTCGACCCGTCGCGCGACCTGGTCCAACTGACGGCGGCGGCGGGACGCATCGGCAACATCGGCTTGATGATCGTCGACCCAGTGGTGTCGGCAGTGGGCGGCGACAGCAACAGCAGCGGCGAGGTGCGCCGTGCGCTACAGCCGCTTGTGCATCTTGCCGACGCACTGGACGCGGCCGTCGTCGGCATCAGCCACTTCAGCAAGTCCAGCGGCGGGAAAGACCCACTGGACCGTGTGCTCGGCTCGGTGGCTTTCGGAGCGCTGCCCCGCGTGGTCATGGTGGTGGCAAAGGTGAAATCGGCCGACGGAGACCGCTGCATCCTTGCACGCGCGAAGTCCACCTCCGGCCCCGACGAAGGTGGCTTCGAGTACCGGATCGTGCAGGGCGAGGTGCCAGGCCACCCTGGGCTGACAGCCTCGGCGATTGAGTGGGGACAGAAGCTAGAAGGCAGTGCCTCCGAACTCCTGGCCGAGCCCGAGCGCGGCGCAGGCGACGATGAGACGGCGCTGTCGGAGGCCGTCAGCTTCCTGCGAGCGGAACTCGCCGACGGACCTAAGCCTGCGACCGAAATCTTCAAGCAGGCAAGGGACGCCGGCCACGCCGAGAAAACGCTACGCCGTGCAAAGGATGAGCTAGAGGTCGAATCCAGAAAGGACAAGGCCGGGTGGAAGTGGCATCTGCCGAGCAAGATGGCCAAGATGGCCAAGATTCCCGGCCCCGACAGGGATGGCCATCTTGGCCATCTTGGCCATCTTGACCCCGACGCCGAGGTCTTCTGATGGGTGCGGGCGAAGCACTACTTCACAGACTCCTGGATGCTGGATTCGATCTCCGAGTTGATCTAGACGGAGGCCTGCGGATCGCACCAGCGGCAGCAATCACCGACGAACTACGCGGCGAGATTCGTCGGCACCGAGGCGACCTGATCGTTCTGATTCACGACCCGGCCGACGACCGGAGGCAATGCACCGACTGCGCAGCATTCGATGGCCAATACTGCGCCAGGCCTGCACTGTCTGGACTGGAGGAGCCCGGGGTTATCTCGCGGATGCTTCAACGCTGCCCCGGTTTTGCGCAAACACCATGAGGGCCTGAAATGACCGAAAACGACGAAATCGTTTACGAGTTCTTGAACACGACTGGCCGCATCGCCCAGCGCTCTATGGAAAAGCTGATGCAGCACGATCACGCCTCATGGCTGGCCGCGATGCATGTGCTCAACGTCGGCGGACTGTTGACCGTCAAGTCCACGGCATCTCTGGCCGGTGTACGCATGCTGGCCATCGATCTGACCGCACCGAACGGCACCGTTCTGAACCTGATGACAGTTGAGATTGATGACTGTTCGCCAACGTTGAACTAAGTCAACTTGTGCGCGGCCGTGCGCCGTCGTCCAAACTGCGCACGGCCCCTTCCAATCCCGAACCGGGTCGAATACGTTGCCGGCATCTTTGCAAAGGATGCCCCGATGAACCTGGTCTCGATCCGCGAACAACGTGCCGGCAAGGTCGGCGAGATGCGTGCCCTTCTGGCGAGGGCCGAGGCCGACAAGCGCAACCTGCAGCCCGACGAACAGACGAAGTTCGACGCGCTCAAGGCCGCTGTGACCGACCTCGAAGGCCAGGAGGCACGAGCGCAGTTCCTGGCCGACGCCGAGCGCCGCATGGGCGGCGAGCCGGCCGGCGCCGAGCACCGTGGCCGCGCCGACCTCGAAGGCCGAGTCTCGATCCTGCGCCTGCTGCAATCGCAAGTGGAGGGCCGCAGCCTGACCGGCGCCGAGGCGGAGTACCACGCCGAGGCCGAGCGCCGGACCGGCCGCAAGGCGCAAGGCGTGTTCATGCCGATGCGCACCATCGAGACCCGCGTCAACACGACGACCAGCGGCGCCGACATCGTGGGCACCGACCACCGCGCCGACCAGTTCGTGTCGCCGCTGCGCAATGCGCTCATGGCCCGCATGCTGGGCGTGCGCGTGCTGTCCGGCCTGAGCGGCAATGTCAGCATCCCGAAGCAGACCGGCTCGCACTCGGTCGGCTGGGTCGCAGAGAACGGCGCCGTCGGCGACTCCGACCTCGCCTTCGATCCGATCACGATGACGCCGAAGCACGCCGGCGGGGTCACGGAGATGAGCCGGCAGCTGATCCAGCAGTCGAGCCCCGACATCGAGCAGCTGGTCCGCGACGACGTGGGCTTCATGCTGGCGCAGGCCATCGACTCGGCGCTGATCCTGGGCGGCGGCACCAACGAGCCCGACGGCGTGCTGTCGACGACCGGCATCCAGACCGCGAGCCTGGCCACGCTGTCGTGGGCGAACGTGCTGGCGATGGTCGAGAAGGCCGACATCGCCAACACCGTCGCCGCCAACTGGCTCGGCTCGCCCAAGGTCAAGACCAAGCTCGCCGGCACGCTCAAGGCCAGCGGCATCGCCGGCTACCTGCTCGAAGGTGGGCGTATGGCCGAGCTCCCGGCCTACTTCACGAACCAAGTTCCGGTGAAGGCCGGCTCGCCTGACACCTTGCGCCTGATCCTCGGCGACTGGTCGCAAGTGATGCTCGGGATCTGGTCCGAGGTCGACATCCTCGTGAACCCGTTCGAGAGCACGGCCTACGCGCGGGGCGGCGTCAAGGTACGGGCGATGAGCACCGTCGACATCGCGGTTCGTCATCCGCAGGCCTTCGTGGTGGCCGACGACATCGCGCTGTGATGAAGCTCGAACACCGTGCCGGAACTTCCCTGCAACTGCCTTCCCCCGGCAAGCTGTCGGGCCACGCCGCCGTGTTCGACTCGCCGGCCGACCTCGGGCCATTCGTGGAGGTGGTCCGGCCTGGCGCCTTCACTCGAAGCCTTCAGCAAGCGGGCGCTATCCTGGCGCTGTACGACCACGAGCGCCGCTCGGTGCTCGGCCGGGTCTCGGCGGGCACGCTGCGGCTGCACGAGGATCGTCGAGGCCTTGCATTCGAGCTCGACCTTCCTGACACCTCTGTCGGCCGTGACCTGGCCGTGCTGGTGCAGCGCGGCGACGTGGCTGGCTGCAGCTTCGGCTTCGTAGTGCCCGAGGGCGGCGACGCCTGGACGGGCCGCGCCGACAAGCCGCTGCGCGAACTGCGCGGCGTCGACCTACACCACATCACCATCACGCCGGAGCCGGCCTACGCCGACACCTCGGTCGCGATGCGCTGCATGCCGCGCCAATGGGACGCCGCGCTGCAGGTTCATCGCCTCTGGTTCGAGACGCTATGACCTGGGTCGACCGCATGCTCGGACGCTTCGGCCTGGAGCGGCGTAACGATGCCAGCGACCCGTACTGGTCGAACTTCGCCGCGCTACGCGGTGCCTCCGTCAACCCGCGCAACGCCGAGAGCGTGAGCGCGGTCTATGCCTGCGTGTCGGCCATCAGCGAGACCATCGCTTCGTTACCGCTGATCCTGTACAGGCGCGACGGCGACGACGGCCGCGAGCGGGCGAAGGACCACCCGCTCTACAAGGTGTTGCACGACCTGCCCAACGGCATGCAGACGGCCCTGGAGTTCCGCGAACAGATGCAGGCCTCGGTGCTGCTGCGCGGCAACGCCTACGCCGAGATCGTGCGCGGCTATGACGGCCAGGCCCGCGAACTGCTGCCCCTGCACGCCGACCGCGTGACGGTGCTCAAGCTCGACAGCGGCCGGCTCGGCTACGAGGTCCACGACGACAAGGGTCGCCGCCGCCGGCTGCTGCAGGAAGAGGTCTTCCACCTGCGCCACCGAAGCGAGAGCGGCGCCGTCGGCGTGTCGCCGATCACGGCGTCGAGGGAGGTGATCGAGCTCGCCATCGCCGAGCGCGAGCACGGCAGCGCGACCTTCCGCAACGGCACGAAGGCGACCGGCATCCTCAAGTTCCCCGGCAAGCTCAGTCCCGACCAGCGGCAGACCATCGCGTCGAGCTGGTCGTCGCAGTACGCCGGCAGCGCAAACGCCGGCAAGACGCCGATCCTCGAAGAGGGCGTCGACTACACCCCGGTGTCGATGACCCTGGAGGATGCCGAGTGGATCGCCGCTCGGCAGTTCAGCGTCGAGGAAGTCTGCCGCCTGTTCCGCGTGCCGCCGACCGTGGTCGGCGACCTCCGGCACGGCAACTACTCGAACTCGGTCGAGATGGCGCGGCAGTTCGTGGTGCTGTCCCTGCGTCGCCACCTGACCATGTGGGAGCAGGGCATCGCCCGCTGCCTGCTGACCGAGGCCGGACGCCGGACCTACTTCGCCGAGCACTCCGTCGAGGGCCTGCTTCGGGGGGACAGCCTGGCACGCGCTCAGTTCTACCAACGGGCGATTGACGACCAATGGATGGATGCCGACGAGGTGCGTCGCCTGGAGAACCTGCCGCCGAGGGTCGTCAATGCCTGACGCGATCAAGACCCACAAGCCGCGCACCGTTCGCGTGCCGGCCAGGACGCTTCAGGAGCGCCGCAAAGAGACAGGCCGCACCCTTGCCCTCAACGGTGCCGCCTGGCGCCGCCTGCGGGCGCTGGTGCTGTCCGAGCAGCCCTTGTGCCCACGGTGCGCCGAGCGCGGCGACATCGTGCCCGCCAAAGAGGTCGATCACATCGACGAAGACCCGGCGAACAACCTGCGCGACAACCTGGTCGGCCTGTGCGCCATGCACCACGGCCAGAAGACCCGGCAGGCAGCGAGCGGGAAATCACCAGCAACCGAGCTGACGCGAACCGTCCTCCCAGTCTCGCGCACGCCTCCGCATCTGTAGGTTCCCGATGGGCAACACCTCCAACCGATTCGGGCCGAAGCCGGCGCCGACCGCGCTCAAGAAGCTGGCCGGCAACCCCGGCAAGCGAGCCCTTCCCACAAACGAGCCACACCCTGACGGGGGGGCGCCACCCTGCCCCGAATGGATGCCCCCGGAAGGGCGAGAGCAGTGGCAGCGCGTGGTGCCTGAACTCGACCGGCTCAAGCTGCTGACGAAGGTCGACGGGGCCGTCATCGAGGCCTTCTGCGCGATCTATGCCGAGTTCGTCGTCTCGGTGCGCAAGGGCGAGCCGATCAAGGCCGCGCTCATCGGACAGATGAGATTCTTCGCTGGAGAGCTCGGCCTCACGCCTGCAGCGCGTGCCCGACTGTCGGCGCCACCCGGCCAGGAAGATGAGCAGATCGAGCTCTTCTTCCACTGACGGCCTGCGGGCGAACGACCCCACGGCCTTCTGGTTCGACGAACAAGCGGCCGACCGCGCTGTCGCGTTCTTCGAGCGCGTGCTGACCCACACCAAAGGCGAGTGGGCGGGCCAGCCTTTGAAGCTGGCCGACTGGCAGGCGAACGAGATCATCCGGCCGCTCTTCGGCTGGAAGCGGGCCGACGGCACGCGCCGATATCGCACGGCCTACATCCAGATTCCGCGCAAGGCCGGCAAGAGCACGCTCGCGGCCGGCATCGCGCTCTACCTGCTGCTGGCCGACGGCGAGCCTGGTGCCGAGGTCTACAGCGCAGCCGCCGACCGCGAACAGGCCGCCATCGTGTTCGAGATGGCGAAGCAGATGGCCGACGCCGCGCCGGCCATCCGCAAGCGCGTGCAGCCCTTCAAGCGGGCGCTGACGGTGCCGAGCACGGCGTCGAGCTACAAGGTGCTGTCGAGCGAGGCCTACACGAAGCATGGCCTGTCTGCCCACGGCATCGTGGTCGACGAGGTGCATGCCCTGCCCGACCGCGAACTGTGGGACGTTCTGACAACCTCGACCGGCGCGAGGCGGCAACCGTTGACAGTAGCCATCACAACGGCAGGCTATGACCGGCACTCGCTCTGCTACGAGCTCTACGACTACGCCTGCAAGGTGCGCGACGGCATCCTCGACGCGCCGGCCTTTCTGCCGGTGATCTACGAGGCCTCGCCGGACGATGACTGGAAAGCCCCGGCGACCTGGCGCAAGGCTCACCCCGGCCTCGGTGTATCGGTCAAGGAGGAATACTTCGCCGCCGAGTGCGAGAAGGCCGCACAGCTGCCCAGCTACGAGAACGCCTTCAAGCGGCTGCTGCTCAACATCTGGACCGAGCAGGACACGCGCTGGATGCCCATGCACGAGTGGGACGCTTGCGCCGAGGCGCCGCCGGACCTCGCCGGCCGGGCCTGCTTCGCCGGCCTGGACCTGTCGACGACGACCGACATCACCGCGCTGGTGCTCGCCTTCCCAATCGGCTCGAAGGTGCATCTGCTGCCGTTCTTCTGGGTGCCGGCCGAGGGCATCCACAAGCGGGCTAGGCGCGACCGCGTGCCCTATGACGTATGGCAGCGCGAAGGGTGGATCGAGGCCACCGACGGCAGCGTGATCGACTACGAGGTGATTCGGGCCAAGGTCAACGAGCTCGGCACGAAGTACCAGATCAAGGAGATCGCCATCGACCGATGGAACGCGACCCAGCTCGCGACCCAGCTCACCGGCGACGGGTTCGAGATGGTGGGCTTCGGCCAGGGCTTCGCGTCGATGTCGTCGCCGGCCAAGGAACTCGAGCGGCGCATCCTCGGCCGCGAGATCACGCACGGCGGAAACCCGGTGCTCCGGTGGATGGCGAGCAACGTGTCGGTGACGCAAGACCCGGCCGGCAACGTCAAGCCGGACAAGGCCAGGAGCACCGAGCGGATCGACGGCATCGTCGCCGCGCTCATGGCGCTGGGCCGGGCGATGGAAGCGCAGGAAGAGAAGGCGAGCCGGTACGAGACCGAGGGGTTCTCGTTCGTCTGAGGCGGACCCCCTGCCGCCGTTGCCCTACCGTTGCCCTAGGGGTCTATCGCGCCGCTCTGTGAGCCGGCAAATCGAAGCTAAGTGCTTGATTTTATTGGTGGGTGCTGACGGGTTCGAACCGCCGACCTACGCCTTGTAAGGGCGCCGCTCTACCGGCTGAGCTAAGCACCCGGGGAAACGCTCAGTTCAAATGGTCCTTCAGCGCCTTGCCGGGACGGAACTTCGGCACCTTGGCCGACTTGATCTTGATCGGGGCACCGGTGCGCGGGTTGCGGCCGGTGCGGGCGGCGCGCTTGGTGACCGCGAAGGTGCCGAAGCCGGCGATCGCAACACTGCCGTTTTTCTTGAGCGCGGTCTTCACGCCGCCGATCAAGGCATCCAGGGCGCGCGTGGCGGCGGCCTTGGAGATGTCGGCCTGCGTGGCAATGTGTTCGATCAACTCGGTCTTGTTCACTTGCGGGGTCCCCTGATGATGTGCCTGGCCGGGCTCGGGTCTGGTGCCGAGTTCGGTGACGGTCTGGGTGGCGGAGGATGCGGCGGTCGGCAGGACAGACCCGACGAGACGGGCTCCGACACCGGTTCGAATGATTAAATCCGTCGGTCGCCCCGGGTGTCAAGGGGCCGGATGATTCTATGCACAGGCGCCGACGCCGGGCCCCACCGAGCGCCGGATCAAACCCCGAAACGCGGGGGAAAACCCGCAAAAACAGGCTTGACCCAGCGCAAACATCATCCCGATCAGCGTGCCACCGGGCTGCGCACCACGAGCCCGACACCGGCCGCGGCGAGCAGCAGGCCGAGCAGCACGCCGACGGTCAGCGCCTCGCTGAAGATCAGCCAGGCGAGCAGGGCGGTGCAGGGTGGCACGAGGTACATCAGGCTGCTCACGCGGGTGGCCGCGCCGCGCTGGATCAGCAGGTACAACAGCGAGCTGCCGCCCAGGGTGAGCACAAGCACCGACCAGGCCATCGCACCGACCAGTTCCGGATGCAGCCGGATCGGTTCGCTCTCGAGCAGCAGGGCCAGCGGCAGGGTGACGGCGAACGCCGCCATCAGCTGCACCATGTTCGCGGTGCGCACGTCGCAGGGCGCAACCCGGGCCTTCTGAACCAGGGTGCCGGCGGTGATGCTGGCCAGCGCCAGCAGCGCGAGCGCGACGTTGGCCGCCGTCACCTCGCCGACGCCGAGCTTGTGCCAGACGACCAGCATCAGGCCGGCCAGGCCGAGCGCAAGACCCAGCCACTGGCGCGGCGCGACGCGATGTTCGCTGCCCGACCAGGAGACCCACAGCGCGGTCAGCACCGGCTGCAGGCCGACGATCAGCGCCGTGGTGCCGGCGCCCAGCCCGAGCTTGACGGCCGACCAGACCCCGCCCAGGTAACCACCGTGCAGCAGCACGCCGACCAGGGCCAGCCAGACCCATTGCGCCCGGCCCTGCGGCCAGGCCGGGCGCGACCACAGAACCCACAGCCCGAAGGCTGCCACCGACAGCAGGTAGCGCCAGGCCAGGAAGGACAGCGGCGGCGCATGCGGCATGCCGAAGCGCGCGACGACGAATCCGGTACTCCAGATGCCGACGAAGATCATCGGCATGGCCCGGATCCAGGGCGAATCGTTCATGCGCAGAAGATCATTTGACCCTGGCGCGAATCTCCGGCAGCGCGCGCTGCAGGTAGTAGACCATCGACCACACCGTCAGCACGGCAGCGATCCAGATCAGCACGCTGCCCCAGATCCGGGTGTCGATGAGGCCGAACAGCGAGCCGTCGTAGAGCAGGAAGGGGATCGCCACCATCTGCACCGTGGTCTTGACCTTGCCCAGCATGTGCACGGCAACGCTGCGTGCGGCGCCGATCTGCGCCATCCATTCGCGCAGCGCCGAGATCGCGATCTCGCGGCCGATGATGATCAGCGCGACGAAGACATCGGCGCGCGCCAGATGCACCAGCACCAGCAGCGAGGCGCAGACGAGGAACTTGTCGGCCACCGGGTCGAGGAAGGCACCGAAGGCCGAGGTCTGGTTGAGCTTGCGCGCGAGGTAGCCGTCGGCCCAGTCGGTGAGCGCGAAGACCACGAACATCACGGTGGCGATGAGGTTGCGCGTCGCGGCGTCCAGCGGCAGATAGAACACGCCGATGATCAGCGGGATCGCGACGATGCGCGCCCAGGTCAGCAGGGTCGGCAGGTTCATGAACATGGGGCGATTCTCTGCGATGGGCGGTAGGGCCTGTTCACACTGCGAGAAGGGGCGCGAAGGCCCGCGCAAACGGGCCACCAATCCAGGCGCAGCGCGCAGCCCGCACGGGTGTGCGGGCAAGCGATGCAACGACAAGTGGCCCGTTTGCACAGGCCTTCCCTTCGGGTTGCGACCAGAAAGGCCGCATACCGCGTTGCGAATCCTCGCCGGGGGATGCCCCCGGCTGCGGTTCGCGCCTTGTCTGCGGCCCTTCTGGTCGTCAACGCGCTCCCTTCCCGTAGTGTGAACAGGCCCTAGTCGTCGAGCGTGCGCGGCTTGAAACGCCGATCGTCGTTGAAGAGGAAGACCTCGACGAACTTCCAGGGCCGCGGCAGGTGCGCCACCGAGCCGAAGGGCCCGGCGCGTCGCACGGCCTGCACCGCCAGCTCGGTGGTGTCCTTGGCCTGTGTCGGGTAGCGCAGCACGCGCACATGGCGCACCGCGCCGTCGCCGTCGAGCTCGAGCTCCAGCACCGGGATCGCCAGCAGCGGCTCTTGCACCGGGCCGTCATAGGTCAGGCCCGGGTTGGCGGCCACGATGCGCAAGGCGGCGTGGCGCCTGAAATCGTCCCAGTCGCGGGCGCGCACCGGGGGCGGCAATGCCGGACGTGCCGTGGTCCCGGGCGCGGGCCCGGGCGCGGGCCTCGGCGACGGTGTCGGCACCGCCGTCGGCGCCGGCGCGGCCGGTGGCGGCGGGGTGGCGCAGCCCGCCAGCCACAGGGCGCCGCTCGCCGCCAGCGCACGGGCCGCCCAGGCGAGCAGCCGTTCAGTGCAGGGCACGGTAGATCTCCTCGGCCAGTTCCTTCGAAATGCCGTCGACGCCGGCCAGGTCGTCCACGCTCGCATTGCCCACGCCGCGCACACCGCCAAAGCGCTGCAGCAGGCTCGCCCGCTTGCGCGGCCCCACGCCGGGGATGTCCTCCAGCGCGCTGCCGCCGGTGCGCAGCTTGGCGCGCCGGGCGCGCATGCCGGTGATCGCAAAACGGTGCGCCTCGTCGCGGATCTGCGCCACCAGCATCAGCGCGGCCGAATCATGCCCCAGCTGGACCTTGGGCCGGCCGTCGGCAAAGACCAGTTCTTCGAGCCCCACCTTGCGGCCTTCACCCTTCTCGACGCCGACGATCAGCGACAGGTCGAGCCCCAGTTCCTCGAACACCTCGCGCGCCATGCTCACCTGGCCGCGGCCGCCGTCCACCAGCACCAGGTCGGGCAGGCGCTGCTTGCCAACGGCCCGGCCTGGGCTCGATGCGTTCGCCGTGGCCTCGGCCAGCCTGGCGTAGCGCCGGGTCAGCACCTGGCGCATCGCCGCATAGTCGTCGCCCGGCGTGATGCCGGCGATGTTGAAGCGCCGGTACTCGCTGCTCTGCATCGCATGCTGCTGGAAGACCACGCAGGAGGCCTGGGTGGCCTCGCCGGCGGTGTGGCTGATGTCGAAACACTCGATGAGCAGGGTGTCCAGGTCCTCGACGCCGAGGTCCAGGGCCTCGGCCAGGGCGCGCGTGCGCTGGCGCTGCGAGCCTTCTTCGGACAGCAGCCGCGCCAGCGCCAGCTCGGCGCCCTTGACCGCCATCTCCAGCCAGATGCGGCGCTGTTCGCGCGGCTGGTGCACGACGCGCACGCGGGTCTTGCCGGCATCGGCCAGCAGGGCCAGCAGGGTCTCGTCGATCGCATGGCTCGTGACCAGCTGCGGCGGCAGGGCCTGGCTGACGTAGTGCTGGGCGACGAAGGCCTCGAGCACCTGGACTTCGGGCGCGCGGCGCGCCGAGGGCGTCACCGACTCGCCGATGGCTTCGACATCCTCGGCAGCGAAGGCCGTGCCTTCGTCCACCTGCGCCGGGAAGTAGGCCCGGTCGCCCAGATGGCGGCCGCCGCGCACCATCGCCAGATTCACGCAGGCGCGGCCTCCGGCGACCTTGACCGCAAGCACGTCGACGTCGCGGTCGGCTGCCGACAGGCTGCTCTCGTCCATCGACTGCTGGTGCAGCACCTTGGACAGGGCGGCGATGCGGTCGCGCAGCTCGGCGGCCTTTTCGAACTCCAGGGCCTCGGCCCAGCCCATCATCTGCGCCTGCAGGTCGTGCACCACGGCGTCGACATCGCCGAGCAGGAAACGCTCGGCGTCGCGCACGTCGCGCGCGTAGTCCGCCTGCGCGATGAAACCGACGCAGGGCGCGGTGCAGCGCTGGATCTGGTAGAGCAGGCAGGGCCGCGTGCGGTGGTTGTAGACCGTGTCTTCGCAGGTGCGCAGGCGAAACACCTTCTGCACCAGCTGGATCGTCTGCTTCACGGCCCAGGCATTCGGATAGGGGCCGAAGTAGCGGTGTCGGCGGTCGACCGCGCCGCGGTAGTAGGCCACGCGCGGGAAGCGTGCAGCCGCGGGGGCGCCTTCACCGGCGGCGGTCGGCGTGCCGGTGATCTTCAGATAGGGGTAGCTCTTGTCGTCCCGGAACAGGATGTTGAACTTCGGGTGCAGCGTCTTGATCAGGTTGTTCTCGAGCAGCAGCGCCTCGGCCTCGCTGCGCGCCACCGTGGTCTCGAGGCGCACGATGCGGCCCACCATGCTGCCGATGCGCGTGCCGCCATGGTCCTTGTGGAAGTAGCTCGAGACACGCTTCTTCAGGTTGCGCGCCTTGCCGACATAGAGCAGCTTGTCGGCGGCGTCGAAGTAGCGGTAGACGCCGGGCAGGGACGGCAGCGCGGCCACCTCGGCGAGCAGCCGGTGGCGCGGGTCGGGGGTCGGCTCGGGAACGGGCTCGGCAGTCTCGGTCATCGCAGCTGCGATTGTGGCCTGTCGACCTTGGCCCTTCGTATCATGGTCCGATGCGCTGGGACCTGTTCTGCCGCGTCATCGACAACTACGGCGACATCGGCGTGTGCTGGCGCCTGGCCGCCGACCTCGCCGCGCGCGGCGCGACGGTGCGCCTGTGGGTGGACGACGATTCGGCACTGCGCTGGATGGCGCCCGAGGGCGCAGCCGGGGTCACGGTCGGCGCCTTCTACGCAGCCGGCGAGCCGGGCGAGGTGGTGGTCGAGGCCTTCGGCTGCAACCCGCCGCCGGCTTTCGTCGCGCGCATGGCCGCACGGCAACCCGCCGCACCGGTCTGGATCAACCTCGAATACCTGAGCGCCGAAGCCTGGGTCGAACGCACCCACGGCCTGCCTTCGCCGCAGGCCAACGGCCTGACAAAGTTCTTTTTTTTCCCCGGCTTCACGCCGGCCACCGGCGGGCTGCTGCGCGAACCGGGCCTGCTGGCGGCGCGCCAGGCTTTCGCCCGCCCGCCGGGCCCCCGGCGTGCGCTGGTGTTCAGCTACGCCACGCCCGCGCTGGCGCGGCTGGCCGAGGCTTTCGACGGTGAACTCTGGCTCTGCCCCGGCCCGGCGCAGGCCCTGGACACGCCTCGCGGACGGCAGCTGCCGTTTGTGGACCAGGCCGGCTTCGACCGGCTGCTCTGGTCGGCCGAGCTCAACATCGTGCGCGGCGAGGACTCCCTGGTGCGCGCGATCTGGGCCGGCGCGCCCTTCGTCTGGCACATCTACCCACAGCAAGACGGCGCACACCGGCACAAGCTCGAAGCCCTGCTCGACCAGTTGCAGCCCGCGGCCGAGGTGCGCGCGCTATGGCGTGCCTGGAACGGTTTCGGCCCCTGGCCGGCGCGCTGGCCGGATGAAGCCGCCTGGCGCGTGGCCACCGAAGTCTGGCATGACGCACTGTGCACGCAGACCGACCTCACGACGGCATTGCTGGACTTCGTCTGCGGGAAACTACCCGGCGCGCGCTAGAATCAAGGGCTTTGCGCGGCGCCCCTGACCGCGCCCCAGCCCCACCCCCCCAGGACAGCGTTCATGAAACTCGCTCAGGAAATCCGCGCCGGCAACGTGATCATGCAGGGCAAGGACCCGATGGTCGTGCTCCGGACCGAATACAGCCGCGGCGGCCGTGGTGCCGCCACCGTGCGCATGAAGATGAAGAACCTGCTCAACGGCGCCGGTTCGGAACTCGTCTACAAGGCCGACGACAAGATGGAGCAGATCGTGCTCGACAAGAAGGAGTGCACCTACTCCTACTTCGCCGACCCGATGTACGCCTTCATGGACGCCGAGTACAACCAGTTCGAGGTCGAGGCCGAGAACATGGGCGACGCCATCAGCTACCTCGAAGACGGCATGACCGTCGAGGTCGTGTTCTACGACGGCAAGGCGATCTCGGTCGAACTGCCGACCACCGTGGTGCGCGAGATCGAGACCGAGCCGGCCGTCAAGGGCGACACCTCGGGCAAGGTCATGAAGCCGGCCAAGCTGGTCGGCACCGGTTTTGATGTTGCCGTGCCGCTGTTCGTCGAGAACGGCGACAAGATCGAGATCGACACCCGCACGCACGAGTACCGCAAGCGGGTCTGAGCGCCTTCGACGCCACAATCGGGGCAGCTTCGGCTGCCCCTTGTCTTTGGCGATGACATTCGATTTCGACGCCGCGGTCAGCGCGCCCTTTCGCATGCAGCCCGGCCTGCGCCGGCTGGCCACGGGTGCGCCGCAACTGACGCCGCTTGCGCCGGGTTCGCGCCACCAGCGCGAGAAGCTCGCCGTGCTCGGCGCCTTCGCGCCCCTGGCGCTGTGCGCGCGCGACGGTTTCGACGCCGCCCCTGCACTGCACGCGCTGGCCGCGCACGCCGCCGCCGAACACCCGCAGACCTTCGCCTGGGACGGCCGCTGCGCGACGGCGCTGGGCACGGCGGTGGACGGCGACGAGCTGCGCCACGAAGCCGCCGGCCCTTTCGGCCTGGGCGACGAGATCGTGCGCTGCCTGCGCCGGCTGCCGCCGGCCTGGCGCCTGGCCGGCCTGCTGTCGTTGGCCTTCGCCGAGGACTTCGCCCTGCTCGACGCGCGCGACACCACCCTGCCCTGGCTGGCGGTGGCCCTGCCCTCGCACTGGGCCCCCGAAACCAAGGTCGGCCTGCCCCTGGCCGAAGTGCATGCGCCGGTGGCCGATGCACAGCTCCTGCAGCGCGCGACCGCGCATCTGGTGCAGCTGGTCAGCGGCCAGGTGCATGCGGATGCGCGCTGGGAGCGCTTCGTCTGGACGATCACCGGCCATTCGCGACTGCATGCCCACCCGGCCCACCTGGACCCGCAGCGCTGGCCGGCCGGCATCGCCGCGGCCTGGCCGGCCGGCGCCTGGTGGCGCACCGAGCGCCAGACCTTCCTGCCCCTGCCGGCGCAGGGCCTGGCCGTGTTCATGATCGGCGTCGAGCTGCAGCCCCTGGCCGAAGCCATTCACAGCCCCGCGCGCGCCGCCGCGCTGCACGCCGCCGTCGCCTCGATGAGCCCGGCGGTGCTGGCCTACCGGCAACTCGCCGCCGTGCGTGCGCCGCTGCTGGCCTGGCTGGCGGCCCTGGCCGCCTGCAGCACGGCCCGATGAGCGCCCTGCGGCCGGCGCACATCGTCTTCGACGCCGACGGCGTGGCGCAGGCGCCCGACTTCGGCGACTGCTACCACCCGCGGGTGGGTGCCGCGGCGCAGGCCCAGGCGGTGTTCCTGGCCGGCAACGGCCTGCCGGCACGCTGGGCCGGGCGGCCCGATTTCACCGTGCTCGAAACCGGTTTCGGCCTCGGGCGCAACTTCCTCGCCACCTGGGCCGCCTGGCGCGCCGACCCGCAGCGGCCCGCCCGCCTGCACTATGTCGGCATCGACGCCCACCCGCCGACCACGGCCGACCTGGCACGTGCCGCCGCCGGTTCGGCGACACCGGCGCTCGACGCCGCGCTGCAGCAGGCCTGGCCGCCGGCGATGGCCGGCTGGCACCCGGTCGACTTCGACGACGGCCAGGTGCAATTGCTGCTCGTCTTCGGCCAGGTCGGCGCGGTGATCAAGGAACTCGACCTCGCCGCCGACGCCTTCTACCTCGACGGCTTTGCCCCCGACCGCAACCCGGCGATGTGGGACCCGGCCTTGTTGAAGGCCCTGGCGCGCCGCGCCGCACCGGGGGCCACGGCGGCGAGCTGGACGGTGGCAAGGTGCGTGCGCGACGGCCTGCAGGCGGCCGGCTTCGCGGTCGAGCGGGTGCCGGGTTTCGGCGCCAAGCGCGAAACCCTGCGCGCCGTCTTCGCACCCCGGCCCGGCGTGCGCCTGCGACCGGCGCGCAGCGCCACGCCCGGGCAGGCCCTGGTGCTCGGCGCCGGCCTGGCCGGCGCCTGGGCCGCGCACGGCCTGGCGGCCCAGGGCTGGTCGGTCACGGTGCTGGACCGCCATGCGCGGCCGGCGCAGGAAGCCTCGGGCAACCCGGGCGGCCTGTTCCACGGCAGCGTCGCCGCCGGCGACGGCGCACATGCGCGCCTGCACCGTGCCGCGGCCCTGCTGGCCGAACGCACGCTGCGGCCCTGGATCAGCGCCGGCCGGGTGCCGGGCCGCATCGACGGCCTGCTGCGCCTGGTCGACGCCGACACCCAGGCTTCGGCGCTGCAGGCCCTGGCGCAAGACCTGGGGCTGACCGCGGACCATGTGCAGGCGCTCGACCCGGCAGCCGCGTCGGCACGCGCCGGCCTGCCGCTGCAGCGTGCCGCCTGGCATTTCCCCGGCGGCGGCTGGGTCTCGCCGCCGGCTGTCGTGGAATACCTGCTGGAAGGCGTGCCCTTCCTTGGCGACAGCAGCGTGGCCCGCATTCAGCGCCGCGGCGATCGCTGGTGGCTGTTCGACGCGCACGACGCCGTGCTCGGCGAAACCGGCACCCTGGTGCTGGCCAACGCGGCCGAGGCCGCCCGGCTCTGGCCCGAAGCCGGCTGGCCGCTGGCCCGCGCGCGCGGGCAACTCGGCTTGTGGCCGGCGCACACCGCGTGCGCGCCTCGCCCGCGCCTGCCGCTGGCCGGCGAAGGCTACCTGCTGAGGCTCGACGACGGACGATTGCTCGCCGGCGCCAGCAACGCGCCAGGCGACGAAGAACCGGCGCTGCGCGAGACCGACGACGCCTTCAACCGGGCACGCCTGCAGGCCCTGTGCGGCTGGGCGGCACCGCCGGCCACCGACGGCCGCGTCGGCTGGCGCGTCAACACGCCCGACCGGCTGCCGATCATCGGCGCCGTGCCGGCACGCGACGCGGCCGGGCACACGCAGGCGCGGCACATCCTGCGCGAGCCGGGGCTGTTCGTATTGAGTGCCTTGGGGTCGCGCGGGCTGAGCTGGGGCCCGCTCGCCGGCCGCCTGCTGGCGGCCTGGGTGACCGCGGGGCCGGTGCCGGTGCCGTCGCGCCTGCGTGATGCGGTCGATCCGGCACGCTGGCTGGTGCGGCGCACGCGGCGGCCGGGTTGAGGCGCCAGGGCGGCGCGTGGCCCGAGGTTCAGGCCTTGCCGGGCACCGACGTGTCGGTCGTCGCTTCGGACTCGGTGGCGGTGTCGGGCCCGCGCCCGCCCAGGGACATTGCGGCGTCGTTCGGATTCATCTCTTCCTCGCCACCGCCGCCGGCCCTCTTGGCGGCCTTTTCTTCTTTCTTCTTCCTCTTGGCCAGTTCTCGCTGGCGCTTCTCGAACGAATAGTTGGGTTTGGCCAATGCCGTTCCTTGTGCTGCTGGGTTGAGGCTGTCGGGCCTTGAGCTGTCGGGCCTTGAGGATAGTTCAGAAATCCAGGGTGCGAACCCCTTGCGGCGTGCCGAGCAAGGCCACTCGGGCGCGGTGGCGGGCGAAGATCCCGACGCAGACGACCCCGGGCCACTGGTTGATCTCGGTCTCCATCGCCAGCGGGTCCGTGATCGCGAGCCCGCGCACGTCGAGGATCGGATGGCCGTTGTCGGTGAGCACGCCCAGGCGCAGCGCCGCCTGCCCGCCGAGCGCGGCAAACCGCCGCGCCACCTGCGGCGCGGCCATCGGGATCACCTCCACCGGCAGCGGGAAGCGGCCCAGCACGTCGACGAGCTTGGACTCATCGGCGATGCAGACAAAACGCGCGGCCAGGTCGGCGACGATCTTCTCGCGCGTCAGCGCCGCGCCACCGCCCTTGATCATGTGGCCGCGCGCGTCGATCTCGTCGGCGCCGTCGATGTAGACCGGCAGCCGGTCCACCGCCGCCGCGTCGATGACCTCGATGCCATGCGCACGCAGCCGCGCGGTGCTCGCCTCGCTGCTGCTGACCGCGCCGCGGATGCGCTTGCCCGAGGCCGCCAGCGCATCGATGAAATGGTTCACCGTGCTGCCGGTGCCGACACCGAGCCAGCCGTCCTCCACCACATGGGGCAGCGCGGCGACGGCGACCAGCCGTTTGAGATCGTCCTGATGCATGTCGGTCCCGCCCGGCCGATCCGAAGGAGCCGACGGCCCCTCGGGGGACCCGAGCGCAGCGAGGTTGGGGTCCACGCATTATCGGGCTGAGACAATCTCCGAATGATCCGACCCCCACGCTCGCTTTCGCTCGCTGCCCCCGGAGGCACCGAAGGGGCCTCTTCACGGCCTTGGGGCCGTCAATGGCTGCTGGCGGCCGCCGGGCGCCACCCGGATAAAACCCCCACGCTCACATTCGCTCGCTGCCCCCCGAGGGGGCCGTCAATGGCTTCGGGCGGCCGGGCGCCACTGACATGGCCCTGATCCCCTATGCGCTGACGCGCCCCTTCCTCTTCGGGCTGGACCCGGAACAGGCGCACGAGCTGACGCTGGACGCGATCGCGCGGCTGCAGAACACGCCGGCGATGTGCCTGTGGTCGCAGACCCGCGTCGACGACCCCATCGCGCTGGCCGGCCTGCGTTTCCCGAACCGTGTCGGCCTGGCCGCCGGGCTGGACAAGAACGGCCGCTGCATCGACGGCCTGGGCGCGATGGGCTTCGGTTTCATCGAGGTCGGCACGGTGACGCCGAAGGCCCAGCCGGGCAACCCCAAGCCGCGCATGTTCCGCCTGCCGGCGCAGCAGGCGCTGATCAACCGCCTGGGCTTCAACAACCAGGGCCTGGAGGCCTTCCTGGCCAATGTGCGAGGCGCGCGCAGCTTTCGCGCCCGCGGCGGCATCCTCGGCCTGAACATCGGCAAGAACGCCGCGACACCGATCGAGCGCGCCGCCGACGACTATCTGGCCGGCCTGGACGGCGTCTATGCGCACGCCGACTACGTCACCGTCAACATCTCGAGCCCGAACACGAAGAACCTGCGCGCGCTGCAGTCCGACGCCGCGCTCGACGCCCTGCTCGGCGTGTTGACGCAGCGCCGCGAAGTACTGGCCCAGCGGCATGGCCGGCGCGTGCCGATGTTCCTGAAGATCGCCCCTGACCTGGACGATGCGCAGATCGGGCTCATCGCCGCCACGCTGCAGCGCCACGGCCTGGACGGCGTCATCGCCACCAACACCACCATCGCGCGCGACGCCGTCAAGGGTCTGCCGCACGCCGACGAGGTGGGCGGCCTGTCGGGCCGGCCGGTGTTCGAGGCCAGCAACCGGGTGATCCGCGCCTTGCGCGCAGCCTTGGGGGTCGGCTTTCCCATCATCGGTGTCGGCGGCGTGATGAGTGCGGGCGATGCGGTCGCCAAGATCCAGGCCGGTGCCGACCTGGTGCAGATCTATACGGGCCTCATCTACCAGGGGCCCCGGTTGGTGGCCGACGCCGCGCGGGCCTTGCGCGAACCTTCGGTGCGCTGAACGGGCAGGTCAGCGCCCGCGGGCCCGACCGGCCATCACGGCGGGCTGCGCAGGAAGGCAGCGATCAGCGGGTTGACCGCCTGCGGGTGCGTGACCGGTGCCATGTGGCCCAGCCCGGGCAGGCGCTCCAGCCTGGCCCGTGGCAGCGCCCGCGTCAGGATCGGCAACAGATCGGCCGCCGAAGCCGGCGAGGCGCTACCCCCCAGCAGCAGCACCGGCAGCCGCAACGCCGCCAGTTCGGCCAGCGACCAGGGCTCGGCAAAGATGGCGTCGGTCCGTTGCCGGATGGGCCGCATCGACTCGGTCACCGGGCCGCGCCGGGCTTCGGGCATCGCGTCCCAGCTGCCGGGCCCATCCAGTAGTCGATGAAGCCGTGGGCCGCCGCGCCGAGGTCACCGCGGTCTGTCGCAGCCATCGCGGCGGTGGCCGTGGCGGCAATGCCGGTGGCCGCCGGATCGCCGGGCCCGGGCCGGTTCAGCAGCTGGAACAGCGTGGGCTCGAACAGCACGAGTGATGCGATGCGTCCGAGCCAGGTCAAGGCGATGCGAAGCGCCAGCGCCGCGCCGTAGGAATGGCCGACCAGGTGCGGGCGCTCACCTGCGCCTTCGATCGTCGGCGCCAGCGCATCCAGTTCGTGCTGCATACGCGCGCCTGCCACCACCGGCCAGGCGGCGCTGCGCCCGGCACCCAGCAGGTCGGGCGCCAGCACGTGGAAGTCAGGCGTCAGCAGGTCCATCAGCCCACGCCACTGGGCCGAGGTGCTGGCGTTGGAGTGCAGGCAGATCACCGTCGGGCCGCTGCCGGCTTCGCGCACGAAGGGGGTCATAGGCGCGAGGATAAGCTGCGACGCGCTAGTCTTACTGTGTCACAAGCGAAGCCTTGCGTTTGCGCGCAGGCAGCAAG